>NZ_JBEAHX010000003.1:0-253104 GCF_040062145.1 Klebsiella sp. JN_Kp121
GCGCTTGCATGGCATGCAAGAGGTCAGCGGTTCGATCCCGCTTAGCTCCACCAAATTCTGCACCCAGCGGATTTGGTTCGTAAAGAGGTCCTGTGGGGCTATAGCTCAGCTGGGAGAGCGCTTGCATGGCATGCAAGAGGTCAGCGGTTCGATCCCGCTTAGCTCCACCAAAATTCGAACCCTCGCTACGGCGGGGGTTTTTGCTTTTTGCGCCGTTAATGTAAATGACGTTAAGCTTACGTCAGCGTGTATCGAGCAAATAAAAACCAACGTAATTTAGGAATTTTTCTCGATTTATTTTCTTGCCTGCCATTATTAACCAACATACTATTTTCTGATTGCTTATAATTTTTTAGCCGCAGAGGTGTTGATTAACAATAATGACTGACATATTTAACATCAAAGTTAAAAAAACTCTGCTGGCGTTAATTGTTTGTTTGATTTTTATTCCGCTATCTCGATTAATTTCTCCGCAAACCCTTATCGACGGAAAACAAATTTATCTGGCATGGCTGCCATTAAGCGTAATGTACGCAACCATTTGTATTTTTGGCCGTTACGCCGTTGCCCCCTTGATTGTTGCGTTTGCAATTACTAATACATTTGTAATAGATCTAACTTATACACAGGCCGCTATCCTGTTATTTTGTCAGTTATTTTCCGTCTTTTTCACCTTCGCTATCATGCGCTCGTTGTCGGGGAAAAAATGGCGTAGCGGAAGGCCTGCCAAGCGCCATATCGGTCGCCGTATCTTCTGGGGCGGCTTCTTTGCCCCCATTCTGCTTAAGCTGACGATGTATCTGGCGGGGCGCTTCTTCGCCTTCCCGCTTGCCGTCTCCAGCTACTTCAGTACCGCGTCGATCATCTATTCCGTTATTGATATCCAGGCGTTGATATGCGCCGCCTTAATCTTTACTACCGCTTTCTATTACCCGATGAGAATGATGGTTTGCCCACGTTACCGGCGGGTGTTTTGGTTGCGTCATTGTCAACCGTGGCTGGTGAAAAAAAGAAGAGCCTTTACCATATATTGGTTTATGGTATTAATCACAATCATGCTGGTGCTTTGCGCGCCTTTTGATTCAGATTTAATTGCTGGATATCTGGTGCCGATTATTTTTATTCTCTACTTCATCGGTATCGGCCGGCTGGGGCACGAATTAATTCGCATTACCTGGGCTATTTCGGCATTCTTTTTAGTGGCCTATAACAAAAATTTTCTCCAGGGCGTTCAATCGGGGTACTCCTTGTCATTTGTCCTGTCGGTGTTAATTTCATTCACGATTTGTTTGTTTTACATGACGGATATTTATTCGCGTAGCGAGAGAATTAAACAGCGCTGGCGCGATCGGGCTGAAGAAGATCCGTTAACCGGGTTACCCAATCTGCGGGCGCTGGAAGGGCATTTGCGCCAATCGCCTCGGGTTGTTATTAGCAGCCTGCGTATCGAAAACCTGGACTTCCTTAGCCGTCACTACGGCATGATGATGCGTGTAGAGTGCAAACGGCAAATAGCCCGCCGTCTGCAGCCGCTCCTGGATCACCACGATAAAATTTATCAGCTCCCGGGTAGCGAGTTATTGCTGGTGATAGAGGGGCCGGAACCGGCGGCACGGTTAAACCACATCGTCTCGATGCTTAACCACGCTAAATTTAACTGGCATAACCAGGATCTGGATTTAGAGTTTGGCGCGGCGTGGGGTAGTTACAGCGGCATTGAGACCGAATTACACCCCATGCTTGGCCAGCTTAGCTGGTTATCGGAGCAGGCTGGCGCCGTGCAGCGGGTGTTGGCGTTAGATATCGCGCAGGAAGAGGTTTCCGATCAAACGACCGAACAGGTACGGATGCTGACGAAAATAAAACAAGCGCTGAACGAGCGTAGCCTCCTGCTGTATGCGCAGCCGATTCAGAACGCAGAAGGGGAGGGCTATTACGAAATCCTCACCCGTATGCGTTGCGGCGAGACGATTATCACGCCGGATCGTTTTATTCCGCTTATTGCGCAGTTCAACCTCAGCCAGCGTTTCGATATGCTGGTTCTGGAAACGCTGTTCAGCCAGATCGATCACCATCCTGGCCGACGCTTCTCCGTCAATTTGCTGCCGTATACGCTGATGCAAAAGGATAGCGCCGCTCAGATTATCGCATTGTTTAAGCGTTATCGCGTATCGCCTGCGTATATTACTATTGAGATAACCGAGGAGCAGGCGTTCTCGAATGCGGATACCAGCATGCATAATATTCAGCTGCTGAGTGAGTTCGGTTGCGCTATCGCCATTGATGACTTCGGTACCGGTTACGCGAACTATGAGCGTCTGAAGAGCCTGCAGGCGGATATCGTAAAAATTGACGGCTGCTTCGTGCACGAAATCGAGAGCGACCAGCTTGATGCGATTATCGTCAAATCCATAATCGAAATCGCGCGGGCGAAACAGCTTACGGTAGTCGCAGAGTACGTCGAGACAGAGGCGCAAAAGGCGATGCTGTTGGCGCTGGGCGTCGATTATTTACAGGGTTACCTGATTGGCAAACCGCAGCCGTTAAGCGAATTGAAGGCGTAAAAAAGCCGGGCGATAACGCTGCCCGGCTTGTTATGCTATTAACGTCAGTTTGGGATTACAGCACCAGCGCAGCGATGGAAGCTGACAACACGCTGACCAGCGTGGAACCGTAAACCAGTTTCAGGCCAAAGCGGGAAACCACGTTACCCTGCTCTTCATTCAGGCCTTTAATTGCCCCGGCGATGATACCGATAGAAGAGAAGTTGGCGAAGGAGACCAGGAAGATAGAGATGATACCTTCCGCACGCGGGGAGAGCGTCGCTGCCACTTTCTGCAGATCCATCATCGCCACGAATTCGTTAGACACCAGTTTGGTCGCCATAATACTGCCCACCTGCAGCGCTTCGCTCGCCGGCACGCCCATCACCCACGCAACCGGATAGAAGATGTAGCCGAGGATCCCCTGGAAGGAGATGCTGTAGCCAAACCAGCCGGTGACGGTCGCGAACAGGGCGTTGAGTGCGGAAATCAGCGCGATAAAGCCGATCAGCATCGCCGCGACGATAATCGCTACTTTAAAGCCTGCCAGAATGTATTCGCCCAGCATTTCGAAGAAGCTTTGACCTTCGTGCAGATTGGACATCTGCAGGTTTTCTTCGCTCTGCTCAACGCGGTACGGGTTAATCAGCGACAGGACGATAAAGGTGCTGAACATGTTAAGCACCAGCGCGGCAACCACATACTTCGGCTGCAGCATAGTCATATACGCGCCGACGATAGACATCGAAACGGTAGACATCGCGGTTGCCGCCATGGTGTACATACGGTTGCGCGACATTTTGCCGAGAATATCTTTATAGGCGATGAAGTTTTCCGACTGACCGAGGATCAGCGAGCTGACGGCGTTGAAAGATTCCAGTTTACCCATGCCGTTAACTTTCGACAGCACGGTACCGATAGCGCGGATGACAATCGGTAGGATGCGAATATGCTGTAAAATACCAATCAGCGCGGAAATAAAGACGATTGGGCACAAAACCTTCAGGAAGAAGAAGGCCAGACCTTTATCGTTCATGTTACCGAATACGAAGTTGGTGCCCTCGTTGGCGAAACCGAGAAGTTTCTCGAACATCTCGGAAAAGCCTTTCACAAAACCCAGACCGACATCGGAGTTCAGGAAGAACCAGGCCAGCAAAACTTCAATAACAAGTAATTGAATAACATAACGAATGCGGATCTGCTTACGGTTGTGACTGACCAACAAGGCCAGTATAGCCACCACAACGATCGCGAGGACAAAATGCAAGACGCGGTCCATATTTGCTCCAAATATGAGGCAGGTTAAATTTCCGTGCACATTCTATGCAACAAGCCTAAATAAAACGAGATCGAATCCACACTATTGCAAGGATATGTGACCAATAACAAAAATAGTGATCAATCGTACATTTTTGTTATGTTATGCAAAGGTATTAAAAGTTGCATTAATGTACTAATCTGATGAAAGGCGCGTTGTCCACAGCTTCACGCCCGTTTCGTTATTTGGCCTACTATCGTTCCCTCCTATCAAAGCAATCATTATCACCTTTCCAAATGAACTTGATAATCATTCGCATTTTGATAGCATTAAACATAGCAAAGGCTATATTTCCAGGGGCAGAAAATGACTAGCAGTCGCGTTGAGAATAGCAGCGGTCGCGCAGCGCGCAAGATGAGGCTCGCACTGATGGGGCCCGCGTTCATTGCTGCCATCGGCTACATCGATCCGGGTAACTTCGCCACGAATATCCAGGCAGGCGCCAGCTTTGGCTATCAATTATTATGGGTAGTGGTCTGGGCGAACCTGATGGCGATGCTGATTCAGGTGTTATCGGCCAAGCTCGGTATCGCCACCGGTAAAAACCTCGCGGAACAGATCCGCGATCACTACCCGCGCCCGGTGGTGTGGTTTTATTGGGTACAGGCGGAAATTATCGCCATGGCGACCGATCTGGCTGAATTTATCGGTGCGGCCATCGGCTTTAAGCTGCTGCTCGGTATTTCCTTATTGCAGGGGGCGGTGCTGACCGGTGTCGCTACTTTCCTGATCCTGATGTTGCAGCGTCGCGGGCAGAAACCGCTGGAAAAAGTCATCGGCGGGCTACTGCTGTTTGTAGCAGCGGCCTATGTGGTTGAACTTATCTTCTCGCAGCCGGCGTTAGCGCCGCTGACCAAAGGCATGATCATTCCGAGTCTGCCTAATGGTGAGGCGGTATTCCTTGCCGCCGGGGTACTCGGCGCGACGATTATGCCGCACGTTATTTATCTGCACTCGTCGCTGACGCAGAACCTGCACGATGGGTCGCGCAAAGAACGCTATAACGCCACGCGTTGGGATGTGGCGATTGCGATGACCATCGCTGGTTTCGTTAACCTGGCGATGATGGCGACCGCCGCTGCTGCGTTTCACTTCAACGGCCACACCGGCGTGGCCGATCTCGACCAGGCTTATTTAACTCTCGAACCGCTGCTCAGCCATGCCGCCGCGACGGTTTTTGGTCTCAGTCTGGTTGCCGCCGGTCTCTCGTCGACGGTAGTCGGAACGCTTGCCGGGCAGGTCGTGATGCAGGGGTTTATCCGCTTCCATATTCCGCTGTGGTTTCGCCGGACAATCACCATGCTGCCGTCATTTATCGTGATTATGATGGGGCTGGACCCGACGCGTATCCTGGTGATGAGTCAGGTGTTGCTGAGCTTCGGGATTGCGCTGGCGCTGGTGCCACTGCTGATTTTTACCAGCGATGCGCGGTTAATGGGCGATCTGGTAAACAGTCGCTGGGTAAAACGCATCGGTTGGCTGATTGTGGCGATTGTGGTGGCGCTGAACGGCTGGCTGATTATTGGTTCAGCATTAGATTAATACGGCAACAAAAAAGGGAGCTTGCGCTCCCTTTATCAATTAGTGGTGCCCGTGGCCGTGACCACGTCCGCCGCCCGGGCCTCGGCCCCAGCCGCCACGACGATCGTTCCAGCCTTCGCGATAGCCGCGCTCGTAAGCGCGACCACGATCCCAGCCGCGTTTATCCCAACCGCGATGCCAGCCGTTATCATGGCGATGCCAGCGGTGATCGCGCCATTCATAATGACGACGCCAGTAATCACGGTCGCGCCAGCCGCCACCGTCCCAGTAGTTACCGTAACCGTCACGATCGCCAATTTGTAATTTTACCGATGGCAGCAGGGTGATTTCACCAGCATTAGCGATAACCGGCGCGCATGCCAGTAGTACCGCAGCCAGAATCAGTGACCTGAACATACTCTTCTCCTCACGATCGGGTCTTAAATGACCTGTTAACCAGATATTACGAGCCGGTAAAGAGACGTAGCATCAGGGAACTCTTAAATCGCAAGAAATAGCATTTTTTGCCAAAGTAAAAATGAGTTTACACCGCAAGGATCGCGTCAATAGCGGCGCACTCTTCAGCGCTGAACTGGCGATTGCTTAACATGCCTACGGCATCATCCAGTTGCGCCGTTTTACTGGCGCCGATCAGCACTGACGTCACCTTATCTTCTCGCAGCACCCAGGCTAACGCCATCTGTGAGAGCTTCTGTCCACGGCGCCCGGCAATGGCGTCAAGTTGGCGGACTTTTGCCAGCCGCTCGGCGGTGAGCTGTTCCGGCTGTAAAAAACGGCTATTGCTGGCTGCGCGCGAGTCTGGTGGAATACCGTTTAGATAGCGGTTGGTCAACTGGCCGCCAGCCAGCGGTGAAAACGCTATACTTCCCACGCCTTCGGCCTGCAGCATCGCTAATAATCCTTCTTCCACCCAGCGTTCAAACATCGAATATTTGGGTTGGTGAATCAGGCATGGCGTGCCGAGATCGTCGAGGATAGCGATAGCCTGACGCGCCTGCTCAAGCGGGTAGTTTGATAAACCAACGTAGAGCGCTTTCCCCTGGCGAACCAGATGATCCAGCGCCCGCATGGTCTCCTCCAGCGGCGTCTCCGGATCCGGGCGGTGGTGATAAAAGATATCGACGTACTCAAGGCCCATCCGCTTCAGGCTCTGGTTGAGGCTGGCGACCAGATACTTGCGCGATCCCCAGTCGCCATAAGGGCCGTCCCACATGGTATAGCCCGCTTTACTGGAGATGATGAGTTCGTCGCGGTAGGGCAGAAAATCTTCTTTCAGGATCCGCCCGAAGTTGCTCTCCGCCGATCCCGGCGGTGGGCCGTAATTGTTCGCCAGGTCGAAGTGGGTAATACCAAGGTCGAAGGCGTGACGCAGCAACTGGCGGCTGATCTCTACCTGTGTTTCATCGCCAAAGTTATGCCACAGGCCGAGAGATATCGCCGGTAGCTTCAGGCCGCTGTGCCCGCATCGGCGGTACTCCATGGCCTGATAACGCGTGTCGCTTGCCTGGTAAACCATACTTCCTCCGCATCAAAACAGGGTGTGTATACGTTTACACTAATCAATGTTGCACGCGGAGTATATGGGGAAAACGCGTAAATTTTGCTTTCCACCCTCTTTGTTGCTCACAATCTGGACAGGTAAAACGCATATCTAATACTCAGAATACCTGCACAACAACAAGGATTATGGATATGCAACCGACTTACACCATTGGCGATTATCTGCTGGATCGTCTCGTAGATTGTGGTATCGATCGCCTGTTTGGCGTACCTGGTGATTACAACTTACAGTTTCTCGATCACGTGATAGCCCATCAAGATTTGGGATGGGTCGGCTGTGCTAACGAACTGAACGCGGCCTACGCCGCAGACGGCTATGCGCGTATAAAAGGCGCTGGCGCGCTGCTAACCACCTATGGCGTAGGAGAGTTAAGCGCGTTGAATGGGGTGGCCGGTAGTTATGCGGAACATATCCCGGTGCTGCATATTGTGGGCGCCCCTTCGACTGGCGCGCAGCAGCGCGGTGAACTCCTGCACCATACGCTCGGCGATGGTGATTTCACCCATTTCTCGCGGATGAGCGAACAAATTACCTGTACTCAGGCGACGCTAACGGCGGGCAACGCCTGTCATGAAATTGACCGGATATTAAGCGACATGCTGACCCACCACCGCCCAGGGTATCTGATGCTGCCTGCCGACGTGGCGAAAGCCCGCGCGGTGCCGCCGGCCCGCGCGCTGGTCATTAAGGGCCCGGCGGCCGATGAAAACCAGCTTGCCGGCTTTCGCGAGCACGCGGCCAAACTGTTACGCAGCAGCCGTCGCGTGTCGCTGCTGGCGGATTTTCTCGCCCAGCGTTACGGTCTGCAAAACACACTACAGCAGTGGGTTAAGTCCGCGCCGATAACCCACGCCACCATGCTGATGGGGAAAGGGCTATTTGACGAACAAGGCTCAGGTTTTGCCGGGACCTATAGCGGGATCGCCAGCGCGCCGCAGACTCGCGAGGCGATGGAAAGCGCCGATGCCATCATCTGCGTGGGTACGCGCTTTACCGATACGATTACCGCCGGCTTTACCCATCATTTGCCAACGGAGAAAACCATCGAAATCCAGCCGTTCGCCGCGCGGGTTGGCGATCACTGGTTCAGCCGGATCCCGATGGATCAGGCGCTGGCGGCACTCATTGACGTTTCTGGCAAGCTGTCCGCCGAATGGAGCGCGCCAGATATCATCGCGCCCGACGCTTCCGGCGCGCCGCAGGGTAATCTGACGCAGAAAAACTTCTGGAGTACGGTCGAGAAACAGCTGCGGCCGGGCGATATTATTCTTGCCGATCAGGGGACCTCGGCATTCGGCATCGCCTCATTAAAACTTCCCTCCCAGGCGACGCTGCTGGTGCAGCCGCTATGGGGCTCAATCGGCTTTACGCTACCTGCCGCCTACGGCGCACAGACAGCCGCCGCGGACAGAAGGGTGGTATTAATCATTGGCGATGGCGCCGCCCAGCTCACTATCCAGGAGATGAGCTCAATGCTGCGCGATAAGCAAAAGCTGTTGATTTTGCTGTTGAATAATGAGGGCTACACCGTCGAGCGCGCGATTCACGGGCCGGAACAGCGCTACAACGATATCGCATTGTGGGACTGGGGCCGCTTTCCCGATGCTTTTGCGCCGGATACGCCTTCCCGCTGTTGGCGGGTAACGCAAACCGGCGAATTGGCGGAGGCGATGGCCGATAGCGTTAATTCCGATAAGTTAACGATGGTCGAAGTCATGCTGCCGAAAATGGATATTCCTGATTTCTTACGCGCGGTCACCCAGGCGCTGGAAAATCGCAACAACCGCGGCTAATCGCCGCGGCGTTTGGCAATCATCAACGGCTTCCCGGCCAGCAGTAGCCAGGCCGGGAGCATCACGATACAAAGCAGCGGCAACAGGGTGGTGTCAGGCACCACTACTGACGCCATAAACAGACTCAGCCAGCCGTCGCGGGTAACGACCAGCACCAGGCCGAGGATCGCGCAGGAGATGGTAATGGCGGCCGGTACCGCTTCAACGTGAGCATGCAGCATTAGCCCCAACGAGACGCCGACAAACACCGCCGGGAAAATACGCCCGCCGCGGAAACCGCATGCGGACGCCAGCACCAGCGCCGCCAATTTCACCACGGCAATGAGCAGAAAATCGCCGGCGCCAAGCGTCTGGCTGGAGGCCAGTTGCTGCATTTCGTCCAGACCTTTAAATAGCGTAATATGTCCGCCGATAACGCCCAGGATCCCCAGTAAAAAACCACCGATTCCCAGCATTAACACCGGGTTTTTCAGCCGGTGGATGAGCGCGTGCAGACGCGGCAGACACCACACGGCGACCATGCCGACGGCGATGGCGATAAGCGTGACAATCGCGCCGCTGATGATATCGACGATGCGCAGGTGCGGATAGTGCGGGATTGGCAGGGTGAAATTGGGATGGAAAAAAATACCGGTCGTCAATGCGCCTGCCGCCGCCGCCAGCAGCGGGGCGAACAGCCGGTCCCATAACGGAACGTCGCTGCTGCTATTGAGCGTTTGCGAAAAAATAAGCGCCGCGGCAACCGGCGTGCCGAACAGCGCGCCGATGGTTCCCGACGCGGCGAGAATTGTCCAGTCCAGCGAACTTACCCGTGGAAACAGACGCGAACCGAGGGCGACGGCAAGCGCTATATTGACGACCATGATCGGATGTTCCGGCCCGAGACTGACACCGCCCGCGAGGCCGAGAATCAATGCCGCCAGTAACCCCGGTAGCGCGTTGGTGGCGATGGGCGCGCCGATCAAGGATTCGGTTGCCGGATCCGGCCCCCCATGACCGGGGCTGAAACGGACTACCAGCCCCACGGCAATCCCGGTGAGAGTGAGGATGGCAATTATCCACAGCGGGCTATCGGCGGCAATGCCGACATGCGCCGGCAGGTCGCTCCACAAGATGCTCTGCAGAATCGCGGCGATCTTCATCGCCACAATCAATACCAGGCTGGAAGCGATACCAATAAGAATGGCGGGTATCGATAACAACAGCATCGTTCTGGCGCGCGGGTGCAACATGAAGGGTTCCTTTTAAATGTCCTGAAGCGCTACTTTGCCTGTCTCTGTAAAGAGCTTCGGCGCAAATGGTGCTGAAACGATAAACTTAAGGCCAAACCTGACGTTGCGTGTAGGTCATAAGATGCCGTGTTACATAGATTACAGGCTAAATGTGACCAATGTCGCTAAACTACCGGCGGCTGTACGTTGGGCGTTGTTGTTATGTCGCCATGAATTTACAGTGTGCGAAAAGAATTATTTTGACTTTAGCGGAGCCGTAACGGAATGACAAAATTTGCTTTAGTAGGAGACGTCGGCGGAACTAACGCCCGTCTGGCGTTATGTGATATCGCAAGCGGGGAGATTTCCCGCGCTAAAACTTATTCCGGGCTCGATTATCCAAGCCTTGAGGCCGTTGTACGCGTCTATCTCGACGAACAAGCCGTGAAGGTCGATGATGGCTGCATCGCCATTGCGTGCCCCATCACCGGCGACTGGGTAGCGATGACCAACCATACCTGGGCTTTTTCTATTGCCGAGATGAAAAAGAACCTCGGATTCGCGCATCTGGAAATCATTAATGATTTTACCGCGGTGTCGATGGCGATCCCAATGCTCAAAGACGAGCATCTGATCCAGTTCGGCGGCGCGCAACCGGCGGAAGGTAAACCGATCGCAGTCTACGGCGCAGGTACCGGTCTTGGCGTAGCGCACCTGGTACACGTTGATAAACGCTGGGTGAGCCTGCCTGGCGAGGGCGGCCACGTTGATTTCGCGCCGAACAGCGAAGAAGAGGGCATTATTCTCGAGGAGCTACGCAACGAGTTAGGCCACGTGTCCGCCGAACGCGTTCTGTCCGGCCCGGGATTAGTTAATCTGTATCGGGCGATTGTTAAATCCGATGGCCGTTTGCCTGAAAACCTGCAACCGAAGGACGTCACTGAACGCGCGCTGGCGGATACCTGCATTGATTGTCGCCGCGCGCTGTCGCTATTCTGCGTCATCATGGGGCGCTTTGGCGGTAACCTGGCGCTGACCCTCGGCACATTCGGCGGCGTGTACATCGCAGGCGGTATTGTCCCGCGTTTCCTTGAGTTCTTTAAGGCGTCGGGTTTCCGCGGCGGGTTTGAAGATAAAGGGCGCTTTAAAGCCTACGTGCAGGATATTCCGGTTTATCTCATTGTCCATGATAACCCAGGCCTACTGGGCTCCGGCGCGCATTTGCGCCAGACGCTGGGGCATATCCTCTAAACCACTCTCAGCCGGGCGGCGGTGTCTGCCGTCGCCCATCTCATTACAGATTCATCAACTGGCGAAACTCTTTCACCTTACTGCGGCTGACCGGCACCTGAAACTCAAGGTCGCGTAGCCGTAGGACGTAGGTGTTGTTGAACCATGGCTCTATTTCGCGAATTTTATTCAGATTGACGCAGTACGAGCGGTGGCAGCGAAAGAAGTGCGCAGCCGGCAGTTTGCTGCAGAATTCAGTGATGTTCATCGGCATGACGAATGATTCACGGCGCGTATAAACGAAGGTCATTTTTTCATGCGCTTCCGCGTAATAAATATCATGAATGCTGGTGACGATGATCCGCTCGTCTTTAATCAGATTAATGGTGTCGTTTTCGCGGGTTGGGTTGTGCGCGGGCGCGCCGCTCACCGCCACCTGCTGCTGTTGCTGCCAGGCGCTGGACAGCTTCTGCAGCATGTTAATAATCCGCGATTCCTGATAAGGCTTAAGGATGTAGTCAAACGCTTCCAGTTCAAAGGCTTCCACCGCATGTTCTTTCCACGCGGTGATAAAAACGATAAACGGCTTATGCGCGAACTGGCTAATATTTTGCGCCAGCAGTACGCCGTCCAGAGAGGGAATATTGATGTCGAGAAAGATGGCATCGACTTTATTGTGCTGCAGGAATTTCAGCACATCGAGACCGTCGTCAAAGGTGCCGACGATCTCCATCTGGCTGTGAGTATTAATCAACCAGGTGAGTTCCTGCTGCGCCGGGAACTCATCTTCCACAATAATAACTTTCATGTTTTCTCCGCTCATGGCAACAGCGACACCGGTTCACTCGCCGGGGCGTGCTGGTTGGGGACGTAGAACGCAATCTCCGTTCCCGGCGTCAAGCGGCGGATATGCAGCCCTTCGCCGTAGAGCAGTTTCACCCGATGATGAACATTCAACAGACCAATTTTATTGCCCGGCATCTCGTCGGCTTCGACGCGGGCTACCACCGCTGGGTCAATACCGTTACCGGTATCCCGTACGCTAATGCGCACCCGGTTTCCGCATTCGTTGATGGCGATAGTCACCACGCCCTTACCCCGACAGGGTTGAATACCGTGGACGATGGCGTTTTCAACCAGCGGCTGAATGAGCAGGCTGGGGATGACGCAGCTGACGTCCTCGTCAATATCATAAATCACCGTCAGCTTGTCGCCGAATCGCGCCTGCTCGATCGCAATATAATCCTTAATTTGGTATAGCTCGCGCTTGATGTCGATCTGCTCGTCATCTTTTAACTCAATGTTATAGCGTAAATAACGCGACAAATTGAAAATCAACTGTCGCGCGGTATCCGGATTCATGCGGATGGAAGAGGAGATGGCGTTAAGCGCATTAAACAGAAAATGGGGATTAATTTTACTTTGCAGGGCGCGCAGTTCCGCTTTATTGGCCATTTCTCGTAGTTGTTCGGCCCGCGAGACTTCAAGCTGAGTGGAGATAATTTGCGACAGGCCGATCGCCATCTCCTGCAGCGAGGAGGTAATACGATGCGCATGGCAGTAGTAAATTTTCAACGTGCCGGTCACCACGCCTTTCTCACGTAGCGGAATGACCAGCATGGAGTGGATCTCCGGCGTTCTGTAGGCTTCGTCGTTGTTTTTAATGATGATGGTGTCGCTTTCAATGGCTTGACGAGTGGTTGGGCTGATATCGTTGTTGCGATCGTTATAGTTATTTTCCCCGTAACCAACATAGGCCAGCACCCGGTCAGTGGTGGTAATCGCGACCGCATCGGCATTGATGTCCCGGCGAATAATATCGCAAACCTGACGCAGCGATTCGCTGTTAACGTGGCGGAACAGCGGCAGCGTTTTGTTGGCGATATCCAACGCCAGTTTTGCCTGGCGCGCCGCGCTGGCTTCTTTCTCGCCTTCCACGCTCTGGACCAGCAGCACAATAAAACCGATGCAGATGCTGCCAAGGATCATCGGAATACCGATTTTGGAGACAATATCGATCCCCAGCGCCAGCGTCGGCGCCCACAGCACCACGAGGATCATGGTTAGCGTTTCGCACAGCATCCCGGCCAGAATCCCCACCTTCCAGCGCTGGGCTTTCGGAATTTTGCGATTAATAAGCCCGGAAAGTAGCCCGGCGACAATGCTGGTGATAAAGCAGGGGATGGCCGTTACACCATCAATATCAATGAGATAGCGGTGTACCCCGGCAATCACGCCGACAATCGCGCCGACCCACGGCCCAAACAGGATCCCGCCGGACATCACCGCGATAATCCGTACGTTGACCAGCGAACCCTCTACCGGAACGCCGGACCAGGTGCTGAACAGCGCAAACATGGAGAAAATGGCGGTGACCGCCAGCAGCTCGCGAGGCGTATGCGCCGATTTATGCAGCAGTTCGCGGAACAGGCGTAAGCGGATAAGAAAAAAGAGGCAAATGAGCATTAATGCCGCGCGGTCAAAAACCGCCAGCAGCATATTAAATATATCGTGCATGGATGCGCCCAGGATTCGCGGGAAAGCAATATGATAGAAAACCTCACGCCAGAAGGCTAGCAGCAGAGATAAATGGGGAACAGGCTTAAAAATTAAAGGGGATAAGTCGCTCACTCCAGCTATCAGGCCGTTTATGAGTAACGATGATACATTTGAGTATTATAAATGATATCAATATGTTGATTGTTTATTTACGTTACATTCGTTTCGGGAACACGTTCAGCCGCATACTGAGGCGTGATGACCCGTTTTACGCGTGGGCGAATATTTTTTATCAACCCTCTCGACAGCGTGTTTTTTTTCAGGTTATTTTCTAAACGTGCCACATCGGTGGCCGCGTCGCTCGGACGGTCCGGGCGCTAACGTTAATCTGAGGAATCTATGGCTGAATTCAGTCCTGAACGCCGTTTTACGCGTATCGATCGTCTCCCTCCGTATGTTTTTAACATCACTGCCGAACTGAAGATGGCTGCGCGTCGGCGCGGCGAAGATATTATCGATTTCAGTATGGGCAACCCGGATGGTGCCACGCCGCCGCATATTGTTGAAAAACTGTGTACCGTCGCCCAGCGTCCGGATACCCACGGTTACTCTACTTCCCGCGGTATTCCTCGTCTGCGCCGCGCGATTTCACGTTGGTATCAGGAACGTTATGACGTCGATATCGACCCGGAATCAGAAGCCATCGTGACGATTGGTTCGAAAGAGGGGCTGGCGCATCTGATGCTGGCGACGCTCGATCATGGCGATACGGTGCTGGTGCCAAACCCCAGCTATCCGATTCATATTTACGGCGCGGTTATCGCCGGGGCGCAGGTCCGTTCCGTCCCGCTGGTGGAAGGCGTAGATTTCTTCAATGAACTGGAACGCGCGATCCGCGAGAGTTATCCGAAGCCAAAAATGATGATTCTGGGCTTCCCCTCGAACCCTACCGCGCAGTGCGTCGAGCTCGATTTCTTTGAGAAGGTGGTGGCGCTGGCGAAACGCTATGACGTGCTGGTGGTGCACGATCTGGCCTACGCTGATATCGTCTATGATGGCTGGAAAGCGCCGTCGATTATGCAGGTGCCCGGCGCGCGCGATGTGGCGGTCGAATTCTTCACCCTGTCAAAAAGCTACAACATGGCCGGCTGGCGTATCGGCTTTATGGTGGGGAATAAAACGCTGGTTAACGCGTTGGCCCGCATCAAAAGTTATCATGACTACGGGACCTTTACACCGCTGCAGGTGGCGGCGATTGCCGCGCTGGAAGGCGATCAGCAATGCGTGCGCGATATTGCGGAACAATATAAACGTCGTCGTGATGTGCTGGTGAAAGGGCTGCATGAGGCAGGCTGGATGGTTGAGTGCCCGAAAGCGTCGATGTACGTGTGGGCCAAAATTCCGCAGCCATATGCGGCAATGGGATCGCTGGAATTCGCCAAAAAGCTGCTGCAGGAGGCCAAAGTGTGCGTCTCGCCGGGAATCGGTTTTGGCGACTATGGCGATACTCATGTGCGTTTCGCGTTGATCGAAAACCGCGATCGTATCCGTCAGGCTATTCGCGGCATCAAATCCATGTTCCGTGCCGATGGACTGCTACCGGCGGCCAGTAAAACGGTGACTGAACACCACGAATAAAAAATGGGAGCCGCCTGGCTCCCATTTCTTTGCTGCATAGCAGGTTAAATCATCAGGGCGAAAGTACCGGCCCAAACGATGACCATAAAAGAAATTCCCATCAAAAAGTATTTCACGACATGTCACTCCGCATTTCGGCGAAACGCCTAAATGAATTTAACTTTAACCGTTGTGGGACTGTCGCAGATAAAACCAGACTATTCTGGCGGCTGCGGCAGTCCGAAATTCTGTGCGCTATTTGCTCCAGATGGCGCTAATGTACGCTTAAAAAATGGTGGAAACAAGATCCATTTTTTTATTAATTTTTAGTTACTTACGACTGTCGTGAATAGGCGACACATTAATTTCATTCGGTAATAAATTCAATTACGGCGACGGTGATTTAAAGCAATACCCGGACATTTCGTAGTTATTTGATTTTGGGATTTTTTCTATTGGCGGGGAGGTGCAGAAATCATCTTCTGCACCCTGGAGCGATGAGGTTAGCGGGCGGTTGTCGTCGGCGCGCGCCACTGATGCGGATAACGTGCGGGCACAAAGCGTAAGGTAAGCGCCATTAAGATGAACACGCAGATGGCGTGGAATTCCCAGTCCAGCTGGTAGTTTCCGCTCAGGCTGCGCAGCAGCCCCGAAAGCCATGGCGATAACCCGGCGATAATAAAACCGATGCCCTGCATAAACGCCACCAGCCGAGCGGCGACGGCTGGCTGCGGAGAATGGTCCAGCGCCAGCACCAGACAAAGCGGAAATGCGCCGCCTAGTCCTACGCCGCAACTCACTGCCCACAGCAGAGGCCACTGTTGTGGCCACCAGATGAAACCGCAGAACCCGAACAACTGCAGCGCCAATGCCAGCATCAGCAGCTTACGACGATCTTCGTGGCGAGCGAGCATCGGTAGCACCAGCGCGCCGGCGGTTTGGCCGACGGTCATCAACGCCAGAAGCGTGCCGCTAAACTGGGCGCTGTGGCCAAGCTGCATATAATAGGGCGGTAACCAGGCAATCAGGCTGGCGTAGCCGCCATTGATCAGCCCGAAATAAAGGCCAAGCGTCCAGGCGCGGTGGTGGCGAAAGACCGCCGGCGCGACTTGCGCCGATGCGGCAACCGGCGCGGCGGGTAACATTTTGCAGAGCGGCAACCAGCCAATGATCGCAGCCAGAGCCGGTAGCGTCCACCACGCCAGCGCGTGGTGCCAGAGCGCGCTATGCTGCGCAAGCCAGGGGGTGATTGCGGCGCCCAGGCCGCCCCCGCCCATCAGTGCCGCCGACCATAACCCCATCACCTGCGGCGTGCGGTGATGAAAGAGACGCTTAATGACGCTGGGTATAAGCGCCTGAATCACGCCGATGCCAATCCCGCCGAGCAGCGCGCTGCTAAGCAGCAGGCCGCTTTGCGGCGCCAGCTCACGCAGGAGCGCGCCAATGCCTATCGCCAGCAGACTTAACGCGATACTGCGGTTTTCGCTAACGTGGCGGTTAATCCAGCCTCCGGCAAGCGCCAGCACCCCCATCGCGATGACCGGAAGGGCGGTCAGTAGTGAAACCAGAGTAAAGCTCATGCCGGTTGCGTGTTGCAGTTGCGGCAGTAATGGACCTATCGAGGTCAGTAGTGGGCGCATATTAATGCCGATCAGTACCAGCACAAATAGCGTCAGCGTTTTGCGTTGTGTCTGGCTCATTACGCTTTATCCGCCCAGCGCTGATACAAGGCCAGCCCTTCGGGTTGTGGGCAATGGTGAATGGGGAGTGATTGGTTTTCCAATGGCTGCTGCAATTGCTGGTAGATAGCGGCGGTAGAGAGATTGAAGCGCTCGCCATCCTGATTGCTGTTGGCGAAATAGACTTCGCGCACGCCGGTTAAATACATCGCGCTCAGACACATCGGGCAGGGTTGCCCGCTGGCGTAAACCACGCATTCACGCAATACCTGATTGCCCAGACGTAGAGAAACGTCGCGGATGGCGTTGAGTTCAGCGTGCGCGGTAGGATCGCCGCTCTGGTGCAAGGTATTCACCGCTTCGGCAATGACTTCGCCGTGGCGTACTATGACGGCGCCGAACGGGCGGCCGCCGTTTTCAACATTAGCGGCGGCAAGCGTAATGGCGCGCTGAAGATGGTTATCATGAGTAGGCATGAGCGGCTCCTGTAAAAGTCGGGTAGAAGAACTTAATCGGCGGCAGGCTGGAGATTGAATCCTGCAACAGGGTAGCGAGCTTACGCCATAAGCTAAAAGACTTATTTATAATTGAGTTAATCAGATTAACTTATGGATTGAGGAAATGCCCTGATGTTCTACCAGGTATATCCGACGCCGAGGATGCCATACAGTTCACCGCTGTGCTGGACAATGGGACTATTGGCAATATCATCATCATAGCGTTCGTAGTTTGCCGCTATCATTCCGACCCAGTGGGGGCTGAAGCGGTAGCTGGTAATGATGGCGACCATTGGTGATACCGTCGTGCCGGTATCCCATTGGGGACGCTCGGACGTCGCCTCGCTTGCTGATATGCCGCCAAAATAGTAGTTCGCCATATTATGACTCCGTACCATCAGGCCCATCCCCGGCATCACCAGCAGATTGTCTTTGATGATCGGAAAATCAGCCCATAGCAGCAGCTCCTGGCCGTTGCTGCGGCCGCTGATATCTGAACTGATGCGCGCGCTTATCAGCGCGTATGGTGTGATCCATGTGGCGCCAATACCGCCTTCCAGTTCGCCTTTACGTTCGTTCATCCCCCTAAAAGCCGTAACGTCGTCGGGATCTAAATTACCGAAACGCCAGCGTCCGTAGCCGTATAGCGCGATAGTGTCATCAAGATGAAAATAGTAGCGGGCGCGGTCGCCCAGATACATTAACTGGTCGCCAAAATATAATCCGCCGGGAATAAAGTGGGTTTCGTTGTCCTGCTTTTGGTAGCGCGCGGTACCGCTAATCGCGGCGCCGCCGAGAACCCAACCTTTCGGCACCGGGCTATTCGGGTTATCAGCAGAAAAAATGTCGATCGAGCCGAGGTCGACCTCAGCGCGAGTGGAACCACAATACAAAGCAAGGGTACCGAGAACGACTACAGGGCATCGGGATAGTTTCAGCATGAGCTCATAGTTGGCGTGAAATGATGAAGTGAATGTGAATCGTCTGTGATAAACACCAGAAGATATATAGACGATAGAGCACGTGTTGGGGAATTTTTTTTGTTTTTTATCGTACTTTTTTTGCTTTGCTTTTGATCGAGAAAGTAAAGTGTGGCGGTATCGGTACTATCACTATGGATAATGGCGGATTATTCGTGTGAATAATCCGCACAAAAGTGAGTATTATGAACTGAGAATCAGTTCAGAGAGTGAAGCCATCGAATGATTTTCGTTGGTGACGATGCCTTCTTTTTTTAACTTTTCCATAATGGATTTAAAGGCGAGCTGTTTACTGCTTTCTGTCGCATTCAGTAAATCGCGATTAAAAGCCGGGTTGGATTGAATAATATAATTAATGAATTCGAGTAATAGCTTATTTTGTGGCGGTGTTGATGGCTCATTAATGGTTTTTTCATTATATGAATTCATCGCGGCCTCAGAATACTCTAGCGGACGACTGCTGATGGTGTGCTCGTAAATTTTCTCAATTTCTTTGCTGGTAATATACAGCTTGTTAAGCTCAATCGTCGGCTTATCATCATTATCAGGAATGAAATTGCAGTAGATGACGTTTTTAGCCGGGGAGATAATGCTCAGCGTATCTTCTTGTTGAATGTTATCTGGATTCTCCAGCACATCCATTAAATTTCTTGAATGAGTGTGCCATAAACCAGAAACAGAAACGTTGAGTTTAATTTTGGCGATGGCGCTGTCGTGATCGGCATCAATGACCGACACATTTTCATTCAGGGTGATGATGTTGTTTATTTTAGAGTGCTGAGACCAGGGCTTGTTGGCTTTGGTAATGTCATCAAAACCGCCGTAGCCGTATGATGAGTCGCCAACCCCCTGATTCCGGGTCAGGGCGCTATTGAGCGTGCCGCGATTCTTTTTCAGTTTCAGGCACAGGCTGATAGCGCCGATATCGTGCCAGTGAAGTAAATCTTCCAGTTCGCACTGCAGGAGTTTTTGCGCACGAGCGATAGAGCAATACTCCAGTGGTGGGAGATTGTTCAACTTCCAAATGTTTCTTTCTATCTTATTCATGGCGATAATTATATGTAAATGTTTTTAATAATCTGCGTTCCTGATGAACAGAGCGCCAGCGTTGTTGTTCGACTACACTATCCTTTCCATAAAAAATTATTCAGCAGCGAAATATAAATCCACAATGAAGAATCTTTATGTGACAGATGGCGGCAGTTAAAACACCTACCATAATCGATTATAATATCTTTTTCTTAATAAGGTATAGAATATTGCTTAATTAACGATAAAAATGGGGTGAGCCGTGGTGCTTTATTCTGGTGATGGATATACTCTATATTAATTATAGATGATATAAATAAAAAAGACGCCGCAGCGCCTTTTTTGCAATAATCATCGCAGGCTCAAATTAGCGAGCACTCTTCTGAAGAGTAAAACAGCCATCCCCCACCTGGGCCGTGGCATACCACGCCATTAATTCCTCGGTGCCTGGCGCGCCTTCGGCTGGTGCCCATGGCGCGGAATCCTGTTCGGCTACCGGCTGATAGCCTCCGTGCTTGACTTCAAAAATGATACCGCCGTGATCCAGCGACAGTACCGCATGCCAGGTGCCGGCCGCCATTTCCAGCGCCGTGCATTCTTCTCCTAATACCACGCGGTGGGTCACGGTGCCTTGTTCATCGAAGTTCAGTACTACAAAACGGCCGCTTAACGGCAGCAGCAGCTCAAAAGTATGAGGGTGACGGTGAGGGCGAATGTAGGTTCCCGGCTCCATGGCAATGGCCAGACGCTGTACCGGATCGCTGAGTTCCGGATGGAAGTTACGATGCGCCCGTAGGCGGGGAGCGGCCGCCGCGGCTGCGCTCTGTTGCTGCATATCACTGATGGTGAATTGTTTCATCTAAACCGCCTGCTTGAAAAACTGATAAACGAAGGCTTTCGCCGCTATCTACGACTAACGATCGGGCCTTTTACTGGAATACTTACAGATAAAGCTTAGCTAAAGTAGATGGTTTATTGCTGATTATAAAGGGGTTATTGAATTCGGTAGACGCCAGGAGAAGGTGATATGGTGTCCCCTGCAGGAATCGAACCTGCAACTAGCCCTTAGGAGGGGCTCGTTATATCCATTTAACTAAGGGGACAAGGCGGCGGGATTATAGCGTTTTTTCCGCCGCCCGTTAAGCGCATTGCGATTAATTGCTTAATTTGCAGCCGTTTAGCCCTTTTTATCTGCTTCGGCCTTCGCTTTGGCTTTCTGTTCCTGGGTCATGTCGTTGCGAATCTGGGCGTGGCTTAGCAGGGCGAAGATAAAGGTGCCGCCGCAGATGTTGCCGGCGAGCGTCGGCAGCGCGAACGGCCAGAAGAACTCCTGCCAGGGCAGGGCGCCGCTGAAAATCAGATAGAAAATTTCCACACTGCCGACGACGATATGCGTGGTGTCCGCCAGCGCAATCAGCCAGGTCATCAGGATGATGACGATGACTTTCGCCGAGCCGGCGGCCGGGAACATCCAGACCATTGTCGCCACCAGCCAGCCGGAAATAATCGCGTTGGCAAACATTTCGGTCGGCGTGTTTTCCATGACTTTCTGGCTGATGCTTTGAAACGCCTCACGAGTGGCGTCATCGAAAATCGGCATGATATTAAACGCCCAGGCGGCGATAGCCCCACCCAATAAATTACCTAATAACACCACGCCCCACAGGCGCAGCAATAAAGCAATATTACCGGCGCTGGGTTTATGCATAATCGGCAGCACGGCGGTGACGGTATTTTCCGTAAACAGCTGCTGGCGGGCGAGAATGACAATAATAAAGCCGAAGGTGTATCCCAAATTCTCCAGCAGATAACCGCCGGGCAGGGCGCCAAGGTGAACATGAAAAATCCCCTTGGCTACCAGCGAGGCGCTGATCGACAAACCGGCGGCAATTGCTGACCATAGTAGCGCCATGGCGTCGCGCTCGAGCTCCTTTTCACCCTCCTGGCGAATCACCTCATGGGTAGCCATTGCCTGCGAAGGCAGACGCTCTTCATCCACTTCTATTTTCTCGCCATGCTGTTTCTCTTCGCTTTCAACTTCTCGTTCATCGCTATCATGCATACTGGCGGGGGTATTTTGTCGGGTCATGGCTGCTCTCCCTTTGTATTTGTTACTAAGCGTAGAGATAAATCAGCGCGGCGGCACAGGATATGCTCCTAAATTCAGCGCAATGGCAAGAATAGCAATACGAATATTGCAAAATATGTATAGAATCGGGGAGCAACAATTATGCCAAAGAAGGCTATGCTGAAAGCAGCTACCCAACGATAAAATGCTAATGGGGGCGCCGTCCCGGATGCCTCCAGCGATAGTCAGAATTAACAGGGAGACACCTATGAATTATCGCCTGTCGGCGCTTGCGCTTGGCGCCACATTGCTGGTGGGATGTGCCAGTTCCAGCACTGACGATCGGCCGCAGGGGCGTTCAGATCCGCTTGAAGGGTTTAACCGTACCATGTTCAACTTCAACTTTAATGTGGTTGATCCTTATGTACTGCGTCCCGTCGCCGTCGCCTGGCGTGATTATGTGCCGCAACCGGCGCGTAATGGTTTAAGCAACTTCACCAGCAACCTTGAAGAACCGGCGGTAATGGTCAACTCCTTCCTGCAGGGCGATCCCTATAAAGGCATGGTGCATTTCACACGCTTCTTCCTTAACACTATTCTCGGGATGGGCGGCTTAATCGACGTCGCAGGTATGGCGAACCCGCAGCTGCAGCGCGTTGAACCGCATCGCTTTGGTAGCACGCTGGGCCACTACGGCGTGGGCTACGGCCCGTACGTACAGCTGCCGTTCTATGGTAGTTTCACCCTGCGTGATGAGGGCGGCGACATGGCCGATGGCTTGTATCCGGTACTCTCCTGGCTGACCTGGCCGATGTCCATCGGTAAATGGGCGGTCGAAGGGATTGAAACGCGCGCTCAGCTGCTGGATTCCGACGGCCTGCTGCGCCAGTCTTCCGATCCATACATCCTGATGCGTGAAGCCTACTTCCAGCGGCACGACTTTATCGCCAACGGCGGTAAGCTGACGCCGGCCGATAATCCGAACGCGCAGGCGATTCAGGATGAGCTGAAAGATATCGATTCGCAGTAATCCATGCGGGTCAGAAAAGAAAAAGGGTGAACATGATGTTCACCCTTTTTTATACCGTTGGCTTATCAGAAGCGGTAGTTGAAGTTCGCGCCGTACAGCCAGGCGGTACCTTCAGAACGGAAGGTGTAAGGGCCTTCTTTAATTTCCACGTGCTGACCGTGCATGTAAGAGACACCAACATCCACTGAAGCATCTTTATTGAACGCGTAGGTGGTACCGGCGCTCAGCCACAGGCGATCCTGATCCGGGATAGAGATGGAGCGGGTGCCAGCCGGAATCGGGCTATCATCGAAGGCGATACCGGTACGGAAGGTCCAGTTATCGTCATAGTAATAGGTGGTACCCAGCGCGATGCGGTAAGCATCTTTAAAGCCTTCATCTTTATAGAACAGCGTCTGGCCATTGCTGCCAGTGGCCTTCAGCTCCTGGAACTGGCTCCAACTGGTGTAGGTCAGGCTATAGTGAACTGCCCACTGTGGCGCGACGCGGTTATAACCCGACAGTTCCCACATCTCTGGCAAGTTGAGGGTCAGCGAGCCGTTAGTGGTACGGCCATCGGTACCGGCCGGTAAACCGAAGTTGCCGAGGATCTGGTTATACGCGGACGGCAGATCGCTCTTATAGTTGCCATCAAAGTCGATTTTAACTTCCGAGCGGTAGGTGAAACCATAGCGGTTGTTCTTATCCAGCTCATACAGGATACCGGCGTTCCAGCCGAAACCCCATTCGTTGCCGTTCAAATGCGCAATCTGAGTGTCGGCAGGGATCTGGCTGACCCTGCCCGCCAGCGCTGGCGGCAGTTTACCGGAACCGGCAACGATTTGTCCTAAATCACCTGCGTAGCGTTCGATTTTCGCTTTCGCGTACACCGCGTCAAAACCTAAACCAAAGCTCCAATTGCTGTTCAGGCGATAGGCGCCGCTTAAATTGAAGTTAACGGTGGTGAGATCGGTTGTGCCGCCCATACTGCCGGCAGCATAGTTATCAGCAAATTCAGTCGCGAGACCGTAGTTAGAGGTGATAGATGCGCCCCAACCAAACTGATCGTTAATTGGCGAAACAAAGTGGAGGTTTGGTACCCATGCCGTTGGGGCAATATTGTCTGCATTCAGACTTTTACCGGTAGGCGAAGTACCGGAAACATTAACGTCCGGATCGACGAAGACGGCGCCTGCCGACATTGTCGGCCGGTCAAACATCATGATTAACGCGGGGTTACGGCTGGCGTTGCCCGCATCGTCAGCGATTGCCCCTTCACCGGAATAGGCACGACCAAGGCCGGAAGCGGAGAATTCATTTAACTGGAATCCTGCAGACCAGGCTTGGGTTGAAACAAGTGCTACAGCCACTGCAAGGGCAGATTGGGTAAAGCGGGTTTTCTGGCTCATGCCCATAACCTCATTGAGTTATTTTTATTTAAACTATGTTACATGCCGTAACAGAAGCGCGAAGTGTAGGGTCTGCTTTACAACAGAGAAATCAGACCAGTGGCCTGAGTATAGGTCTGACCAGATGAGTTGTTGCAAGTTTGTTTATAAGATTTTTCAAGTGTGATAACAGAAACGCGATCCAGCTGGCAAAATTGCCCTGCTTCGTCATACCCAATTTGGGGCATTTTTGTTTTGGATCATTTTTAAGTGTGATTTCTGTCACTTAAGCGTTTTCCTGCCATTAACAACTGGAGGGGGGACGAGGGCGGGCGTAAAATAGGCGCATTATTTGTCTGGCACCGAAGGTGCATATACAGAGGAAATCTACGATGAGTAAATGTAGCGCTGATGAAACCCCGGTTTGCTGCTGTATGGATGTTGGCACCATTGTGGACAACACCGACTGCACCGCCTCCTACAGCCGTGTGTTTGCAAACCGCGCTGAAGCGGAAGCAACCCTCGCCGCGCTGAGCGAAAAAGCCCGCAATGTGGAATCTGAACCGTGCAAAATTAACTCGACGTTCACCGACGTTGATGGCGGCGTGCAGTTGAATATCGATTTTGTTTTTAGCTGTGAAGCGGAATCGCTGATCTTCCAGCTGGGGTTACGTTAATCCTCTCTCTTAACGCCTCTTTCCTGAGGCGTTATCTTTTCTATTCAATGTGTTTTGGCTCCCACTTTTTCTCTTCCCCGATTGGCTTAATGTAAAAAATTAGTTAAGACTAGTTATCAGGTCAGACCACTTGGTTTTATCGGTTAACAGGGGAGAGTTATGAGTCAGGCATTACCGCTTATCACCCGTCAGGGCGATCGCATTGCCATTGTCAGCGGTTTACGTACCCCATTTGCCCGTCAGGCGACGGCGTATCACGGCGTTCCGGCCGTTGATCTGGGTAAAATGGTCGTCGGCGAAATGCTGGCGCGCAGTGAAATTCCCCCGGAAGTGATTGAACAACTGGTCTTCGGCCAGGTTGTACAGATGCCGGAAGCGCCGAATATTGCTCGTGAAATCGTGCTCGGTACCGGCGTGAATGTGCATACCGACGCCTATAGCGTCAGCCGCGCCTGCGCCACCAGTTTCCAGGCGGTAGCTAATATTGCCGAAAGCCTGATGGCCGGCACGATCCGCGCGGGCATCGCCGGCGGCGCTGATTCCTCCTCCGTTCTCCCCATCGGCGTGAGTAAAAAACTGGCCCGTACCCTGGTGGATGCCAATAAAGCGCGCACCCTTGGCCAACGGCTAAAACTCTTTTCCCGCCTGCGCCTGCGCGATCTTTTACCGGTGCCGCCTGCTGTCGCGGAATACTCTACCGGCCTGCGGATGGGCGACACCGCTGAGCAGATGGCGAAAACCTGGGGCATTAGCCGTGAAGATCAGGACGCGTTGGCGCTGCGTTCACACCAGCTTGCCGCCCGCGCCTGGGAAGAGGGCAAACTGGCCAGTGAAGTGATGACGGCCTATGTACCGCCTTATCGCGAGCCGCTGGAACAGGACAACAATATTCGTAAAAATTCAACCCTGGCGGATTACCAAAAGTTACGTCCGGCGTTCGATCGTAAACACGGTAGCGTCACGGCGGCAAACAGTACGCCGCTCACCGACGGCGCCGCCGCGGTGATCATGATGACCGAATCCCGGGCCAAAGAGTTGGGGTTAACGCCGCTGGGCTACCTGCGTAGCTATGCGTTCACCGCTATTGATGTCTGGCAGGATATGTTGCTGGGGCCGGCGTGGGCGACGCCGCTGGCGTTGGATAGGGCGGGAATTACCCTTGCAGACCTCACGTTGATTGATATGCATGAAGCTTTCGCCGCGCAGACGCTGGCGAATCTACAATGTTTAGCCAGTAATCGTTTCGCCCGGGAAGTGCTGGGCCGTTCACAGGCAACCGGGGAAGTCGATGCCAGCAAGTTCAACGTGCTGGGCGGCTCTATCGCCTACGGACACCCCTTTGCGGCGACCGGCGCGCGCATGATTACCCAGACGTTGCATGAACTCCGGCGACGCGGCGGCGGATTTGGTCTGGTTACCGCCTGCGCGGCGGGGGGTTTAGGTTCCGCTATGGTTCTGGAGGTCGAATAATGGAAGCGGCAACAGCTTTTACGCTTGAAATTCGCCCGGATAACATCGCCGTTATCACCATCGACGCGCCCGGCGAAAAGATGAATACCCTGAAAGCCGAGTTCGGCGGCGAGGTGCGGACGATTATCCGCCAGCTCCGCGAAAATAAGGCGCTGCGCGGCGCCGTATTTATCTCCGCTAAACCCGACAACTTTATCGCCGGCGCGGATATCAACATGATTGCTCGTTGTACCAGCGCCGCAGAAGCCGAAGCGCTGGCGCGCCAGGGCCAGCAGATCATGTCCGAGATCCACGCGCTTTCTATCCCGGTGATTGCCGCCATTCACGGCGCCTGCCTTGGCGGCGGCCTGGAGCTGGCGCTGGCCTGTCATGGGCGAGTCTGTAGCGACGATGATAAAACGCGGTTGGGATTGCCGGAAGTGCAACTGGGGTTGCTACCGGGCTCCGGCGGCACTCAACGTCTGCCGCGGCTGATTGGCGTCAGTACGGCGCTTGAAATGATCCTCACCGGTAAACAATTGCGTCCGCGTCAGGCGTTGAAAGCCGGGCTGGTGGACGATGTTGTCCCGCAATCGATATTGCTGCGGACCGCGGTTGAGCTGGCGTTACAGGGGCGGCCGGCGAGCCGAACTGTACCGGTGCGCGAACGGGTACTTGCCGGGCCTCTGGGGCGTCAGCTGCTGTTCCGCATGGTGGCGAAAAAGACCCGGCAAAAAACGCAGGGTAATTACCCGGCGGCAGAACGTATTTTACAGGTGATAGAAAACGGACTGGCGCACGGCTGCAACAGCGGTTACGCCGAAGAGGCGCGAGCGTTTGGCGAACTGGCGATGACGCCACAATCGCAAGCGTTACGTTCTATTTTTTTTGCCAGCACCGATCTGAAAAAAGATCGTGGCGCCGAAGCTGACCCCGCTCCGCTGAATAGCATTGCTGTACTCGGCGGCGGCTTAATGGGAGGCGGAATTGCTTACGTCACCGCCTGTAAAGGCGGCTTGCCGGTACGCATAAAAGACATTCAGGCGAAAGGCATCAATCATGCGCTCAAGTACAGTTGGGATCTGCTGGATAAGCAGGTGCGTCGCCGCTATCTGCGCGCCAGTGAACGCGATCGTCAGCTGGCGCTGATTTCCGGCGCTACGGATTATCATGGCTTTGCCCACCGCGATGTGGTCATCGAAGCGGTGTTTGAGGATCTGGCGCTGAAACAGCGGATGGTTGGCGAGATCGAACAATGCTGCGGGCCGCAGACGATCTTTGCCTCCAATACCTCATCGCTACCGATCGGCGAGATCGCCGCTCAGGCCGCGCGGCCTGAGAAGGTAATTGGTCTGCATTTTTTCAGTCCGGTCGAAAAAATGCCGCTGGTTGAGGTTATCCCGCACGCAACGACCGATGAGCAAACCATCGCCACGGTGGTGAAGCTGGCGAAGCTGCAGGGCAAAACGCCGATCGTGGTCGCGGATCGCGCCGGTTTTTATGTTAACCGTATTCTGGCGCCCTATATCAATGAAGCCATGCGCCTGCTGCTGGAGGGCGAGCCGGTTGAACATATTGATAATGCGTTGGTTAAATTTGGTTTCCCGGTTGGACCTATTCAGTTGCTGGATGAAGTCGGCATTGATACCGGCACTAAGATTATCCCGGTACTGGAGACCGCTTTTGGTGAACGTTTTAGCCCGCCTGCAAACATCATTGACGCGATTTTGAAGGACGATCGCAAAGGCAGAAAAAATAATCGCGGTTTCTATCTTTATGAGACAAAAAGGCGTAAAAGCAAAAAACGGGCTGACCCGGCTATTTACCCATTATTGGCTGTAGCAAGTCCGCAGGCGCGTTTGTCTGCTCAGCAGGTCGCTGAACGCTGCGTGATGATGATGCTCAGCGAGGCGGCGCGCTGTTTTGATGAACAGATCGTACGTAGCGCGCGTGATGGCGATATTGGCGCCGTCTTTGGTATAGGTTTTCCGCCGTTTCTCGGCGGCCCGTTCCGCTATATGGATAGCCTCGGCGCGGGTGAAGTCGCCGCAATCTTGCAGCGTCTGGCCGCACAGTACGGCCCTCGTTTTTCTCCGTGCGACACCTTATTGCGCATGGCCGAGCAGGGGGCGGCCTTTTGGCCCACTGGTGAACGGACGACCTAAGTTATGGTCAAAAGAAGGTAAATCCAACGTGGACTGGCGCTGTTGATTGGCGGTTTTGTAAACAAATATTGACTATACTTACGCCATTGAGGTAAAAAACAGCGTTTCATTCGTTGGATGGATCAGGCACAATGCCCGGCCACCGGGTCGCCTGCGTATTGTTTACGCAGAGCGAGTTGCGGTGATTCTGGTTAACAAAAGCGGTGCAATATGCAAGTTTTTATCATGCGTCACGGCGACGCTGCCCTCGATGCAGCCAGTGACTCCGTTCGTCCCTTAACCGTTTGCGGTTGTGACGAATCTCGTCAGATGGCAACCTGGCTGAAAGGTCAAAAAGTGGATATTGAGCGGGTGCTTGTCAGCCCTTACCTGCGTGCAGAGCAAACTCTCGACGTAGTAGGGGAGTGCATGAACCTGCCGAAAGATGTCGACGTGATGCCGGAACTCACGCCGTGCGGCGATGTAGGGATGGTTAGCGCTTATCTTCAGGCGCTGGCGAATGAGGGCGTGAAAACGGCGCTGGTCGTTTCACACCTGCCGTTGGTGGGGTACCTCGTCTCAGAGCTGTGCCCGGGGGAAACGCCCCCGATGTTTACTACCTCAGCGATTGCCTGCGTCACCCTCGACGCCGACGGCAAGGGCGAATTCAACTGGCAGATGAGCCCCTGCAATTTGAGAATGGCGAAAGCCATCTAAGGCTTTCCACCCTCGGAGCTTCCGCTTACGGAAGCTCCGGCGGCAACCACTCTTCAACTTCAATCAGTACCAATAGCGCGGCATCGCCGCCGTATTCTTTTGGTGCCTGATGGAACGCCATAATATGCGGATGTTGCGCCAGCCACAGCGGCGTTTGCTGCTTGAGGATGTGTTTGCCGTGTCCGTGCATCACGCAGGCGCAGAAGATATGTTCGCGGCGGCAGGCGGCAATTAGCGCGCCCAATTCTTGTTTTGCCTGCATCTGGGTCAGGCCATGCAGATCGAGAAACAGCTCCGGCGAATAGTCGCCGCGGCGCAGCTTTTTCAGCTCAAAATGGCTGACATCCGCGCGCACGTACTTCATCGCGCCTTCCGTATTGAGCAACGGCTGAAACTCGTCGGAAAAATAGTGGCTGTTATCCACCTGTTCCTGCAGCAATCGCTTAGGCGGAACCTCGCTGAGCTTCTTGCGCTGCGGGCGGTGTACGATAGTGTCCTGTTTAATTTGCCGGGTGCCGGTCATTAGCTGGCGGAACAGCGCCTGATCCTCCGCGCTTAGCGGTGTTTTCTTTTTCATTGCCCAATCTCACTATTTCTTTTCGTTAGTTTACCCGACTCGCCCGCGCTTCAGGCAAGGAAAACCTATTTTTCCCCACTCCGGCTGCGCAAGAATGCTGATTTATCGCCGCCGTCGTGGCAAACTAGCCGCCGAATTTATAGCAGAGCGTGCCCTGGAGGATTGCGTGGATAAAATTTTTGTTGATGAAGCGGTCAATGAGCTGCAGACCATTCAGGACATGCTGCGTTGGGCGGTAAGTCGTTTTAGCGCCGCCAACATTTGGTACGGTCATGGCACCGATAACCCGTGGGATGAGGCCGTACAGCTGGTATTACCCTCGCTGTACCTGCCGTTAGATATACCGGAAGATATGCGCACCGCGCGCCTGACCTCCAGCGAAAAACATCGTATCGTCGAGCGCGTGATTCGCCGCGTCAACGAACGCATTCCCGTCGCTTACCTGACCAACAAAGCATGGTTCTGCGGCCATGAATTCTATGTTGATGAGCGCGTGCTGGTACCGCGCTCGCCGATTGGCGAACTGATCAATAACCAGTTCGCCGGGCTGATAAACCACAAACCGCAGCATATTCTCGATATGTGTACCGGTAGCGCCTGTATTGCCATCGCCTGCGCCTATGCCTTCCCGGAAGCCGAAGTCGACGCTGTCGATATCTCCCCGGACGCACTGGCCGTTGCCGAACATAACGTTGAAGAACATGGCCTGATTAACCAGGTTACCCCGATCCGTTCCGATCTGTTCCGCGATCTGCCGAAGCTGCAGTACGATCTGATCGTGACCAATCCGCCGTACGTTGATGAAGAAGATATGGCCGATCTGCCTGATGAATATGAGCATGAGCCGGTTCTGGGTCTGGCTTCCGGTAGCGATGGCCTGAAGCTGACGCGCCGCATTCTTGGCTGCGCGCCGGATTACCTCAACGACGACGGTATTCTGATTTGTGAAGTCGGTAACAGCATGGTACATCTGATGGAGCAGTACCCGGACGTGCCGTTCACCTGGCTTGAGTTTGATAACGGCGGTGATGGCGTCTTTATGCTGACTAAACAGCAGCTTATTGACGCGCGGGCGCATTTCGGCATTTATAAAGACTAAAAAAACAACACGCAAACATAACGAAAAGAATGGAGCCGTGATGGCAGGAAATACAATTGGACAACTCTTTCGCGTCACCACCTTCGGCGAATCGCACGGCCTGGCGCTGGGTTGCATCGTCGACGGGGTGCCGCCAGGCATTCCGCTGACCGAAGCTGACCTGCAGCACGATCTGGATCGCCGTCGCCCTGGGACATCGCGTTACACCACCCAGCGCCGCGAACCGGACCAGGTGAAAATCCTTTCCGGCGTCTTCGAAGGCGTGACCACCGGCACCAGTATTGGCCTGTTGATTGAAAACACCGATCAGCGTTCCCAGGACTACGGCGCGATTAAAGATCTGTTCCGCCCGGGTCATGCGGATTACACCTACGAGCAGAAATACGGCCTGCGCGACTATCGCGGCGGCGGCCGTTCGTCTGCGCGTGAAACCGCGATGCGCGTGGCGGCCGGGGCGATTGCCAAAAAATTCCTCGCGGCTAAATTTGGTATTGTGATCCGCGGCTGCCTGACGCAGATGGGCGATATTCCGTTGGCCATCAAAGACTGGGATCAGGTTGAGCAGAACCCATTCTTCTGCCCGGATCCGGATAAAATCGACGCGCTGGATGAACTGATGCGCGGCCTGAAAAAAGAGGGCGACTCTATTGGCGCGAAAGTGACCGTCGTGGCTGACGGCGTTCCTCCGGGCCTCGGCGAGCCGGTGTTCGACCGCCTGGATGCCGATATCGCCCACGCGCTGATGAGCATCAACGCGGTGAAAGGGGTAGAAATCGGTGATGGTTTTGAGGTGGTCAAACTGCGCGGCAGCGAAAACCGCGACGAAATCACCAAAGCCGGCTTCCAGAGTAACCACGCCGGCGGCATTCTTGGCGGTATCAGCAGCGGCCAGCAAATTGTTGCTAACATCGCGCTGAAGCCAACCTCCAGTATTACCGTTCCCGGTCATACGATTAACCGCTTCGGCGAAGAAGTCGAAATGATCACCAAAGGGCGTCACGATCCGTGCGTCGGCATTCGCGCGGTTCCGATCGCCGAGGCCATGCTGGCTATCGTGTTAATGGATCACTTTATGCGTCAACGCGCGCAGAATGGCGACGTGACAACATCAATTCCACGCTGGTAACCGATGAAAAATACCGTTATCGCACTGCTGGCGCTTTTGGCCAGCACCGCCAGCCTGGCGGCGACGCCGTGGCAGAAAATATCCCAGCCGATTAGCGGCAGCGCCCAGTCTATTGGCGCGTTTGCCAATGGCTGCATCGTCGGCGCCCAGCCGCTACCGTTGAACTCCCCTGATTACCAGGTGATGCGTACCGATCAGCGTCGCTACTTCGGCCATCCGGATCTCGTGCAGTTTATTCAGCGGCTGAGTTTGCAGGCGCACAATAAAGGTATGGGGACGGTGCTGATTGGCGATATGGGCATGCCTGCCGGCGGGCGTTTTAATGGCGGCCACGCTAGCCATCAGTCGGGTCTGGATGTTGATATTTTCCTGCAATTGCCGCAGACCCGCTGGACCTCCGCGCAACTGCTGAAACCACAGGCGCTGGATTTAGTCGCCCGTGATGGCAAGCGGGTGGTGCCGTCACTGTGGAGCCCGCAAATCAGCAACCTGATTAAAATGGCGGCGGAAGATAACGATGTAACGCGTATTTTCGTCAACCCGGCTATCAAACAGCAATTGTGCCTCGATGCTGGTAACGATCGCCAATGGCTACGCAAAGTTCGCCCGTGGTTCCAGCATCGCGCCCACATGCACGTGCGCCTGCGCTGCCCGGCGGGCAGCCTTGAGTGCGAAGATCAAGCGCCGCCGCCGGCTGGCGATGGCTGCGGAGCCGAGCTGCAAAGCTGGTTTGAACCGCCTAAACCTGGGTCAACCCCACCTGTGAAGAAGACGCCGCCTCCGCTGCCGCCTTCCTGCCAGGCGCTACTGGATGAGCATCTTCTCTAATGGATAGTTTTGTCGAACTGTTTATGGTGTCGCCAATGGTTTTGGTGGCGCTCTTTTTCGTCGCGATTCTGGCCGGATTTATTGATTCCTTAGCTGGCGGCGGCGGGTTGTTAACCGTCCCGGCGTTGATGGCGGCAGGTATGCCGCCCGCTCAGGCATTGGCGACCAATAAGCTACAGGCGTGCGGCGGTTCCATTTCCGCGACGCTCTACTTTATCCGTCGCAAGGTGGTAAATCTTGCCGATCAGAAACTCAATATTCTGATGACGTTTATCGGCTCGACGGTGGGGGCGCTGCTGGTGCAGCACGTGCAGTCCGATATTTTGAAGCAAATCCTGCCGCTGCTGGTGATCGGCATTGGGCTGTACTTTTTGCTGATGCCTAAGCTTGGCGAATCCGATCGTCAGCGTCGCCTGTATGGTTTGCCGTTCGCGCTGGTCGCTGGCGGCAGCGTGGGTTTCTACGACGGTTTTTTTGGCCCCGGCGCCGGTTCTTTTTATGCGCTGGCCTTTGTGACGCTCGCCGGGTTTAATCTCGCGAAATCCACCGCTCACGCCAAACTGCTAAACGCTACCTCCAATATTGGCGGCCTGCTGCTGTTTATCATTGGCGGCAAAGTGATTTGGGCTACCGGTTTTGTGATGATGGCCGGACAGTTTATCGGCGCTCGCGCCGGTTCGCGGCTGGTGCTGAGTAAAGGGCAGTCGTTGATTCGGCCGATGATCGTCATCGTCTCCGCGGTGATGAGCGCTAAACTTCTTTACGACAGCCACGGGGCTGAGATTTTGCAGTGGTTGGGAATTCACTAATGCAACAGCAACACCATTATCAGCAGTTGGTCGAGATCTTCGACGGCTGCTTTGCCGATGATTTTAATACCCGTCTGATTAAAGGCGACGACGAACCGATCTATCTTCCTGCAGATAGCGAAGTGCCATACAACCGGATCGTGTTTGCTCACGGCTTTTACGCCAGCGCGCTGCACGAAATTTCCCACTGGTGTATCGCCGGCAAGGCGCGGCGCGAGCAGGTAGATTTTGGTTACTGGTACTGCCCGGACGGCCGCGATGCGATGACGCAAAGCAAGTTCGAAGACGTCGAGGTCAAGCCACAGGCTTTTGACTGGTTGTTCTGCACGGCGGCGGGATTTCCGTTTAACGTCAGCTGTGACAACCTCGAAGGCGACTTTGAGCCCGACCGCATCGCCTTTCAACGGCGCGTACATGCCCAGGTGATGACCTATCTGGAGCAAGGGATCCCTGAGCGACCGGCACGCTTTATTCGCGCGCTGCAACAGTATTATCAAACGCCGCCGCTGACGGCAGAACAATTTCCGTGGCCGGAAGACCTGCACTAAAGCCACGTTCTACAAATGAAAGAGGAAAGACGATGATCGCGGAGTTTGAATCACGCATTCTGGCGTTAATTGACGATATGGTAGACCACGCCAGTGATGACGAACTGTTTGCTGGCGGTTATCTGCGCGGCCACCTGACGCTGGCGGTGGCTGAGCTGGAAGGGGAAGGGGAACATACGGCGCAGGCGATTAATGATAAAGTCGCCAGCAGCCTGGAAAAGGCCATCAGCGCGGGCGAACTATCGCCGCCGGATCAGATTCTGGTGCAAGGGATGTGGAATAACCTGTACCAGCAGGCGAAAAATCAGGCCTGATAAATGGTGTCATCCGGATGAGGCGTTAGCCCACATCCGGAAACTCTCCCCGGTCGCGCTGCGCCTACCGGGGCGACTAAACCCAGGTCGGGATAAGGCGCAAGCCGGCGTTATTTTACCGCTTTTCCCTTCAGCAGTTTTCTTACCCACAGTCGATTCGGATTCAGCGCCGCGAGGGTTTCGCTATCCAGCGGTAGCGGTTCTTCACTCATCTGCGAGGCCAGCAGTTCGGCGCTCAATGGCGCGGTGCACAACCCACGAGATCCCAATGCCGCGAGCATAAACAGATTGTGATAGACCGGCGCGCTGCCGACATTTTCCTGCTGTTGGTGAAGCGTGGCGTACTGCGTCAACGTTTTCTCATAATCCGGAACGTTGCCCACCATCGGCAGGTGGTCGCGGGTGGCGCAGCGTACGCCGCAGCGGGCTTCGTTGCCGCTAACATCCACCTCTTTTGCCCATGCCGCCTGCGGGAAACAATCAATCAGGCGCTGGCGATTCTGCCACTGATCTTCGGCGCTGAAATCGGTATCCGTCTTGCCGCGATGATAGCTGGCGCCGATACAGTGTTGCTGATTCTCGGGGTTTTGCGGCGTCAGATAGCCGTCATAGCATAACACCTGGCGCAGGGCGGAAAGCCCCGGCGTGGTGGGTATATGGCTGACCTGGCCGCCGACCGGATAAGCCGGTAACTGCCTGGTCTGGGCAAAATCAGTCAGGCGATGTCCGTTCGCCAGTACTACCGCCTGATGACGATGCTGCTGATTGAGCAACCAGCCGTCGCCCTCCGCGCTGAGCGTTTCGACGGGATAACCGTAGTGGCTGCGTAGTCCCTGCGTCGCCGCCAGCGCCAGTAATTCTGCCGTCAACTGCTGCGGGCACAGCCAGCCGCCGGCCGGATAGGAGATACCGCCGCAGCCAGTATCAACGCCGGTCAGTTCAGCAACCTGCTCCGCCGTCACCGCGCAGGCGATCTCCGCCGGTAAATCTGAAGCCAGCATTTGGGCGATTTTCTGCGTGCTTTTTTCATCCCAGGCGAGTTGGGTTACGCCGCACCATTGATGATCAAATTCCACTGGCAGGGCGTCGTAGAGGCGGCGCGCGAAAGTAAATGCCGCCGGGAAAAAGCGCGCCAGCGAAGGGTCGTGCTGGCTTAATAGCGGATACAGCGCGCCCTGACGATTGCCGGATGCGCCGCTGGCGGGCGCATCGTCAGCGCAGTACAACGTCACCTGCCAGCCGCGACGCAGCAGCGCCAGCGAGAGCAGGGCGCTGGCGATACCGCCGCCGATCACCGCCGCTTCGCGCGATTGACTACCGCTGCGGGCAAACCATGGCGTCCGCGCGAATGTCGGAACGTCGGCGGTCAATTCACCGATTAGCATTTCGCGCTTGCGACCAAAGCCTTTGCGTTTTTGCATGCTAAAGCCGGCCTCCTGCAGCCCGCGGCGAACGAAGCCAGCGGAGGTGAAGGTCGCCAGCGTGCCGCCGGGGCGGGCCAGACGCGCCATGGCTGAAAACAGCCCCGGCGTCCACATATCCGGGTTTTTCGCCGGCGCGAAGCCGTCGAGGAACCAGGCGTCGACCTGGCGGTTGAGTGAATCGTCAAGCTGGTCGGTGAGCGTGTTGATATCGCCAAACCATAAATCCAGCGTGACGCGGCCATCGTCGAGCAGCAGGCGGTGGCAGCCCGCGATTGGCAATGGCCACTGCGCCTGTAGCTGTTCAGCCCATGGCGCCAGTTCCGGCCAGTGCTGGTGCGCCAGGCGCAGGTCGTCGGCCTTCAGGGGAAATTTTTCAAAACTGATGAAATGTAATCTTTGCAGCGTAGCCTGCGGATTATCGCGACGAAAAACAGCAAACGCCTGCCACAGCGTCAGGAAATTGAGCCCGGTGCCGAAGCCGCTCTCCGCGACGATAAACAGCGGGCGCGGGTGGGTTGGAAAACGGCTATCAAGCTGGTTGCCGTTGAGAAAAACGTAGCGCGTCTCTTCCAGACCGTTGTCATTAGAAAAATAAACGTCGTCAAAATCTCGGGAAACAGGTGTACCCTCAGCGTTGAATTCCAGGTTGGCGGGTTGTATGGCGTTTTGTTTCACGTAAGTTACTCGAATCACAAGGCGTAGCGCGATCTTAACGATGTGTGCCAGAAGGCGCAAATTTATACACAAAATGGCTGATCGGACTTGTTCGGCGTACAAGTGTACGCTATTGTGCGACTCGAAACTTAAAATAGTGCGACTTACAGAGGTATTGAATGAAACGTGCAGTGATTACTGGCTTGGGCATCGTTTCCAGCATCGGTAATAACCAGCAGGAAGTCCTGGCATCTCTGCGTGAAGGACGTTCAGGGATCACTTTCTCTCAGGAGCTGAAGGATTCAGGAATGCGTAGCCACGTATGGGGCAACGTCAAACTGGATACCACGGGCCTCATTGACCGCAAAGTAGTTCGCTTTATGAGCGATGCATCCATCTATGCTTATCTGTCCATGGAGCAGGCGGTAGCCGACGCCGGTCTGGCGCCGGAAGCATACCAGAACAACCCGCGTGTCGGCCTGATTGCAGGTTCCGGCGGCGGCTCCCCGAAATTCCAGGTCTTCGGCGCCGATGCCATGCGTAGCCCGCGTGGTCTGAAAGCCGTGGGCCCATATGTTGTCACCAAAGCGATGGCTTCCGGCGTATCTGCCTGCCTCGCCACGCCGTTTAAAATCCACGGCGTCAACTACTCTATCAGCTCCGCTTGCGCCACTTCCGCACACTGCATCGGTAACGCGGTAGAACAGATTCAGCTGGGCAAACAGGACATCGTCTTTGCCGGCGGCGGCGAAGAGCTGTGCTGGGAAATGGCTTGTGAATTCGACGCCATGGGCGCGCTGTCCACTAAATACAACGATTCTCCGGACAAAGCGTCCCGTACCTATGATGCGAACCGCGACGGTTTCGTTATCGCGGGCGGCGGCGGCATGGTCGTGGTGGAAGAGCTGGAACACGCGCTGGCGCGCGGCGCGCATATCTATGCGGAAATCGTCGGTTACGGCGCGACTTCCGATGGCGCGGACATGGTTGCTCCATCTGGCGAAGGCGCAGTGCGCTGCATGCAGATGGCGATGCACGGCGTTGATACTCCGATCGACTACCTGAACTCCCACGGCACTTCGACTCCGGTAGGCGACGTTAAAGAGCTGGGCGCTATCCGCGAAGTCTTCGGCGACAACAGCCCGGCTATCTCCGCCACCAAAGCGATGACCGGCCACTCTCTGGGCGCCGCAGGCGTACAGGAAGCCATCTACTCTCTGCTGATGCTGGAGCACGGTTTTATCGCGCCAAGCATCAACATCGAAGAGATGGACGAGCAGGCTGCCGGCCTTAACATCGTCACCAAACCGACCGATGCTCAGTTGACCACCGTGATGTCCAACAGCTTCGGCTTCGGCGGCACCAACGCGACCCTGGTTATGCGTAAATACAACGCCTAATTGGTTAGAGTCAGTACCAGGGGAGCCCGAGGCTCCCCTTTTTTTGACGTCTTGACAGCGCCTGGCGAGAGCAGGCAAATTGCTCGCCATCATTCCCATTCCATCTTCTCGCCTTGCTCTGCAAAACTGGGGTAACGCATGTCCGCAGCGACAAAAACGATAAACAACGCTTCAGAGAATTTCTCGCTATTTCGCATTACCTTTGCGGTTTTTCTGACCTATATGACCGTGGGGTTGCCGCTACCGGTTATCCCGCTATTTGTGCACCACGATCTCGGCTTTGGCAACACACTCGTCGGCGTGGCCGTCGGCATCCAGTTTCTCGCCACGGTATTAACCCGCGGCTATGCCGGGAGACTGGCCGATCAGTACGGCGCGAAACGCTCGGTGCTGCAAGGAATGTTGGCCTGTGCTCTGGCCGGCTGCGCCTGGCTGGCGGCGGCGCTGCTGCCGGTGCCGGTAATGGCCAAATTTGGCCTGCTGGTGCTGGGTCGTTTGATTCTCGGCTTTGGTGAAAGCCAACTGCTGACCGGTAACTTAAGCTGGGGATTAGGGCTGGTTGGCCCGCGACGTTCCGGTAAAGTGATGTCGTGGAACGGCATGGCGATGTACGGGGCGCTGGCGGTGGGCGCGCCGCTGGGGCTGCTGATTTACAGCCGCTTCGGCGTGGCGGCATTGGCCTGCGTTACGATGGCGCTGCCGCTGCTGGCGTGGGCGATTAACGGCACGGTTCGTAAAGTTCCCGCCCACGGCGGCGAGCGTCCTTCGCTATGGAGCGTCATCGGCATGATCTGGCGGCCGGGAATTGGTCTCGGCCTGCAGGGCGTCGGCTTTGCGGTGATCGGTACCTTTGTTTCACTCTATTTCGCCAGCCACGGCTGGGCGATGGCCGGCTTCACGTTGACCGCGTTTGGCGGCGCTTTTGTCCTGATGCGTATTCTGTTCGGCTGGATGCCGGATCGCTTTGGCGGCATTAAGGTGGCGATGGTATCACTGCTGATTGAAGCGATTGGTCTGACGCTGCTATGGCAAGCGCCGGGCGCCTGGGTGGCGCTGGCGGGCGCCGCTTTGACCGGCTGCGGTTGCTCGCTCATCTTCCCGGCGCTGGGCGTTGAGGTAGTCAAACGGGTTCCGGCCCAGGTTCGCGGCACCGCGCTTGGCGGCTATGCCGCGTTTCAGGATATCTCTTACGGCGTCACTGGCCCGCTGGCTGGCCTGCTTGCCACCTCGCTTGGCTATGCTTCCGTGTTCCTTGCCGGGGCGATTTGCGCGGTATTGGGCATTGGTGTCACTTTACTGACGCTGCGTAAGTAATGGCATCATGGCGGCGTTCTGGCCGCCATGATTGTTTTTAGCTTACAGCACCAGCCACAGCAGAATAATCACCACCAGCAGGGCAATCGCCACCGTCCACGCTTTTTTGCTATACACCGCATGGGGGGCGGGCAGCGGCTCGACCAGAGTAATTGCCATTGTCGCCTGGGCGCGGGCCACGCGTAGCGCAAAGACCTTATTTAATAGCGTTAGCACCTGCGGGCTGGTTAAGGTCGTCGTGGGCGTCACCTGCCAGCTGCTTTGCGCGAAATCGGCGATTTTCTGCCACTCCTGCGCCTCCAGCGGTTGCTTGAGCGCTGCCTGCAGCGAATTCATCGTCGGCGCGGTTTGCGCGCTCAGCGTTTGTCGCGCCTGCAGCCAGTACGAGAGTGGGGTGAAGTGGGTGGCGGGGATCAGTTCGCCGGATTTCACGCCGCACAGCTCAAGCATTGATTGCCAGATAAGCTTGCTCGATTCGCCGGTTGCGGCGGCCAGTTTGGTCACTAGCTGATTCAGGGTGTTATGTTCCGCCGGCAGCAAAGGGCGCAGCGTCGGCGTACGCTGCTGCGGCTGCGGGATCGCCAACTGGCCGTTTTGCAGCAGATGCAGCACGTTCTCCAGCTGCGCCTGGGTCAGCGCATGCAGCACGGTTTGACCGTAATTCTGGCGGATATAATCGCTCACCGCCTGACGGTTATTTCCCTGAGTCAGCAGTTCGCTGAGCTGGGCGAGAATTTGCCGATGGTGGTGGTTTTGCTGAGCGATACTTAAGCGCTGATTCAGGTTGCTCTCAGCCGCGCTGAAATGGCTCGCCAGCAGCGGCGTGTCGCCTTTCAGACCCAGATCGTGCTTCACGCAGGCCCACACTTCGGCGTTTTGCTGCGATGTCAGCGTCACCAGACGCGTTATCAGCCGCTCCAGAACGGTGCGTTGCTGCATGGTGAGCGCGTTTGGGCCCACGGCGGATGCGCCGGATGGGCCAGTCCCCGGAGGGCGATCGGACATACCTGAAACGGGTGGTGTCATGATGAATCCTTACCGTAGTGCTGTACTTAAGCCGGGTGATGATGTTCCTGGCGGCCAGATTATGGCACACTTCCCCGGTTTACTCTCGTTCTCAGACAGGTACTGAACCGTGAAAATCCTCGTTGATGAAAATATGCCCTATGCGCGTGAGCTTTTTAGCCGTTTGGGAGACGTGCAGGCCGTTCCCGGTCGTCCCATTCCGCAGGAAGCGTTAACCGACGCCGACGCGCTGATGGTGCGTTCCGTCACTAAGGTGAATGAAGCGCTGCTCTCCGGTAAGGCAATTAAGTTTGTCGGCACCGCCACCGCAGGCACCGATCATGTCGATCAAGCGTGGTTACAGCAGGCGGGGATTGGCTTTTCCGCCGCGCCGGGCTGTAATGCGATCGCGGTGGTGGAGTATGTTTTCTCGGCGCTGCTGATGCTCGCCGAGCGCGACGGATTCGCGCTGGCTGATCGTACCGTCGGTATCGTCGGCGTCGGCAACGTTGGCGGGCGTTTGCAAAAACGTCTGGAAGCGCTGGGAATTAAAACATTACTCTGCGATCCGCCGCGCGCCGATCGTGGCGATGAAGGCGACTTCCGCAGCCTGGACGAGCTGGTGCAGCAGGCGGATGTCCTGACTTTCCACACGCCGTTGTTTAAAGACGGGCCGTATAAAACGCTGCATCTGGCCGATGAAGCGCTGATTAGCCGCCTGCAGCCGGGGGCGATCCTGATTAACGCCTGCCGTGGCCCGGTGGTGGATAACGCGGCGCTGCTCAAGCGCTTGCAGGCCGGGCAGCAGCTGAGCGTGGTGCTTGACGTCTGGGAACCCGAACCGGATCTGAATACCGAGTTGCTGGCGCGTGTCGATATCGGTACCTCGCATATCGCCGGTTATACCCTTGAAGGCAAAGCGCGCGGCACCACCCAGGTTTTTGAAGCCTATAGCGCGTTTATTGGCCATCCGCAGCAGGTGGCGCTGGATACGCTACTGCCGGCGCCTGAATTTGGCCGCATCACTCTGCACGGCCCACTCGATCAGGCGACGCTGAAAAGGCTGGTCCATTTGGTGTATGATGTGCGCCGCGATGATGCGCCGCTGCGTAAAGTGGCAGGCATTGCCGGTGAATTCGACAAGCTGCGCAAAAATTATCAGGAACGCCGCGAATGGTCTTCCCTGTACGTACAGTGCAGCGATGAAAAAGCAGCGACGCTGCTGCGTCAGCTCGGTTTTAATGCCGTACATCATCCTGTTCGTTAATATCTTCTTAATGCCCCTGTCGGATAATCCGGCAGGGTCGCTATTTTCTGGAGTACACCACCATGTCTGAAGGCTGGAATATTGCCGTACTGGGCGCAACCGGCGCCGTAGGCGAAGCCCTGCTTGAAACCCTTGCTGAACGCCAGTTTCCGGTAGGCGAAATTTATGCGCTGGCGCGCAATGAAAGCGCGGGCGAACATCTGCGTTATGGTGGCAAATCGGTCATCGTGCAGGACGCCGCCGAATTTGACTGGACCCAGGCCCAGTTGGCTTTCTTCGCCGCGGGCGTCGAAGCCAGCGCGGCGTATGTCGAAGAAGCCACCAATGCCGGTTGTCTGGTTATCGATCTTAGCGGCCTGTTTGCGCTGGAGCCGGACGTGCCGCTGGTGGTGCCGGACGTCAACCCGTTCGTGCTCGGCGACTACCGCAACCGTAACGTGATCGCGGTACCAAACAGCCTGACCAGCCAACTGCTGACGGCGCTGAAGCCGCTGATCGATGATGGCGGCCTGTCGCGTATTACCGTTACCAACCTGCTGTCTGCCTCGGCGCAGGGGAAAAAAGCGGTCGATGCGCTGGCGGGGCAGAGCGCGAAGCTGCTGAACGGTATTCCGATTGATGAAGACGATTTCTTTGGGCGCCAGCTGGCTTTCAACATGCTGCCGATTCTCCCGGATCGCGAAGGTAGCGTGCGCGAAGAACGTCGTATCGTCGATGAAGCGCGCAAAATTCTCCAGGATGACGGCCTGATGATTTCCGCAAGCGTCGTGCAATCGCCGGTCTTCTATGGCCATGCGCAGATGGTGAATTTTGAAGCGTTGCGTCCGCTGGCGGCGGAGGAGGCGCGCGACGCCTTTACCCGTGGCGAGGATATCGAGCTTTCTGAAGAGGGCGAGTTCCCGACGCAGGTCGGCGATGCTTCCGGTAACGCGCGTCTGTCCATCGGTTGCGTGCATAACGATTACGGCATGCCCGAGCAGATTCAGTTCTGGTCGGTGGCCGATAACGTCCGCTTTGGCGGCGCGCTGATGGCGGTGAAAATCGCCGAGAAGCTGGTTCAGGAGTATTTGTACTGATGTCTGAAGCACAGCAGCAGCCGGTGTATAAAATCGCGCTGGGCATCGAGTACGACGGCAGCAAATACTACGGCTGGCAGCGGCAAAACGAAGTGCGCAGCGTGCAGGAAAAGCTGGAAAAGGCGCTGTCGCAGGTGGCGGCCGAACCGGTACACGTATTCTGCGCCGGGCGTACCGACGCCGGCGTACACGGTACCGGCCAGGTGGTGCACTTTGAAACCCGCGCTCAGCGTAAAGACGCCGCGTGGACGCTGGGCGTAAATGCGAATTTACCTGGTGACATCGCCGTGCGTTGGGTGAAGCATGTTGCGGACGATTTTCACGCCCGCTTCAGCGCGACGGCCCGTCGTTACCGCTACGTCATCTATAATCACCGCCTGCGCCCGGCGGTGTTAAGTCAGGGGGTGACGCATTATTACCACCCTCTGGATGCCGGGCGGATGCATCGCGCCGCGCAGTGTTTAATTGGCGAGAATGACTTCACCTCGTTTCGCGCGGTGCAATGTCAGTCGCGCACGCCGTGGCGCAACGTGATGCATATCAACGTGACCCGTCACGGGGCTTATGTGGTGGTGGATATCAAAGCGAACGCTTTTGTTCATCATATGGTAAGGAACATCGTCGGCAGCCTGATGGAAGTAGGCGCCGGAAACCAGCCAGAGAGCTGGATTGCAGAACTGCTGGCGGCGAAGGACCGGACTCTGGCTGCCGCGACGGCGAAAGCGGAAGGATTGTATCTGGTGTCGGTGGATTATCCGGCCCATTTCGACCTGCCGGTGATGCCGATGGGCCCGCTGTTTTTGGCGGACTAATATCAGCGCCCCCGTAACAGGGGGCGGTTGTCACTAAAGGCTAAGACAAATATGGACCTGATTCATTTTTTGATTGATTTCATCCTGCATATTGATGTGCACCTTGCGGAGCTGGTCGCACAGTATGGCGTCTGGGTTTACGCCATCCTGTTCTTGATTCTGTTCTGCGAAACCGGCCTGGTGGTGACGCCGTTCCTGCCCGGAGATTCTCTGCTGTTCGTCGCCGGCGCGCTCTCCGCGCTGCCAACTAACGATCTCAACGTACACCTGATGGTCGCGCTGATGGTCATTGCCGCCGTTGTTGGCGATGCCCTGAACTACACCATCGGTAGATTGTTCGGCGAAAAGCTGTTCAGCAATCCGAACTCGAAGATTTTCCGTCGCAGCTATCTCGACAAAACCCATACCTTCTATGAACGCCACGGCGGCAAAACCATCATCCTCGCGCGTTTTGTGCCGATCGTCAGAACCTTTGCGCCGTTTGTGGCGGGAATGGGTCACATGTCCTATCGTCATTTTGCGGCGTACAACGTGGTTGGCGCGCTGCTGTGGGTACTGCTGTTCACCTACGCCGGGTATCTGTTCGGTGATTTACCGATCGTGCAGGAAAACCTGAAGCTGCTGATCGTGGCGATTATCGTCCTGTCGGTACTGCCTGGCGTTATCGAAGTGATTCGCCACCGCCGGGCGGCGGCAAAGCAGGCTAAATAAGCCCTTAGCGGCATTCTCGCCGGGCGTTGCTATGACGTCCGGCGCGCAAAGTGTGAGCGGTTCGACCACTTTTTTATCCCATGTTACGGGATGTTATGATTTAATGTGCAACATTCATGGTCTGTGAGGGGCAAAAGTGGCATTATGCGCCCCTTGCGACAAAACTGGCATCGACCAGGTTCAGGTAGAAAGGTTATCAATGAGCTGGATTGAACGAATTAAAAGCAATATAACCCCCACCCGTAAGGCAAGTATTCCTGAAGGTGTATGGACCAAGTGCGACAGCTGCGGTCAGGTACTGTACCGCGCAGAGCTGGAGCGCAACCTGGAGGTTTGCCCTAAGTGCGATCACCACATGCGTATGTCGGCGCGCAACCGCCTGCATAGCCTGCTGGACGAAGGTTCTCTCGTGGAACTGGGTAGCGAGCTCGAGCCAAAGGATGTGCTGAAGTTCCGCGATTCGAAAAAGTATAAAGACCGTCTGGCCTCTGCACAGAAAGAGACCGGCGAGAAAGACGCGCTGGTGGTGATGAAAGGCACCCTGCACGGCATGCCTGTCGTGGCGGCGGCATTTGAATTCGCCTTTATGGGCGGTTCGATGGGTTCCGTTGTTGGCGCGCGTTTCGTCCGTGCGGTTGAGCAGGCGCTGGAAGACAACTGCCCGCTGATCTGCTTCTCCGCCTCCGGCGGCGCCCGTATGCAGGAAGCGCTAATGTCGCTGATGCAGATGGCGAAGACCTCCGCGGCGCTGGCGAAAATGCAGGAGCGCGGTTTGCCCTATATCTCCGTGCTGACCGACCCGACTATGGGCGGCGTCTCCGCGAGCTTCGCAATGCTGGGCGATCTGAATATCGCCGAGCCAAAAGCGCTGATCGGCTTCGCCGGTCCTCGCGTTATCGAGCAGACCGTGCGTGAGAAGCTGCCGCCGGGGTTCCAGCGCAGTGAGTTCCTGATTGAAAAAGGGGCGATCGACATGATTATCCGTCGTCCTGAAATGCGTCTGAAATTAGCCAGCATCCTGGCGAAACTGATGAACCTTCCTTCGCCGCAGGCCGATGCGCCTCACGAGGGCGAGGTGGTACCACCGGTACCGGATCAGGAACCAGAGGCCTGATAATGCAGAGGGCAGGGCCGACAGGCGCTGCCCTTTTTTTTACCGTTAACTCTCGCGGACATCATGGAAAAAGATCCTATTCCTCAGGCCACGTCGCCCCTGGCTACGTGGCTTTCTTATCTGGAGCATCTGCACAGTAAAGCCATCGATCTGGGACTGGCGCGGGTGAGCGAAGTCGCCGGACGGATGGCGATATTAAAACCGGCGCCGTTTGTCTTTACAGTAGCGGGTACTAACGGCAAAGGCACCACCTGCCGGACGCTGGAATCCGTGCTGATGGCGGCGGGCTATAAAGTTGGCGTATATAGTTCGCCGCATCTGGTGCGCTATACCGAACGCGTGCGTATCCAGGGTGCCGAGCTGCCGGAAGCGGCGCATACCGCCTCATTTGCCGAAATCGAAGCGGCGCGCGGCGATATCTCGCTGAGCTATTTTGAATTTGGCACGCTGTCCGCGCTATGGCTGTTTAAGCAGGCGCAGCTGGATGTGGTTATCCTGGAGGTGGGCCTCGGTGGACGCCTGGACGCCACGAATATCGTCGATGCCGACGTCGCGGTGGTCACCAGCATCGCGCTGGATCATACCGACTGGCTGGGGCCGGATCGTGAAAGCATTGGCCGTGAAAAAGCGGGTATCTTCCGCGCTGGTAAACCGGCGGTGGTGGGCGAGCCCGATATGCCGCAGACGATTGCCGACGTGGCGAATGAAAAGGGCGCGATGCTGCTGCGCCGCGACCATGACTGGCGTTATAGCGTGACAGACCAGTCATGGAACTTTACCGATGGTCAGGGCGAGTTGGCAGGGCTGCCGCTGCCGCAGGTTCCATTGCCCAACGCCGCGACGGCGCTGGCGGCGCTGCGCGCCAGCGGGCTTAACGTCGCTGAACAGGCGCTGCGCGACGGCATTCATCACGCCATGCTCCCGGGCCGCTTTCAGATTATCAGCGACGCGCCGCGGGTGATCCTCGATGTCGCGCATAACCCGCACGCGGCGGCTTATCTCGCCGGGCGTCTCAAAAGCTTAGCGAAAACGGGGCGCGTACTGGCGGTTATTGGTATGCTGCATGATAAAGATATCGCCGGAACCCTGGCGAATCTGGCGCCTGAAGTAGACGCGTGGTACTGCGCGCCGCTGGAAGGGCCGCGCGGCGCCACGGCGGACCAGCTGATTGCGCATCTGCGCGCGGGCCAACGTTATGACAGCGTAGCGCAGGCGTGGCATGCCGCTATGGCGGATGCCAAAGCCGAAGATACGGTGCTGGTGTGTGGTTCCTTCCACACGGTGGCGCATGTAATGGAAGAGATAGACGCGGGGAGAATCGGTGGCGAGTAAGTTTCAGAACCGTTTAGTCGGGACGATTGTACTGGTAGCGCTGGGGGTAATTATTCTCCCGGGTCTGCTCGATGGCCAGAAAAAACATTATCAGGATGAGTTTGCGGCGATCCCGTTGGTGCCGAAGCCGGGCGATCGCGATGAGCCGGATATGCTGCCGGCGGCTACTCAGGCGCTGCCTTCGCAGCCGCCGGAAGGCGCCGCGGAAGAGGTGAGAGCGGGAGACGCCGCGGCGCCATCGCTGGATCCTTCGCGCGTCCCGGTAAACAACAATAGCTTCGATGAAGTCCAGGAGCCGGTGGTGGCCGCCAAGCCGCAGCCGAAACCACAGCCGAAGCCGGTTGAGAAACCGCAGCCTCAGCAGGTCGCGCAGACGCCGCCTCCGGCCAAAACGCAGCCGCAACAGCAGCAGGCCGCGATTCCGGCGCCGACCGGGAAAGCCTATGTAGTGCAGTTGGGGGCGTTGAAGAATGCCGATAAGGTTAACGAAATCGTCGGTAAGCTGCGTTCCTCGGGCTTTAAAGCCTGGACATCGCCATCCACGCCGGTTCAGGGTAAAATTACCCGTATTCTGGTGGGGCCGGATGCGTCGAAAGACAAGCTGAAGGGGCAACTCGGCGAGCTGCAGCAGATTTCTGGTCTGAGCGGCGTGGTTATGGGATATAGCCCGAATTAAAATCCCACCCGCTCTGATTGGGCGAGCTGGCAGGCGGGTTAACCTGCTGAAACCCTTGCCGGATACGCCCTGAAGAGGCGTCAGGCAGTATGGCGTTGAATGTTTTTTCAGCGCCATTTTTATTTCTGTAGGGCACGGAAATCCCTACGCAAACGTTTTCTTTTTCTGTTAGAATGCGCCCCGAACCGGACGACAGGGCGTAAAATCGTGGGATGTATATGGTCTGGATTGATTACGCCATTATTGCGGTAATTGGTTTTTCCTGTTTGGTTAGCCTTATCCGCGGCTTTGTTCGTGAAGCGTTATCGCTGGTGACATGGGGATGTGCCTTCTTTGTCGCCAGTCATTACTACACTTACCTGGCTGTCTGGTTCACGGGCTTTGAAGACGAACTGGTCCGAAATGGGATTGCTATCGCGATATTGTTTATCGCAACGCTTATCGTCGGCGCTATCGTTAACTATGTGATAGGCGCTCTGGTAGAGAAAACCGGTCTGTCAGGAACAGACAGGGTGTTGGGGATCTGTTTTGGCGCCCTGCGCGGCGTGTTGATCGTCTCCGCTATTCTGTTCTTTCTCGATAGCTTCACCGGTATGGCAAAAAGTGAAGACTGGCAAAAGTCTGAGCTTATCCCGCAGTTCAGTTTCGTTATCAGATGGTTCTTTGACTATCTGCAGAGCTCGTCAAGTTTCTTGCCCAAAGCATAAGCGTTGGGATGTAGCTTAACGAGGAAAAGACGTATGTGCGGTATTGTCGGTATCGCCGGTGTTATGCCGGTAAACCAGTCGATTTATGACGCGTTAACGGTGCTTCAGCATCGTGGGCAGGATGCCGCGGGCATCATCACCATTGATGCAAATAACTGCTTCCGTTTGCGTAAGGCTAACGGGCTGGTGAGCGATGTGTTCGAAGCGCGCCACATGCAGCGTATGCAGGGAAATATGGGGATTGGCCACGTCCGTTACCCAACGGCAGGCAGTTCCAGCGCTTCTGAAGCGCAGCCTTTTTACGTTAACTCGCCCTACGGCATTACGTTGGCCCATAATGGCAACCTGACCAATGCCCACGAGCTGCGTCAAAAGCTGTTTGAAGAAAAACGCCGCCACATCAACACCACCTCCGATTCAGAAATTCTGCTCAATATCTTCGCCAGCGAGCTGGATAATTTCCGTCATTACCCGCTGGAAGCCGATAACATCTTCGCCGCGATTGCTGCGACGAACCGCCAGATCCGCGGCGCATACGCCTGCGTGGCGATGATTATCGGCCACGGCATGGTCGCCTTCCGCGACCCGAACGGTATTCGTCCGCTGGTGCTCGGCAAGCGCGATATCGGCGATGGCCGCACCGAGTATATGGTCGCCTCCGAAAGCGTGGCGCTGGATACATTGGGCTTTGAGTTTCTGCGCGACGTCGCGCCGGGCGAAGCGGTCTACATCACCGAGAAAGGCCAGCTGTTTACCCGTCAATGTGCGGAAAACCCGGTCAGCAACCCGTGCCTGTTCGAATACGTCTATTTCGCGCGTCCGGACTCCTTTATCGACAAGATTTCCGTCTATAGCGCCCGTGTGAACATGGGCACGAAGCTTGGCGAGAAAATTGCCCGCGAGTGGGAAGATCTGGATATCGATGTCGTTATTCCGATCCCGGAAACCTCCTGCGATATCGCCCTGGAGATTGCCCGTATCCTCGATAAACCCTATCGTCAGGGTTTCGTCAAAAACCGCTATGTTGGCCGTACCTTTATCATGCCGGGCCAGCAACTGCGCCGTAAGTCCGTGCGCCGTAAGCTGAACGCCAACCGTGCCGAATTCCGTGATAAGAACGTGCTGCTGGTGGACGACTCTATCGTTCGCGGCACCACCTCTGAACAGATTATCGAAATGGCGCGCGAAGCCGGTGCGAAGAAAGTGTATCTGGCCTCCGCGGCGCCGGAAATCCGCTTCCCTAACGTTTACGGTATCGATATGCCGACCGCCAACGAGCTTATCGCCCACGGTCGCGAAGTTGACGAGATCCGTCAGATCATCGGCGCTGACGGCCTGATTTTCCAGGATCTGAACGATCTGATCGAAGCGGTGCGCGCAGAAAACCCGGATATTCAGCAGTTCGAGTGTTCGGTCTTTAACGGCGTGTACGTCACCAAAGACGTAGACCAACAGTATCTCGATTATCTTGATTCCCTGCGCAACGACGATGCGAAAGCGGTCCAACTGCAAACCGAAGTTGAAAACTTAGAGATGCATAACGAAGGCTAATTCGTCCCTTGTTGCTGGCCCGCCGTCTTTCGAGGACCGCGGGCCTTTTTATTTTTACCCGCCAGGTTGCGTCGGAGACTATAATCCGGCAAAGTCTGCGGCACTATGCGCAAGGGGTATAACATCGTGAAACGACTCATTATCGGCATTTCCGGCGCCAGCGGCGCGATTTACGGCGTACGCCTGCTACAGGTATTGCGTGACGTCGCGGAGGTCGAGACCCATCTGATAATGAGCCAGGCTGCACGTCAGACGCTGTCGCTGGAAACCGACTACTCGCTGCGGGAAGTGCAGGCGCTGGCCGATGTGGTACACGACGCGCGCGATATCGCCGCCAGCATCTCCTCCGGCTCGTTTAAAACCAGCGGGATGGTCATTCTACCGTGCTCGATGAAAACGCTCTCTGGCATCGTCAATAGCTATACCGATGGTCTACTGACCCGCGCGGCGGACGTGGTGTTAAAAGAGCGCCGCCCGCTGGTGCTTTGCGTACGCGAGACGCCGTTCCATCTGGGGCACCTGCGTTTAATGGTGCAGGCGGCGGAAATGGGCGCGGTGATCATGCCGCCGGTGCCGGCATTCTATCATCGTCCCCAGTCGCTGGATGATGTGATTAATCAGACGGTTAACCGGGTGATCGATCAGTTTGATATTGACCTGCCGCAGGACCTGTTTACCCGCTGGCAAGGCGGAGTATGATGCACCTGTTTGGTGCATTTTATTTACCTTTGCCTTCCACTGGTGCATTTTTGTTGTCCTGATCAAATCCTCGACATTTAATTTGTTTTTTTGCGTTTTGCCGCTGCGGTTTATCCGCCAATGCTGGTATCTTCCCTCTTAAGACAATATTGCAACTTTATATTAACAAATTTAACGCTGTTACCGGCACGCACCGGGAAAATGGCATAAAACCTGCAAGAACCGTCGGCAACATACATAACCAGACAGCGCACAACATAACAACATCACGACACTTAAGGGCTTTCTATGAAGAAGACGATCCTGGCTCTCTCGTTAATCATGGGAATCAGCAGCGCCGCCAGCGTATCTGCGGCGCTGCCGCAAAGTATCCGCATCGGCACCGATACCACCTATGCGCCTTTCTCGTCGAAGGATTCGAAGGGCAACTTTATTGGCTTTGACATCGATCTGGGCAATGAACTGTGCTCGCGTATCAAGGTGAAGTGCACTTGGGTGGGCAGCGATTTTGACGCGCTCATCCCCTCGCTGAAAGCGAAGAAAATCGACGCAATTATCTCGTCGCTATCGATTACCGAAAAACGACAGCAGGAGATTGCGTTCTCTGACAAGCTGTATGCGGCAGACTCTCGACTGATTGCCGCAAAAGGCTCGCCGATTCAGCCGACGCTGGAGTCGCTGAAAGGCAAGCATGTTGGCGTACTGCAGGGCTCCACCCAGGAGGCCTATGCCAACGAACGGTGGCGCAGCCAGGGCGTGGATGTTGTCGCCTATGCTAACCAGGATCTCATCTATTCCGACCTCGCCGCAGGGCGCCTTGATGCGGCGCTGCAGGATGAAGTCGCGGCCAGTGAAGGTTTCCTCAAACAACCTGCCGGTAAAGACTACGCGTTTGCCGGTCCTTCCGTTAAAGACAAAAAATACTTCGGCGATGGTACCGGCATCGGCCTGCGCAAAGAAGATGGCGAGCTGAAAGCCGCTTTCGACAAAGCGCTGGGTGAAATGCGTAAAGACGGCACCTACGACAAAATGGCGAAGAAATACTTCAACTTTAACGTCTACGGCGATTAAGACTGTAGCGGTCTGGTTATGCCAGGCCGCTCCATTGCGACGCGGTTATTGTTGCCCTTGATAGGTGCAAGCGGTTGATAGCTTGCACCAGAATGGGGCGGCAGCAGTTTTTCTTTGTTCATAAAATGCATAGTTAAGCGTTTCTGATGCAAAAAAATCTGCTTTCATGCGCATTTTGCTTTGCCTTGGCAGGGCGAATAATGGCACGATAACTGGCGTAAGTGCTTCTAATAAACCCGTTAGAATGACAGTCTGTTGAGGATAATTATGAAAAAACTGGCGTTGTCTCTTTCTTTGGCGCTGGCCCTTTCCAGCGTTTCCACGGTATTCGCAGCTATTCCACAGAAAATCCGTATCGGTACCGATCCTACTTATGCGCCGTTCGAATCGAAGAATGCGCAGGGGCAATTGATCGGTTTTGACATCGATCTGGCGAAAGAGCTGTGTAAGCGTATTAATACCCAATGTACCTTCGTTGAAAACCCGCTGGATGCGCTGATCCCCTCGTTAAAAGCGAAGAAAATCGATGCGATTATGTCCTCGCTGTCGATTACCGAAAAGCGCCAGCAGGAGATTGCCTTCACCGACAAACTTTATGCCGCTGACTCCCGTCTGGTGGTGAAAAAGGGCAGCGATATTACGCCAGACCTGAGCAAGCTGAAAGGCAAGCGCATTGGCGTTTTGCAGGGCACCACTCAGGAAACCTACGGCAACGAGCACTGGGCGCCGAAAGGCATTGAAATTGTCTCCTATCAGGGCCAGGACAATATCTATTCCGACCTGACCGCGGGCCGTATTGACGCCGCGTTCCAGGATGAGGTCGCCGCCAGCGAAGGTTTCCTCAAACAGCCGATTGGCAAAGATTATCAGTTTGGTGGCCCGTCCATTAAGGATGAGAAGTTGTTTGGCGTCGGTACCGGCATGGGCCTGCGTAAAGACGACACCGAGCTGCGTGAAGCGCTAAATAAAGCTTTCGCCGAGATGCGTAAAGACGGCACTTACGACAAGCTGGCGAAGAAATATTTCGACTTTAACGTGTACGGCGACTAATCATCGTTAGTACCTCGCCGCACGCGTTTTCACGTGCGGCGATCGATGACAGACAGGGCAGACAGCATGCTGTACGGGTTCTCACAGGTTATTTTTCAGGGCGCGCTGGTCACCCTTGAGCTGGCGCTTAGCTCGGTAGTGCTCGCGGTCCTTATTGGGCTGGTGGGCGCGGGGGCGAAATTATCCGCTAACCGGCCTATGGCGCTGGTGTTTGAAGGCTATACCACGCTGATCCGCGGGGTGCCGGATCTGGTGCTGATGCTGCTGATTTTCTATGGGCTACAGATCGCCCTTAACAGCATCACCGATGCATTAGGCATGGCGCAATTTGATATTGATCCGATGATCGCCGGTATTATCACCCTCGGCTTTATCTATGGCGCGTACTTCACTGAAACCTTCCGCGGCGCGTTTCTGGCGGTGCCGAAAGGCCATATTGAAGCGGCGACGGCATTTGGCTTCAGCGGTTGGCAGACGTTCCGCCGTATCCTGTTTCCGGCGATGATGCGCTATGCGCTGCCCGGTATCGGCAACAACTGGCAGGTGATTCTCAAAGCCACCGCGCTGGTGTCGCTGCTCGGTCTGGAAGACGTGGTGAAGGCAACGCAGCTGGCGGGCAAAAGCACCTGGCAGCCGTTCTATTTCGCTATCGTCTGCGGGGCGATCTATCTGGTGTTTACCACGATTTCCAATGGTGTGCTGCTGCTGCTTGAACGCCGCTACTCCGTGGGTGTGAAGAGGGCTGACCTGTGATTGAAATTATTCAGGAGTACTGGAAATCCCTGCTGTGGACCGACGGTTACCGTTTTACCGGCGTGGCGATCACCCTGTGGCTGTTGATTGCTTCAGTGGTGATGGGCGGTATCCTTGCGGTGTTTCTCGCCATCGGGCGGGTATCGAGCAATAAATACATTCAGTTTCCGATCTGGCTGTTTACCTATATTTTCCGCGGTACGCCGCTGTACGTGCAGCTGCTGGTGTTTTACTCCGGGATGTATACGCTGGAAATCGTCAAAGGCAGCGATCTGTTGAATGCGTTTTTCCGCAGCGGCCTGAACTGTACGGTGTTGGCATTGACCTTAAATACCTGCGCCTACACCACCGAGATTTTTGCGGGGGCGATTCGTTCGGTGGCGCCGGGCGAGATTGAGGCTGCGCGGGCTTACGGCTTTTCGTCAGTTAAGCTATACCGCTGCATTATTTTGCCGTCGGCACTGCGTATTGCGCTACCGGCGTACAGCAACGAAGTCATTCTGATGCTGCACTCGACGGCGCTGGCGTTTACCGCCACGGTGCCGGATTTGCTGAAAATTGCGCGTGATATTAACTCGGCGACCTATCAGCCGTTTACCGCTTTCGGCATTGCCGCGGTACTGTACTTAATTATTTCGTATGTGCTGATTAGCTTGTTCCGCAAGGCGGAAAAGCGCTGGTTGCAGCATATCAAACCCTCTTCGACGCACTGAGAAAGCCATGACCGACAATAAATTAAGCGTTATCGATCTGCATAAACGTTACGGCGAGCACGAGGTGCTGAAAGGCGTCTCGCTGAAAGCGAAGGCCGGAGACGTGATTAGTATTATCGGCTCATCGGGTTCCGGTAAAAGTACCTTCCTGCGCTGCATCAACTTTCTGGAGAAGCCAAGCGAAGGAACGATTATCGTCAATGGGCAGAATATTGGCCTGGTGCGCGATAAAGACGGCCAGTTGAAGGTAGCGGATAAAAACCAGCTGCGCCTGCTGCGCACGCGCCTGACGATGGTGTTCCAGCACTTCAACCTGTGGAGCCACATGACGGTACTGGAAAACGTTATGGAGGCGCCGATTCAGGTGCTCGGCCTCAACAAACAGGAAGCGCGCGATCGGGCGGTGAAGTATCTGGCGAAAGTCGGTATCGATGAACGCCAGCAGATCAAATATCCGGTACATCTTTCCGGCGGTCAGCAGCAGCGCGTATCCATCGCGCGGGCGCTGGCGATGGAGCCGGATGTGCTGCTGTTTGATGAGCCGACATCGGCACTGGATCCGGAGCTGGTGGGCGAAGTGTTGCGTATTATGCAAAAACTGGCGGAAGAGGGGAAAACCATGGTGGTCGTCACCCACGAAATGGGTTTTGCCCGCCACGTCTCTTCACACGTGATTTTCCTCCATCAGGGAAGAATCGAAGAAGAGGGACATCCCGACGAGCTATTCGGCAACCCGAAAAGCCAGCGCCTGCAGCAGTTCCTTAAAGGTTCACTGAAGTAATCGCCTCTATCCCGGCGGGTTCGCTCGCCGGGAATGACTTAACGCTCCAGCCGGTAGATCCAATCATCGTAATCCACGCCGTTGAGGTGGTAAGCATTTTCCAGCACCTGAATGCGTACAAAACCGTGCTTTTCCAGCAGCCGCGACGACCCCTGGTTATCTCCCAGCACCCAGGCATTAATGGCGTGGATGCCAAGGGTGGTAAAGCCGTAATCACAAATCGCGCGCAGCGCTTCGCTGGCGTAGCCCTGACCCTGCGCTTGCGGCAGTAGCGCGTAGCCGACGTCGGCCTCGTGCGGGTTTTTCGCGCTGATGCGCAGACCAATATCCCCCAGCGGCGTGCCGGCAGAATCGCGCAATACAAAGACGCCGGGATCTTCGCAGCGGCATTCAAACACGCTGCGTAGCGCCGTTTCGCTTAACACCTCACCCATGTAACGCATGACGTCAGGGTCCTGACGCAGACGCAGAAAAAAGGGCCAATCGGCCGGAGTGAAGCGGGAAAGCAACAGGCGGGGCGTGGTTATCGTAGTCATAAAGCAATTAATCAGCTAAAACGAAAGCCTACTTTACCACCATGCTGTGCCGGGTAACATGCTCGCCCTCGCGAATCAGCCCGTGGGTGACGTGGCGCTCAGACTTTGCAGGTAGCGCTGCACGCGGTGATTTTCCGGTGAACGGCGAAGCTGTAGCGCCAGGTTGAGGCTATCAAGCAGTAGGGCGTTAGCCACCATCGGCGAATCGGCGGCGATGCGCTTTTCCGCGACTAACCATTCAACGACGGATTTCCAGCGCCAGAGAGGGGAATTGCCCTTCACGCGCTGTACGGGGCCGGGAAACCGCCCGCTGCCGCGAGCGCCCTCTTTTAATAGCGCGATCGCCTGGCGGGAGACGCCGATAAGTTCGGCGATATCGCTCAGCCCGACCAGTGTCGAATCGATGGACTCCACGCGGATATCTGGCAGGGCGGCGGTTTCTACATCGCGGATGGCGGACAGAGCCGCCTGCTCCAGCGATTGGCCCTCGCGATCGAACTCGAGGTAGACCGCAGTACCGTAAAAGCAGACCAGCGCGTCGCTACAGCCTGCGGCAAAGAGCGCATCTTCCAGTCCTGGCGTTTGACTGGTGACGCCGGACAGCGTCAGCGTAAAATTAAATATCGGCATCGTTTTGCGTTCCTTATGCATGATGCGCGCGGTAGCCGGGATGGGACACCGTTCGACCATTCTGATTATTTGCCGGGCGTGGTTTTCAGGGACGGCGGGCGTCGACCAAATGCTCATCATATGTTCCCTGTGTTCAGTCACGCCGCAGACGAGGCGGCCAAAGCAATGAGCGCTTTTACCTGCAGGCAGCAATATCCACCCCCGCGCCAGCGCCGTGGCAATCGCCTTCCTGATATGTTTGTCCGGATGTTCCTTCATCGTCAAATCCTGCTCAGAATAAAAAGAGTGTTGACGGTTGTCAACGATTTTTGAGGGTATATTCCTCGTCAGGACGTTATGGCAGGAGAATAATTTTGCGGTTGGAATGCGCTTCACAAGAAGCGTAGCAAGGAGAGCGAGGAATTAACGATTTGCGAGGCGGCTTCCGCCCAAGGGAAGAGAACGGGGAGCCATTGCTCCCCGTTTATCGACTTAGCTCAACACATCCTTCAGAGCCTCTTCCAGATCGTACCAGCGAAAGCTAAAGCCGGCGGCTTCCAGGCGTTTAGGCAGCGCGCGCTGGCCGCCGAGCACCAGTACTGAAGATTCTCCCATCAGCAGGCGAATGGCGGCGGCGGGAACGCGGAAAATCGCCGGGCGATTGAGCGCGTGGCCGAGCGCGTGGGCAAACTGTTCGTTACGTACGGGATAGGGTGAGACCATATTGAACGGGCCGCGCAGATCGTTATCCAGCAGCCACAAGATCCCGTTCACCATATCATCGATATGGATCCACGCCAGATACTGACGACCGTCGCCGATAGGGCCGCCCAGGCCGAGCTTAAACGCTGGCGTCATTTTGGCCAGGATCCCGCCGCGCGGCGCTAATACGACGCCGGTGCGCAACAGGCACACGCGCGTGCGATCGCTTTGCGCCTCACAGGCGATTTGCTCCCAGCGGGCGCAAAGTTTATGGGTAAATTCGTTGTGCGGCGGCTCTTCCTCGGTCACCACGACTTCACCGAGATCGCCGTAATAGCCGGTAGCGGAACCGCTAATCAACACGGAGGGTGGTGTTTCGCTGGCTTTAAATAACGCGACCAGTTGCCGGGTGATGTCCCAGCGGCTGTGGCACAGGCGCTCTTTTTGCTCTGCCGTCCAGCGCTTATCGGCGATCGGTTCGCCGGCAAGGTTAATGACGGCGTCAAAGCCATCGAGGTTGTTTTGCCCTTCGAAACCGCGCCACAGCGTGACGCGGGGATCGAGACGGGCTTTCGCGCGTTCAGGGTTGCGGGTGGAAACCGTGAGCTGGTGCCCAGGTTCCAGCAGCCTGGTAATAAGATGCCGACCAATGAGCCCGGTACCGCCAGTGAGCAGGATTTTCATACCGCCTCCCTTACAAACGTTTTAGCGCCGCCAGCTCATGGTCATTGATACTGAGTCGGCATAGCGCAGCGCGTGAAGTTTATCGATCTCTACTTCAGCATAAGTGACCCAGTGATGTTCGCATGCGATATTGAGCACATCCTGGGTTAATTTTTCCAGCAGCGAGAAGCGGTTATTCTCGATATGGCTGATGATGCGCTTAGTAATGGTGCGATAGTTCAGGGCATCATTGATGTCTTCGCTGTCGCGAGCCTTATCGGCCGGATAGTGAATCACCACATTAACCAATACGTCCTGACGGTTGGCGATCTCTTCCTCTTTGATTCCAATAAAAGTACGCAGGCGCAGGTTCTTAATACGAATAATGGCGTCTGGCTGAGACATTGCAGGCTTCCTCCGTGTAGTAATTTCCGCAATCATACATGAAAGCACGCCCTGCGAGCAGGGGATTAATACTGTTGCGTTTTGAGTAGCGCTTGTTGCGTTGCCGGGCGCTGGCGGATGCGTTCAAACCAGTTATGCACCGCCGGGAACTGGCTAAGATCGATGCGTTGGCGCGAGTGGGCATTAATCCATGGCCAGCAGGCGATATCGGCGATACTGTAGTGCTCGCCGCCCAACCATGGACTGGTTTCAAGACGCCGGTTCATTACGCCATACAGGCGCTGGCTTTCGACCTGATAGCGTTCAATGGCGTAAGGGACAGCCTGAGGCGCGTGATGGTTAAAGTGGTGGTTTTGCCCAAGCATTGGCCCCAGACCGCCGACCTGCCAGAATAGCCATTGCAGGGTAGTATGCCGCTCGCGCAGCTCGCCGCTTAGTAATTTTCCCGATTTCTCCGCCAGATAGAGCAGGATTTCTCCTGACTCAAACAGGCTTAACGGCGCGCCGCCGTCGACCGGAACGTGGTCAACGATCGCCGGGATCTTATTATTTGGCGAGATAGCCAGAAACTGCGGGCGAAACTGTTCACCTTTGCCGATATCGACGCGTATCAGGCGATAGGCCAGCTGCGCCTCTTCGAGAAAAAGAGTGATTTTGTGGCCGTTGGGGGTAGGTGCGTAGTAAAGATCGATCATGAGGTCTCCCGCCATCGAAGGTCGCAAACGTTTCGAGTATAGGCGACCTGCGCCATCGCGGGGCAAAGATTAAAATTGCGAAATCCTCATGTGGCTGTCAGTGACATCTTATAGCAGACCAGCTATGTTGATTTATCACCCCCTGGCTTCATTGAGGATGTCATGAATCAGCCTGTTATTACTCTGTGGTCCGATGCCGATTTTTTCTCCCCCTATGTGATGTCCGTGTACGTGGCGCTGCAGGAAAAAAGCCTGCCGTTCACCCTTAAAACCGTCAATCTCGACAGCGGCGAGCATCTGCAGCCGGGCTGGAAGGGCTACTCCGCGACACGGCGCGTGCCGCTGCTGGAAGTGGATAATTTTTCGCTGAGCGAATCCTCGGCCATCACCGAATACCTTGACGAGCGCTTTGCGCCGCCGGAATGGGAGCGCTTGTATCCGCACGACCTGCAAAAACGCGCGCGGGCGCGGCAGGTGCAGGCCTGGCTGCGAAGCGATCTGATGCCCATCCGCGAAGAACGTTCTACCGACGTGGTGTTTGGCGGCGCGAAGAAGCCTGCGCTTAGCGCTGCGGGGCAAACCAGCGCGGCTAAACTCTTCGCTACCGCCGGCGCGCTTTTGGCGCATGGCGGACAGAATCTGTTTGGCGAATGGTGTATCGCCGATGCCGATCTTGCGCTGATGCTAAACCGTCTGGTGCTGAACGGCGATGAGGTGCCGGAAGCGCTGGCGGACTATGCGACCTTCCAGTGGCAACGGGCATCTGTTCAGCGTTATGCCGCACTGTCGGCTAAACGTAGCGGCTGATAAGCGCAGGTAGTTCCGTTATCATAGACAGACCGTATTGTCTGGTAAGGGGTTGATATGAAACTGATGTTCGCATCCGATATTCACGGCTCGCTGCCTGCGACCGAACGCGTTCTGGAACGCTTCGCGCAGAGCGGGGCGCAGTGGCTGGTTATCCTCGGCGATGTGCTCAATCACGGGCCGCGCAACGCGCTGCCGGAAGGGTATGCGCCGGCGCAGGTCGCCGAGCGGCTGAACAGCGTTGCGCAGCGGATTATCGCCGTCCGCGGTAACTGTGATAGCGAAGTCGATCAAATGCTGCTGCATTTCCCCATTACTGCCCCCTGGCAGCAGGTGCTTAGCGAACGCTACCGCCTGTTTTTGACCCACGGTCATCTCTATAGTCCGGATAATTTGCCGCCGCTCGCTGCTGGCGATGTACTGGCTTATGGTCATACTCATATTCCGGTTGCCGAGAAACGCGGCGATGTATTCCTCTTCAATCCTGGCTCTGTGAGCATCCCGAAAGGCGGCTTTGCCGCCAGCTATGGCATGCTGGAAGATGATCGGCTGCAGGTTTTCGCACTCAATGATAATCAGGTTATTGCAGAGGCCGCGATTTACCCGTAATTTACCCCTCAATCGTAAAGACGCGCCGCGAGAGCGCTTAAAAGTAAGGTTTCCTGATGGCGGAACAGAAGCATTTGGCAAGCACAGAATGGGTCGATATTGTTAATGAAAACAATGAGGTGATAGCACAGTCCAGCCGCGAGCAAATGCGCGCGCAGTGTCTGCGCCACCGCGCGACCTATATTGTGGTTCATGATGGGATGGGCAAGATTCTGGTACAGCGCCGTACCGAGAGCAAAGATTTCATGCCGGGCATGCTGGATGCGACCGCCGGCGGCGTGGTGCAGGCGGATGAACAGCTGCTGGACTCCGCGCGCCGCGAAGCGGAAGAAGAGCTGGGGATTGCGGGCGTGCCTTTTGCCGATCACGGCCAATTCTACTACGAAGATAAACACTGCCGCGTCTGGGGAAGCCTGTTTAGCTGTGTTTCTCATGGCCCGTTCGCCCTGCAGGAAGAAGAGGTCAGCGAGGTATGCTGGTTGACGCCGGAAGAGATCACCGCGCGCTGCGATGAGTTCACCGCCGATTCACTGAAAGCGCTGGCGCTGTGGATGACCCGTAACGCGGGCAATACCGGCCACGATCGCGACGAGCCGGAAGAAGAGGAAGCGTAATTTTCTTTACGCGTTAGAGCCATAAAAAAGGCAGCCATTTGGCTGCCTTTCTTGTCTCAGCGGGAGATTATTTCTGCTGCTGAGAAGACTGAATCGCCGTCAGTGCGATGGTGTAGACGATATCGTCTACCAGCGCGCCGCGGGACAGGTCGTTTACCGGCTTACGCATACCCTGCAGCATCGGCCCGATGGAGATCAGGTCAGCGGAACGCTGTACGGCTTTGTAAGTGGTGTTACCGGTGTTCAGATCCGGGAAGATGAACACGGTCGCGCGGCCAGCTACCGGAGAGTTTGGCGCTTTGGACTTCGCAACATCGGCCATTACCGCGGCATCATACTGCAGCGGACCGTCGATCATCAGGTCAGGACGTTTTTCCTGCGCCAGACGAGTTGCTTCGCGTACTTTTTCTACATCGCTACCTGCGCCGGAGGTGCCGGTAGAGTAGGAGAGCATAGCCACGCGCGGTTCGATACCGAAGGCAATCGCGGAATCAGCGGACTGAATCGCGATTTCCGCCAGCTGTTCTGCCGTCGGATCCGGGTTGATCGCGCAGTCGCCGTAAACGTAAACCTGTTCCGGCAGCAGCATGAAGAATACGGAAGAGACCAGCGAGCTGCCCGGCGCCGTTTTGATAAGCTGCAGCGGCGGACGGATGGTATTGGCGGTGGTGTGAACCGCGCCGGATACCAGGCCGTCGACTTCGTCTTGTTCCAGCATCAGGGTGCCGAGAACCACGTTATCTTCCAGCTGTTCGCGCGCAACCGCTTCGGTCATACCTTTGTTCTTACGCAGTTCGACCAGACGCGCCACGTAGCTTTCGCGAACCACTTCCGGATCGACGATTTCAATACCAGCGCCCAGCTCTACGCCCTGAGAGGCCGCAACGCGGTTGATCTCATCCGGGTTGCCCAGCAGCACGCAGGTTGCAATACCGCGCTCGGCACAGATGGCCGCCGCTTTAACGGTACGCGGTTCGTCGCCTTCCGGCAGAACGACGCGTTTGCCCGCTTTACGCGCCAGCTCGGTCAGCTGGTAGCGGAAGGCTGGCGGAGACAGACGACGGCTGCGCTCGGATGTCGCGGTCAGCGATTCGATCCAGTCGGCGTTGATATAGTTGGCAACGTATTCCTGTACTTTCTCGATGCGCTCGTGATCGTCAACCGGTACTTCCAGGTTGAAGCTCTGCAGGCTCAGAGAGGTCTGCCAGGTGTTGGTGTTAACCATGAATACCGGCAGGCCGGTGGCGAAAGCACGTTCGCACAGCTTGCTGATGCGCGCGTCCATTTCATAGCCGCCGGTCAGCAGGATAGCGCCGATTTCTACGCCGTTCATCGCCGCCAGGCAGGCAGCGACCAGTACGTCTGGACGGTCTGCGGAAGTCACCAGCAGAGAACCCGGACGGAAGTGTTCCAGCATGTGCGGAATGCTGCGCGCGCAGAAGGTTACAGACTTCACGCGGCGAGTATTGATGTCGCCTTCGTTGATCACGGTCGCATTCAGGTGATGCGCCATGTCGATAGCGCGCGTGGCGATCAGGTCGAAGCTCCATGGCACCGCGCCCAGCACCGGCAGCGGGCTGCCATTCTGCAGTTGAGCCGGGTCGATCTTCACGACTTTCGCTTTAGACGAGTCGTCAAAGATTTCGGACAGGTCAGGGCGTGTACGGCCTTGTTCATCAACCGGAGCATTCAGTTTGTTAACGATAACGCCAGTGATGCTGGTGTTTTTCGCGCCGCCAAAGCTGTTGCGAGTCAGTTCGATACGCTCGTTCAGCTGTTCCGGGGTATCGGTGCCCTGAGACATCACGAAGACGATTTCCGCGTTAAGCGTTTTTGCGATTTCGTAGTTCAGAGACTGAGCGAACTGGTGTTTACGAGTCGGGACCAGGCCTTCAACCAGCACCACTTCAGCATCCTGAGTGTTGGCATGGTAGTTGGCGATGATCTCTTCCATCAGCACGTCTTTCTGGTTGCTGGACAGCAGCGACTCAACGTGGCTCATGTTCATCGGTTCAGCGGCAGTCGTCGTTGAAGAGCTGGCGCGAACGATGGTGGTAGTCTGGTCTGGAGTATCGCCACCGGAACGCGGCTGGGCGATAGGTTTAAAGACGCTCAGGCGAACGCCTTTGCGTTCCATAGCGCGGATAACACCGAGGCTGACGCTAGTCAGGCCTACGCTGGTTCCGGTAGGGATCAGCATGATAGTACGGGACACGATATATCCTCTTTCGTTACCGCCAGTTTTAGGCGGGATACAAAACAGCACCGCCAGCTTACCGTTCATACTTCAAGTGGCAACTCGAAGCAGTCAGGATTATCGCTGGCGGTGTGGAATTAAGCGGTCAGACGGTGTGCGTCTTGAGCGATCACCAGCTCTTCGTTGGTCGGGATAACCACGGCAGGGCGGGTGCCTTCTTTGTTGATGAAGCCAGACTTGCCGAAACGGGCAGCCAGGTTACGCTCGTGATCAACTTCGAAGCCCAGAACGCCCAGTTTACCCAGGGACAGTTCACGAACCATCGCGGCGTTTTCACCGATACCACCGGTGAAGACAACGGCGTCCAGACGGCCATCCATCAGCGCGGTGTAAGAACCGATGTATTTCGCCAGACGGTGGCAGTAAACGTCCATTGCGCGTTTAGCGTCAGCTTTATCCGCGTAGTTGTCTTCAACGTAGCGGCAGTCGCTGGTGACTTCGGTCAGACCCAGCAGGCCGGACTCTTTGGTCAGCATTTTGTTGATAGCATCTACGCTCATACCCAGCGCGTCGTGCAGGTGGAAAATGATTGCCGGGTCGATATCGCCAGAGCGAGTACCCATCACCAGACCTTCCAGCGGGGTCAGACCCATGGAGGTATCAACGCATTTACCGTTACGGATAGCGGAAACGGAACCGCCGTTGCCGAGGTGGCAGGTGATGATGTTCAGTTCTTCAACCGGCTTGTTCAGAACCTTAGCGGCTTCCTGAGTCACATAGTAGTGGCTGGTGCCGTGCGCGCCGTAACGACGTACGCCGTGCTCTTTGTACAGGCTGTACGGCAGGGCATACAGGTAGGACTCTTCCGGCATGGTCTGATGGAACGCGGTGTCGAACACGGCAACGTTCTTGTCTTTCAGGTGCGGGAAGGATTTCAGCGCTTCAGCGATACCGATCAGGTGCGCCGGGTTGTGCAGCGGTGCGAAGGAAGCGGAGTCTTTGATGCCCTGAATAACGGAATCGTCGATGACAACGGAACTGGTGTATTTTTCACCGCCGTGAACGATACGATGGCCAATTGCGGTCAGCTGTGCTGACAGTTCTGGTTTTTGTGCCAGAATAGTGTTAACGATAAAGTTCAGCGCTTCACTGTGAGCGGCGCCTGCGCCTAACTCAGCTTCGTGTTTGCCGCCGTCCATTTTCCATTTGATACGGGCTTCAGGAAGATGGAAACATTCGGCTAAACCGGAGAGATATTCGTCACCGTTAACGGCATCCAGGATAGCAAATTTCAGGGAAGAGCTACCGCAGTTCAGAACCAGTACTAACTTACTCGACATGGAAGTACCTTTTATGATACGTGGCTAAAAAAACATCAGTGTGTCACAAAGCGTAGCGCAGGATGACATCGACATTTATGATTAACATCATGCCTTGTTCTGTTTTCTGGCACGATGAGGGAAGTACATATGATTTTATGTCATTTTGCATAATTTTCCGCCAGCAGCAGAATATGCGATAATTTGACTAACCTGGTAAAAGGGTCTAACCGCCCTCTCAGGTGGGCACAGGATACCTGATTGCCGCACCCATTGCCAAAATCTTTTGAACGTTGTCATGCACAGTTGGTGTTTTGCACGAAAATTTTAAGTTTTATATGTAAAGTTGAGGTATAGCCATGTCGACCCCTGAGAATCGCCCCGTTAGCTTTTTTAGCTTGTTTCGTCGCGGGCAGCACTATGCGAAGACCTGGCCCCTCGATAAGCGGCTGGCGCCGGTGTTTATCGAAAACCGCATTATTCGCGCCACCCGCTACGCGATTCGCATCATGCCGCCGGTTGCGGTCTTCACCCTGTGCTGGCAGATAGCGCTCGGCGGCCAGCTCGGCCCGGCCGTCGCCACCGCGCTATTTGCCTTAAGCCTGCCGATGCAGGGGCTGTGGTGGTTGGGCAAGCGTTCCGTCACGCCATTACCGCCATCAATACTGAACTGGTTTTATGAAGTGCGCGGCAAATTACAAGAGGCCGGTCAGGCGTTAGCGCCGGTTGACGGCAAGCCGGATTACCAGGCGCTGGCTGACACGCTTAAGCGCGCCTTCAAACAACTGGATAAAACTTTCCTTGATGATTTGTAATTCCATACGGAAAACGCATATAAAAGAAGGCGCATGATTTATGCGCCTTCTTTATTTCACGCCGTAAGTGCTACAGGAGTCAAAAATGGAAATGACCAATGCGCAGCGTCTGATTTTGTCCAATCAGTACAAGATGATGACTATGCTCGACCCGGACAACGCTGAACGTTACCGCCGTCTACAGACCATCATCGAGCGTGGATATGGGCTGCAAATGCGCGAGCTGGACCGCGAATTTGGCCAACTGACGGAAGAAACCTGCCGGACGATTATCGATATCATGGAGATGTACCACGCGCTGCACGTCTCGTGGACCAACCTCAAAGATGCGTCCGGTATTGATGAACGCCGGGTCACTTTCCTTGGCTTTGATGTCGCCACCGAGGCCCGTTATCTCGGCTATGTGCGCTTTATGGTCAATGTAGAAGGGCGCTATAGCCACTTCGACGCAGGAACTCACGGCTTTAACTCGCAGACGCCGATGTGGGAAAAATACCAGCGTATGCTGGCCGCCTGGCACTCCTGTCCGCGCCAGTATCATTTGAGTAGTAACGAAATTAACCAAATTATTAATGCCTGATGGAGGTGCCCGTGCAGTGTAAAGGTTTCCTGTTCGATCTCGACGGGACGCTGGTGGATTCTTTACCGGTTGTCGAGCGTTCATGGTGTAAATGGGGCGATCGTTTCGGCATTCCGCATGATGAAATTCTCGGTTTCATTCACGGTAAACAGGCCATCACTTCGATTCGCCATTTTATGCCGGGGCGCAGCGAAGAGGATATTCAGGCCGAGTTCCGCTTCCTTGAGCAGATTGAAGCCACCGATATCGACGGCATTGTCGCACTGCCGGGCGCGTTAAACTTGCTGAATACGCTCAATGAAGCCGGTATCCCCTGGGCTATTGTGACCTCGGGGTCGATTCCGGTCGCTCACGCCCGCCACCGCGCGGCAGGTCTGCCGATGCCGAAAGTGTTTGTTACCGCCGAACAGGTGAAGAAGGGGAAACCGGCGCCGGATGCTTATCTGCTCGGCGCTGAACTGCTGGGGATACCGGCGCAACAGTGCGCGGTGGTTGAAGATGCGCCGGCGGGGCTGCTTTCCGGGCTGGCTGCCGGATGCCGCACCATCGCCGTCAACGTTCCGGCGGATGCGCCGCGTCTTGATGAAGCCGATCTGGTGCTGACGACTCTCGAAAGTTTGCGCATTGAACGGCAGGCGGACGGCAATGTTCAGGTGAATCTTAAAGCATAATCTCATGACTTAGCCCCGCGTCGCCGGGGCTTTTTTGTGCCACAATTTCGGCTCCCTCTTCAGACAAGGATAAGTTGTGAACGGTGAATTGATTTGGGTGTTATCGCTACTGGCCATCGCGGTTGTCTTGTTTGCAACCGGCAAGGTGCGCATGGATGCCATCGCGCTGATGATCATTGTGGCGTTTGTGCTTAGCGGTACGTTAACCCTCAGCGAGGCCTTCTCCGGCTTTAGCGATCCGAACGTCATTCTCATTGCTGCGTTATTTATCATTGGCGATGGCCTGGTGCGCACTGGCGTGGCGACTAAAATGGGCTCCTGGCTGGTCAAGGTTGCCGGTAATAGCGAAACCAAAATGCTGGTCTACCTGATGCTCACCGTTGCCGGGCTGGGCGCGTTTATGAGCTCAACCGGTGTCGTGGCGATATTTATTCCGGTGGTGCTCAGCGTTTCGCTGCGTATGAATACCTCGCCATCGCGGCTGATGATGCCGCTGAGTTTCGCCGGGCTGATTAGCGGCATGATGACCCTGGTGGCGACGCCGCCGAACCTGGTGGTCAACAGTGAACTGCTGCGCGAAGGGTTGCATGGATTCAGCTTCTTCAGCGTGACCCCGATTGGCCTGGTGGTGCTGGTGTTGGGTATCGTCTATATGCTGGTGATGCGCTTTATGCTGAAGAGCGAAGATGACAGCGCCGCTCGCGATGTACGTAAGAAAAGCACCTTTCGTGATTTAATCAAAGAGTACCGCCTTACCGGCAGGGCGCGCCGGCTGGCGATTCGTCCGGGCTCGCCGATGATCGGCCAGCGGCTTGATGATTTAAAGCTGCGTGAACGCTACTGCGCCAACGTTATCGGCGTCGAACGCTGGCGGCGTTTTCGCCGGGTGATTGTCAACGTTAACGGGGTATCGGAGTTTCGCGCCCGTGACGTGTTGCTGATCGATATGTCAGCCTCCGACGTCGATTTGCGACAGTTTTGTGGCGAGCAGATGCTCGAACCGATGGTGCTGCGCGGCGAATACTTTGCCGATCAGGCGCTGGACGTCGGCATGGCTGAAGTCTCGTTAATCCCTGATTCAGAGCTTATCGGTAAAACGGTGCGCGAGATGGCCTTTCGTACCCGTTTTGGTCTGAATATCGTTGGTTTGAAGCGCGATGGTAAAGCGCTCGACGGCGCGGTAGTCGATGAACCTCTCCAGTTAGGCGATATTATGCTGGTGGTCGGCAACTGGCGGCAGATAGCCATGCTGGCGAAACGTGGCCGCGATTTTGTGGTGCTGAATATGCCGGTAGAGGTCAACGATGCTTCGCCAGCGCACAGTCAGGCGCCGCACGCCATATTCTGCCTGGTGTTGATGGTAGCGCTGATGCTTACCGATGAAATCCCTAACCCTATCGCTGCCATCATCGCCTGCCTATTGATGGGCAAGTTTCGCTGCATCAACGCCGAGAGCGCCTATAAGGCGATTCACTGGCCGAGCATCATTTTGATTGTGGGGATGATGCCGTTTGCCCTGGCATTGCAGAAAACCGGCGGCGTGGATTTGGTGGTGCAGGGGTTAATGGACGTCGCCGGGAGTAAAGGCCCCTATTTGATGCTGGGTTGCCTGTTTGTGATGTGCGCGGCGATTGGTCTGTTTATCTCTAACACCGCGACGGCGGTGCTGATGGCGCCGATTGCGCTGGCGGCGGCGAAATCGATGGGAGTCTCGCCATATCCTTTTGCCATGGTGGTGGCGATGGCGGCTTCGGCGGCTTTCATGACCCCGGTCTCTTCACCGGTTAACACGCTGGTGCTCGGACCCGGTAAATATTCGTTTAGTGATTTTGTCAAAATCGGTGTGCCCTTCACCGTACTGGTGATGGTGGTCTGCGTGCTGCTGATCCCGGTACTCTTTCCGGTTTAATTCATTCAGGCCGGGCAGGGGATGCCCGGCCTGAAAATTAAAGCGGTGAATCCTGGCTGATTTCATCGAGCGACAGCTGGAAGCTCGGGACAAATACCTGCATAAAGTAATCCATCTCCGGGCTACGGCGCGACTCCAGCGTTTTTTCCAACCGACCTTTAGCCAGCAGGAATTCGTTATTGCCGGCGGAAAGCTCTTCAAGACATTTCAGATAGGCGCACAGGGCGTCGGCCTGCTTCACAATCGACTGCTCTTCTTCACTGTAATGGTGCTCATCAATCAGGGGCTCAAAGATATCGCGCAGCTCATCGGGAACCATATCGACCAGTTTTTGCTGAGCAATTTTCTCAATCGCCTTATATTCCTGGGCAATCTGCGAATTGAAGTATTTCACCGGTGTGGGCAGATCGCCGGTGAGGACCTCGGAGGCATCGTGATACATCGCCAGCAGGGCAATACGTTCGGCGTTGACCTGGCCGCCAAACTTGCGGTTCTTTATTGCCGCCAGCGCATGGGCGACCATCGCCACCTGCAAACTGTGCTCGGAGACGTTTTCGGTACGCACGTTGCGCATCAAAGGCCAGCGGTTAATTAGTTTCAGGCGGGAGAGGTGGGCAAAGAAATGACTCTGACTCATAGGAACCCTTAAGCGGTGACAACATCAGGTTCCATTGTGCGCAGGGATCGCCGCCGGATGCAAATACCGGCGGCGGCGCGATTAAAGCTGATGATAGCCGGAGAGGAAACGGCCAAAGCGGGAAATCGCCATTTCCAGGTCATCTTCACGCGGCAGGGTGACGATACGCACGTGATCCGGCCACGGCCAGTTAAAGGCGGTGCCCTGAACCAGCAGCACTTTCTCCTGTAGAAGGAAGTCGAGCACCATTTTCTGGTCATCGTGGATATTAAAGCGTTTGGCGTCGATTTTCGGGAACATGTACAGCGCGCCTTTCGGCTTGACGCAGGAAACGCCCGGGATCTCGTTGATTAACTCCCAGGCGCGGTTGCGTTGCTCATACAAACGCCCGCCCGGAATGATAAATTCGCTAATGCTCTGATAGCCGCCCAGCGCGGTCTGGATAGCGTGTTGCGCCGGGACGTTGGCGCACAGGCGCATCGAGGCCAGCATTTCCAGCCCTTCGATATAGCCTTTGGCGTGCTTTTTCGGCCCGTTAAGCACCATCCAGCCCTGGCGGAAACCGGCGACACGATAGGTCTTCGACAGTCCGTTAAAGGTGACGGTCAGCATATCCGGCGCCAGCGCGGCGATCGAATGGTGTTCGGCATCGTCGTACAGGATCTTGTCGTAGATTTCGTCGGCGAAAATAATCAGGTTGTGCTGACGGGCGATCTCGACGATCTCCTGCAACAGTTCTTTGGAATAAACGGCGCCCGTCGGGTTATTCGGGTTAATGATGACGATCCCACGGGTGCGTGGCGTAATTTTGGCGCGGATATCGTCGAGGTCCGGGAACCAGTCTGAAGATTCGTCGCACAGATAGTGCACCGCTTTGCCGCTGGAAAGGGAGACCGCAGCGGTCCACAGCGGGTAGTCCGGGGCCGGAACCAGCATTTCGTCGCCGCTATTGAGCAACGCCTGCATAGCCTGGACGATCAGCTCGGACACGCCGTTACCGATATAGATATCTTCCACGGTAACATCGCGCATCCCGCGCGCCTGGTAGTGCTGCATAATCGCTTTACGGGCGGAATAGAGACCTTTTGAGTCGCTGTAGCCCTGGGCGGTCGGCAGATTGCGGATAACGTCGACGAGAATTTCGTCAGGCGCATCGAAGCCGAACGGCGCCGGGTTGCCGATATTCAGCTTGAGTACTTTGTTGCCTTCTTCTTCAAGGCGTTTTGCTTCTTTGAGAACCGGACCGCGGATGTCGTAACAGACATTCTCTAACTTGCTGGATTTTTCGATAGGGGACATGAACCTTTGACCTTTTAGCTGTTATCGCCACTCCCTGCCGTGGAAGTCAGCACGGAACAATGTACTCCGCATCCCCGCTGTTTTGAAGGGTTAACAGGAGAAGATTTTGCTAATAGTATTTTTTTAGAGTAATGAATTTATCTGTGTAATGGCGTTATTCTTTATATAATGTGCCTGGTATGGGTTTTTGAATGGTTTTATGTTGCGCGTATTAGGTGATTACATGGATGTTTATCCGGTTTGTTGCTGAAGGAAAAAGCGGTTTGCCGGAATTTTAACCGCTAAAAGACACTATGCTAATAAAAAGAGGGCGATGGCGACTGTAGCAACTATGTTAATTTTTTTTAATAAAACATGCCAATGAATGAATCAGGTATATTTGATTGCATGGATTATTTCGGCTTTTGTTAATTTAATTATAGTGCTGCAAAAAAGTTTAAAATTACCTTAGATAATACTGATTAGCGCTTATAAATATTGTGGTTTTCGGTTAGGATAAGACAGTTAATATCGACGTGTAAACCTCTGTTTAACGGCGTGATTTTATTAATATATTGTTATTGCAGGCTTTTTTGTTTGTGTTCAGCAGGCGTTGTTATGCGTGTCGGGCTTCCTGGCGTAACGACATCTGTTATTGCAGACTTTGTTTGAGATTCATCACATAACCTAAGTCTCAGTAATTAAAAATGCGTAGAGCTACGAACAAAATATTACTCAAATTTTTCGCACATTTGTCGCGAACGAGTGCTTTCACATGCAATGACGTTCTTCCAGTTGTCCTCCGCGGAATTTGTCCGCTCGGCACGAGGCTCATGGAATAGCCGGAAACCTGGATACAGCATCAACAAGGCAGGCCAGCATTAGCGCCTGTAAGTGAAGAAATATGATAAATGCAAATCGTCCGATACTGAATCTCGATCTCGATCTGCTGCGGACCTTCGTCGCCGTCGCCGATCTGAGCACCTTCGCGGCGGCCGCTGCCGCGGTATGTCGTACCCAGTCCGCCGTCAGTCAGCAGATGCAGCGCCTGGAGCAACTGGTAGGCAAAGAGCTTTTCGCCCGTCATGGGCGCAATAAATTACTGACCGAGCAGGGGATCCAACTGCTCAGCTACGCGCGCAAAATACTGCGCTTTAATGATGAGGCCTGCATGTCGCTGATGTTTGGCAGCCTGCAGGGGACGCTGACTATCGGCGCTTCCGATGAAACGGCGGATACCATCCTGCCTTACCTGCTCAACCGAATCGGCAGCTTCTATCCCAAACTGACGCTGGAAATAAAGGTCCTGAATTACGCCGATATCGTCGCGAAGTTGGGCTGCGGCGAGATCGACCTGGCATTAACGACGCATCAAACCGGCGAATTTGACGTCCTGACGCTGCGTACCTCGCCGACGCTGTGGTACTGCGCCGCGGATTACGTACTGGCGCAGGGTGAATCCGTTCCGCTGGTGCTGCTCGAAGAGTCCGGGCCGTTTCGCGAAGATATCATCTCCGCGCTGAACGCCGCGCAGGTTCCCTGGCATTTGGCGCATGCCGCCAGTTCTTTAGCCGGGGTGAAGGCGGCGGTGAAAGCGGGCCTTGGCGTCACCGCGCGTCCGGTAGAAATGATGAGTCCGGAGTTACGGGTGCCGGGTAAAAGCGATGGCCTACCGGGCTTGCCTGATACCCACTATGTGCTGAGCTGCAATCCGCAGCGGGAAAACGAACTGGCGCAGGCGATTTTCCAGTCCCTGAGCCAGGACCATAATCCGTGGAACACGGAAACGCTGTATACCCCGGAAGGGGGAGACAGTTCTCTGGTTTCATAAAGCCGAATTATCATATATCGATCACAATAATCCGGTAACAAAATGTAAGTGTAAAAAAGAGCCGCCGACCGACAAAATGGGGTCAGTGGCTCTTTTTTTTTATATTTTACAAGGATTTTAAGCAGTTTAATAATTTATTGATAAATGAATCAATGAGTTGGGTTGAAAGCGACCATTGTTTCTCTGTTTTTAGCTGCAGTTTCAATACTTCCTGCTAATGTTAAAAAACCGGACGGATTGTTGCCGTTTTCCAGATGTAATTAACAAAAGCGTGTCACAGATCAAGAAAATACCCCTACTTGGGGGGAGGAATCGCGGCCAAATCCTGTCAAAATAGATTGGCGAAATTGATTTACGTCTAAAACGGACACGATTCAACAACACTAAATCCGAATGATATGCAAGGTTATTACGCAACAAAGGGCATTTAATGTTAATGAAAATATTCCAATGTAAATTAATGTAGTTAAAACTTTTGTTAAAGTTGACAAAAGGTTAAAGAAAGGGGTAAAAAGCCACGGCATTTGGGCTTCCTCATCAACCAGGGACGCTTTTTTGCAAGGTCATTTTTTTATTCCTCCCGTGAAACGCTGTGGCGTTCATCTGCCATCAAGAGCAGAGGGTTTTGGCGCTACACTTTTTTGGTTAAGCAATGCGTATGTCAACATCCACTGAAGTCATCGCTCATCATTGGGCATTCGCTATATTTCTCATCATCGCTATCGGTCTGTGCTGCCTGATGCTCGTCGGCGGCTGGTACCTCGGCGGTCGCGCGCGCGCGCGTAGCAAAAACACGCCGTTTGAATCGGGGATCGACTCCGTTGGTTCGGCCCGCTTACGTCTTTCTGCGAAGTTTTATCTGGTCGCCATGTTCTTCGTTATCTTCGACGTGGAAGCCCTGTATCTCTACGCATGGTCAACATCCATTCGCGAAAGCGGCTGGGTTGGCTTTGTGGAAGCCGCAATTTTCATTTTAGTGCTACTGGCTGGTCTGGTTTACCTCGTTCGCATCGGCGCACTGGACTGGACGCCTGCGCGTTCCCGTCGCACGCTGGTTAACCCGGAAACAGACAGTCCCACTAACCGTCATATGCAGTAAAAGCGAGGCAATAAGATGGATTATACGCTCACCCGCATAGATCCTAACGGTGAGAACGACCGTTACCCCCTGCAAAAACAGGAGATCGTAACTGACCCCCTGGAGCAAGAAGTCAATAAAAGCGTGTATATGGGGAAACTCGAACACGCGCTGCATGACATGGTGAACTGGGGCCGTAAGAACTCGATTTGGCCGTACAACTTCGGCCTGTCTTGCTGCTATGTAGAAATGGTGACGTCATTCACTGCGGTGCATGACGTTGCGCGTTTTGGCGCGGAAGTACTGCGTGCCTCTCCGCGTCAGGCCGACCTGATGGTGGTCGCCGGTACCTGCTTCACCAAAATGGCCCCGGTTATTCAGCGCCTGTACGATCAGATGCTGGAGCCGAAGTGGGTTATCTCTATGGGCGCATGCGCTAACTCCGGCGGGATGTACGATATCTACTCCGTCGTTCAGGGCGTGGACAAGTTTATTCCGGTGGATGTTTACATCCCGGGCTGTCCGCCGCGTCCGGAAGCTTATATGCAGGCGCTGATGCTGCTGCAGGAATCCATTGGTAAAGAGCGCCGTCCTCTCTCATGGGTGGTTGGCGATCAGGGCGTCTATCGCGCCAACATGCAATCCGAGCGCGAGCGTAAACGCGGCGAACGAATTGCGGTGACCAATCTGCGGACTCCGGACGAGATTTAACTTGCGCCTGCGGGCGGGAACCAGACTTCGCAAATCAATCTACAAAAGCAGCGAAGCCTCGCCCGGCAGTCACCACGGACCTTTTGCAATGGTGAACAATATGACTGATTTAACCGCGCATGACGCCGCACCAGCCTGGCAAACCCGCGATCACCTTGATGACCCGGTGATCGGCGAACTGCGCAACCGTTTTGGGCCGGATGCCTTTACCGTTCAGCCTACCCGTACCGGCGTTCCGGTGGTGTGGGTGAAGCGCGAACAGCTGCTTGAGGTGGGTGATTTCCTGAAGAGATTGCCGAAACCTTACGTGATGCTGTTTGACCTGCACGGCATGGACGAACGTTTACGTACGCACCGCGATGGCTTGCCAGCCGCGGATTTTTCCGTTTTCTACCACCTGATCTCAGTAGACCGCAACCGCGATATCATGCTCAAGGTGGCGTTGTCTGAAAACGATCTGCATCTGCCGACCTTCACCAAACTGTTCCCTAACGCCAACTGGTATGAGCGTGAAACCTGGGAAATGTTTGGCGTGACCTTCGACGGTCACCCGAATCTGCGCCGCATCATGATGCCGCCGACCTGGGAAGGCCACCCGCTGCGTAAAGACTATCCGGCGCGCGCCACCGAATTCGATCCGTTTGAGCTGACCAAAGCCAAGCAGGATCTGGAAATGGAAGCGTTAACCTTCAAGCCGGAAGAGTGGGGTATGAAGCGCGGCACCGAAAACGAGGACTTTATGTTCCTCAACCTCGGCCCGAACCACCCGTCCGCTCACGGCGCATTCCGTATTATTCTGCAGTTGGATGGCGAAGAGATCGTCGACTGCGTGCCGGACATCGGCTACCACCACCGCGGCGCGGAGAAAATGGGCGAACGCCAGTCCTGGCACAGCTACATCCCGTACACCGACCGTATCGAATACCTCGGCGGCTGCGTCAACGAGATGCCATACGTGCTGGCGGTGGAAAAACTGGCCGGGATCACCGTGCCGGATCGCGTGAACGTGATCCGCGTGATGCTGTCCGAACTGTTCCGCATCAATAGCCACCTGCTGTATATCTCGACCTTTATTCAGGACGTCGGCGCGATGACCCCGGTCTTCTTCGCCTTTACCGACCGTCAGAAAATCTACGATCTGGTCGAAGCGATCACCGGTTTCCGTATGCACCCGGCGTGGTTCCGCATCGGCGGCGTCGCCCACGACCTGCCGCGCGGCTGGGATCGCCTGCTGCGTGAATTCCTTGAGTGGATGCCGAAGCGCCTGGATTCCTATGAGAAAGCCGCGCTGCGCAACACCATTCTGATTGGCCGTTCCAAAGGCGTTGCCGCCTACACCGCAAAAGAAGCGCTGGAGTGGGGCACCACTGGCGCAGGTCTGCGCGCGACCGGTATCGGCTTCGACGTGCGTAAATGGCGTCCTTATTCTGGCTACGAAAACTTCGACTTTGAAATCCCGACCGGCGGCGGCGTTTCCGACTGCTACACCCGCGTGATGCTGAAAGTGGAAGAGCTGCGCCAGAGCCTGCGCATTCTCCAGCAGTGCCTCGATAATATGCCGGAAGGCCCGTTCAAAGCGGATCACCCGCTGACTACGCCGCCGCCGAAAGAGCGCACGCTGCAGCACATTGAGACCCTGATTACGCACTTCCTGCAGGTTTCCTGGGGCCCGGTGATGCCGGCCAACGAATCCTTCCAGATGGTTGAAGCGACGAAGGGGATTAACAGTTACTACCTGACCAGCGACGGCAGCACCATGAGCTACCGTACCCGTATTCGTACCCCGAGCTATGCGCACCTGCAGCAGATCCCGGCGGCGATCCGCGGCAGCCTGGTATCCGACCTTATCGTCTATCTGGGTAGTATCGATTTTGTTATGTCAGACGTGGACCGCTAATTATGCACGAGAATCAACAACCACAAACCGAGGCTTTTGAGCTGAGTGCGGCAGAGCGTGAGGCTATTGAGCACGAAAAGCACCACTACGAAGACCCGCGTGCGGCGTCCATCGAAGCGCTGAAAATTGTTCAAAAACAGCGCGGCTGGGTGCCGGATGGCGCGATCTACGCGATCGCCGATGTGCTGGGGATCCCGGCAAGCGACGTCGAAGGCGTGGCGACATTCTACAGCCAGATCTTCCGCCAGCCGGTTGGCCGTCACGTGATCCGCTACTGCGACAGCGTGGTGTGCCATATCACCGGTTTCCAGGGGATCCAGTCGGCTATCGAGAAAAAGCTGGACATCAAACCGGGTCAAACCACCTTTGATGGCCGCTTCACGCTGCTGCCGACCTGTTGCCTTGGCAACTGCGACAAGGGGCCGACCATGATGATTGATGACGACACGCACAGTTATCTGACGCCGGAAGCGATTCCTGACCTCCTGGAGCGGTATAAATGAAAACCATTATTCGTACTGCCGAAACGCATCCATTAACCTGGCGTCTGCGCGATGACAAGCAGCCGGTGTGGCTGGACGAGTATCGCAGCAAAAACGGTTATGAAGGGGCGCGCAAGGCCTTAAGCGGCATGGCGCCGGATGAAATCGTCAATGCGGTAAAAGACGCCGGCCTGAAAGGGCGCGGCGGCGCGGGCTTTTCCACCGGTCTGAAGTGGAGCCTGATGCCGAAAGACGAGTCCATGAACATCCGTTACCTGCTGTGTAATGCCGATGAAATGGAACCGGGTACCTATAAAGACCGTCTGCTGATGGAACAGCTGCCGCACCTGCTGGTGGAAGGCATGCTGATCTCCGCCTTTGCGCTGAAGGCCTACCGTGGTTACATCTTCCTGCGCGGCGAATATATCGAAGCGGCGCAGCATCTGCGTCGTGCGATTGCCGAAGCTACCGAAGCGGGCCTGTTGGGGAAAAATATCCTCGGTACCGGTTTTGACTTCGAGCTGTTCGTGCACACCGGGGCAGGGCGCTATATCTGCGGTGAAGAGACGGCGCTTATCAACTCGCTGGAAGGCCGTCGCGCGAACCCGCGCTCCAAGCCGCCGTTCCCGGCGAGCTCCGGCGTGTGGGGCAAACCGACCTGCGTCAACAACGTTGAAACCCTGTGCAACGTCCCTGCCATCCTCGCCAACGGCGTGGAGTGGTACCAGAATATTTCAACCAGCAAAGATGCCGGCACCAAGCTGATGGGCTTCTCCGGGCGCGTGAAGAATCCGGGCGTATGGGAGCTGCCGTTCGGCACTACCGCGCGCGAGATCCTCGAAGATTACGCCGGCGGCATGCGCGATGGCCTGAAGTTTAAAGCCTGGCAGCCGGGCGGCGCCGGTACCGACTTCCTGACCGAAGCGCACCTCGATTTGCCGATGGAGTTTGAAAGCATTGGTAAAGCAGGTAGCCGTCTGGGCACCGCGCTGGCGATGGCCGTCGACCACGAGATCGGCATGGTTCCGCTGGTGCGCAATCTCGAAGAATTTTTTGCCCGCGAATCCTGCGGCTGGTGTACGCCTTGCCGCGACGGCCTGCCGTGGAGCGTGAAGATCCTGCGCGCCCTGGAGCGCGGCGAAGGCCAGCCTGGCGATATCGAAACTCTTGAGCAACTGTGTCGATTCCTCGGGCCGGGTAAAACCTTCTGCGCGCACGCGCCGGGCGCGGTTGAACCGCTGCAGAGCGCTATCAAATATTTCCGCGAAGAATTCGAGGCTGGCATTAAGCAGCAGTTCAGCAATACCCATGCAATTAACGGTATTCAGCCGAACCTGCTTAAGACGCGCTGGTAATCTAAAGGTTTTTTATTTTTGGAAGCACGCAAATGGCTACGATTCATGTAGACGGCAAAGAATACGAGGTCAACGGAGCGGACAACCTGCTAGAGGCTTGTCTCTCTCTTGGTCTTGATATTCCATACTTTTGCTGGCACCCGGCGCTAGGGAGCGTCGGTGCTTGCCGCCAGTGTGCGGTGAAGCAATATCAGAACGCGGAAGACACGCGTGGTCGCCTGGTGATGTCCTGTATGACTCCGGCATCTGACGGCACCTTTATTTCTATTGACGACGGCGAAGCGAAGCAGTTCCGCGAAAGCGTGGTGGAGTGGCTGATGACCAACCACCCGCACGACTGCCCGGTCTGCGAAGAGGGGGGCAACTGCCACCTGCAGGATATGACGGTCATGACCGGCCATAGCTTCCGCCGCTATCGTTTCACCAAGCGTACCCACCGCAACCAGGATTTGGGGCCGTTTATTTCTCACGAAATGAACCGCTGCATCGCCTGCTACCGTTGCGTTCGCTACTATAAAGATTATGCCGACGGCACCGATCTGGGCGTTTATGGCGCTCATGACAACGTCTACTTCGGCCGCCCGGAAGATGGCACGCTGGAAAGTGAATTCTCCGGTAACCTGGTTGAAGTCTGCCCGACCGGCGTCTTCACCGATAAAACGCACTCCGAGCGTTACAACCGTAAGTGGGACATGCAGTTTGCGCCGAGCATCTGCCAGCAGTGTTCCATTGGCTGTAACATCAGTCCTGGCGAACGCTATGGCGAGCTGCGTCGTATCGAAAACCGCTATAACGGCACCGTTAACCGCTACTTCCTCTGCGACCGCGGTCGTTTCGGCTATGGCTACGTAAACCTCAAAGATCGTCCGCGTCAGCCGGTTCAGCGCCGCGGCGACGATCTGATCGCGCTCAACGCCGAACAGGCGATGCAGGGGGCGGCGGATATCCTGCGCCAGTCGAAGAAAGTCATTGGTATCGGTTCTCCGCGCGCCAGCATTGAAAGTAACTTCGCGCTGCGTGAGCTGGTCGGTAGCGAAAACTTCTATACCGGCATCGCTAAAGGCGAACAAGCGCGCCTGCAGATGATGCTCAAAGTGCTGCGTGAAGGCGGGATCCATACCCCGACGCTGCGCGATATCGAATCCTACGATGCGGTGCTGGTGCTGGGCGAAGATATTACCCAGACCGGTGCGCGCGTTGCCCTGGCGGTACGCCAGGCGGTGAAAGGGAAAGCACGCGAAATGGCGGCGGCGCAGAAAGTGGCCGACTGGCAGATTGCGGCGATTCTCAACATCGGACAGCGCGCCAAGCATCCGTTATTCGTCACTAATATCGACGACACGCGCCTCGATGACATCGCGGCGTGGACCTATCGCGCGCCGGTGGAAGATCAGGCGCGTCTGGGCTTTGCTATCGCCCATGCGCTGGACAACAGCGCGCCGGCGGTTGATGGCCTGAGCCATGACCTGCAGGGTAAAGTTGATGTGATCGTTCAGGCGCTGGCCGGGGCGAAAAAACCGCTGATTATCTCCGGCACTAACGCCGGCAGCATGGAAATCATTCAGGCTGCCGCCAACGTGGCGAAAGCGTTGAAAGGCCGCGGCGCCGATGTTGGCGTGACTATGGTCGCCCGCGCGGTGAACAGCGTTGGCCTGGGCATGATCGGCGGCGGCTCGCTTGAAGAGGCGCTGGACGAACTGGAAAGCGGTGCCGCAGATGCGGTTATCGTGCTGGAAAACGACCTGCACCGTCATGCTTCCGCCGCGCGCGTCGACGCTGCGCTGGCGAAAGCGCCGCTGGTGATGGTGGTTGATCATCAGCGCACCGCGATTATGGACAAAGCTCACCTGGTGCTCTCCGCGGCAAGCTTTGCTGAAAGCGACGGTACCGTGGTGAACAACGAAGGCCGCGCCCAGCGTTTCTTCCAGGTTTACGATCCGGCTTACTACGACGCGAAAATCGTGATGCTGGAAAGCTGGCGCTGGCTGCATTCGCTGCACAGCACCGTCAACAACCGTCAGGTTGACTGGACGCAGCTGGACCACGTCATCGATGCGGCGATTGCGGCGCTGCCGCAGCTGGCGGGCATTAAAGATGCCGCGCCGGATGCGACCTTCCGCATTCGCGGTCAGAAGCTGGCGCGTGAACCGCACCGCTATAGCGGCCGCACGGCGATGCGCGCCAACATCAGCGTGCACGAACCGCGCCAACCGCAGGATAAAGACACTATGTTCGCCTTCTCGATGGAAGGGAACAACCAGCCGTCCGCGCCGCGTTCGCAAATTCCGTTTGCGTGGGCGCCGGGCTGGAACTCCCCGCAGGCATGGAACAAATTCCAGGATGAAGTGGGCGGTAAACTGCGCCACGGCGATCCGGGCGTGCGTCTGATTGAAGCTTCCGCCAGCGGGCTGGAGTACTTCACGGCGGTTCCGGCCAGCTTCCACGCGGAAGAGGGCAAATGGCGTATCGCGCCTTACTACCACCTGTTTGGCAGCGATGAGCTGTCGCAGCGTTCTCCGGTGTTCCAGAGCCGGATGCCTGAGCCGTACATCAAGCTGAACCCGGCGGATGCCGCAAAGCTTGGCGTCAATGCCGGGGCGATGGTTTCCTTCAGCGTTGAAGGCCAGACGCTGAGTCTGCCGCTGGTTATTTCTGAAGGGCTGGCCGCGGGACAGGTTGGCTTACCGATGGGCATGCCGGGCATCGCGCCGGTACTGGCCGGGGCGCGTATTGATTCACTGCAGGAGGCGCAAGCATGAGTTGGTTAACGCCGGATCTTATCGACATTTTGTTAAGCATCCTGAAGGCCGTGGTCATTCTGCTGGTGGTCGTCACCTGCGGCGCGTTCATGAGCTTCGGCGAGCGTCGTCTGCTCGGCCTGTTCCAGAACCGCTACGGACCTAACCGCGTGGGCTGGGGCGGTTCGCTGCAGCTGGTCGCCGACATGATCAAGATGTTCTTCAAAGAGGACTGGATCCCGCGCTTCTCCGATCGCGTGATCTTTACTCTGGCGCCGGTTATCGCCTTTACTTCGCTGCTGCTGGCTTTTGCTATCGTGCCGGTTAGCCCGTCGTGGGTGGTCGCCGACCTGAACATCGGTATTCTGTTCTTCCTGATGATGGCAGGCCTGGCGGTTTACGCGGTCCTGTTCGCCGGTTGGTCGAGTAACAACAAATACTCGCTGCTGGGGGCGATGCGTGCTTCCGCGCAAACGCTGAGCTACGAAGTGTTCCTCGGTCTCTCCCTGATGGGCGTGGTGGCGCAGGCGGGGTCATTCAACATGACCGATATCGTCAACAACCAGGCGCATCTGTGGAACGTCATCCCGCAGTTCTTTGGCTTCGTCACTTTCGCCATCGCCGGCGTGGCTGTGTGTCACCGTCACCCGTTCGACCAGCCGGAAGCGGAGCAGGAACTGGCCGATGGTTACCACATTGAATATTCCGGTATGAAATTCGGTCTGTTCTTCGTCGGCGAATACATCGGGATTGTCACCGTTTCAGCGCTGATCGTTACGCTGTTCTTCGGCGGCTGGAATGGCCCGTGGTTACCGCCTTTCATCTGGTTCGCGCTGAAAACCGCGTTCTTCATGATGATGTTCATTTTGATCCGCGCATCATTACCGCGTCCGCGTTATGACCAGGTAATGTCCTTTGGCTGGAAGGTATGCCTGCCGTTAACGCTGGTCAACTTGTTGGTAACGGCGGCTGTCATTCTCTGGCAGGCGCAATAAGGGGTGAATTGAACATGACCTTAAAAGAATTATTGGTAGGGTTCGGCACCCAGGTCCGCAGTATTTGCATGATCGGGATGCACGCCTTCGCCAAACGTGAAACTCAGATGTACCCGGAAGAGCCGGTATATCTGCCGCCGCGCTATCGTGGCCGTATCGTGCTGACGCGCGATCCGGACGGTGAAGAGCGCTGCGTTGCCTGTAACCTGTGTGCGGTAGCTTGCCCGGTTGGCTGTATTTCTCTGCAGAAAGCAGAGACCAAAGATGGCCGCTGGTACCCGGAGTTCTTCCGCATCAACTTCTCACGCTGCATTTTCTGCGGCCTGTGCGAAGAAGCGTGCCCGACCACGGCGATTCAGTTGACCCCGGACTTCGAACTGGGCGAATACAAACGTCAGGATCTGGTGTACGAAAAAGAGGATCTGCTGATTTCCGGTCCGGGCAAATACCCGGAATATAACTTCTACCGGATGGCGGGTATGGCAATCGACGGCAAAGATAAGGGCGAAGCGGAAAACGAAGCTAAGCCAATCGACGTCAAGAGCCTGTTACCGTAAGGAGAGGGGCAATGGAATTCGCTTTTTATATCTGTGGCCTGATAGCCATCCTCGCAACCTTGCGGGTCGTCACCCACACCAATCCGGTGCACGCGCTGCTGTACCTGATCATTTCGCTGTTAGCGATTGCCGGGGTGTTTTTCTCGCTGGGCGCTTACTTCGCCGGTGCGCTGGAAATCATCGTTTACGCCGGGGCCATTATGGTGCTGTTCGTGTTCGTGGTGATGATGCTCAACCTGGGCGGCACCGAGATCGAACAGGAACGCAAATGGCTGCAGCCGGGGATCTGGATTGGCCCGGCCATCCTTTCCGCGGTGCTGCTGGTAGTTATCGTTTACGCCATCCTGGGCATTAATGACCAGGGTATCGACGGCGCGGCGATCAACGCCAAAGAAGTGGGTATTGCGCTGTTTGGGCCGTACGTCCTGGCGGTGGAGCTGGCCTCCATGCTGCTGCTGGCGGGCCTGGTTGTCGCCTTCCACATTGGCCGCGAAGAGCGCGCAGGTGAGGTGCTGAGCAACCGCGTGAATGACAGCGACAAAAGAAAAACGGAGGAACACGCATGATCCCCTTAACACATGGACTGATCCTCGCCGCCATCCTGTTTGTGCTCGGCCTGACTGGTCTTGTGATCCGCCGCAATCTGCTATTTATGCTGATTAGCCTGGAAATCATGATTAACGCCGCCGCGCTGGCATTCGTGGTCGCGGGAAGCTACTGGGGCCAGACTGATGGTCAGATTATGTATATCCTCGCCATCAGCCTCGCGGCTGCGGAAGCGAGTATCGGTCTGGCGCTGCTGCTGCAGCTCCATCGTCGCCGCCAGAACCTGAACATCGATTCAGTAAGTGAGTTGCGTGGATGAACATGCTTGCCTTAACCATTCTTCTGCCATTGATTGGCTTTGTGCTGCTGGCCTTCTCCCGCGGACGCTGGTCGGAAAATCTTTCCGCCACCGTTGGGATGGGCTCGGTAGGCCTGGCGGCGCTGGTGACGGCGTACGTCGGCGTCGACTTTTTCGCTAACGGCAAACAGGCGGTCAGCGTACCGCTGTGGAACTGGATGTCGGTCGGTGATTTCAACATCGGCTTCAACCTGGTGCTGGATGGCCTGTCTCTGACCATGCTCTCCGTGGTAACCGGCGTCGGCTTCCTGATCCACATGTTTGCCTCCTGGTACATGCGCGGCGAAGAGGGCTACTCTCGCTTCTTCGCTTATACCAACCTGTTTATCGCCAGCATGGTCGTTCTGGTGCTGGCCGATAACCTGCTGTTGATGTACCTGGGTTGGGAAGGCGTGGGTCTTTGTTCTTACCTGCTGATCGGCTTCTATTACACCGATCCGAAGAACAACGCCGCGGCAATGAAAGCGTTTGTGGTCACCCGCGTCGGCGACGTGTTCCTCGCCTTCGCGCTGTTCATTCTTTATAACGAACTGGGTACCTTGAACTTCCGCGAAATGGTTGAGCTGGCGCCGCAGCACTTCGCAAACGGCAGCACCACGCTGCAGTGGGCGACGCTGATGCTGCTCGGCGGCGCGGTCGGTAAATCCGCTCAGTTGCCGCTGCAAACGTGGCTTGCCGATGCGATGGCGGGCCCAACGCCGGTCTCTGCGCTGATCCACGCGGCTACCATGGTGACCGCGGGCGTGTACCTGATTGCCCGTACCCACGGCCTGTTCCTGATGACGCCGGAAGTGCTGCATCTGGTCGGTATCGTTGGCGCAATCACGCTGGTGCTGGCGGGCTTCGCCGCGCTGGTGCAGACCGACATCAAACGTGTGCTGGCTTACTCGACCATGAGCCAGATTGGCTACATGTTCCTCGCGCTGGGCGTGCAGGCATGGGACGCAGCGATCTTCCACCTGATGACGCACGCGTTCTTTAAAGCGCTGCTGTTCCTGTCGTCCGGTTCGGTGATCCTCGCCTGCCATCATGAACAGAACATCTTCAAGATGGGCGGCCTGCGCAAATCCATTCCGCTGGTTTATGTCTGCTTCCTGGTGGGGGGCGCGGCGCTGTCCGCTCTGCCGCTTATCACCGCAGGCTTCTTCAGTAAGGATGAGATTCTGGCTGGCGCGATGGCCAACGGTCATATCAATCTGATGGTAGCGGGCCTGGTCGGCGCCTTTATGACCTCGCTGTATACCTTCCGTATGATTTTCATCGTGTTCCACGGTAAAGAGCAAATTCACGCGCACGCAGGGAAGGGGATTACCCACCATCTGCCGCTGATTGTGCTGCTGATTCTGTCCACCTTCGTTGGCGCGCTGATTGTGCCGCCGCTGGAAGGCGTACTGCCGCAGACCACTGAGCTCGCTCACGGTAGCGTGATGACGCTGGAAATGACCTCCGGGATTATCGCTATCGCCGGCATCCTGATCGCCGCATGGCTGTGGCTGGGCAAACGTACGCTGGTGACTTCCATCGCCAACAGCGCGCCTGGCCGCTTCTTCGGCACCTGGTGGTTCCATGCCTGGGGCTTCGACTGGTTATACGACAAAGTGTTCGTCAAACCATTCCTCGGCATTGCCTGGCTGCTGAAGAGCGATCCGCTGAACTCGTTGATGAATATCCCGGCGATTCTGTCCCGCTTCGCAGGCAAAGGTCTGCTGGTGAGCGAGAACGGCTATCTGCGCTGGTATGTGGCTTCAATGAGCATTGGCGCGGTGGTGGTGCTGGCTCTGCTGATGGTACTGCGTTGATTTGAGCGCGCGGTTTTGCCCGGTGGCGCTTTGCTTACCGGGCCTACGAAACCGTAGGTCGGGTAAGCGAATCGCCACCCGACACAACAAATCGCCCTCAAACGTGAATGTAGTCGAATTCGTTGAAAATCGGTCCTGAACGGGACTTTAACAAGGAATAAAAATCGCCATGTTATTACCCTGGCTAATATTAATCCCCTTTATTGGCGGCTTCCTGTGCTGGCAGACTGAACGCTTTGGCGTGAAACTGCCGCGCTGGATCGCGCTGATTACCATGGGACTGACGCTGGTGCTTGGCCTGCAGCTGTGGATGCAGGGCGGCTATTCTCTGACGCAATCCGCGGGGATTCCGCAGTGGCAGTCGGAATTCGTGCTGCCGTGGATCCCACGTTTCGGCATTAGCATCCATCTGGCGATTGACGGTCTGTCGCTGCTGATGGTGGTGCTGACCGGCCTGCTCGGCGTGTTGGCGGTGCTCTGTTCCTGGCGCGAAATCGAAAAGTACCAGGGCTTCTTCCACCTCAACCTGATGTGGATCCTGGGCGGCGTCATCGGGGTATTCCTCGCCATCGACATGTTCCTGTTCTTCTTCTTCTGGGAAATGATGTTGGTGCCGATGTACTTCCTGATCGCGCTGTGGGGGCACAAAGCCTCTGACGGTAAAACGCGTATCACGGCGGCCACCAAGTTCTTCATCTATACCCAGGCGAGCGGTCTGGTGATGCTGATCGCCATTCTGGCGCTGGCATTCGTCCACTTCAACGCCACCGGCGTGTGGACCTTCAACTATGAAGAGCTGCTGAAAACTCCGATGTCTCACGGCGTGGAATACATGCTAATGCTCGGCTTCTTCATCGCCTTCGCGGTGAAAATGCCGGTAGTACCGCTGCACGGCTGGCTACCGGACGCCCACTCCCAGGCGCCGACTGCCGGTTCCGTCGACCTCGCGGGCATCTTGCTGAAAACCGCGGCCTACGGTCTGCTGCGCTTTGCGCTGCCGCTGTTCCCGAACGCTTCCGCCGAGTTTGCGCCAATCGCCATGTGGCTGGGCGTGATCGGTATCTTCTACGGCGCGTGGATGGCCTTCGCCCAGACCGATATCAAACGTCTGATTGCTTACACCTCCGTTTCCCACATGGGCTTCGTGCTGATTGCTATCTACACCGGTAGCCAGCTGGCTTATCAAGGGGCGGTGATTCAGATGATTGCCCACGGTCTGTCCGCGGCGGGTCTGTTCATTCTGTGCGGCCAGCTGTACGAACGTCTGCACACCCGCGATATGCGCCAGATGGGCGGCTTGTGGAGCAAAATTAAATGGCTGCCGGCGATGTCGATGTTCTTCGCTGTCGCCACCCTGGGGATGCCGGGCACCGGTAACTTTGTCGGCGAATTTATGATTCTGTTCGGCAGCTATAAAGTGGTGCCGGTGATTACCGTTATCTCGACCTTTGGTCTGGTATTCGCTTCCGTTTACTCGCTGTCGATGCTGCATCGCGCCTACTTCGGTAAGGCGAAAAGCGAAATCGCGACGAAAGAGCTGCCGGGGATGTCCCTGCGTGAACTGTCTATCATCCTGCTGCTGGTGGTGCTGCTGGTGCTGTTGGGCTTCTTCCCGCAGCCGATTCTCGACACCTCGCATGCTGCGATGAGCAACATTCAGCAGTGGTTTGTTAATTCTGTTTCTACTACAAGGCCGTAATTCGCCATGACAATAACTCCACAACAACTGATCGCACTGCTACCGCTGCTGATCGTCGGCTTGACGGTGGTGGTTGTGATGCTCTCCATTGCGTGGCGACGCAATCATTTTCTCAATGCCACGTTGTCGGTTCTCGGACTTAACGCCGCGCTGGTCTCGCTCTGGTTTGTTGGTCAGAACGGGGCGATGGACGTCACCCCGCTGATCCGCGTTGACGGTTACTCGATGCTCTATACCGGGCTGGTGCTGTTGGCGAGCCTCGCGACCTGTACTTTCGCCTACCCATGGCTTGAGGGTTACAAGGACAATAAAGAAGAGTTCTACCTGCTGGTGCTGATCGCCGCACTGGGTGGCATTCTGCTGGCCGGCGCCAATCACCTGGCCTCGCTGTTCCTCGGTATCGAATTGATTTCGCTGCCGTTGTTCGGCCTGGTCGGTTACGCCTTCCGCCAGAAACGTTCGCTGGAAGCGAGCATCAAATACACCATCCTCTCCGCGGCAGCCTCGTCTTTCCTGCTGTTCGGTATGGCGCTGGTGTATGCGAATTCCGGTAACCTGTCCTTCCTCGCGCTGGGCAAGAGCCTGGCTGACAACGCGCTGCACGAGCCGCTTCTGCTGGCGGGCCTCGGTCTGATGATCGTCGGTCTTGGCTTTAAATTGTCGCTGGTGCCGTTCCACCTGTGGACGCCGGATGTATACCAGGGCGCGCCTGCGCCGGTATCCACCTTCCTGGCGACCGCCAGCAAGATTGCCATCTTCGGCGTGGTGATGCGTCTGTTCCTGTACATGCCGGTGGGCGACAGTGAAGCGGTACGCGTGGTGCTGGGCCTGATCGCCTTCGCCTCTATCATCTTCGGTAACCTGATGGCGCTGAGCCAGACCAACATTAAGCGTCTGCTCGGTTACTCTTCCATCTCACACCTTGGCTATCTGCTGGTGGCGTTAATCGCCCTGCAGAGCGGCGAAATGTCGATGGAAGCCGTTGGCGTCTACCTGGCCGGTTATCTGTTCAGCAGCCTCGGCGCGTTCGGCGTGGTCAGCCTGATGTCCAGCCCGTACCGCGGTCCGGATGCTGACTCGCTGTTCTCCTACCGTGGTCTTTTCTGGCACCGTCCGATCCTGTCGGCGGTAATGACGGTGATGATGCTGTCGCTGGCCGGTATCCCGATGACCCTCGGCTTTATCGGTAAGTTCTACGTGCTGGCCGTCGGTGTGCATGCGCACCTGTGGTGGCTGGTTGCCGCGGTCGTGATCGGCTCGGCGATTGGTCTCTACTACTATCTGCGCGTTGCCGTCAGCTTGTACCTCAGCGCCCCGGAGCAGTTGAACCGCGATGCGCCGTCAAACTGGCAGTACAGCGCCGGCGGTATCGTAGTGCTGATCTCCGCGCTGCTGGTGCTGGTGCTCGGCGTGTGGCCGCAGCCGCTGATTAGCATCGTGCAGCTGGCGACGCCGCTGATGTAATCTGCGCTATAAATAAAAAAACCGCCGACTTGTCGGCGGTTTTTTTATGCCTGCGGTTTACGCCAGCCGATAGACCATAAAATCTTCCGCCAGTAGCGTATTGGCGAAAATCTCCCGGCATTCCGCCAGCATACGCAGGCAGCCTTCGGCATCGTAGCGCGAGCTAAAGTGGGTGGCGATTAGCGTGCCGACCCCCGCTTCTTTGGCAAGCGCCGCGGTTTGCTGACTGGAAGAGTGGCCACGGCTATTGGCTTTCTCCGCCATCGCCTGCTCAAGCGTGGTTTCGTGGACTATCACATCCGCGCCGCGCGCCATCTCCAGCGCCTGCGGGCAGGGGGCGGTATCGCCAAAAATGGCCAGCGTTTTACCCGGCGTCGATGGTCCCAGATAGCGGCTACCGTCGATGACCCGGCCATCTTCCAGTTCAACACGCTGGCCGAGCTTGAGCTGATGGAACAGCGGCCCCGGACGCACGCCATCGGCAATCAGTTGGGCGGCATCGAGCGTTCCGGGCTTGTCATGCTGTTCGATGCGGTAGCCGTAGCACTCCACCGGATGACTGAGCGGGTACGCGCTGACCCGATAGCCATCTTCGTCGAAGACCAGGCCGGGGCCGACTTCGATGATAGTGAGCGGATAATCGGTCCATGAGCCGCTCAGGCGCAGCGCGGTTTCGATGAATTCTTTAATCCCTTTTGGCCCGTAAACCGTCAGCGGCAGCGAGTTTCCCTGCATCGAGCGGCTGCACAACAGGCCGGGCAGGCCGAACAGATGATCGCCGTGCAGGTGAGTGATGAAAATTTTATTCAGTTTGCCTGGGTGGTAAGGGGTATGGAGAAACTGATGCTGGGTGCCTTCGCCGCAGTCAAACAACCACATTTCAGCGCTGGTGGGTTGTTGCAAATTCAGTATTATCGACGTCATATTACGCGTACGGGTCGGCACGCCGGCGGATGTCCCCAAAAATGTTAATTCCATCGTCCAGTGTCCTCAGGCGAGTGGTAAAGCATCAGTATATCAATAAGGAGTCACAAATGATGACCTGGCAGGATTTACATCACAGCGAGCTCACCGTTGCTCAACTGTACGCCTTGCTGAAGCTGCGAAGCGCGGTGTTTGTCGTCGAACAACGCTGCGTCTATCAGGATATCGACGGCGATGATTTAGTCGGTGAGAACCGGCATCTGCTCGGCTGGCGCGACGGAGAGCTGGTGGCCTATGCGCGGATCCTCAAAAGCGAAGAGGAGTTCGAACCGGTGGTGATCGGTCGGGTTATCGTTAGCCCGTCCGTGCGCGGCGAGAAGCTGGGCTACCAGCTGATGGAGCAGGCGCTGGCCAGCTGCCGGCAGAACTGGCCGCAGAAGGCGATTTATCTTGGGGCGCAGGCGCATCTGCAGAAATTTTATGCCAGCTTTGGTTTTGTGCCGGTGACGGAGGTATACGATGAGGACGGTATTGCCCATATCGGTATGGCGCGTGACATCACAACTCATTAAGAAGCTAAATAGTAATAGCGTATCGCTATCAATTATCTATACTTTTCCTCCTGTAGCGAATCCAGTGGCTGGCGTTCGCCGGGCCTGTTAAGGTTCGCTCCCTCATGATGGGTACTGCTATTTATCGCAGCTACCCTTTATAATGTGAGGTTTTTAATTTCGTGGAGGTTCGCGTGCTGTCTGTTTCCACCGCGCTGGAAAGCCTGCTGGGCTGCCTGGCTGAAGATTTCCCTCCGTCACCCGGCACGCGAATTTTTGATATCCCATTCCCGTTAAACGACGCCTTCGACCCGTTACTGTGGTGCGCGCATCAGCCGTGCTGGCCGCAATTCTACTGGCAGCAGCGTAACGGTGATGAAGAGCTGGCGGCGCTGGGGGCGATAACCACCTTTGCCTCTTTGTCCGCGGCGCATGATTTTTTATGCGCGCAGGGGCGGGAAGATCTGCGCATCAGCGGGCTGAATGCGTTCGATCCGCAGCAGGGTCATCTGTTTCTGCCGCGGCTGGAGTGGCGCCGCCTGGGCGGCAAAGCGACTTTACGGCTGGTGGTACACAGTGTGACCTCGCTGCAAGACGACGCGGCCGCCGCGCGGGCGTTTCTTCAATCATTAAATAGCGGGCAGGCGACGGCGGCATCGATGCCGCCGCTGCAAAGTGAGCAGCATGCGCCGGAATACCCGCAGTGGCGTGAGCTGATTACGCAGGCGACGCAGGCAATCGGCGCCGGCGAAATGGATAAGGTTGTGCTGGCGCGGGTCACGGATTTACGCTTTAGCGCGCCGCTGCAGGCGTTTGCCATTATGGCGGCCAGTCGGCGCAGCAATCTTAACTGTTTTCACTTCCTGATGGCCTTTAGCCCACAGCAGGCGTTTCTCGGCTCCACGCCAGAACGGCTGTGGCGGCGACGCGGCGCGCTGCTGCGCACCGAAGCGCTGGCGGGCACCGTCGCTAATCATCACGATGACGCCCGGGCGCAGCAGTTGGCCGATTGGCTAATGAAAGACGATAAAAACCAGCGGGAAAATATGCTGGTGGTGGAGGATATCTGCCAGCGTTTGCAGGGCGAGTCGCCGACGCTTGACGTTCTGCCGCCGCAGGTCGTACGCCTGCGTAAGGTGCAGCATCTCCGGCGCTGTATCTGGTGCGAACTGGCTGAGCCCGACGACAGCCGCTGTCTGCTGCAGCTGCAGCCTACCGCGGCGGTGGCGGGGCTGCCGCGCCAGGCGGCGCTGGCGTTCATCCGCCGCCATGAGCCTTTCACCCGCGAATGGTATGCCGGCTCCGCAGGTTATCTTTCACTGGCGCAAAGCGAGTTTTGCGTGGCGCTGCGTTCGGCAAAAGTCGAAAACGACACTCTGAGGCTGTATGCCGGGGCCGGTATTGTCAGCGGATCTGACCCGCAGCAGGAGTGGCAAGAAATAGAAAATAAAGCGGCGGGATTACGAACGTTATTACTTTCAGAAACGTAGAGAGACGACGTATATCAAAACGGCGCAACTCTGCCTTATCTATACTTAGCATCAATATTTGATACCGGACAATTTCATGTCAGTAAGCGCATTTAACCGACGCTGGGCGGCGGTGATCCTTGAAGCTTTAACCCGCCACGGCGTGCAGCACATTTGCATTGCCCCAGGCTCGCGCTCGACGCCCTTAACCCTGGCGGCGGCGGAAAACCGCGCTTTTATTCATCATACTCATTTTGACGAACGTGGTCTTGGCCACCTGGCGCTGGGACTGGCGAAGGCCAGCCGCCAGCCGGTGGCGGTGATTGTGACCTCCGGAACCGCAACTGCGAATCTCTATCCGGCGCTGATTGAAGCGGGCCTGACGGGTGAAAAACTGATCCTGCTGACCGCCGACCGCCCGCCGGAGCTTATCGACTGCGGCGCCAATCAGGCCATCCGCCAACCGGGAATGTTCGCTTCTCATCCTGCGCAGACCGTTTCTTTACCGCGTCCTTCGCAGGATATTTCCGCGCGCTGGTTGGTCTCGACTATCGATCAGGCGCTGGGCGAGCTGCATGCCGGCGGGGTGCATATCAACTGCCCGTTCGCTGAGCCCTTGTATGGCGATATGGACGATACCGGGCTGGAGTGGCAACAGCAGCTCGGCGACTGGTGGCAGAGCGATAAGCCCTGGCTGCGTCAGGCGCTGCAGATGGAGAGTGAGAAACAGCGCGACTGGTTCTTCTGGCGGCAAAAACGCGGCGTAGTGGTCGCGGGCAGGATGAGCGCCGCGGAAGGTAAAAAAGTGGCTGAATGGGCGCAGACCCTCGGCTGGCCGCTGATTGGCGATGTCCTGTCGCAGACCGGGCAGCCGTTGCCATGCGCCGACCTGTGGCTGGGCAACGGTAAAGCGGTCAGCGAACTGGCGCAGGCGCAAATCGTCGTGCAACTCGGTAGCAGTCTGACCGGCAAACGCGTGCTCCAGTGGCAGGCGACCTGCGAGCCGGATGAATACTGGCTGGTGGATAATCTGCGCGGTCGCCTCGATCCGGCGCAGCACCGCGGTCGCCGTCTGCTCTCAAGCGTTGAGCGCTGGCTCGAATTGCATCCGGCGGAGAAACGCCAGCCGTGGGCGACGGTGATCCCGCAGCTTGCCGGGCAGGCGTGGCAGGCCGCCGTCGCCAGCAACGAGCCTTTTGGCGAAGCGCAGCTGGCGCAGCGCATTCGGCGCTATTTGCCGGATCAGGGACAGCTGTTTGTTGGCAACAGTTTAGTGGTACGCCTGATAGACGCGCTGGGGCAACTGCCGGCGGGTTATCCGGTCTATAGTAATCGCGGCGCCAGCGGCATTGATGGCCTGTTGGCGACCGCCGCCGGCGTGCAGCGGGCGAGCGCCCGGCCTACGCTTGCGATCGTCGGCGATCTTTCGGCGTTATACGATCTCAACTCGCTGGCCCTGCTGCGCCAGGCGTCGGCGCCGCTGGTGCTGATTGTGGTCAATAATAACGGCGGGCAGATTTTCTCTATGCTGCCGACGCCGCAGGACGAGCGCCGCCAGTTCTATTTAATGCCGCAGGACGTGGATTTCAGCCACGCGGCGGCGATGTTCGGTCTGGCTTATCACCGCCCTGATGACTGGCAGTCGCTGGATGAGGCGCTGGCAGGCGCGTGGCGCCGCGCCGGAGCGACGGTAATTGAGCTGGCGGTTAACGAGACCGACGGTACGCAGACTCTCCAGCAACTGCTGGCGCAGGTAAGTCGCCTGTGACGCTCAACGCGGCGGTTGAAAGCGGCCAGCCGGGTTATCCCTGGCTGGTATTCCTGCACGGCTTTTCCGGAGACCGCGACGAGTGGCGTACGGTTGGCGAATCGTTTCCGGCCTGGCCGCGGCTGTATCTCGATCTGCCGGGGCACGGTGGCTCGGCGGATATCGCGGTCGATGGCTTTACCGGGGTTAGCGAATTACTGCAGGCTACGCTAAATAGTTACAACATCCTGGATTACTGGTTGGTTGGCTACTCCCTGGGCGGCCGGGTGGCGATGAACTTCGCCTGCCAGCCGCGTGCAGGCCTGCGCGGCCTGATCGTTGAGGGCGGACATCCGGGCCTGCAGGACGAAGCGTCGCGGCAGGCGCGGCTCATCAACGATAGCGCCTGGGCGGAACGTTTTCGCCGCGAGCCGTTAGCGCAGGTCTTCGCCGACTGGTATCAGCAGCCGGTCTTCGCTTCGCTGGATGCGGCGCAGCGCGCGTCATTGGTCGCCCTACGTCGCCGCAATAACGGTGCTACGTTGGCGGCGATGCTGGAGGCGACCTCCCTTGCCCGGCAGGCCGATTTGCGCCCGTCTCTGCAGGCTCGCGATTTTCCTTTTCACTACCTGTGCGGCGAACGCGACGCCAAGTTTCGCGCTATCGCGCAAGCGCTCGCCGCCGATATCCATATCATTCACCATGCCGGACACAACGCGCACCGGGACAACCCCGCGGCGGTGATTGCCTGTCTGGCGCAGATTCTGGCAAGTTAACTGAAGGACATTCTATGATCTCTCTTGATGAAGCAATGCTCTACGCCCCCGTTGAATGGCACGATTGCTCAGAAGGCTATACCGATATTCGTTATCAAAAATCGACTGACGGGATTGCTAAAATCACTATCAATCGTCCGCAGGTGCGCAACGCCTTCCGTCCGCTGACCGTCAAAGAGATGATTCAGGCGCTGGCGGATGCCCGCTATGACGACAATATCGGCGTCATCGTGCTGACCGGTGAAGGCGATAAAGCTTTCTGCGCCGGCGGCGACCAGAAAGTCCGCGGCGACTACGGCGGCTATCAGGACGACTCCGGCGTTCACCATCTCAACGTACTCGACTTCCAGCGCCAGATCCGCACCTGCCCGAAACCGGTAGTAGCGATGGTCGCCGGTTACTCTATCGGCGGCGGCCACGTACTGCACATGATGTGCGACCTGACCATCGCGGCGGACAATGCCATCTTTGGCCAGACCGGGCCAAAAGTCGGCTCCTTTGATGGCGGCTGGGGCGCTTCCTATATGGCGCGTATCGTCGGGCAGAAAAAAGCGCGTGAAATCTGGTTCCTGTGCCGTCAGTACGATGCCCAGCAGGCGCTGGATATGGGGCTGGTGAATACCGTGGTCCCGTTGGCGGATCTGGAAAAAGAGACCGTGCGCTGGTGTCGTGAAATGCTGCAAAACAGCCCGATGGCGCTGCGCTGCCTGAAAGCGGCGTTGAATGCCGACTGCGATGGCCAGGCCGGGCTGCAGGAGCTGGCGGGTAACGCCACCATGCTGTTCTACATGACGGAAGAAGGGCAGGAAGGACGTAACGCTTTTAACCAGAAACGTCAGCCGGACTTCAGCAAATTTAAACGGAATCCATAATGCGCGTTTCGCAGGTTTACCGCTGGCAGATACCGATGGACGCGGGCGTGGTTCTGCGCGAACGGCGGTTAAAAACCCGCGACGGGCTGTTCATCCGTCTGCAGGAGGGTGAACGCGAAGGCTGGGGGGAAATTTCTCCCCTGCCGGGATTCAGTGACGAAACGCTGGAAGAGGCGCAAATGGCGCTGCTGGCGTGGGCGCGGTCCTGGCGCGACGGCGCCGAGCCGCCGCTTCCTATGCAGCCCTCCGTCGCTTTTGGTATTAGCTGCGCGCAGGCGGAGCTTGGCGGCGAGCTACCACAGGCGGCGGATTATCGCGCGGCGCCGCTGTGTTCCGGCGACCCGGATGAACTGTTCGCCAAACTGGCGGCGATGCCCGGCGAGAAAGTCGCTAAGGTGAAAGTAGGGCTGTGGGAGGCGGTACGCGACGGCATGGTGGTGAATCTGCTGCTGGAAGCGATCCCCGACCTGCAGCTGCGGCTGGATGCCAACCGGGCGTGGACGCCGATCAAAGCGCAGCAGTTCGCCAAATATGTTAATCCGGCCTATCGCCAACGCATTGCCTTTCTCGAAGAACCATGCAAAAGCCGCGACGATTCGCGTGAATTCAGCCAGCAGACCGGTATTGCTATCGCCTGGGATGAAAGCCTGCGCGAGGCGGATTTCCGTTTTGTCGCCGAGCCCGGCGTGCGCGCGGTGGTGATCAAACCGACGCTGACCGGCAGCTTACAAAAGGTTCAGCAACAGGTCGCCGCGGCGCATGCGCTGGGGCTGAGCGCGGTGATTAGCTCGTCGATCGAGTCCAGCCTGGGGTTAACGCAGCTGGCGAGGATCGCCGCCTGGCTGACTCCGCAGACTATCCCCGGACTCGATACGCTGGCGCTGATGGGCGCGCAGCTGGTGCGGGCGTGGCCGGAGAGTACGCTGCCAATTTTCAATGCTGATGAGCTGGAGCAACTGCTGTGATGTTTTCCGATTGGCCGTGGCGTCACTGGCGTCAGTTACGCGGCGAGTCGCAGGCGCTACGCCTGAATGACCAGGCGTTGACCTGGCGTGAGCTATGCGCGCGGATTGACGCGCTGGCATCTGGTTTTGCCGCGCAGGGCGTATTGGAAGGTCAGGGCGTGGCGCTTAGGGCCTACAACCAGCCGGAGACGCTACTCGCCTGGCTGGCGCTGCTGCAGTGCGGGGCACGGGTGCTGCCGCTTAATCCGCAGTTGCCTACGGCATTGCTGCAGGAACTGTTGCCTGCGTTAACCGTACAGCATCAACTGGTGCTTAACGGTGATACGCTGCCGGGGAATTTACCGGCGTTAACTCTGCAGGCGGCAGAAGGCGCCTGTGCCGTTTGCTGGTATGGCGAACGGCTGGTGTCGATGACGTTAACCTCCGGCTCAACCGGCCTGCCGAAGGCGGCTGTACATAGCGCCAGCGCCCATCTGGCCAGTGCCGCTGGTGTGCTGGCGCTGATGCCGTTTGCCGCGGAAGACGACTGGCTGCTGTCGCTGCCGTTGTTCCATGTCTCCGGGCAGGGGATCATCTGGCGTTGGCTGCTGGCTGGCGCGCGGCTGACGGTGCGCGATAGACAACCACTGGAGCAGGCGCTGCTGGGCTGTACCCATGCTTCACTGGTACCGACTCAGCTATGGCGCCTGCTAAATGGCGATGCCGATGTTTCACTCAAGGCGGTGCTGCTTGGCGGCGCGGCGATCCCCGTCGAGCTGACCGAAAGGGCGCGAGCGCAGGGGATACGCAGCTTCTGCGGCTACGGCCTCACCGAATTCGCCTCCACGGTTTGCGCCAAAGAGGCCGACGGAGCGGCGGATGTGGGCGAAGCGCTGCCGGGACGGGAGGTAAAAATTGTCGCCGGCGAGATCTGGCTGCGGGCGGCGAGCATGGCCGCGGGCTACTGGCGGGATGGTCAACTGTTGTCATTAACCAATGATGAAGGCTGGTTTGCGACGCGCGATCGCGGGGAGTTACGTGCCGGTCGGCTGTCGGTTATTGGGCGACTGGATAATCTCTTTTTTAGCGGCGGCGAAGGCATTCAGCCGGAGGAGGTTGAGCGCGTGATACTCGCCCATCCGCAGGTTCAGCAGGTGTTTATTGTGCCGCAGGATGATATCGAATATGGCCAACGCCCGGTGGCGGTGGTTGAATGCGAGGATGGCTGCGAAATGGCCACGCTGGCGGCATGGAGCGCTGAACGGTTAGCCCGTTTCCAGCAGCCGGTACAGTGGCTACGGCTGCCGGAAACGTTAAAGAACGGCGGGATTAAGATTTCGCGCCGGGCGCTGCGCGAATGGGTCAATTCGCCGGTTTAGCCGATATTAGCCTCGGCGCGGCGCTGGCGCTGTTTACGTCTCAGACGCAGCAGCGGCGGTACCACCAGGACGGCGACAGCCAGCATCAGCAATGTTTTGGTTACGCCGCTTTCCCAGAGGATAGCCAGATTACCGTTGCTGATCGACAGCGCGCGGCGCAGGCTCTGCTCCAGCATCTCGCCCAACACAAAACCGAGGATCAGCGGCGACATCGGAAAGTGCATTTTACGCATGATGTAGCCGAGCACGCCGAGGCCAACCATCAGCAACAGGTCAAAGGTGGTACTATGCACCGCATAGACGCCGACGGCGGAAACGGCGGCGATGGCTGGTACCAGGAACCATAGCGGGATCGTCAGCATGCGGGTGAACAGGCCAATAAGCGGAATGTTCATAATAAGCAGCATCACGTTGGCGATAAGCAGCGCGGCGATGAGCCCCCAGACGATATCCGGCTGTTCGGTGAACATCGCCGGGCCGGGCGTAATGTTATATAGCGTCAGCGCGCCCATCATGACCGCGGTGGTGCCGGAACCAGGCACGCCGAGCGTCAACATTGGAATAAACGAACCGCAGGCGGAGGCGTTATTCGCGGCTTCCGGCGCCGCTACGCCGCGAATATCCCCCTTGCCGAAGTTATCGCTATTACCACTGATTTTTTTCTCCGTCATATAGGTGATGGCGCTGGCGATGGTCGCCCCGGCGCCGGGCAGAATACCGACGAAGAAACCCACCACGGAAGAACGCAGGGTCGCGCCGACGCACTGCGCGGCCTCTTTGGTGTTAAATAGCATGCGCCCGGTTTTACGCACCAGCGTTTGCCCGCCGCTGGTGCTCTCCAGCATCAACAGGATCTCGGAAACGGAGAACAGACCGATAACCACCACTATAAACTGAACGCCATCGGAGAGATGGACGCTGTCGAAGGTAAAGCGGTAAACCCCGGTGTTGGCATCCACGCCCACCGTCGCCAGGCCCAAACCGATTAACGCCGCGAGGAACGACTTCAGCGGGTTTTGCGCCATCATGCTGCCGAGGCAGGCGATGGCAAACACCATCAGCGCGAAATATTCCGCCGGGCCGAACGCCAGTGACCACTGGGCGAGAAGCGGCGCGAACAGAATAATGCCGCCGATCGCGATAAGCGAACCGAAGAAAGAGCTGACGGCGGAAATCGACAGCGCGACGCCGCCGCGCCCTTGCTGCGCCATGGGATAGCCATCAAGCGCCGTCATGATGGCGGCGGCATCGCCGGGTACGTTCAGCAGGATAGATGAAATACGCCCGCCATATTCGCAACCGATATAGACCGTCGCCAACAGGATCAGCGCCGATTCCGCGGGCAGGTGCAGGGCAAAGGCCAGCGGCAGCAGAATGGCGACGCCGTTAATCGGCCCGAGGCCGGGCAGCAGCCCGACGATGGTTCCGACAAAGCAGCCGATGAGGGCGATAAGCAGATTTTCCGGCGTCATGGCGACGGCGAAACCCTGCGACAGATAGATCCAGGTATCCATAAGCTTCTCCGTTAATTTAACCAGACGCCAAGCGGCAGAGTCACATCAAGTAAGGTATCGAAGGCGTACCATAACGAGACGCCCATCACCACGCCGGCAATGCCTGCCGCCGGTAGCGTGGCGCCGAATAGCAGGCCGATCACCGCCGTCAGTAGCGCGGTCGCCAGCGGAAAGCCCAGCCATTCAAATCCCCAGGCATAGACCACCAGCACCACGACCATGGTTAACAGCCGTTGCAGGACATGTCGTCCCGGCCACTCGATGGCGTCCGGGCGACGCAGCAGCATCAGCGCTGAACACAGCAGCATCAGGCCGATAATGCCCAACGGGAAAGGGCGCGGGCCGACGGGTTCATACGAGTATTCGCTGTGGATCTGCCAGGCGATAAACAGGCCGCCAATGCATAACAACAGCCAGACTCCGGCAAAGATACGATCGCTCATTAGCGCCTCCGCGGATTATTTAGCCAGGCCAAAGGCTTTCGCCTGTTCGCGATAATCGCTGACCTGCTGTTTTACATAGGTATCGAGTTCCTTGCCGTTCATGTTGAATTCAAACAGGCCGCGCAGTTCACGTTGCTTTTTGAACTCATCGGTTTGCTGCAGTTTAGTGAATTCATCAACCCACCACTGGTAGTCGGCATCGCTTACTTTCGGGCCCATAAAGAAGCCGCGAATAATCGGCCAGACCAGGTCATAGCCCTGCTCTTTAGCGGTAGGGACATCAGCCAGCGCGCCCGGCAGACGTTCGTTGGAGAAGACCGCCAGGACGCGGATCTTATTTCCCTGCAGGTACGGCACCATTTCACTCAGATCGCCGGAGACCGCCTGCACATGGTTGCCGAGCAGGGCGGTTACCGGCTCGCCGCCGCCCTCAAAGGCGACGTAGCGCATCTTGTGCGGGTCAACGTTGGCTTTTTGCGCCAGCAGCGCCGCTTTCATCCAGTCCTGGCTGCCGATGGAGGCCCCGGCGCCAATGACGATAGTGGCGGGATTTTTCTCCATTGCGCTCATGAATGACTTCAGGTCTTTCCATGGCGAATCGGCGCGCACGGCAATCATGCCGTAGTCGGTACCGACGCTGGCCAGCCAGCGTACGTCATCAACGCCGTAGCGGCCGAATTTCCCCTGCGACAAATTCAGCAGCGAGCCGCCGGAAAAAGCGACCACGGTTCCGGCTTCCGCCGGGCGCTGAGCGACGATGGCGTTGTAGGCCACCGCGCCGACGCCGCCGGGCATATAGGTAACGCGCATCGGTTTTTCGATCGCACCGGTTTCCATCAGGCTCACCTGAATTAGCTTACAGGTAAGGTCGAAGCCGCCGCCGGGTTTGGCGGGGGCGATACATTCGGTGCGGGACGGGGCTTGCGCCGCGAAAGCGGTGGTTGTACAGAGGCACAGCGCGATGGCGCTAAGATGGCGGAAAAATGGCGTTTTCATAGGCTTCCTCAGTAGGTACAGGGAATGTTTTTCTGATTATGTGAACCGACATGTGGCGATTCGGTTGCGTGATTGTTAAAACAGTTACCTTTCATTTCCCTTTCAATGCGGCAGCAACTTTACAGGATGTGATATGCGTCTCTTATTAGCCGAGGATAACCGTGAGCTGGCTCACTGGCTGGAAAAAGCGCTGGTGCAGGGCGGTTTTGCCGTGGATTGCGTTTTTGATGGCCGGGCGGCGGATCACCTGCTGCAAAGCGAAAAATATGCGCTGGCGGTGCTGGATATCGGTATGCCGGGCTTAGATGGTCTCGAGGTGGTACAGCGGTTGCGTAAGCGTGGACAAACGCTGCCGGTGCTGCTGTTGACCGCGCGCAGCGCGGTAGCGGATCGGGTGAAAGGGCTGAACGTCGGCGCCGACGATTACCTACCCAAACCTTTTGAGCTGGAGGAGCTCGACGCCCGGCTGCGGGCGCTGCTGCGACGCAGCGAAGGGCAGGTGCATGAGGTGCAGCAGCTTGGCGATCTGGAATATCGCGATGAAGGCTATTTTCTGCTGCGTGGTGAGATGTTGTCCCTGACGCCGCGCGAGCTGGCGCTGTTGAAAGTGCTGATGTTTCGCCGTACCCGTCCGGTTTCCCGCCAGCAGCTATTTGAACAGGTGTTTAGCCTCAGCGACGACGTCAGCCCGGAAAGCATCGAACTTTATATTCACCGCCTGCGCAAGAAACTCCAGCAGAGTAACGTGCGTATCACTACGCTACGCGGGCTGGGTTATCTGCTGGAGTGTGAGCCGCATGAAATGGGGTAAACCGCAGTCGCTGTATGCCCAACTGCTGCTGTTCCTCGGCCTGCCGCTGGCGCTGTTGTGGGGGCTATCGGCATTCAATAGCTACGTGAGCGCGCTGCAGGCGGCGACGCAGGCCTACGATCGTACGCTGCTCTCCTCGGCGCGCACCGTGGCGGAGCGGCTGGTAGTGCGCGGCGGCCATCTGGAGGTCAATGTGCCCTGGGTGGTGCTGGACAGCTTTGAACTCAACATGAACGACCGGTTGTATTACAAGGTGGTCGACCCGCAGGGGAAAGTGATCTCCGGTTTTGACGATCTGCCGGCGATGCCGCCGGCCACGTCACGAACCCAGCTCTATCCGGCGCTGGCATGGTTTTATCATACCGAATACCGCGGCCAGGCCATCCGCGTAGCGCGCCTGCTGCAGCCGGTCAACGAAGGCGGCATCGTCGGAATGGCGGAGATTTATATTGCCGAAACGCTGCAGTCGCGGCGCTGGCTGGCCGGACAACTGCTGTTTTCATCCTGGGTGTCACAGGGCTTATTAGTGCTGTTGACGTTGGTACTGGCGGGGTGGCTACTGCGCCGCGTTCTGCGGCCAATGCGTCAGCTCTCGGCGCTGATGGTGCGCCGCGAACCCGGCCTGCTGACGCCGCTACCGGAATTGCTGCCGTGGTCGGAAACGCGGCTGCTGATCGTGGCTTTTAACCGCTATATTGACCGTCTGCGGGTGATGATCTCCCGGCAAGAGCGCTTTAGCGCCGATGCCTCCCATCAGTTAAAAACGCCGCTGGCGGTCCTGAAAACCCAGGCCTCGGTGGCGCTGGCCAGCGACGATCCGCAGCTGTGGCGCGAGAGTTTGCAGGCCATGCGCGCGACGCTGGATGATACGGTTTTACTCACCGAACGTTTGTTGCAACTGGCGACGGTGAAACGCCGGGAGCAGGGCGAGCAGGCTTTTGTCGCGGTCGATCTGCAGGAGGTCGTGCACCATAGCTGTTTTTCGCGTATTGCCCAGGCGCGCAGTAAAAACATCGATCTGGGTTATGAGGGCGAACAGTCGCCGGTGAACGTTTTGGGGGATGGCGTTTTGTTGGGGGAACTGTGCGCCAACCTGCTCGACAATGCGATTCGCTACACTCCGGCACGCGGGACGGTGACGCTGAGCCTGCATCGCGATGGCGAAGCCGTCACGCTGAGCGTGGAGGATAGCGGCCCGGGCATTGATGAAAACCTGATTAACCAGGCGCTGACGCCGTTTCGCCGGCTCGATAACGTCGGCGGCATACCCGGCGCCGGGCTGGGCCTGGCGCTGGTAAACGATATTGCGCGTCTACATCGTAGCCGCCCGCAGCTGTCGCGCAGCGAAAGCCTGGGGGGATTGAAGGTGACGCTGCGTCTGTTGACCGTGGTTTAAAGCAGCCCTTTCTGGCTGAGGGTGAGGCGGGTCGCGGCATTAAGATCGTAATGTTGCAGGTCTTCGCCCTTCACCCAGGCGTAATCGTCGAATTCCTCGTTGATCGTGACCTCGCGGTTGGCGCTTATGCAATCGAAAATCAAATAGATCATGTAGATCTCTTCCTGGCGACCATCGGCATAGGTTTTCACGCGGGTATCATCGCGGAAGCTCCATGGCGTGATGCGGGTCAACTGTAATTTTTCGCCAAGCTCCTCGCGGACTTCACGTCGCAGCGCCTCTTCAATAGTTTCCCCCGGCTCCACGCCGCCGCCGGACAGCGCCCACTGTCCGGGAAAAACCCCGCGGTCGGCAGCCATCTTGCACAACAGGTAATGGCCATCATTTTGGATTAGCGGGCAAACAATCGTCCTTTGACGCATGATTTTTCTCCTTCGCAGTGAGTCGGGCCAGGTATCGAGGAAACAGTTTGCGAGGCGCCTCGGCAAACCGCAAGGGAAATACGGCGCTGGTGGCGAAGCTGACGGGGCTTGCGCCGGAGCGTCTGGCGCTGCTCACCCATTAATTTTTCTGCTTCCTTCAAACGGCCTGCGCGACGGCGATCGCGCAGGTTAATATAGATTTATTTAATCAATGCAACTTAATTAAATATAATTCCGCTGAATTTGAATTCGGTGGAATTTACTTTCTTTCGCAAATGCGCGGCGGTATTGCTGTAAAAAGACGCAACTGGTTACACTCTTGTGAAAAATCATTTCGCCAGGTCATTGATTCCTGACGGGTGCGCAGTAGAATTTTCAGGTTTTTTCGGGACTTCTTTGATTCTTCTTTTCTGGATAGAGTAAATAATGAAAAAGAGCATTTTTATGGCCCTGGCCGGGGTAATGATGGTTTCCTCGGCGGCCCATGCTATTAGCGTTACCGGCGAAGCCGGCGAGCACTATACCAACCTCGGCGTTGGCTTCGGAACCGAATCCACCGGCCTGGCTATTTCCGGCAACTGGTTGCATAGCGATAACGACGGCGACGCCGCGGGCTTAGGTCTGGGTCTGAATATTCCGCTGGGACCATTCCTGGCGACCGTGGGCGGCAAAGGCATTTACACTAATCCGAAGCAGGGCGATGAAGGTTACGCGGCAGCGGTCGGCGGCGGCCTGCAGTGGAAAATCGGCGATAGCTTCCGTCTGTACGGCGACTATTACTACTCGCCTGATTCACTCTCCAGCGGCATCGATAGCTATGAAGAAGCGAACGTCGGCGCCAGCTGGACCATCATGCGTCCGCTTAGCATCCAGGCAGGTTATCGCTACCTGAACCTGGCGGGCAAAGACGGCAACCGTGATAACACCATCGCCGACGGTCCGTACATCGGCGCCAGCGCCAGCTTCTAATCCTCCGGCGCGGCCTTCCGCCGCGCCAAATTTCTTCGTCGCCAGCCCGCGCCTTTGCGCTATAGTAATTCGACTTATCAGGCTGGAGTTCATAATGCTACAAGTGGAAATGCTGTCCACCGGCGATGAAGTGCTGCATGGGCAGATTGTCGATACCAATGCCGCCTGGCTGGCGGATTACTTTTTTAATCAGGGTTTACCGTTAACGCGCCGCAATACCGTCGGCGATGACCTCGACGCGCTGGTGGCTATTTTGCGCGAACGCAGCGAACAGGCGGATGTGCTGATCGTGAATGGCGGCCTGGGGCCGACCAGCGACGATCTTAGCGCGCTGGCGGCGGCGACGGCGAAAGGCGAAGGGTTGGTCCTCAACGCTGAATGGCTGGAGACGATGACGCGATTCTTTGCCGAGCGCGGTCGGCCAATGGCGGAAAGCAATCGCAAGCAGGCGGAAATCCCCGCCAGCGCCGAAATGATCAATAATCCGGTAGGGACCGCCTGCGGGTTCGCCGTACAGCTCAACCGCTGCCTGATGTTTTTCACCCCCGGCGTGCCGTCTGAATTTAAAGTTATGGTCGAGCAGGAGATCGTACCGCGTTTACGTGCGCGCTTCACGCTTCCGTCGTCGCCTGTCTGTCTGCGTTTAACTACTTTTGGACGTTCAGAAAGCGAGCTGGCGCAGAGCCTTAATCACCTGCAGCTCCCCCCTGGTGTGGTGATGGGCTATCGCTCGTCAATGCCGATTATCGAGCTAAAACTAACCGGTCCTGCCGAACAGCGCGATGCAATGCTGGCGCTGTGGCCAGAAGTGCGTAAGGTAGCCGGAGAGAGCCTTATCTTTGAGGGCACGGAAGGCTTACCTGTGCAGATCGCGCGTTGCCTGCAGGAGCGTCAGCTTAGCCTGACCTTGAGCGAACAGTTCACCAGCGGCCTGCTGGCGCTGCAGCTGAGGCGGGCGAACGCGCCGCTTCTCGCCAGCGAAGTGGTACCGGCGCAGGAGGAGACCTTAGCGCAATCGGCGCGCTGGGCCGCCGAGCGGCGCGTTAACCATTTTGCCGGGCTGGCGTTGTCGGTCAGCGGTCAGGAGGCCGATTACCTGAACTTTGTACTGGCGACGCCGGAAGGTACGCACGCGCTGCGGGTCAAGTTCAGCGTGAATCGCCACGGGCTGTCGGTGCGGCAAGAAGTCTGTGCCATGATGGCGCTGAATATGCTGCGCCGCTGGCTCGACGGTAAGCCGGTCAGCGGCGAGCATGGTTGGATCAACGTCGTCGAGACGCTGTTTATCGACTGATTCAGGCAGGCGCGCTCAGCGCCTGCGCCAGCAGAGTAATGGGATGTTCGCAGCGCTTGCTGGTGGACATCTCAATCTGCCATTTGCAGGTTTCGCAATCGGTAATCACTACGTCCGCGCCGCTCTCCTCAATCTGGCGAAATAATGGCGCGCCAATCGCCTGCGCCGACGAATAGTTTTCCGACTTAAAGCCGAAGGTGCCGGCGATACCGCAGCACTGCGAATCCAGTACTTCCAGCTGTAGGCCCGGGATTTGGCGCAGAAGCTCAAGGGTGTATAGCGACCAGCCCATTTTTTCCATATGACATGGGGTGTGATAGACCACCTTCAGCGGCAGCGGGCGCAATGGAAGGGTTTTGCCGGCATCGAGCTGTTTCCAAATCCAGCGGGTCGCTAACTCCACCCGATCCCGCAGATCGCTGTTATCGATATCCAGGAGATGGGGATATTCATCGCGCAGGGTAAAAGTACAGGTTGAAGAGGTGGCGATGATTGGCAAGCTGTTTTCGCGCATGGCGGCGATGTTGCTGTGCGCTTGCTTGCGTGCTTTGTCAAAAAAGCCGTTGGCGATAAGCGGGACGCCGCAGCATTTTTCTTTTGGTAAGAGCTGCACGCCGGTACCCAGCGCGTTGACGACGCGAATCAGATCCTTACCCAATTGCGGGTGGTTATAGTTGACGTAGCAGCCATGGAAGAAAGCCACCTGCTCGCTGTACTGCGCCTGTGCGGCGGCGAGCTGGCGGTAAGCGCGGCGAAAGGTGCCGAAGCCATATTTCGGCAGCGTGCGGCGATGGTCGATTTTCAGCGCCGCGTCGAGCAGGCGGCGCACCGGTTTTAACCCCGTTGTGGCGTTGACCAGCGGCGCAAAAGGCGTGGAAAGGGTGCCCATCAGATCGGTATGGCTGAGGATGGCATCGCGCAGGGTTGGTGTTTGCTGGCTGTACTGCGCACGCGCGCGTTGAATAATATCGCCGATTTTCACATCAGATGGACAGGCCACCTCGCAGCGTTTGCAATTAATACAATATTTCAGCGCATCGTCGTACAGCGCGCCATCTTTCAGACGCAGACGTTCGCCGTCCGGCCCCGCCTGTTTCGGGCCGGGATAGCGCGGATTTACCCGGCTCACCGGGCAGGCGGTGGTACAAACCGTGCATTTTATGCAGCTTTCAAAGCGAGTATCGTTCATGGCCGGCCTCCTGCAAGGGCGTGGATCTGTCTGGCGGCATGCAGCGCGGTGACGGCGCAAACGCCGCCGCCGCAGCCGAGTTGAATGGCATCGAAACCGCCGAGCAGCGAGCCGATAGCGAAAAGATTCGTTAGCGGCTGGCCGAGCAGGTGTGGGCGCAGCATGGGGTCAGTCTTCAAACCAAAGCGCTGCCACGGTTGTGATGCGAAGAAATCACGCTGATACCAGCTATCGCGCGCCAGCGTTTGCTGCAGATCGAGGCCGAGAATCGGTTCGCGCACGCTATCACGGGTGGCGACGAGACCGTTACTGAAAAAGCTACCGCTCGCCAACACGGTAAAGCGCGGACGCAGTGCGATATCGCCGTGATTTCGCGTCCAGACGGCCTCGACGGCGCCCTGCTGATGGCTGATTTTCACCACCTCGTCGCCGGCAAGCCAGGTGCCGCCGGTGCGGATGAACTGGCGCTGAAGCTGGCTATGCAGGCGCATCCCCGGCACCGAAGGCGGCAGCGTCGGCAGCAGGCGCAGCGGGCAGGGCAGATGTTCTTGTAGCCAATGCCAGAGGCGATTATCCGCGAGCCCAAAACAGGCGGGCATCATCAGCAGCTCGTACTCTTGCGCCAGCGGCAGCAGCGCGGACTGCAGGGCAGGCCACAGGTTTTCATCATCAAGCACGCGGGCGATGTTGGCGGCACGGAACTCCGTAGGGTTATCGCGCAGCACATCAAGCAGCGGTAAATCAATCTCCGCCGCGGCGGCATCCACTCCGCTCTGTCCGAGGGCGGCGGCGGCCAGATGCGGCTGAAAATCGGCAAAACCGCTAATCCCCACCATGCATACGCGTTGCTGCGCGATGGGCGCCAGCGGAACCTCTTCCGGCGACAGCCACGCCGGGCGCAACGTCCCCAGCGGCGTTACCCGCAGGTGCGGTCGGCGCGCTTCGCCTTGCATATTCGCGCCGCAGGCAGCCAGCAGCGCTTCGGTCTGTCTGGCGTATTCGAGCACCGCGTCGGCGCCGAGGCGGGAGTAGGGGTGTTCAGGAAGCTGAACGGCCAGTTGCTGAAGACCTTGTGCGACATCAGTGACGGTATCGCCGTTCGGCAGCACCGAGAGCAGGTCTAGTGAAGCAGAGGAAAAGTGCAGCGCGCTTTGCCCACGGCTGATTATCACGCAGCGTAGGCCGTGTTGATTCAGCGCCAGCCCGCACAACAGCCCGGCCAGTCCGCCGCCGACGATGGCGCAATCAAATTTCATCCTGATGCTCCTTTTGCAGTCCGCATAAGCCGAGGTAGACCCAGCGGGTAAATTCACTTTCGCGCAGCGCGTCGCCCCAGGCGATGGGCTGAACGCCCTTCCAGCGCTCATTGAGAAATTCCGACAGCTGAGTTAACGACTGCGCCGGGGTGGCGACGTTAAAGCGCTGTAGCAGCCCGGCGGCGCGGCAGGCGCACAGTTCACCCTGGCAGGTGCCCATGCCGACCCGGGTACGGCGGCGCAGGTCGAGCAGATTCTTCACCGCCAGATTCTCTACCGCGTACTGCACTTCCCCGGCGGTGACCGCTTCACATTCGCAGACCAGGCTACGGTGCTGGCGGCTGTCGCCGAGCCATGCTGGGGTGCGGTCGCCGTGGCGATACACCGCCGACCCGCGCAGCGGCGTCGGTAGCGAGATAATCTTTTTCAGCGTGGTTTCTGTGGCTTCCTGCGAACCCGGTAGCGGGCGCTCCGCGGTGCGGCACGGCTCAGCATTGCCGAGTTTGCGGCAGACGGCGTCGCTGGCCCATTCCGCCATCAGACGGTAGGTCATCAACTTACCGCCGGTGATGGTGATAAAGCCCTCCATGCCGTCGCGCTGGGCGTGGTCGAGCAACACAATACCGCGGCTGACGCTGCGCCCGCTGGGATCGTCATCGCTGGCGACCAGCGGACGGACGCCGGAGTAGGCGCGCAGCACCCGGGTGCGCCCCATGATCGGCGCCAGTTTTTCACCTTCGCGCAGCAGCGTATCGACCTCTTCCGTCGTCACCCGGTTATCATCGATCTCGTCATAAGGAATATGCGTCGAGGTGGTGCCTATCAGCGAGATGGTATCGCCGGGCACCAGAATATCGGCATCCGCCGGCTTGCGGCAGCGGTTAATCACCTGGTTATTAATGCGGTGATCGAGGATCAGCAGCGAGCCTTTTGCCGGAAACATGGAGATGCGCAGATCGGCGTATTCCGCGATGCGTTGGCCCCAGATCCCGGCGGCGTTGACGACGACCTGCGCGTGAATGCTACGCGCTTCACGGCGTTGATGATCGTAGATCTGTACTCCGTACACACGATCGCCCTGGCGCAGCAGAGCGGTGACCTCGCAGCCGGTAAGGATCTGCGCGCCGTGTTCGCGGGCGTCGAGCATATTGGCGGCCGTCAGGCGGAACGGATCGACGGTGCCGTCCGGTACCTGTACGGCGCCAAGCAGCGTAGGGTTGACCGCGGGTTCCAGACGTAAAGCTTCAGCGGGGGTAAGCGGTTTAGCATCGATACCGGCCTGCTGACAGGCGTGGATAAAGGTTTGCTGCCAGGCCATGTCATCTTCAGGCAGAGTGATAAACAGCCCGTTGGTGGGTTCAATGCAGTGGCGGGCGATGCGACGCAAAATACGATTTTCGTTGATACATTCGCGCGCGGATTCGCCATCGGTGACGGCATAGCGCGCGCCGCTGTGCAACAGGCCGTGGTTGCGGCCGGTGGCGCCGGTGGCGATATCGTGCCGCTCAATCAACGCCACGCGTAACCCGCGCAGGGCGCAGTCGCGGGCGATTCCCGCGCCGGTGGCGCCGCCGCCAATAATCAGTGCATCAAATTCTTGCGTCTCGGCCATCTTCCGGTCCTCTACTTTCGTTTTACACCATTTAGCCATATCAATAGTGTGGAATGTTTGATTTCGAGCATATTTGCGCGCAATTCGAGCGTTTGCTGTGATTTTGTGCTCACATTGGAAAATTTTGTCATATATCTGTAACAAAATGTGCGATATTTCACAGTATTAGTTCTACGCTTTGCCTACCATCGCGACCTAATTAGAAGTACGTGAATAAATTAGATTTTTTGCGTCGATGTCAGTGAAACAGCAATGGCCACGGAGGCTGATATGTTAAGTATTTTTAAACCCGCAGCGCATAAAGCGCGTTTGCCGGCGGCGGAAATCGACCCGTTGTATCGTCGATTACGTTGGCAGATCTTTATTGGCATCTTCTTCGGTTATGCCGCTTACTATCTGGTTCGTAAGAACTTTGCGCTGGCGATGCCTTATCTGATTGAGCAGGGCTTCTCTCGTGGCGACCTCGGTTTCGCGCTTTCCGGTATCTCTATCGCCTACGGATTTTCGAAATTTATCATGGGCTCGGTCTCCGACCGCTCGAATCCGCGCATTTTCCTGCCGGCAGGGTTAATTCTGGCGGCGCTGGTGATGCTGGTGATGGGCTTCGTGCCGTGGGCGACTTCCAGCATCATGATCATGTTCGTATTACTGTTCCTGTGCGGATGGTTCCAGGGGATGGGCTGGCCGCCGTGTGGTCGTACCATGGTGCACTGGTGGTCGCAGAAAGAACGCGGCGGGATTGTCTCAGTGTGGAACTGCGCGCATAACGTCGGCGGCGGTATTCCGCCGCTGCTGTTCCTGTTAGGGATGGCGTGGTTTAACGACTGGCACGCGGCGTTGTATATGCCGGCCTTCGGCGCGATCCTGCTGGCGATTTTTGCCTTCGCGATGATGCGCGATACCCCGCAGTCCTGCGGTCTGCCGCCGATCGAAGAGTATAAAAACGACTATCCGGATGACTATAGCGAAAAGCACGAAGAAGAGCTGACGGCGAAGCAGATCTTTATGCAGTACATTCTGCCAAACAAGCTGCTGTGGTACATCGCGATCGCTAACGTCTTCGTTTATCTGCTGCGCTACGGCATTCTGGACTGGTCGCCGACCTACCTGAAAGAGGTCAAACACTTCGCGCTGGATAAATCCTCCTGGGCCTACTTCCTGTATGAGTACGCGGGGATCCCGGGTACTTTGCTGTGCGGCTGGATGTCGGACAAAGTGTTTAAAGGCAACCGCGGCGCGACCGGCGTGTTCTTTATGACCCTGGTGACGATTGCCACTATCGTTTACTGGCTGAACCCGCCGGGTAATCCGGGCGTCGATATGGCCTGTATGATCATCATTGGCTTCCTTATTTACGGCCCGGTGATGCTGATCGGTCTGCATGCGCTGGAACTGGCACCGAAAAAAGCTGCCGGCACCGCTGCGGGCTTCACCGGTCTGTTCGGTTATCTCGGCGGTTCCGTAGCCGCGAGCGCCATTGTTGGCTATACCGTCGATTTCTTTGGCTGGGACGGCGGCTTCATGGTGATGATTGGCGGTAGCGTACTGGCGGTACTGCTGTTGATTATCGTCATGCTTGGCGAGCGTCGTCATCATCAACAACTGAAACAAGCCTAAGGAGCGGCGATGAAAATGAAACTTACCGCGCTAATGAGCGGAATGATTTTGGCCAGTTCGGCGCTGTGCTTCAGCGCCGTCGCAGCAGAGAAAATTGTCATCGCCCACCGCGGCGCCAGCGGGTATCTGCCGGAACATACCCTGCCGGCGAAAGCGATGGCTTACGCTCAGGGGGCGGATTTCCTGGAGCAAGATCTGGTCATGACCAAAGACGATCGGCTGGTGGTGTTGCATGACCACTATCTCGATCGGGTGACTGACGTTGCGCAGCGTTTCCCGCAGCGGGCGCGTAAAGATGGCCGTTTTTACGCCATCGACTTTACCCTGGCCGAGATTAAGTCGTTGAAGTTCACCGAAGGTTTTGAGCCGAAAGATGGTAAGAACGTGCAAACCTATCCCGGGCGTTTCCCGATGGGTAAATCCGATTTCCGCATTCATACCTTTGAAGAGGAGATTGAGTTTGTACAGGGGCTAAACCATTCGACGGGTAAAAATATCGGTATCTACCCGGAAATCAAAGCGCCGTGGTTCCACCATCAGGAAGGCAAAGATATTGCCGCCAGCACGCTGAAAGTGCTGAAGGAATATGGCTACACCAGCAAGCAGGATAAGGTTTATCTTCAATGTTTTGACGCCAACGAGCTCAAACGCATTAAGCATGAGCTGGAGCCGAAGATGGGGATGGATCTCAATCTGGTGCAGCTCATCGCCTATACCGACTGGAATGAAACGCAGCAGAAACAGGCCGATGGTAAATGGGTGAACTACAGCTATGACTGGATGTTCAAGCCGGGGGCGATGGCGCAGATTGCGCAGTACGCCGACGGTATCGGCCCGGATTACCATATGCTGGTAGCGGAAGGCTCGAAGCCGGGCGCGGTGAAGCTGACGGCGATGGTAAAAGAAGCGCATGCCAGCCATCTGCAGGTGCATCCGTACACCGTGCGCGCGGATCAGTTGCCGGAGTACGCCACTAACGTTAATCAGCTCTATGACGTGCTGTATAATCAGGCGGGCGTCGACGGCTTGTTTACCGATTTCCCGGATAAAGCGGTGCAGTTCCTGGACGCGAAATAAAACAAAAGGGCCGTAAGGCCCTTTTTTATGTTTTCCCCCTCTCCCTGTGGGAGAGGGCCGGGGTGAGGGCATCAGGCCGCACACATCGACAACACTACATCTCGATCTCAATATCGCCTTTCGCCCGGCAGCAGCAGGGCAAAATTTCTCCCGGCTGGATAAACGCCAGCGGTTCGGTCAGCCAGTCAACCTGGCCTGACACCAGACGCGTGCGGCAGGAACCGCAATAGCCTTCGCGGCACTGATACTCCACGTCGATGTTATGCGATTCAAGCGCGGCCAACAGGGAAGGATGTTCATCCTGACACTCAAGGCGAGTGTCAGAAATCCTCAAGAAAATCCGCTTCATTACAGCTGGAAGTTGCTCAGATCGTCGGCATCGACTTCAGAATCGATCTGGCCGACGAGGTAAGAGCTGACCTCCACTTCCTGCGGCGCGACCTGAACGTTGTCGGAAACCAGCCAGGTATTGATCCATGGGATCGGGTTGGAGCGGGTCTGGAACGGTAGATCGAGGCCCACCGCCTGCATGCGAATATTGGTGATGTACTCGACGTACTGGCAGAGAATATCTTTGTTCAGGCCGATCATCGAGCCGTCGCGGAACAGATAGTCCGCCCACTCTTTTTCCTGCTGCGCCGCCAGCACGAACAGGTCATAGCACTCTTGTTTGCACTCTTCGGCGATTTCCGCCATTTCCGGATCGTCGCTGCCGGAGCGCAGCAGGTTCAGCATATGCTGAGTGCCGGTCAGGTGCAGCGCTTCATCGCGGGCGATCAGGCGAATAATTTTGGCGTTGCCTTCCATCAGCTTGCGTTCTGCAAAGGCGAAAGAGCAGGCGAAGCTAACGTAGAAGCGGATTGCTTCCAGCGCGTTGACGCTCATCAGGCACAGATACAGTTTCTTTTTCAGCTCGCGCAGATTCACGGTCACGGTTTTGCCGTTGACGGTGTGGGTGCCTTCGCCCAGCAGATGCCAGTAGCTGGTCATTTCAATCAAAGAATCGTAATAGTGAGAGATGCCTTCCGCGCGTTTCTGGATCTGCTCATTGGTCACGATATCGTCGAACACCGTCGCCGGGTCGTTGACGATATTGCGAATAATGTGGGTATAGGAACGCGAGTGGATCGTCTCGGAAAAGGCCCAGGTTTCTACCCAGGTTTCCAGTTCGGGGATGGAAATCAGCGGCAGCAGCGCGACGTTCGGGCTACGGCCCTGGATGGAATCGAGCAGCGTCTGATATTTCAGGTTGCTGATAAAAATATGCTTTTCATGTTCGGGCAGCGCCTGATAGTCGATGCGATCGCGCGAAACGTCGACTTCTTCCGGGCGCCAGAAGAAGGAGAGCTGCTTTTCAATCAGCTTTTCAAAGATGTCATATTTTTGCTGATCGTAGCGGGCCACGTTAACCGGCTGGCCAAAAAACATCGGCTCAAGCAGTTGATTGTTTTTCGTCTGTGAAAAAGTGGTGTATGCCATGAGTGGGTCCTGTTGAGATTGTATCGCCCGGCGACACTGCGTTTGCCGGGCCTACAAAACCGTAGGCCGGGTAGGCATCGCGCCACCCGGCAAAAATACTTTAGATCTTACATGCGCCGCTTTCGCAGCCGTCGTCCTGAATTGACGGCGCCAGGTCATCCTGGGCGTCTTCCGCGCCATCACGGGTGTTGTGATAGTACAGCGTTTTCACGCCGAATTTATAGGCGTTGAGCAGATCTTTCAGCAACTGCTGCATCGGCACTTTTCCGGACGGGAAACGCGTCGGGTCATAGTTGGTGTTGGCGGAAATCGACTGATCGATAAACTTCTGCATGATGCCGACCAGCTGCAGATAGCCGTCGTTATTCGGCATTTCCCACAGCAGTTCGTAGGCGTTCTGCAGATTTTCGTAATCCGGAACGACCTGGCGCAAAATCCCATCTTTCGACGCTTTGATGCTCACGTGGCCGCGCGGCGGTTCGATGCCGTTGGTGGCGTTGGAGATCTGCGAAGAGGTCTCAGACGGCATCAGCGCGGAGAGCGTAGAGTTACGCAGGCCGTGGGTTTTAATGGATTCGCGCAGCTGCTCCCAGTCGAAATGCAGAGATTCGCTCACGATCGCATCCAGGTCTTTCTTATAAGTATCGATCGGCAGAATACCCTGCGCGTAGGTGGTTTCATTGAACCACGGGCAGGCGCCTTGTTCGATAGCCAGTTCGTTGGAGGCCTTCAGCAGATAGTACTGAATAGCTTCGAACGTTTTGTGTGTCAGATTGTTGGCGCTGCCGTCGGAGTAGCGCTTGCCATGTTTCGCCAGATAGTAAGCGAAGTTGATAACGCCGATACCCAGCGTACGACGACCCATTGCGCCACGTTTAGCCGCCGGGATTGGGTAATCCTGATAATCCAGCAACGCATCCAGCGCGCGCACCGCCAGTACCGCCAGATCCTCCAGCTCATCGAGGCTATCGATGGCGCCAAGGTTGAATGCCGACAGCGTGCACAGCGCGATTTCGCCATTTTCGTCGTTCACATCGTCCAGCGGTTTGGTCGGCAGGGCGATTTCCAGGCACAGGTTAGACTGGCGCACCGGCGCGACAACCGGGTCGAACGGGCTGTGGGTGTTGCAGTGGTCAACGTTCTGGATATAGATACGGCCGGTAGAGGCGCGTTCCTGCATCATCAGCGAGAACAGCTCAACGGCTTTAATACGCTGTTTGCGGATACTGTCGTCTTTTTCGTATTTAGTGTACAGACGTTCGAACTCGTCCTGATCGGCGAAGAACGCATCGTACAGGCCAGGAACGTCGGACGGGCTGAACAGGGTGATGTCCTCGCCTTTCAGCAGGCGGGTGTACATCAGCTTGTTGATCTGCACGCCGTAGTCCATGTGGCGAACGCGGTTGGCGTCGGTGCCGCGGTTGTTTTTCAACACCAGCAGGCTTTCGACTTCCAGATGCCACATCGGATAGAAGAGGGTGGCCGCGCCGCCGCGAACGCCGCCCTGCGAACAGGATTTCACCGCGGTCTGGAAGTGCTTATAGAACGGGATGCAGCCGGTGTGGAAGGCTTCGCCGCCGCGGATTGGGCTACCCAGCGCACGAATGCGGCCGGCGTTGATACCGATACCGGCGCGCTGGGAAACATATTTCACAATCGCGCTGGAGGTGGCGTTGATCGAATCCAGACTATCGCCGCACTCGATCAGTACGCAGGAGCTGAACTGACGGGTTGGGGTACGCACGCCGGACATGATCGGCGTCGGCAGCGAGATTTTAAAGGTGGACACCGCGTCATAGAAACGCTTGATGTAGTCCAGACGGGTCTCACGCGGATAGTTAGAGAACAGGCAAGCCGCAACCAGAATATAGAGGAACTGGGCGCTTTCATAGATTTCGCCGCTGACGCGGTTCTGCACCAGGTATTTACCTTCCAGCTGCTTAACGGCCGCGTAGGAGAAGTTCATATCGCGCCAGTGGTCGATAAAACCGTCCATCTGCTGGAACTCTTCTTCCGTGTAGTCTTCCAGCAGATGATGATCGTATTTACCTTTTTCGACCATGTTCACCACATGGGTGTACAGCGCCGGCGGTTCAAACTGGCCAAACGCTTTCTTACGCAGGTGGAAAATCGCCAGTCGCGCGGCCAGGTACTGGTAGTCCGGCGCATCGCGGGAGATCAGGTCCGCTGCGGCCTTAATAATGGTCTCGTGGATGTCGGCGGTTTTAATGCCGTCATAGAACTGAATATGCGAACGCAGCTCTACCTGGGAAATCGAAACGTTATTCAGTCCTTCTGCCGCCCAATCTAGTACGCGATGGATTTTGTCGAGATTGATACGCTCGGTGCTACCGTCGCGCTTTGTCACCAGCAGACTCTGATTCATGTGGTTTTTACCTGTCCGTGAGAAAAAATATCCCCCCATTTATCCACAGCCAGTCGTTGTGACTAACTCTGTGGATAAATACTATATGTAGGGGGTTGTCGATAAAAAGAACGCTATATGGTGAGTTATTTTAGTAAGGATTCTTTTGAGTACAAGGGTTGATTTTGACGTTAATTTGAGGTTGCGCAGGCGTAATAATCGCTAAGTCCACGCCGTATAAGGCCTGGAGAAGAAGTCAATAAAACAGAAAAAAAAATCAAAATTTGATCGAGTGCTGATTTCTTCGTCGGAAGGGAAAATTGCGCAGCTTGATGCCGCGCAATCATCATCATAAAAACGTATGACGTTATGCTTTTTTCGCCGTTGTATGCAACATATAGTTAACATCAACGCCCGGCGCCAGCTTGAAGGTATTGGTGAGCGGATTGTAATGCAGGCCGGTAATGTGCTGCTCTTTCAGAGGAGTCTGATCGATCCAGCCGATGAGCTCCGCCGGCTTGATAAATTTCTTAACGTCATGCGTACCTTTTGGCACCATTTTCATCACGTATTCCGCGCCGACCACGGCCATCAGCCACGCTTTGCCGTTGCGGTTAATGGTCGAGAAGAAGACCTGGCCGCCGGGCTTCACTAGCCGCGCGCAGGCGTGCACTACCGACTGTGGGTCAGGGACGTGCTCGAGCATCTCCATACAGGTGACGACGTCGTACTGCTGGGCGTGCTTCGCCGCATGCTCTTCGACGGTCTCTTGTACGTACTCTACCTGAACGCCGCTCTCCAGCGCGTGCAGTTTTGCGACCTGCAGCGGCTCGAAGCCCATATCCAGACCAGTGACCGTCGCACCTTCGCGCGCCATGCTTTCGGCGAGGATGCCGCCGCCGCAGCCGACATCGAGCACTTTTTTGCCGAACAGGCCGCCGGAGCGTTCGGCAATATAGCCAAGGCGCAACGGGTTGATGCGATGCAGCGGTTTGAACTCACCTTCTAGATCCCACCAGCGCGAGGCGACGGCTTCAAATTTGGCGATTTCATTGTGATCAACGTTGGGGGCCACCGACGGTTTTTCGGCATTCATGGGCGCTTTTACTCCTTTTCTGTTCTGACCTGCGAGTATATCAGCAGACTGCCACGAATAAACCGTATTGCTTTACCTCTATTACGACGGCTGTGTTATAATTTGCGACCTTTGAATCCGGGACACAGTAGAGGGATAGCGGTTAGATGAGCGACCTTGCGAGAGAAATTACACCGGTCAACATTGAGGAAGAGCTGAAAAGCTCGTATCTGGATTATGCGATGTCGGTCATTGTTGGCCGTGCGCTGCCGGATGTCCGAGATGGCCTGAAGCCGGTACACCGTCGCGTACTATACGCCATGAACGTATTGGGCAATGACTGGAACAAAGCCTATAAAAAATCAGCCCGTGTCGTTGGCGACGTAATCGGTAAATACCACCCGCATGGTGATACCGCCGTTTATGACACCATCGTACGTATGGCGCAGCCGTTCTCCTTGCGTTATATGCTGGTCGATGGCCAGGGTAACTTTGGTTCTGTCGATGGCGACTCCGCCGCAGCGATGCGTTATACGGAAATCCGTATGTCGAAGATCGCTCATGAGCTGATGGCCGATCTCGAAAAAGAGACGGTTGATTTCGTCGACAACTATGACGGCACGGAGAAAATCCCTGACGTCATGCCGACAAAAATCCCTAACCTGCTGGTGAACGGTTCTTCCGGTATCGCCGTAGGTATGGCGACCAACATTCCGCCGCATAACCTGACGGAAGTCATCAACGGCTGCCTGGCATACGTTGACAACGAAGACATCAGCATTGAAGGGCTGATGGAACACATTCCGGGCCCGGACTTCCCGACCGCCGCTATCATTAACGGCCGTCGCGGTATTGAAGAGGCCTATCGTACCGGTCGCGGTAAAGTTTACATTCGCGCGCGCGCGGAAGTCGAAGCTGACGCGAAAACCGGCCGTGAAACCATCATCGTGCACGAAATTCCGTATCAGGTGAACAAAGCGCGCCTGATTGAGAAAATCGCCGAGCTGGTGAAAGACAAACGCGTTGAAGGCATCAGCGCGCTGCGCGACGAGTCTGACAAAGACGGTATGCGTATCGTTATCGAAGTGAAACGCGACGCGGTGGGTGAAGTGGTTCTTAACAACCTCTACTCCCAGACCCAACTGCAGGTTTCCTTCGGTATCAACATGGTTGCGCTGCACCACGGTCAGCCGAAGATCATGAACCTGAAGGACATCATTGCGGCGTTTGTTCGTCACCGCCGCGAAGTTGTCACTCGTCGTACTATTTTCGAACTGCGCAAGGCGCGCGACCGTGCGCATATCCTTGAAGCGCTGGCGATTGCGCTGGCTAACATCGATCCGATCATTGAACTGATTCGCCGCGCGCCGACGCCGGCGGAAGCAAAAGCGGGTTTAATCGCGCGTTCATGGGATCTGGGCAATGTCTCCGCGATGCTGGAGCGCGCCGGCGATAACGCCGCACGTCCGGAATGGCTGGAGCCAGAGTTCGGCGTGCGTGACGGCCAGTACTATCTGACCGAACAGCAGGCTCAGGCGATTCTGGATCTGCGTCTGCAGAAACTGACCGGTCTGGAGCATGAAAAACTGCTCGACGAGTACAAAGAGCTGCTGGATCAGATCGCCGAGCTGCTGCACATCCTGGGCAGCGCCGATCGTCTGATGGAAGTTATTCGCGAAGAGCTGGAGCTGGTTAAAGAACAGTTTGGCGATGCACGTCGTACCGAAATCACCGCCAACAGCGCTGATATCAATATCGAAGACCTGATTAACCAGGAAGATGTTGTCGTGACCCTGTCGCACCAGGGCTATGTGAAATATCAACCGTTAACCGACTACGAAGCGCAGCGTCGTGGCGGTAAAGGTAAATCGGCAGCGCGTATTAAAGAAGAAGACTTTATCGACCGTCTGCTGGTGGCCAACACCCATGACACGATCCTCTGCTTCTCCAGCCGTGGTCGTCTGTACTGGATGAAAGTGTATCAGTTGCCGGAAGCCAGCCGCGGCGCGCGTGGTCGACCAATCGTCAACCTGCTGCCGCTGGAAGCTGACGAGCGTATCACCGCTATCCTGCCGGTTCGCGAGTACGAAGAGGGCGTTAACGTCTTTATGGCGACCGCCAGCGGTACCGTGAAGAAAACGGCATTGACCGAGTTCAGCCGCCCGCGTTCTGCCGGTATCATTGCCGTCAATCTGAACGAAGGCGACGAACTGATCGGCGTCGATCTGACTTCTGGCCAGGACGAAGTGATGCTGTTCTCCGCCGCTGGTAAAGTGGTGCGCTTTAAAGAAGACGCCGTTCGCGCGATGGGCCGTACCGCAACCGGCGTACGCGGTATCAAGCTGGCGGGCGAAGATAGCGTCGTGTCGCTGATTATTCCTCGTGGCGAAGGGGCGATCCTGACCGTGACGCAAAACGGTTACGGCAAGCGTACCGCGGCCGAAGAGTATCCGACCAAGTCGCGTGCGACGCAGGGCGTTATCTCTATTAAGGTCACCGAACGTAACGGTTCCGTGGTCGGCGCCGTGCAGGTCGATGATTGCGACCAGATCATGATGATTACCGATGCGGGCACCCTGGTGCGTACTCGCGTTTCTGAAGTGAGCATCGTGGGTCGTAATACTCAGGGCGTGATTCTGATCCGTACCGCGGAAGATGAAAACGTTGTCGGCCTGCAGCGCGTGGCTGAGCCGGTTGACGACGAAGAACTGGATGCCATCGATGGCAGCGTAGCGGAAGGCGATGATGATATCGCGCCGGATAACGACGCTGACGACGACATCGCCGAAGACGAAGAGTAATCGTCGCAGGTAAATGTTCTGAAAGGGCCGGGTGTTATCCCGGCCCTTTTTGCATTAACATTGCGGCAAAGCCCATTTACCGCTACTTTAACCCCATTCTGTTGAGCCCCTGACGACCGAGCATTGCCCCATTGAAATATCTTGCCTCGTTTCATACGACCTTAAAGGTTTCTCGTTATCTGTTCAGAGCGCTGGCGGTTCTGCTATGGATGCTGATTGCTTTTGTCTCCGTGTTTTATATCGTTAATGCGCTGCATGAACGGGAATCGGAAATTCGTCAGGAACTGAATCTTAACGCCGACCAGGCCCAGCGCTACATCCAGCGTACCGCGGATGTCATCAAAGAGCTGAAGTACGTCGCAGGCAACCGCGCGGCGACCGGGAGCGAGGGTAGCGCGCTACTTGCCAATAGTGGCAATATCACAATCCCTAATTTTGAACCGCTGTATCCGGATTCCGACTGCGGCGCAATGAGCGGCACCTGGCGCAACTCACTGCAATCGCTGGCGTGGTTCATGCGCTACTGGCGGGATAATTTCTCTGCCGCCTACGACCTGAACCGTATCTTTTTAATTGGCAGCGACAACCTCTGCATGGCTAACTTCGGCCTGCGCGATATGCCGCTGGAGCGCGATCAGGCGCTGAAGGTGCTGCATCAGCGTATCGAACAATATCGCGATGCGCCGCAAAACGAGCGCGGCAACAACCTGTTCTGGATTAGCCAGGGCGTGCGTCCAGGCGTCGGTTATTTCTATGCTCTGACGCCAATCTACATGGCTAACCGCCTGCAGGCGATGCTTGGCGTTGAGCAGACTATCCGCATGGAGAGCTTCTTTACGCCAGGTAGCCTGCCGATGAGCGTGACGATCCTCGATGATAACGGTCAGCAGCTCATTTCCCTTGCCGGGCCGGATAACAGCATTAAACCGGAAACCCGCTGGATGCAGGAGCGGATGTGGTTTGGCTACAGCTCTGGTTTCCGCGAGCTGGTGCTGAAAAAGAGCCTGCTGCCATCATCGCTGAGCATTGTCTATTCGGTTTCCGTCGATCAGGTGCTGGAGCGTATCAGGATGCTGATCCTCAACGCTATCGTACTGAATATCCTGACCGGCGCGATCCTGTTCGCGCTGGCGCGTATGTATGAACGGCGGATCTTTATACCGGCGGAAAACGACGCTCAAAGGCTGGAGGAACATGAGCAGTTCAACCGTAAGATCGTCGCCTCCGCGCCGGTCGGGATCTGCATTCTACGCACGCAGGACGGCACCAATATACTGAGTAACGAACTGGCGCATAACTATCTGAATATGCTGACTCACGAAGATCGCCAGCGGCTCACGCAGATTATTTGCGGCCAGCAGGTCAACTTCGTCGACGTGTTAACCAGCAACAACACCAACCTGCAGATTAGTTTTGTACACTCGCGATATCGTAATGAAAACGTCGCGATTTGCGTGCTGGTTGACGTTTCCGCCCGTGTGAAAATGGAAGAGTCGCTGCAGGAGATGGCCCAGGCGGCAGAGCAGGCCAGTCAGTCGAAATCGATGTTCCTCGCCACCGTCAGCCACGAGCTGCGTACGCCGCTGTACGGCATTATTGGCAACCTCGACCTGCTGCAGACCAAAGCGTTGCCGAAGGGAGTCGATCGGCTGGTGACGGCGATGAATAACTCCTCCAGCCTGCTTTTGAAGATTATCAGCGATATTCTCGACTTCTCGAAAATTGAGTCTGAGCAGCTCAAAATCGAGCCGCGAGAGTTTTCGCCGCGCGAGGTTATGAATCATATTTCGGCGAACTATCTACCGCTGGTGGTGCGCAAGCAGCTTGGGCTGTACTGCTTCATTGAGCCGGATGTCCCGCAGACGATGATTGGCGACCCGATGCGCCTGCAGCAGGTCATTTCCAACCTGCTGAGTAACGCCATTAAATTTACCGATACCGGCTGTATCGTGCTGCATGTACGGCGGGCCGGCGACTATCTGCAAATAAGCGTACGTGATACCGGCGAAGGGATCCCGGCGAAAGAGGTTGTGCGCCTGTTCGACCCGTTCTTCCAGGTTGGTACCGGGGTGCAGCGTAATTTCCAGGGCACCGGCCTGGGACTGGCTATCTGTGAAAAACTCATCAGCATGATGGATGGCGACATTGACGTGGAAACTGAACCCGGCATGGGGAGCCGTTTCACCATTCGCATTCCGTTATACGGCATGCAGCAGATGCCGCCGCTGTTGGCCGAACAGCACAGCAACAGCACCTGTTGGCTGGCGATTCATAATACGTCACTGGCGTTGTTTATCGAATCGTTGCTGCAATATCATGGCCTGACGGTACGGCAATTTGCTGGCCAGACGCCAGCCGCTGACGATATTTTATTAACCGATGATGAACTCAGCGAGCGTTGGCCGGGAAGCGCTGCGGTGATCTTCTGCCGTCGGCATATCGGTATCCCCGTTGAGCGCGCGCCGGGAGAGTGGTTGCATAGCGTCACCACGCCGCATGAACTTCTGCCGTTGCTGGGACGCCTGCTGCATCTGGCGCTGGCGGTCGAAGAGAATGGTCCGGCGCTGTCGGCCCACGACGCGCCAACGGTCAGCAATGACGACATGATGATTCTGGTGGTCGACGATCACCCGATTAACCGCCGCCTGTTGGCCGATCAGCTTGGCTCACTGGGTTATCAATGCGTGACGGCCAATGATGGCGTCGATGCGCTTAACGTCCTGAGTAAACAACATATTGATATTGTTCTCAGCGACGTGAACATGCCAAACATGGATGGTTACCGTCTGACGCAGCGGATCCGTCAACTGGAGATGACGCTACCGGTTATTGGCGTGACGGCAAACGCGCTGGCGGAAGAAAAACAACGCTGTCTGGAGTCGGGAATGGATAGCTGTCTGTCAAAACCAGTGACGCTGGATATCCTCAAGCACACGCTGGCCACCTATGCCGCGCAGGTGCGTAAAGCCAGAAAAACAAGCTGAAGTCGCACTTCATCGTGTTGAGATCGCCCCGGAGCGTGATGCTTTCCGGGGTGGGGGAATAAGGCTTCAGAATGGCCCGGAAACGGCGGCTTGCCGCCATCCGGGAAATGTGAATTACTCTTTATCCGTTGAGGTGAGAGAAACGGAAGAGAGGTAGTTCAGCAGCGCGATATCATTTTCAACGCCCAGCTTCATCATGGCCGATTTCTTCTGGCTACTGATGGTCTTGATGCTGCGGTTCAGCTTTTTGGCGATTTCGGTGACCAGGAAGCCTTCAGCGAACAAACGCAGAACTTCACTCTCTTTCGGCGACAGGCGTTTGTCGCCATAGCCGCCGGCGCTGATTTTCTCCAGCAGGCGGGAGACGCTTTCCGGGGTAAACTTTTTGCCTTTCTGCAGCGCGGCCAGCGCTTTCGGCAGATCGGTCGGCGCGCCCTGTTTCAGCACGATCCCTTCAATGTCGAGATCCAGTACTGCGCTCAGGATCGCCGGGTTGTTGTTCATCGTCAGGACAATGATCGACAGCTCCGGGAAATGGCGTTTGATGTATTTGATCAGGGTGATCCCATCGCCATATTTGTCGCCAGGCATCGACAAGTCGGTAATCAGAACGTGCGCGTCAAGCTTAGGAAGGTTGTTAATCAGGGCTGTGGAATCTTCAAATTCGCCAACAACATTCACCCACTCGATCTGCTCAAGTGATTTGCGAATGCCGAACAGTACGATCGGATGGTCATCGGCAATAATTACGTTCATATTGTTCATGTATTAGGCTACCTTGCTACAGCAAGCTCTTGACGTAACCGTCAATGTCGCTGATGTATTTTTCTATACCTTGAGTATCTCGTTCATGAATCAGATGCTCAAGCGCTTCACATAACTGCTTGCCGGGTATCAAATTAAGCATAGCAAACGCGCCTTTAAGGCGGTGAGCGGTCTGCGCCAGCGCAGCGAAATCGCTGGTGGTGAATTCAGTATACAATCTCTGAACATCATCCGGTACCGTGTCGGCAAACAGCGCGTAATAGCCGCTGGCATGGAGTTCCGCATTCCCCTCATTTCCTGTTGAGGAGGGCTGAACCTCTTCTTGCGCCAGCTGCTGCTCAATCAGCTGCAGGATAGCTTCCTGCATTGCAGTGCTGATATTAAAATTGACGCTCAACTGACCTGGGCCAATTTTGCGTATCCCAACCTCATCATCGCTTAAAAGCAAGCCTGAAGCAGTAAGATTAGACGGATTATCCGTTAAAAAGAGATCATACTCTTGACTTGTGAGCCTTTCGTCCGGGGTGATACAGCTTGCGCCCCAGCTCTCTAACTGACGCGTCACGATGCGGCGCACTTCATTGGCGGTGATGTCAATCATCACGACCACATCGTCCAGCAGATGTTCGCCGGAATCGCTCTCTTCCTCGCTCGCCGCCATTTTAAGGTGTAGCGAGTAGCGGGTGCCGAGCGATTCCCGCGCCTTAATATTAAGCTGTCCGCCAAGCTTGCGAGTTAACCGGTCGCACAGCCAGAAGGTGAGGGCGTTGGCTTTGCCGTACTGGTCGGCTTGCGTCTCATTAAGGAACGGGAAGTGCATATTATCGATTTCATTGCCGCTCACGCCATTGCCGGTATCGAGGATACGGAAGGTCAGACGATCGTCGGCAGATTCATCTTTGCTCACCTCAAGCGTAATTTTACCGATGGGGGTGGTGGTGATCGCGTATTGAATCAGAAGTAATAGCGTGCGGCGCAGCGCGTCGCGGTCGCCGTAGCGCTGCTCATTGGCCGGCAGCGCATTATTGATTAACAGCTGAAGTCCTTTGCGTTTCACCATCGGCAGGACTTCAGGAACCACTTCATCTATTAAGCCCTGAATGGAGAACAAACCGGGGGTGGTTTTCCAGGTATCGCTTTCCAGTAAGTTCGCCAACTGAATCTCATCGACAAGATGAACCAGTTCATCAGCGTGCTGCGCCAGTTTGCGGCTTTCATGAATCCCGACGGCCGCCGCCTCCTGCGCCAGCGCCTGCGCCGGTTCTTTCAGCGCGGCGCCAATATTCTGCATAAAGGCGATGCGCCCCTGCTGATTTTTCTCATACAGACGCTGGGCCTGTTTGAGTTTTTTGTTCACCATCACTTCTCTATCCTGGTCGCGAATAATCAGGATCTGCGTGCGAGGAGCCACCTGGCTGCGGTACTGGCGGATTTCATAAAGTTCATTATTGATCGTCGCCTGAATCACCCCTTGATGCTGATCGGCCATATTGGTGATGTTCTGCAGGTTGAGGTGCGGCAGCAGATGATCGGCAATCGGGTTACTAATAATGGTGCGGTTGGCTTCCTGATCGTGCACCAACAGGCCCAACGGTAGCAAAGAGACGATCTCTTCATTAATTGCGCGCTGAGCGCGCAGCTCGCTGTTGGCCGCGGCGGGGGCCGTGCTTACGCTGCCGGGGGTACGGCGGCCGCTATAGTTGCGGAAAGTGGTAAAGCCAAACAGAGTTAACGCCAGCAGGCCAATGGTGAGCAGCAGCGGCAGTAAAATATTCTGTAAGGATTCCATTAGCAAAGTGCTGAACGGCACGACCCACACCAGCCGCATGCCGGTGGTATTGATGGCTGTGGTTATCTCAATACGCAGGCCATTAAAGCTGACGCTAACGTTATCAACGGCTTCTTTGTCTGAGCTGGTAGCGCCATTTTGCGCCGGATCTGGCTCGAGACGGAAGCTGTCCAGCGACATGCTCGGGGGGATGAGGTCGTTAATCGGTAAATCGAAGGCGACAACCGTTGCCAGATGACCCGGCTGGTTAAAGGTGGTACGCAGCGTGAAGTAATGGCCATTTTGCCACGTCAGATGACGCAGCGAAGAAAAGGTTTCCCGTTCGTCCAGCGTATTTGCCTGCAGGAGCATTTCGGCGCGGCGGGATTCCACCACGCTGCTAATCGTCGATTCTTTAAAACTCGAAGACAGATCTTTCAGCGGCAGGGTAGAGACCAGAATCAGGCTGTTATCCAACCCATTCAGGTAATACATCGACCAGGGAATGGTTTCCGCGCCCCATAAAATATCGAGATAGTTGGAAATTTTCTGCGTCATCTCAAGCGTCGAGCTGTCATGAGAGCCGAAGATCAGCGCTTCGGTCTTACGTCGCGGCTTTTCCAGATAGTAGACATCCTGCTTCAGCCGCGTCTCCTGCAGACCATCGCTTGAGGTACTTGAGCTGGTGGCGGCAATGTTGTCGTAAATCTGCCAGGTGGCATAACGCCAGGTATCGATGCGTTTGTGTAAAGCGTGGCTGATATCAACCACCTGGTAACTCCGGTCTTTTAGCCACGTATTAACCGAACTTTGGATCATCACGCCCATCGTCGCGAGCAAGACGATAACCATCAAGATGAAGAACCGGGTGATGCTACCGGGGATCAGGGAGAATTTTTTTTGGGTCATCGCGTGGCAGAGCTGCTCAGTAGTGTTTGTAAACAGGATGTTGCGCCATAGTGACGGGCAGCACAACGAATACTGGCAGGAAGTATAAAGGCTAACGCGGGAAATCCATACAACAGATTGACGCTGAGGGATCTTTTAATGCTGAGATTTCTCTCAAAACCATAGATGCGACAAATATGTACAGCTGAATTGATCTTGTACAATTAACCGACATTTCTTGCAGATAAATAGCACGAAAAAACAAGAAATTGGCCAAATAGGCTGACTTTCATTCGGAATTGATTGATTAATAGTCGTTATTTTTTTGCTGCGTTAGCACAGCATAATTCAAGATACGTAAAGAAGGGTAAAAAAAACCGGATGCGAGGCATCCGGTTGAAATAGGGGTAAACAGACATTCAGAACTGAATGACGGTAATAAATAAAGTTAATGATGATAGCGAGGATTATTTTAGTCTTCGGGGAGGATTTTGTTTTACCATTCAGTGCTATACATTTGAATGCTTATAATGCAATGATTTTTAATGAAAATATTATTTTTTTGATTTTTGGTGCTTATTTTTGCGACCTTTATTGCGCCTAAAAAGTTCCTTGGCATTTACAAATTGAAACATCTTGTGCGCATTTTGAAACACCTTAGAAGTTTTCGTATCATATTCTTGTTGGATTATTCTGCATTTTGCAGCACAATGAATACAGCCGACTGATTAGAAGGGTAATCAGTAAGCAGTGGCAATAATAAAAGGCATATAACAAACAGAGGGTTAATAACATGAAAGTTAAAGTACTGTCCCTCCTGGTACCAGCACTGCTGGTAGCGGGCGCAGCAAATGCGGCTGAAATTTATAACAAAGACGGCAACAAATTAGACCTGTACGGTAAAATCGACGGTCTGCACTACTTCTCTTCCGACGACAGCGTCGACGGCGACCAGACCTACATGCGTATCGGCGTGAAAGGCGAAACCCAGATCAACGACCAGCTGACCGGTTACGGCCAGTGGGAATACAACGTTCAGGCGAACAACACTGAAAGCTCCAGCGACCAGGCATGGACTCGTCTGGCCTTCGCGGGTCTGAAATTCGGCGACGCGGGTTCTTTCGACTACGGTCGTAACTACGGCGTTGTTTACGACGTAACTTCCTGGACCGACGTTCTGCCGGAATTCGGCGGCGACACCTACGGTTCCGACAACTTCCTGCAGTCCCGTGCTAACGGCGTTGCCACCTACCGTAACTCTGACTTCTTCGGTCTGGTTGACGGCCTGAACTTTGCTCTGCAGTACCAGGGTAAAAACGGCAGCGTGAGCGGCGAAGATCAGACCAACAACGGTCGCGGCTTCCAGAAACAGAACGGCGAAGGCTTCGGCACCTCCGTGACTTATGAGATCTGGGACGGCATCAGCGCTGGTTTCGCGTACTCCAGCTCTAAACGTACCGATGAGCAGAACAACTCTACTTATTTTTCTAAGTCCTATCAGCGTACATACGGTGTTCTGGGTGAAGGCGATCACGCTGAAACCTATACCGGTGGTCTGAAATATGACGCCAACAACATTTACCTGGCGACTCAGTACACCCAGACCTACAACGCAACTCGCACTGGCGACATCGGTTTTGCTAACAAAGCGCAGAACTTCGAAGTGGTTGCTCAGTACCAGTTCGACTTCGGTCTGCGTCCGTCCGTGGCTTACCTGCAGTCTAAAGGTAAAGACATGGGCCGTTACGGCGACCAGGACATCCTGAAATATGTTGACCTGGGTGCGACCTACTACTTCAACAAAAACATGTCCACCTACGTTGATTACAAAATTAACCTGCTGGACGACAACAAGTTCACTAAAGATGCAAGCATCTCTACTGACAACGTTGTGGCTCTGGGCCTGGTTTACCAGTTCTAAGCAAGCTGAAGTGTTGAAAAAGGCGCCTGCGGGCGCCTTTTTTTATGCCCGGTTTAACCTCGCTGGTATACTCTGGCTGCCTTTGTAACAGGAGCCCGTTTTCATGGATACCACCTTTTTCCGCGCCGCCTTTTTCGGCCTCTGCGTTCTGCTTACCGGCTGTGATTCCGCGACATCCCCGGCCACGCCAAAATCCGCCGCCACCGTGCTCGATGGCAAAACGATGGGGACCTACTGGCGCGTTAGCGTTGTTGGGTTGGATCCGGCGAAAGCCGAAGATTTACGCCATAAAGTTCAGGCGCAGCTCGACGGCGATGATTGGCTGCTTTCGACCTGGAAAAACGACTCCGCGCTGATGCGCTTCAATCATGCCGCCACCACCGAACCGTGGCCGGTGAACGAGGCGATGGCGGATATCGTCACTCTGTCGCTGCGTATTGGCGCCAAAACCGCCGGAGCGATGGACATTACCGTCGGGCCGCTGGTCAATTTATGGGGTTTTGGCCCGGATAAGCAGCCGGTAAAAACGCCGACGGAGCAGCAAATCGCGGCGGCAAAAGCGCGTACCGGGCTGCAGCATCTGACGGTGATTAACCGCGCCGATAAACAATATCTACAAAAAGATATTGCGGATTTATTTGTCGATCTTTCCACCGTCGGCGAGGGCTATGCCGCCGATCATCTGGCGCGCCTGATGGAGCAGGAAGGGATCGCCCGCTATCTGGTGTCGGTTGGCGGCGCGCTGGTCAGCCGCGGCATGAACGGCGACGATAAACCGTGGCGGGTGGCGATTCAAAAACCGACCGACCGTGAAAACGCTGTGCAGGCGATAGTCGATATCAACGGCCACGGCATCAGTACCTCCGGCAGCTATCGCAACTACTACGAGCTGGACGGCAAACGTATTTCTCACGTTATCGATCCGCAAACCGGCCACCCCATCAACCATAAGCTGGTATCGGTGACGGTGATTGCGCCGACGGCGCTGGAAGCCGACGGCTGGGATACCGGGCTGATGGTATTAGGGCCGGAAAAAGCGCAACAGGTGGCACACGAGCAGGGGCTGGCGGTCTATATGATCGTCAAAGAGGGCGACGGCTTTAAGACCTGGATGTCGCCGCAGTTCCGCACCTTCCTGGTCGGCGAGCAGAATTAAAAAGCAAGAAGCGCAGTTTTTTAGATCGGAGCAAGGCGCAAAGTAAGGATACACTTACAGCAGGAGCCCGCTATGAAACCGATGATTGCCGATATGACTAACGATGACCGCCGCTGGCAGGCGGTCTGCGAACGTGACGCCAGCGCCGACGGGCAGTTTGTCTTCGCCGTGTTGACCACTGGCGTCTGCTGCCGTCCCTCGTGCCGTTCACGGCGTGCGCTACGGGAGAATGTCCGTTTTTATTCTGATGTTGAAGCGGCAAAGGCCGCCGGATATCGCCCCTGTAAACGGTGTCGGCCGGATAATCTCGACCCGGACCAACAGCGGGTCGAGAAGGTTGCCGCCGCCTGTCGCCTGTTGGAGCAAGAGGCGACAGTCACCCTTGAGGCGCTGGCGCAGCAGCTGGCGGTCAGTCCGTTTCACTTTCATCGTATCTTTAAATCCGTCACCGGGCTCACGCCAAGGGCCTGGCAGCAGGCCTGGCGCGCGCGGCGCCTACGCGAAGCATTAAGCCATGGCCAGAACGTCACCAGCGCGGCATTAGCCGCCGGCTTCCCTGATTCCGCCAGCTATTATCGCCAGGCAAACGAGACGCTGGGCATGACCGCCCGCCAGTTTAAACGCGGTGGCGAAGATGTGGCGATTAGCTGGGTTTGCAGCGATAGTACCTCTGGCCGGTGCCTGGTGGCGTTCAGCGAACGTGGCGTATGCGCCGTGTTGCTGGGCGATGACGATAAGGCGTTATATGCGCAGCTGACGAGCTTGTTTCCGGGCGCCCAATTACAGCCGGGTGATGACATGTTTGCCGAACGCGTGGCGCAGGTGGTTGCCCATTTGGATAATCCGCAGCAGGCGGTGAATTTGCCGCTGGATATTCGCGGTACCGCTTTCCAGCAGCGGGTCTGGCAAGCCTTACGCCAGATCCCGGCAGGCGAAACCCGCAGCTACCGCGAGGTGGCGCACAGCATCGGTCAACCGCGCGCGGTCAGAGCGGTAGCCGGGGCCTGCGCTGCCAATAAGCTGGCGATAGTCATTCCTTGCCATCGGGTAGTGCGTGAGGGTGGGGCGCTTTCCGGCTATCGTTGGGGCAGCGAACGTAAAGCGCTGCTGCTGGCGCGCGAAGCGAAAATACGGGAGAAATAATGCTCGATTTGTTTGCAGATACGCCACCCTGGCAGGAGCCGCTGGCTCCCGGAGCGATGATATTACGGCGCTTTGCCGTGCAGCGTGCGCCGACGCTGCTGCAGGCCATCGCCGGGGTGGCCAGCGCTTCTCCGTTCCGCCAGATGGTGACCCCAGGTGGTTATACCATGTCGGTGGCCATGACCAACTGTGGCCAACTCGGCTGGACAACCGATATGCACGGCTATCTCTATGCGCCGGGCGATCCGTTGACCGGCGAACATTGGCCACCGATGCCATTGGTTTTTCAACAACTGGCGGCGGAGGCGGCGCAGGAGGCGGGCTATGCGCATTTTTCCCCGGACGCCTGTTTGATTAACCGCTACCAGCCGGGCGCGAAGCTGTCGCTGCATCAGGATAAAGACGAGCGGGATTTGCGTGCGCCTATCGTTTCGGTGTCGCTGGGACTGCCGGCGGTGTTTCAGTTTGGCGGGCTGAAACGTAACGATCCGCTGCGCCGGCTGTTGCTTGAATATGGCGATGTGGTGGTGTGGGGCGGCGAATCACGGCTCTTCTATCACGGCATTCAGCCGCTTAAACCGGGGGTGCATCCGCTGACCGGCGCCTGTCGCTACAACCTCACTTTTCGCCTCGCGGGTCACCGGCAAAAACAAAAATAAGAATTATTCTTGCTGTCGTCGGCAAGCCGTTTAAACTGCTGGCTGTTTGCTTGTCCGGATCGTAGCTTATGGAATTACTTGTTCTTGTTTGGCGCCAGTACCGCTGGCCGTTCATTGCCGTCATGGCGCTCAGTTTGCTCAGCGCGGCGCTGGGTATCGGGCTTATCGCCTTTATTAACCTGCGCCTGATTTCCCTTGTGGATACCTCGCTCACCGTGCTGCCGGAGTTTCTCGGCCTGCTGCTGCTGTTGATGGCGGTCACGCTCGGCTCGCAGCTGGCGTTAACCACCCTTGGTCACCACTTTGTCTATCGCCTGCGCGGCGAATTTATTAAACGCATTCTCGACACCCAAATCGAAAAGATCGAAAAAATCGGCAGCGCTTCGCTGCTGGCGGGCTTAACCAGCGACGTGCGTAACATTACCATCGCCTTTGTGCGCCTGCCGGAGCTGGTGCAGGGGATTATCCTGACCTTCGGGTCCGCCGCCTACCTGGCGTTTCTGTCCGGAAAAATGATGCTGGTGACCGCGGTCTGGATGGCGGTCACCATCTGGGGCGGCTTTGTGCTGGTGGCGCGCGTCTATAAGCATATGGCGACGCTGCGCGAGACCGAAGATAAGCTGTATCATGATTATCAGACGGTGCTGGAAGGGCGCAAAGAGCTGACGCTGAACCGTGAACGCGCCGAATATGTTTTTAATCAGCTGTATCAGCCGGATGCCCGCGACTATCGCCACCACATCATTCGCGCCGATACGTTCCACCTGAGCGCGGTGAACTGGTCGAATATCATGATGCTTGGCGCCATCGGTCTGGTGTTCTGGATGGCGAATGGCCTCGGGTGGGCCAATACCGCGGTGGCGGCGACCTATTCTCTGACGCTGCTATTCCTGCGTACGCCGCTGCTGTCGGCAGTGGGGGCACTGCCGACCTTGCTCAGCGCCCAGGTGGCATTCAATAAACTGCATCAGTTCGCGCTGGCGCCTTACCGCCCCGGTTTCCCCGAGCCGCAGGCGCATCCGCACTGGCAGACCCTGGAGCTGCGCGACGTGTCGTTCCACTACCCGGATAACAGTTTTGCCGTCGGGCCGATTAATTTGACTCTCAAACGCGGCGAACTGGTGTTTCTGATTGGCGGCAATGGCAGCGGCAAGTCGACGCTGGCGATGTTGCTGACCGGGCTGTATCAACCGATCTCCGGGCAGATCCTGCTCGATGGTCAGCCGCTGGCGGCGGAAAAACCAGAAGATTACCGCAAGCTGTTCTCGGCGGTGTTTACCGATGTCTGGCTATTCGACCGTCTGTTAGGGCCAAAAGGCGAACGCGCCGATCCGGCGCTGGTCGCGAAGTGGCTGGCGTATCTGAAGATGGACCACAAGCTGCAGCTGGAAGAGGGGAAAATCCTCGATCTGAAGCTGTCTAAAGGGCAGAAAAAACGCGTGGCGCTGCTGCTGGCGCTGGCCGAAGAGCGCGATATTATTTTGCTCGATGAGTGGGCTGCGGATCAGGATCCACATTTCCGCCGCGAGTTTTATCAGGTGCTATTGCCGCTGATGCAGCAAATGGGGAAAACCGTGTTTGCCATCAGCCACGATGATCACTATTTCCAGCATGCCGATCGCCTGCTGGAGATGCGCAGTGGCAAGCTTAGCGAGCTCACCGGCGTTGAGCGCGAACTGGCGACCCGCGACGCGGTCGCGCGTACTGCCTGACGGTTTTGCTGGTAACCCGAGCGGGCGTGCTCGCCCGTTCGGGCCATATTGCTGTTTTTTACGGCAGATAAATTGCTGGCGGTTATTATTTCCCCCTCCTCGCGCTATGCTTATGGCTGCGGCCATGCAGGTCGACTTCTATTCTCACAAGGATTGCCTGAGCGATGTCCGTTTTGCATAAAAAAAGCGCCCGATTACGCGATGAAGAACGCGCCCGCCTGATTTGGCTATTGAGCACTGATAAAGCCGTCACCTCCGCGCTGCTGGGGAAACTCACCCTCGCGGAGCGCTATGATGAAGGGACGCTGGCCGATGACCTGGCGGAAGTGGAAGTGCTGGTGTCGCATCTGCCGCCGCCGGACCTCGCCGATGCCCTGGAAGCGCTGCCCTATGACGCGCGTACCGCGCTGTGGGGGCTGGTTGCCGATGACAAGCGCGGCGAGGTGCTGCTGGAGGCGTCAGAGAGCGTATGGGGCGATCTCATCGACAAGATGAGCGATCACGACCTGATATTTGCCCTGCAATCGCTGGATATTGATGAACAGGTTTACCTGTTGCAGCACCTGCCGCGCGACTTAACCGGCCGCCTGCTGGCGACGCTGCCGCCGGATAAACGCGCGCGCATTCGTCAGATGATGCGCTACGCCGATAACACCGTTGGCGCGATCATGGAATTTGAAGTGATTACCGTACGCCCGGAAGCCACTCTGGCGGCGGTACAGCGCTATCTGCGCCGTCTGGGCAAAATGCCGGAAAACACCGACAAACTGTTCGTCACCACCCGTAATAAACTGCTGCTTGGCGAGCTGGAGCTGCAGACTATTCTGCTCAATGATGCGCAAAAGCGCGTTGGCGAAGTGATGGAAGGCGATCCGGTGACTTTCCAGCCGCAGGAAGAGGCGGAAAAAGTGGCGCGTACCTTCGAGCGTGATGACTTACTGAGTGCTGCGGTGATTGATGCCGACGGCAAGCTGATGGGGCGTTTGACCATCGATGAGATCGTCGATGTGGTGTACGAAGAGACCGATAACGACCTACGCCGGATGGGCGGTCTGAGCGAAGATGATGATGTTTTTGCGCCGGTGAGCAAAGCGGTGAAAACCCGCTGGGCGTGGCTGGCGGTGAACCTCTGTACGGCGTTTATCGCTTCACGGGTGATCGACGGCTTTGAACATACGATTTCGCAGCTGGTGGCCCTGGCCTCGCTGATGCCGATCGTCGCCGGGATTGGTGGGAATACCGGCAATCAGACGATCACCATGATCGTCCGCGCGATGGCGCTGCAGCAGATCCAGCCGGGAAGTTTTACCTTCCTCATCCTGCGCGAGATGGGCGTCGCGCTGATTAATGGCCTGGTATGGGGCGGGATAATGGGCGCTATCACCTGGTGGCTGTACGATGACCCGCAGCTTGGCGGGGTGATGACGTTGGCGATGATGCTCAACCTGCTGATGGCGGCGATGATGGGGGTTATCATCCCGATGGTGATGGTCAAGCTGGGGCGCGATCCGGCGGTCGGCTCCAGCGTGATGATCACCGCGATTACCGATACCGGCGGCTTCTTTATTTTCCTTGGTCTGGCGACGCTGTTTCTGATGTAAGCTGCGCTTTTACGCGCAGGCGGCGAGGGATGAGCGCCATTGCGATAAGCCCCGCCAGTACGCCGATCGCCAGATTACTGGTAGTGACCGTCACGACAACGGTCGCTGCCATGACCACCGTTTCCGGCCACGGATTGCGCGCCAGCGCGGTTGGGCGAATACTCTGCCAGCTGAAGGTTTTCACTGCCACGATCACCATGACCCCGGCCAGCACCGCCATTGGAATTTTGGCCATCACCTGGCTTAGCACCGTCACCAGAAGCAGCAGTACCATACTGGCCACTATCGTCGATAGGCGGCTACGCGCCTTGCCCATTTCTACGTTAACGATAGTCTGGCCGATCATCGCGCATCCGGCGATGCCGCCATAGCAGCCCGCGAGGATATTGGCGATCCCCAGTCCTGCGCTCTCACGTGACTTATTTGACGGCGTATGGGTGAGATCGTCCACCAGCTTTGCCGTCAGCAGCGATTCCATCAGGCCGACAAAGGCGATACTCAGGGCGCAGGGCCAGATAATTTTTAAGGTGCTTAAATCCAGCGGCACCGCCAGCGCGTTGAAGCCCGGCAGACCGCCGCTCATAGCGCCTTCATCACCCACGGTCGGCAGGAGCTGTCCGCTGGTGACGGTATAAGCAGTAAGGAGGACGATAGCGATAAGCGGCGCCGGCACGGCTTTGATAAAACGCGGCGCCCACAGCACGATGAGCAGCGTCAGAACGAACAGGCCGACGATGAGCGGCTGCCTGCTCCAGAAATGGGGAACCTGGGCGAAAAAAATAAGAATGCCTAGCGCATTAACAAACCCGGTCATCACCGGTGGCGGGATAAAGCGCATTAACCGCGCCATACCGCATATCCCAAACAAAATTTGAATAATACCAGCCAGAATGACAGCAGGCAGAATATACCCTACGCCATGCTGATGTACCATCGGGCCGATCACCAGGGCGACAGAACCTGCCGCCGCCGTCACCATCGCCGGGCGCCCGCCAAGAACCGACATCGCCAGACAGAGCACTACCGAAGCAATCAGGCTGACCTGTGGGTCAACGCCGGCAATGACCGAAAATGAAATGACTTCAGGGATTAACGCCAGGGCAGTCAGCACGCCAGCAAGGGTCTCGCGTGTTATCAACGCCGGAGAGAGAGAGCGGAAAGTTGAGGGCATAAAAGTTCGCGGATGATAAAAAATTTGAAGTGAGGCATGCCGCCGTTGGCGTGCGCTCCATCACAGAACGGGAGATGATAGCGCGGAAATGACCATCATACCAGTACAAAAAGTGATTTTGTGTACACATTTATTAAACATTTTTATAACAGATCTCAAAACTCAACTTAAAATTTAAACAATATTTAAATTTTTGAGTACAGGTGGTACCTTTGATCCCGAGAATCGTTTCACCTGCGCTAAATAAAAAAGCGAGTAAAAGTAAGGCTCAAATCCGATGAAGAAAAAGATGGCCGTACCCAGCTCACAGGCGGTTGGTTCCAATACAAATCGGACCAACACCCGCCATGAGCAAGAGACGGATGTATTGTTGATTGGCGGCGGTATCATGAGCGCCACGTTGGGAACCTGGCTGCAGGAACTGGAGCCGGATTGGTCTATTACCATGGTCGAGCAGATGACCAGCGTTGCCGAGGAGAGCTCGAACGGCTGGAACAATGCGGGTACCGGCCATGCGGCGCTGATGGAGCTTAACTACACGCCGCAAACCGCCAATGGAATCAATATCGACAAAGCGGTCGATATCAATGAGTCCTTCCATATTTCTCGTCAGTTTTGGGCCCACCAGGTGACCCGCGGCATCCTGACTAAGCCGAAATCTTTTATTAATAGCGTGCCGCACATGAGCTTTGTGTGGGGTGAAGACAACGTTAACTTCCTGCGCGCGCGCTACGCCGCGTTGCAGCAGAGCGAGCTGTTCCGCGGTATTCGCTATTCTGAAGATCATCAGCAGATCAAGGAGTGGGCGCCGCTGGTGATGGAAGGTCGCGATCCGCAGCAAAAAGTGGCGGCGACGCGTACCGAAATGGGCACCGACGTTAACTACGGCGAGATCACTCGCCAGCTGATCGCCGGGCTACAGACGCATGATAACTTCTCTCTCCAGTTGGGTACCGTCGTTCGCCGCTTTAAGCGCAATGCGGACAACAGCTGGACGGTGACGCTGGCGGATGCCAACAATCGTCACCAGAAGCGGACAATCAAAACCAAATTCATCTTTATTGGCGCGGGCGGCGCTGCTCTGACGCTGCTGCAGGAAACCGGCATTCCGCAGGCGAAAGAGTACGCGGGCTTCCCGGTTGGCGGACAGTTCCTGGTGTGTGAGAACCCGGAAGTGGTTAATCATCACCTGGCGAAAGTCTACGGCCAGGCGGAAGTTGGCGCGCCGCCGATGTCGGTGCCGCATATCGACACCCGTATTATCGACGGCAAACGCGTGGTGCTGTTCGGGCCATTCGCGACCTTCTCGACCCGTTTCCTGAAAAATGGATCGCTTTGGGATCTGCTGGCCTCGACGAATACCTCGAATATTCTGCCGATGCTTAACGTCGGGATGGATAACTTCGACCTGGTGAAATATCTGATTAGCCAGGTATTGCAGAAAGATAAAGATCGTCATGCCGCACTGTGCGAGTACTACCCGGAAGCGCGCAAAGAGGACTGGCGCCTGTGGCAGGCCGGTCAGCGTGTACAGATTATCAAACGTGATAAGAAGATGGGCGGCGTGTTGCGCCTTGGCACCGAAGTGGTGTGCGATGATGAAGGCACCGTAGCCGCGCTGCTGGGCGCTTCTCCTGGCGCGTCGACGGCGGCGCCGATCATGGTGCAGCTGTTGGAGAAAGTCTTCAAAGACAAAGTACAGACGCCGGCCTGGCAGGCGAAGATGAAAGAGATCGTGCCGAGCTACGGTATGCGTCTGGATGGTAACCCAGCCGCTATTGAGCAGGCGCTGGCGTGGACCAGTGAAGTGCTGGGGCTACACTACGAGCCGACGACCGCGGCGGACGAGGTGCCGCAGGCCGAACTCAAACCGTTGACCGGCGGCAAACCGATGGCGGATATCGCGCTATAACAAAAACGGCAGCCTTCGGGCTGCCGTTTTGTATTACCGCAGGCGATTAACGCTCAACGGCATTACCGATAGTTTCTTCAGCTTTCCAGATGCGGTATTTCACTTCGACGTTGGCCGGAGTATAAACCACGATCGGCAGCTTGCTGTTGTAACGCAGCAGGCCTGTATCGCCGAGACCAGCGGTAATAAATTTCTTCTCTTTCTTACCGTCCGGGCAGGCCATCATGGTGGAAACCGGGGACGTCAGCTTATCAAAGACATAGTAGTCATAGCCCCAGCCTTCCAGGGTTTTGCTTTCCAGTTGACCGCCCAGGCGGTGATGGTTGCAGTCGACTTCCAGCGTCTGGCCAATCATCAGTTCAACTTTTAACGCGGATTCATCCTGCTGCTGCGGCAGCTGAATCACCTGACGCTTCATCCCTTTTTCCGCTTTCGGATAGGGGGCGACTTTCTCCAGCGGCTGTTCAGCGGCTAAGGCGCTGGTGGAAACACAGGCAACGGCCAGCAGAGAAACAGCGAGCGTAGCGATTTTTTTCACGGTTGATCATCCTTTATTATCGTTACTAACCAATACAGACTAACATCATTGTCGTGAATGGTAAGGGTTATTTACCATTATTTTCAATATGAATAGTGAAATGCACTAGCAAGCTGAGGCTTGCGTTAGCTATTCATCGCGGCTGTTTTTGGCTTCTTCAATAAACTCTTCGTCCAGTAAGTCGGCGTTCCCGGCGTGTTCACGGCCCGATAACAGGTTCCAGCAGGCAATAAACAAGGCGGCAATCAGCGGGCCGATGACAAAGCCGTTGATGCCATAGATTTCCATGCCGCCAAGGGTGGCAATCAGGATCAGATAATCCGGCATTTTGGTATCTTTCCCCACCAGTAGCGGACGCAGAATGTTATCCACCAGGCCGATGACAATCACGAAGAAACCGACAATAAACGCCCCTTGCCACAATTGCCCGGTGGCAAACAGGTAAATCGCCGCCGGCACCCAGATGATGGCGGAACCTACCGCCGGGATGAGCGACAGAAAGGCCATTAAAGCGCCCCACAGAATGCTGCCATCAAGACCGACAATCCAGAATGCAAAGCCGCCGAGCGCCCCCTGCGCCAGCGCGACGGCAACGGTGCCTTTAACCGTCGCCCGCGCGACGGCGGCGAATTTGGCAAACAGATGTTGTTTTACGTAATTGGATAGCGGCAAGGATTCAAGGATCAGAAGTACCAGATAGGGGCCATCCTTCAGCAAGAAGAACAGCAGGTATAACATAATGCCGAAGCTGACGGTAAAGCCAAAGGTCCCTTTACCAATCAGGAAGGCGCTACCGGCCAGATACTGCCCGCCTTTCAGGGCGGCATCGGACAGCTGCTGCTGAATCTGTTCCGCGCTATCGAGATTGTGCTCGGAGAGGAAACTTCTGGCCCAGCTCGGGAGATGGGCAAACAGGTTGGCGACCACCGTCGGAAACTGGGTGTCGTTGTGCTGTAACTTGGTGTAGACCACGTTGAGTTCGAAGGCTAGCGACGAAATGATAATCGCCAACGGGGTGAAAACAATAAGACAGATAATCACGACGGTCAGTAGCGCCGCGATACCGTTGCGCTCACCGATGCGCGTACGGATGTTGTTTTTTACCGGATTAAATATCACCGCCAGGATAGCTGCCCACAGGATAGCGGAATAGTAAGGGGAGAGTACGTCAAAAAAGGCCAGGGTAACGATCAGTAAAATAAGGATAAAAAATCCTTTGGTAAGTCCTTTAACTCTCATTGGGTCCGCTCCAGATGATAACGAATACAGTCGAATGATAGATGGAATTTAACAATTTGCCATCAGGATAATCGCAGTCACAAAGGGAAGGGGAGTACAAACATTAAAAAACCCGCGCTCTCAGGGAGAGTGCGGGTTCTAAAGGGGACCGGTGGTTGTAGCAACCTACCGGTTAAATTTTTGGTCGGCACGAGAGGATTTGAACCTCCGACCCCCGACACCCCATGACGGTGCGCTACCAGGCTGCGCTACGTGCCGACGCGTGGAGGATAATATTACCCGTTCCCCCATCGAATGCAAGCGACCGACAACTGATTGATTTAAAATTAATCAATCAGTTAGCGATAAAGCGTTTTTCATCCGTCAGCACCTGCAGCAGCAGGCTGAGCTGCGGTTTTTGGTCTTTAATCTTCTCACCATCGCTGTTCCACGTGTGGTAGGTGCCGTTGTGGTCGAGCACCACGGTCATCGTTGGCGTGGTAATCGCCAGAGTATCGCTATTGGCCGCAGTGACCCAGCTGCGGCGGCGTGCCGGGCTAAACAGGTCTTCGCCCTGCGAATATTCATTCGCTGGCGTCGACACGTGCAGCAGACGCTGCATCAGTGTGGTCATCACGTCTTTGTTATCCGTGAGCGTTGCGATCTCTTGCGCTGGGGTTCCCGGCCAGTGGATAACCAGCGGCACCTGCAGATTGCCACGTGACCAGTCGAATTTACCCTGCTTGTTATCCAGCGGCATACCGTGCCCGGCGGTGATAATCACCACCGTATTATCCAGTTTGCCCGCTTTACGCAGCGCGTCCAGCACGCGGCCAATTTGTGTATCGACGTTGCCTGCGGCGCGGCCATAGGTGCGCGCAAAATTCTGCTGCTGGCTGTTATCAAGATTAGTGCCGTTCAGCGATACCCACGAGAACCAGCGGTTCTCGTCCAGGGCGTAGCGATCCAGCCAGCCGATCCATTGGTCAGCCGTTTGTTCATCGCTCTGCGTTTTAGCCGCCGGCAGCGAGAAGTCCGACAGCAGCGCCTGGCGATAAAGCGGGCTGCTGAAACCGTCTGATGAGAACAGGCCCAGCTGGTAACCCTGTTGGTTGAGGGCGGTAATCAGCGCCGCCGGGATACGCGCCGAGAGCACGCCATCCATATAACCCGGCGATATGCCGTAGAACAGGCCGAACATCCCGCTGTCGGTGCTATTACCGGAGCTCATATGCTGGCTAAAGTTGACGCTCTCTTTCGCAAAAGCCGCCAGTTGCGGCATGTTCTTCTCGAAACGTGAATAGTTAAGGTTATCCACGGTAATGAGCAGCACGTTGTAACCCGTACCGAGGTCGCGATAGCGCAGATCGCTCAGCGGATACTGCACCGAAACCGCTTCCGGCGCGCCTTGCTCAACCAGACGACGCTGATAGTCTTGCGCATCGAGCAGGCCATGCTTCTCAAGGAAGCGGCGGGCGGTCATCGGATAAGAAAGCGGCAAGTTGGCCCGCTGCATGGTGATCGGGCGATAAAAATTGGCATCCGCCCAGATATAAATCAGGTGGCTGCTGATAAACGAAATAAAGAAAAACCAGGCGACGGGGCGCGCGTAGTGGCGGCGGCGCGTCAGGCTGCGCAGCTTTTGCCAGCTCCAGGTGGCGAAGAGCATCTCAATCAGGAAGATGATCGGTACGCTGATAAACATCAGCTGCCAGTCGCGAGCCATCTCGTTCTGATCGGGGTTAATCACCAGTTCCCAGACGACGGGATTTAAGTGCAGGTGGAAGCGAGTGAAGACTTCGCTATCGATTAGCAGCAGCGTCATCCCCGCGGTGGCGAAGATAACCGACAGGAAGCGCATAAGCCGCTGCGAGCCGACAATAAAGGTCAGCGGAAAGAGAATCAGTACATAGCTGGTGAAAACCAGAAAACTGAAATGACCAACGAGGCTGACATACGAGAATACTCGTCCGGCAAGCGTCGTTGGCCAGTCGGCGACAAAAAGATAGCGGCTGCCGAGCGCCATAGCCAACAATATGTTGAACAGGGCGAACCAGTGTCCCCAGCTGACCATCTGGGAGACTTTTTCTCGGTAGGGCTGACGAAGAGTCACCATATACTGTTGTTCGTTATCCTTAGTGCGCGGGATCGTCGTTAATGGACGATTGCAGCGCCTGGGCGAAAGAACGGGCGATTGCCTGACGCTGAGCCGGCGCGACGCTACTGTTGAGCAGGTTGGTCACCATATTGCCCAGCACCATCAGTGACAGGTCAACCGGCGCTTTGTGTGTTTCCAGGACGTTCGTTAGCTCGCTGAGCAGCTGCTCGACCTGTTCATCGCTATAGCGGGATATTTGTGGCATAAACTCAAAATCTGTTTGTTCGTGAAAGGGCAACATATTACCGTAGCAGCAGCTTTTTTTCCGCATTTTTTCGCCACGGCGCAAAAGCGCCCGGCCACGCGAGTCTCAAGCATAAAAGAGGCGTCTGCCGGTTGCGTCGTCGTCCCGGTGGTGGTTGAATACCGCCCGGTCTAAAAGGAGAGTTTAACATGAGTCTGGATATCGACCAGATTGCCCTGCATCAGTTGATCAAACGTGATGAACAGAATCTGGAACTGGTGCTACGCGAGTCGCTGCTGGAACCAAATGCCACTGTCGTGGAGATGATGGCCGAACTGCATCGTGTCTACAGCGCAAAAAGCAAAGCCTATGGCCTCTTTAATGAAGAGAGCGAGCTGGCGCAAGCGTTGCGTTTACAGCGTCAGGGTGAAGAAGAATTTCTTCCTTTCAGCCGTGCGGCCACCGGCCGCCTGCGCGATGAGCTGGCGAAGTATCCATTTGCCGAAGGCGGCATTGTGCTGTTCTGTCAGTATCGTTACCTGGCGGTCGAGTATCTGCTGGTGGCGGTGCTCAATAATCTGAGCAGCATGCGCGTTAACGAAGAGCTGGATATCAGTTCCACCCATTATCTGGACATCAACCATGCCGACATCGTGGCGCGTATCGATCTGACCGAGTGGGAAACCAATCCCGAATCGACCCGTTATCTGACCTTCCTGAAAGGGCGGGTGGGGCGTAAAGTCGCCGATTTCTTCATGGACTTCCTCGGCGCCAGCGAAGGGCTCAATGCCAAAGCGCAGAACCGCGGTCTGTTGCAGGCGGTGGATGATTTCGCCGCTGACGCGCAGCTGGATAAATCCGAGCGCCAGAACGTGCGCCAGCAGGTGTACGCCTACTGTAACGAACAGCTGCAGGCGGGCGAAGAGATCGAGCTGGAATCGTTGTCGAAAGAGCTCTCCGGCGTCAGCGAAAAGAGTTTCCAGGAGTTTACCGCCGAGCAGGGTTATGAGCTCGAAGAGAGCTTCCCGGCGGATCGTAGTACGCTGCGCCAGCTGACCAAATTTGCCGGTAGCGGCGGCGGCTTGACCATTAACTTTGATGCGATGCTGCTCGGCGAGCGCGTATTCTGGGATCCGGCAACGGATACGTTGACCATCAAAGGTACGCCGCCGAACCTGCGCGATCAGCTGCAGCGCCGTACCTCAGGCGGTAATTAATCCCTGCTGATTATCCCGGCGGAACATGATGCCGCCGGGTTAACCTGCTACCTGAATAATCCCGACGCCGCTTTGCTTAAGCTTCTGACGTAACCTGTCATCCAGTTCGCTATCGATAACCACTGTGCTGGCAAGATTAAGCTCGCCGATGGCAAACGCGGAGGCGGAATTAATTTTTTCGGCCGAGGCCATCACCACGGTTTCTGCGGCTCTGGCCGCCAGCGCGCGCTTAATGCCCGCCTCTTCATAATCACCGGTGGTAAAGCCCGCCTGCGGGTGCACGCCGGTAACCCCCATAAAGAACAGATCGGCATGAATCCGCGCCACCGCCGCCAGCGTCCCGGCGCCGACCGTAACTACGGAATGTTTAAACAATGTACCGCCGAGCAGGATCACTTCGATCCGCGGATGCTCGACCAGCGCCACGGCGATCCCCGGACTGTGCGTCACCACGGTACAAGCAAGGTCGGCAGGTAGCGCGGCGATCATCGCCGTGGTGGTGGTGCCGCCGTCGACGATGACCACCTGCCCTGGCTGGATAAGCGCCGCTGCCCGGCAAGCTATCGCCTGTTTGGAAGCCATCTGCACGCTTTTTCTGCTTTCGATTGGCGCGATAGCGGCGGATACCGGCAGCGCGCCGCCGTGGACCCGTTGCAGTTTACCTTCCGCCGCAAGTTCGCGCAGATCGCGACGAATGGAGTCTTCTGAGACCTGAAAGCGCTGACTTAACTCCCCCGACATCACCTGTTTTTCTGCGGCAAGGATCTGCAGGATGTGCTGTTTTCTCTGGCTGGCGAGCATTTTGTTTACTTCACGATTGATCTTGTTTGTGCACGATTATGCATGTTATGTTGCCCACTGTCACCTTGGAAGGGGAAAAATCATGCATGAAGACGCACCGCGCGTTCGCCACATTCGCGAAACGCTCTTGTCCGATAACTGGTACACGCTGAAAAAATATACCTTTGAGCTGTTGCGCCGGGATGGGCGCTGGCAGGAGCAGAGCCGGGAAGCCTACGACCGCGGCAACGGCGCGGTTATTCTGCTCTATAACCGCCACAAGCAGAGTGTGGTGCTCATCCGCCAGTTTCGTTTTCCGGTGTGGATCAACGGTCACGACGGCTTTCTGATCGAAGCCGCCGCGGGATTACTGGATAACGCCTCGCCGGAAGAGCGCATTATCGCCGAAGCGGAAGAGGAGACCGGATTTCGCGTTACCCGCATTGAGCCGGTATTCACCGCGTTTATGAGCCCGGGGTCGGTTACCGAGAAGCTGTATTTCTTTATTGCAGAATATTCCGCGGACGATCGCCGTGGCGATGGCGGCGGGCTGGCGGCGGAAGGAGAGGATATTGAAGTGCTGGAGTGGCCGCTGGCGCGGGCGTTACAGGCCATTCGCGAGGGTGAAATCGTGGATGCGAAAACCATTATGCTGCTGCAGCACCTGGCGTTAAATGCCGATACGCTCCTTGCCGGTTAAGCGGCAAGGAGCAGGGGAGATTAGCGCAATTCGCGGGCAATGGCGCTGTACATCAGCGCCGCTTCCAGCGGCTGTGCGTTAAAGGACGGTTCCGCTTGTGGCCAGGTTGACCACTGCACGATCACCAGATGTTCCGCACGGTTGACCATAATCACCTGGCCGTAGATCCCCAGCGCCCACAGCGAACCTTTCAGCCCTTCCTGCGGCGTCGGCTGTACGTTTTGCGCATTGGCCGGAATGGCGTTATTCCACCATTGATAGCCATAGATACCTTCCGGATGCGCGGCTGAAACCGAGTTCAGCGCTTTTGTCCAGCTTGCGGCTTGATCGAACCAGCCAGCGGGCACCAGCTGTTTACCGTTGCTCAGGCGGCCATCGCGGGCGACAAACTCGCCAAAGCGGCCCCAGTCTTCGAGGGTGGCGTTAAAGCCGTGAGCGCCGACATCATGTTGTCCTTTTTTGTAGGCGTGCCATACACCATCGTGGGCCATACCCGCAGGCTGCCACAGTGATTGTTCAAGCCAGGCGGCCAGCGACATACCGGTCGCGCGCTCCAGCACATCGCCCAGCAGCCAGGCGCCGCCGGAAGAGTAGGACCACTGCTCGCCTGCCGGGTGTTTACGCGACAGCGTCGACACAATTTTACGCACGCAATCATAGGCGCCGGGCTGTGCTTCACACTGGGTCAGACGGGCGAAGTGCGACTGTGGATTGGTGTAATCTTCATTCCATTCCACGCCGCTGGTATGTTGAATGAGCTGCTTGAGCGTTACGCCGTCCCAGGCGGTGCCTTTCAGTTCGGGTTCATAAACGGTAATCAGGTCGTCGAGGGAGTGGATTTTACCCTGTTGAATAGCGATGCCGACCAGCGTTGAGACGACCGATTTGCCCACCGAGCGCGAGGTCCACAGCGTGGTGTCGGTATTACCTTCGGCGAGATATTTCCAGGCGACTTTACCGTCTTTCAGCACCAGCATACCGCTGACGTTTTCGCGCTTCAGGTAATCCTGCAAATTCCAGGTGTGGCCGTTGAGCGTATAGCGGGCATCGGTCAGTTGCTTTTCAGCGCGCTCCAGCGGGACCGAGGCGCTGTGGCGGAATACATCGCCAGCATAGTTTCGATAGTCATTACGAAAGCCAATCACGCGTGAAGTCTGATCCCAGGTGAGCATGTCTTTGGCCGCGGGTAGCGTTTGATCGTAAGGCGTGGGGCAGACATCCAGCGTCAGGCCGCCGCAGTTTTGCGCCATTGCCGCCGCCGGCAGCGCCGCCAAAATTAACGCCAGGGCCAGTGGTTTTCTTATCATTTTCATTTCCTCGTTTGCCATAGATTCGCATCGCAGTATATAAATCGGCGCGCAGCGGCTAAAATCACTACATGGGGGATTTTCCCCCGAAAGGGAGAGAAGGATGAAAACCCTGCAGTATTCATTTGCACAGATTGAAGCCTTCGCGACGATTGCTGAGACCGGTAGTCTGTCGCGGGCGGCGATCCGTTTAGGGAAAGACCGTACGACGCTTCGCGATCTGCTGGATTACCTGGAAGATGCGTTGGGCTACCGGCTATTCAGCCGTGCAGGGCGTAGCCTGACCTTAACCGCCGAGGGCGAGCAGCTTTTTCGCCAGGCGCACCTGTTGTTGCGTCAGGCGCAGGCTTTCGAATCTTTTGCGCAAACGCTGCCGCAAACGGCCTGGCAGGAATTACGCCTTGTGTACGATCCCTTCGTGCCGCGTGAATTTCTCTGTTTGCTGGCCGATACGCTTGCCCGGCGGCAGATCCGTTTAAGCTGCTGGAGCGCTTCGCGTCGCGAAGCCGAGCAGGCGTTGAGCGATGGCGTCGCGGATATGGCCATTTGCCAGGCGAACAATCGTACGCTGGGTAGCGAAATGGAGTGGCGGGCGCTGGGTACCGTTGATTTACGCTTTTACGCCGCGCAGCGGTTGTTCGCTGGTACCGCAAGGCCGCTGACGTTGCTGAATTTATCGCTCACCCCGCAGTTAGTCATGCACCGGCGCAGCGACGATCAAATCGCCCGCCGGTTGCAGATATCCGGGCATACGCTGTATATGAATGAAATCACCATGTTGCGCCACGCAATGGAGCAGGGGCAGGGGTGGGGTTTTTTACCCGACCATTTACAGCCCGGCGAGTGGCAGGGGGTAGCTGAAATTGCTACCGAGGTCGGTAATCAGGGGCTTAACGTTACCATGGTGATGCTGTGGTTGCCGGGAATGAATAAACACCGCGCGTTGGGAGAGATTGTTGACGACGCGCCAGGGTTATGGCAGCGCAGATAACAAAACGCCCCGGGTCAGAAGACACCAGGGCGTTTGCCATACAACTTGCTATCGGCGATTAAGCGCGAACGAAGTCGATGTGGGTCAGTTTCGGCTTGAACGCGTGACGCTGAACAGCCTGAACTTTAACTTTTTCTTCTTTGCCATCGACAACCAGGGTCAGAACTTCGCCGTAGAACTCAGCTTTGTCCTGCATGTTCCACAGTTTGTCGTGGTCCAGTTCGATAGCAACCGGAGCAGCTTCGCCACCGTAGATGATTGCCGGGAACTTGTTAGCTGCGCGCAGGCGGCGGCTCGCACCCTTACCCTGCTCTTTACGTACTTCTGCGTTGATAGTAAACATTGATGTCTCTCTATATATAAAGCCTGCAACAGGCGACCCAGCAGCAGGCAGATTATCTGCTTTGCGAATGCAAAAGCGGGCGGCATTATAGCCGCCTATCGGCACAGCGGCAATCAAAACCTCAGTTTTTGACGGATTAACGTAGCTCATTGGCGCGACGGAAACGCCCCTGATAATCGAACACTTTTTCCCGCACCTGCCAGTATTGCCCCTTCATACGGGCGACGACAAAGTCCGGATGGCGCAGCAGCGCCTGCTGGGCAATGATATCCGCCGGGGTTATCCAGCGCAGCGGCACGCCCGGCGTACGGGTATGCGGGCGGATAAACAACTGCTCAAAGGCGGTACGCTGTGCGGGCGTTTGCAAACGGAAGCGCTCACTCACATCGGCGCCGTCCTCATCGTAATAGGTGATTTTTAGCCACGGGCCTTTTTCGTCGCCGCCATGCTGCAGCGCCATGCCGCTGCAGCGCAACACCAGCGCGTCTTTAAGCTTCAGCGCCGCCTTCAGCATGTCGTCCGGGTCGACCAGCACCGTATCGCACTCGCGACAGCGGCGGGCGGCAATGTCATTCTCGGCGTTGCACTGCGGGCAGTTTTTAAAACGAAAGCGGAAGTCGCACTGTTCGCGGTGGCCGTCGTCGTCTTCGAACCAGCCCTGGCAGCGGCGGCCAAAATGCTCAATCAACGTGCCGTCGGCGGTGGTTTTCCCCCAAAAAGTATTGGCGAAACCGCAGGCCGGGCAGAAGACCTGTACCGGGACATTATCGCTTTTGCCTTTTGGCGTGCCGACTTCCGGCGCATACAGGTCGTGAGGGTTGCCGGCATAGTCGAGGATCAGACAGTCGGTTTTGCCCGGCGCCAGACGCAGGCCGCGGCCAACAATTTGTTGGTAAAGGCTTACCGACTCGGTTGGCCGAAGAATCGCGATAAGATCGACGTGCGGCGCGTCAAAGCCGGTGGTCAGTACCGCGACGTTCACCAGATAGCGATACTGCTGCGCCTTAAAGGCTTCGATGATGCGATCGCGCTCCGGCCCCGGGGTTTCGCCGGTAATCAGCGCCGCCTGCGCGGGCGGCAGCAGGCCGGTAATTTCCCGCGCGTGTTCGACGGTCGCGGCGAAGATCATCACGCCTTTACGGTTTTCGGCAAACTCAACGATTTGGCTAACGATATGCGGCGTGATGCGCTGCTGTTTTTTCAGCTCGTGGTTAAGGTCAGCTTCGCTGAACAGGCCATTGCTCTGCGCCTGCAGGCGGCTGAAATCGTACTGTACCACCGGCATATCGAGGCGCTCAGGCGGCGTCAGGTAGCCGTGCTTAATCATATAACGCAGCGGCAGTTCATAGATGCAGTCGCGGAACAGCGCTTTCTCGTCGCCGCGTACCATACCGTGATAGTGGAACTGATAGATCCAACCCTTGCCCAGGCGGAAAGGGGTGGCGGTCAGGCCAAGCAGCCTGAGATGCGGATTCACCTGCCGCAGGTGGCTGATGATTTGCTGATACTGACTGTCGTCATCGTCGCTGATACGGTGGCACTCATCGACGATCAGTAAGGAGAATTCGCTTTGAAACTGCTCAAGATTACGCGCCACCGACTGCACGCTGCCGAAGACGACCTTGCCCTGGCTCTCCTTACGCTGCAGACCGGCGGCGAAAATATCCGCTTCCAGCCCAAGCGCACAGTATTTACTGTGATTCTGCGCCACCAGTTCTTTAACGTGGGCCAGAACCAGTACGCGTCCGCGCGCCAGCCGCGCCAGTTCGGCGATCACCAGGCTTTTGCCGGCGCCGGTCGGCAGTACGATGGCGGCGGGCTCATGGTGACGGCGGAACCAGGCGAGCGTGGCGTCAACGGCCTCTTTTTGGTAGGGACGTAGTGTAAAAGTCATCAATTCTCGGGGGTTAATTAACTCGCAAATAGTATGCCATGAATCTTTTCCCTTGAGTGGTGTTAAGAGCCCGTTATACTAACCAATGGAATTCTTCTTTTTCGGGCGAGATGCCCGCTCCAGCATTATTACAGGCTAAAAAATCTCATGCGACTTGATAAGTTTATCGCTCAGCAGCTTGGCGTCAGCCGTGCTATTGCCGGGCGTGAAATCCGCGGCAGCCGCGTTACCGTGGACGGCGACATTGTGAAAGATGCCTCCTTTAAGCTCCAGCCAGAGCACGAGGTGGAATATGACGGCAATACGCTGACCCAGCAGCACGGCCCCCGTTACTTTATGCTCAACAAGCCGCAGGGTTATGTCTGTTCAACAGACGATCCCGATCATCCAACGGTGCTTTATTTTCTCGATGAGCCGGTTGCCCATAAGCTGCACGCCGCCGGGCGTCTGGATATCGACACCACCGGTCTGGTACTGATGACCGATGACGGTCAGTGGTCGCACCGCATCACTTCGCCGCGTCATCACTGCGAAAAAACCTATCTGGTGGAGCTGGAAAATCCGCTGGAAGAGGGCGTCGCCGAGCAGTTTGCCAAAGGCGTGCAGCTGCATAATGAAAAAGATCTCACCAAACCTGCAGTCCTCGAAGTTATCACTCCGACAGAAGTGCGCCTGACCATCAGCGAAGGCCGCTACCACCAGGTAAAACGCATGTTCGCGGCGGTGGGTAACCACGTCGTGGGATTACATCGCGAGCGTATCGGCGACATTACCCTCGATGCGTCGCTGGAGCCCGGCGAATACCGCCCGCTGACGGAAGATGAAATCGCCAGCGTTGGCGCCCCACAAGCACGGAGTAAAACGTGACGACAAAGCAGAATTCTTCATTTGGGATTGTGTTTATTCTTGGCCTGTTGGCCATGTTAATGCCGCTGTCGATTGATATGTATCTGCCGGCGCTGCCGGTCATCTCGTCGCAGTTCAACGTGCCGGACGGCAGCGCGCAAATGACGCTCAGTACCTATATTCTGGGCTTTGCGCTGGGGCAGTTGCTGTACGGGCCGATGGCCGACAGCATTGGCCGTAAACCGGTGATCCTTGGTGGGACGCTGATATTCGCCGCGGCGGCGGTGGCCTGCGCGTTGTCGCAGACCATCGAGATGCTGATTACTATGCGTTTCTTCCACGGCCTGGCGGCCGCGGCGGCCAGCGTGGTGATCAACGCCCTGATGCGCGATATCTACCCGAAAGAGGAGTTCTCGCGCATGATGTCGTTTGTCATGCTGGTCACCACCATTGCGCCGCTGGTGGCGCCGATGGTCGGCGGCGCGGTGCTGGTATGGTTCAGCTGGCACGCGATTTTCTGGATCCTGGCGCTGGCGGCGCTGCTGGCATCGGCGATGATCGCTTTCTTTATTAGCGAGACGCTGCCGGTAGAACGGCGGCAGAAATTTCATATTCGCACCACGCTTGGCAACTTCGCCACCCTGTTCCGCCACAAGCGGGTACTTAGCTATATGTTGGCCAGCGGCTTCAGTTTTGCCGGCATGTTTTCATTTCTCAGCGCGGGTCCATTCGTCTACATCAACATTAATCACGTGTCGCCGCAGCACTTTGGCTACTATTTTGCGCTGAATATCGTGTTCCTGTTCATCATGACCATCATTAACAGCCGCTTTGTCCGCCGGGTCGGCGCATTGAACATGTTCAGAGCCGGGCTGTGGATCCAGCTGGCGATGGCGGTGTGGATGGTGGTGTGCGCGCTGCTTGATGTTGGTTTCTGGTCGCTGGTGGTGGGCGTGGCGGCGTTCGTCGGCTGCGTATCGATGGTCTCCTCTAACGCCATGGCGGTGATCCTCGACGAGTTTCCGCATATGGCGGGAACCGCATCGTCGCTGGCCGGAACATTTCGCTTTGGGATTGGCGCGATTATCGGCGCATTGCTGTCGATGGCCACCTTTACCACCGCCTGGCCGATGCTGATTTCTATCGCATTTTGCGCCGTTAGCTCCATTCTCTTCTATCTGTACGCCAGCCGGCGACGAAAAGTCGCACATTAAGTCACATTTTCAGGGGCGATTTCCGCCCCTTTTTTGATACATGTCAACCGAAATCGGCTTCCCTGTTTAGCTATATGTTTCTTTTATGTAAAATCAATTAGTGTAAAAAGTCGCAATGTTGCGATAAAAAAGTTGTTTTGGATCACAGAAACGGGTACATATAGCCGCGAACTGTTTCCGCAAGGCAACTATAAAGTTCTGGATAATAAGCTGTTAGCCCTGACCCCATGCGGGTGTAAGCGTTTTCTAAGCTGTTGCAGGACTATTTGTCAACAATGTGTTAATATTGATGTAAATTTATTGTGAAGCCTTTTGCTTCCGGGGAAACCAAGTGAATACACAGCAACTCTCTATCGTACACCGACTGCCGCAGAGCTATCGCTGGTTGGCCGGTTTTGCGGGTTCAAGAGTTGAACCGATTCCGCAAAACGGCGCTGAGGGCGAAAATAGCCTTGTGGCATTAAAACTGCTCAGCCCGGACGGCGAGAAAGCGTGGCCGGTGATGCGCACGCTGAGCCAGGCGCTGAGCGACATCGAAGTGGACTGTTCCATTCTTGAGTGTGAAGGCGAACCGTGCCTGTTCGTTAATATGCAGGATGAGTTTGCCGCTACCTGTCGTCTGAAAAATTTCGGCGTGGCCATTGCCGAGCCTTTCTCTGGCAACAACCCCTTCTGACCGTCAGCTTAACGCCAGCAGCTGGCGGGTATACTCCTGAAGCGGTGCCGTAAATACGCGCTCGCATTCTCCCTGCTCGACGACTTCTCCCTGCCGCAGCACTATCACCTGATGGCAGAGCGTCCGTACAACACGTAAATCGTGGCTGATAAACAGATAGGCCAGCTGATGCTTTTGCTGTAGCGTCTTCAGCAGCGCCAGGATCTGCGTCTGCACGGTTTTATCCAGCGATGACGTCGGTTCATCCAACACAATCAGCTGCGGTTTGACGATCAGCGCCCGGGCAATGGCAATACGCTGGCGCTGGCCGCCGGAGAATTCCGCCGGATAGCGCTGTCGCGTCGCGGGGTCGAGCCCCACTTCCTGCATCACCTGAATCACCGCGTGTTCACGTTGCGCGGACGTCAACGTCGGCTGGTGAACGCGTAATCCTTCCTCGATAATCTGCAGGACGTTCAGACGCGGGTTGAGGGATGAATTCGGATCCTGAAAGACCACCTGAATGCGTCGGCGCAGCGGCAGCATCTGGCGGCGATTTCGTCCCTGGATCGACTCGCCGGCAAACTGCATTTCTCCGCTGGAGTTAATCAGCCGCAGCAGCGCCAGCCCGGTAGTGCTTTTGCCAGAGCCGGATTCTCCCACCAGCCCCAGCGTTTCTCCGGCCCGCAGGGTAAAAGTCAGATGGTTGACCACTCGATTGTGATCGACCACCCGGCGCAGGATCCCTTTGCGGATTGGGAAGGCGACATTAAGATCGCGGGCCTGCAGTAGGATGGGCGCGTCGGCGGGGAGCGGCACCGGTTTGCCGGCCGGTTCGCTATCCAGCAGGCGGCGGGTATACGGGTGCGTTGGCGCCTGAAACAGCTCCCGGCAACCGTTTTGTTCGACGCAGCGGCCGTTTTGCATCACCGCCACCCGGTCGGCAAGCTGGCGGACGATGCTCAGATTGTGGGTGATGAACAACATCCCCATGTTGAGCTCACGCTTCAGTTCGCGCAGCAGTTGCAGAATCTGCGCCTGTACCGAGACGTCCAGCGCGGTGGTCGGTTCATCGGCAATGAGCAGCTCCGGGCGCGTCAGCAGCGCCATGGCGATCATCACCCGTTGGCGTTCGCCGCCGGAAAGCTGGTGCGGATAGTCGGCAAGCCGTCGTGAGGCGTTGCGGATGCCAACCCGATCCAGACAGTCGAGGATTTCGCCGCGCGCCGCCTCTTTGCGCATGCCGCGGTGCAGCGAAAGCACCTCGTACAGTTGTTTCTCCAGATTATGCAGCGGATTGAGCGACACCATCGGCTCCTGGAAAATCATCGCGATGCGGTTGCCGCGGATCCCACGCAGGGTTCGTTCATCGGCGTGCAGCAATGATTGACCGTGAAAGCGAATATCGCCGCTGGGGTAGCTGACCGGCGGCGAGGGCAGGAGGCGCAGTACCGACAGCGCGGAGACGCTCTTGCCGGAGCCTGATTCGCCGACCAACGCCAGCGTTTCACCTGCGGCAATCCGCAGCGTCAGGTTGCTGACGACCGTTTGGCTTGCCCCTTGCTGGCGGAAGGCGATAGAGAGGTCGTCAATGTCTAATAACGGCTGGCCCATGTTATACCGCCTTACCCGGATCGAAGGCGTCGCGGACCGCTTCGCCAATGAAAATTAGCAGCGTCAGCAGCACCGCCACCGACAAAAATGCCGCCATCCCCAGCCACGGCGCCTGCAGGTTATTTTTCCCCTGCAGTAGCAGTTCGCCCAGCGATGGCGAGCCTAGCGGCAGGCCAAAGCCGAGAAAGTCGAGCGAGGTCAGGGTGGTAATCGAACTGCACAAAATAAACGGCAGGAAGGTGAGGGTGGCGACCATCGCATTCGGCAGCATATGGCGCAGGATTATATGGCGATCGCTGACCCCCAGCGCCTGTGCGGCGCGAATATAATCGTAGTTACGGGTTCGCAGGAACTCGGCGCGAACCACCCCGACCAGCGTCATCCAGCCAAATAAAACGGTAATCGCCAGCAGCCACCAGAAATCAGGTTGCACCACGCTTGAGAGCAGAATAATTAAAAATAGCGTCGGCATGCCGGACCATACTTCAATAAAACGCTGCCCCCACAGGTCGAGCTTACCGCCGTAGTAGCCCTGCAGCGCCCCGGCAAGCACGCCAAGCACGCTGGAGAAGAACGTCAGCAGTAGGCCGAATAATAATGAGATCCGTGCGCCATAGAGGATCCGTGCGAATACATCGCCGCCGTTAGCGTCGGTACCCAGCCAGTTGTGCCGGGACGGCGGCGAAGGGAAGGGGCTGTCGGTGGCGAAATTGATGCTGGTGGCGCCGAAACGCACCGGCGCCCACAGCACCCAGCCGTTTTCCGCCAGCCGTTTTTGCAGCCAGGGATCCTGATAGTCGGCGGCGGTGGCAAAATCACCGCCAAAGGTTGTTTCGCTATAGGTTTTCAGCACCGGTACGTAGAGACTACCGCGATACTGCACCAGCAGTGGTTTATCGTTGGCGATAAGCTCGGCGCACAGGCTGCAAATAAATAGCGCAAGGAAGATCCACAGCGACCAGTAGCCGCGGCGGTTGTGGCGAAAACGCGCCCAGCGGGCCTGATTAACGGGGGAGAGAAATGACATTAGCGGCCCTCGAAATCGATACGCGGATCGACCAGCGTATAGCTGATGTCGCTGATAATGTTTAATAACAGGCCGATTAACGTGAAGATATACAGAGTGCCGAACATCACCGGATAATCGCGCGACACGGTGGCTTCGTAGCCGAGCAGCCCAAGACCATTGAGCGAGAACATCACCTCAATCAGCAGCGAACCGGTAAAGAACATGCTGATAAAGGTGGCGGGAAAACCGGCAATCACCAGCAGCATGGCGTTGCGGAAAACGTGTTTCCACAGGATCTGTTTTTCACCGACGCCTTTGGCGCGGGCCGTTACCACATATTGCTTGCGGATCTCATCAAGGAAACTGTTTTTAGTCAGCATGGTCAGGGCGGCGAAACCGCCGATCACCGTCGCCAGCACAGGTAGGGTGATATGCCAGAGATAGTCGGCGATCTTCTGATACCACGGCAGGCTATCAAAATTAGCGGAGACCAGGCCGCGCAGCGGAAAAAGATCGAAATAGCTGCCGCCGGCGAAGATCACGATCAGTAATATCGCGAACAAAAACGCCGGGATGGCGTAACCGATGATGATAAATGTGCTGCTCCAGACGTCGAAATGGCTGCCGTTACTGACGGCTTTACGGATCCCCAGCGGTATCGACACCAGGTAGATAATCAGCGTGCTCCACAGGCCGAGGGTAATAGATACCGGCAGGCTGTCTTTAATCAACTGCAGCACCGAGGCGCTGCGAAACAGGCTATCGCCAAAATCAAAACGCAGATAGTCGCCGAGCATCTTAAAGTAGCGTTCGTGAATGGGTTTATCGAAGCCGTAGCGGTGGGTGATTTCGGCAATCACTTCCGGATCGAGCCCACGTCCGCCGCGATAATGGCCTTCACTGATATTGCCAACGCCGGTACGTGCATGGCTGGCGCCTATACCGCTATCTACTGCGCCGGGCAACCCGCCGCGGTCGCCGAATTCCACGGCGGCGATCGCCTGATCGACCGGACCGCCTGGCGCAATCTGCACGATAAAAAAATTGATGGTGATGATGGCCCAGAGCGTCGGGATCACCAGTAATAGTCGGCGGAGCAGGTAGGCGCCCATCTTTAATCCTTAACGTCGGTCCGCAGGAAGCCTGGCGGCTTTGTTAACATCGTACCACCAGCCATCAAAACCGGAGGAGTAGGTCGGGCGTGTTTGCGGGAAGGAAAATTTATTCCAGTAGGCCGTCCTGTCCTGCGCCATATACCACATCGGCAGCATGTAATAGTTCCAGGTCAGCACCCGGTCGAGCGCGCGGCCCAGCGGCAGAAGCTTCTGTTTGTTGCCCTGCCAGCGCACGATCTGCGCAATCAACGCGTCGACCGCCGGGTTCTGCACTCCCGGCGCGTTATAGCTGGAGTTAATATAGTCCGAGGCCCACGAAACCTGTAAGCCCGTATCTGGCCAGGCGGTGGCGCGCCACAGTGAGGGCATCATGTCGTAATCGCGGCTCCGCAGTCGGCTGTTGGCCTGGGAGTTATCCACCTGACGGATATCCATCGTCACGCCTAAACGCTGTAAATTATGCTGGAACGGTAGAACCCAACTGACGTTGCCGCCGGAGGCGAGCAGCAGCTCAAAGCGCAGCGGTTTGCCGGTTTTGGCATTAACGCGCTGACGGTTTTTTAGCACCCATCCCGCCTGGTTCAATAGGGCATCTGCTTTGAGTAAATTGGCGCGGTCAAAACCATCGCCGCTGGAAACTGGCGGCTGATAAATCCGGGTAAAGACCTCAGGCGGCAATTCTTTTTTCATCGGCGCCAGCAGGGCGAGCTCATCGGCCTTCGGGTAATCACGAGCGGCATATTCTGTGTTCTGAAAGTAGCTGTTTGGCCGACTGTAGGCGCCGTAAAACAGCGCCTTATTCATCCATTCGAAATCAAATGCAAGGGTGATGGCCTCACGTACCTGACGGTCGGCAAAGACCGGGCGCTGAATATTAAAAGCCAGCCAGCGGGTATCCGTTGCCGAGGTATTCGTTCGATCGTCTTTCACAATATAACCGTTGCTAAAGTTGCGCCCGATATAGCGCGTGGCCCAGTTTTTTGTTGAACTCTCCTCGCGCATATCTACTGCTCCGGCCTTGAAGGCTTCGAAAGCGACGTTATCGTCAAGATAGTAGTCGTAGCGAATCGTGTCGAAGTTCCAGCGCCCGCGGTTTACCGGCAGGTCGGCGGCCCAGTAGTTCTCGACTCGCGAATAGACAATATACTGCCCCATTCGCCAGCGGCTGATACGATAGGGGCCACTGGCGAGCGGCGGCGTTGAAAGCGGGTCACTCAGTTTATGATGGCGCCAGAATGACTCAGGCATTACCGGCAGCGACAGCAGGCTGAGCATATTTTCTTTGCCCGGCTTGGCCAGTTCGATGCGCACCGTCAGCGGGGCGATGGCTTTGACGGTCGTCCCTTTATAGATAAGACGGAACTGCGGTACCCCTTCGGTCATAAATTTGTGGAAGGTGAAAGCAACGTCGCTGGCGGTAATCGGGCTACCGTCATGAAAGCGGGCACGCGGGTTGATGGTAATTTCCATCCACGAGAAATCATCGGCAAAGCGCGCGCGATCGGCTATCAGCGGGTAGTAGCTGCCCGGTTCATCGTCCGAGGTGGTAAACAGGGTGTCATACAGCGCATCGGTGCGTACGCCGGGGTTACCGCGCAGGGCGTAGCGGTTAAAATTGTCAAAGGTGCCAATGGCGGCAAGCGTTATACTGCCGCCTTTAGGTGCGTCCGGATTGACGTAATCGAAGTGATGAAAGTCAACGGCATACTTTGGCTCGCCGATAATAGCGAACGCTTCGCTCTCTTTAATGGTTTGCGCCTGGCTACTCAGGCTAAATAAAGCCAGCAGCAGCAGGCCGATGCGCGCAAACATAGTTGGAATATCATCCTCTGACCATTAACCCCGGTGGTTTCGCATCATAAGCGACCCTCAGCGGCTTGTGAAATAATTTGCCGGTTCATCATGGGCGGCGACCAGTTTATCCAGCGGCAGCGGGCGGCTGAAGCAGTAACCTTGCAGATACTTCACGCCGTGAGCGCGCAGCCATTCCGCCTGTTCAGGCGTTTCTACACCTTCAGCCACGGTTTTCAGCTGCAGACGGCGGCTTAGCGTTAACACCGCATCCAGCACGGGAGAGGTGACGGTTTCGGTACCGATCGCCTGCACAAAACCACGATCGATCTTCAGATAATCAAAGTTATAGCGCTCCAGATAAATCAGCGCGCTATGGCCGGTACCAAAATCATCGATAGCAATTTCGAAGCCCTGCTGATGCAGCCATTCAAAAATGGCCATCGACTGGTTTTTATCGATCATCGAACGTTCAGTTATCTCCAGCACGACGTCGAAGTAGTTTGCGGGTAACGCGGCGGCAAAACGTTGCATATCTTGCTGAAATCCGGCGGCATGCAGGTGGGCAGGTGAGATATTCAGACCGAGCTTGGTACCGCGCGGCAAAATACGCTGCAACGTCGGCGCATCGCGGGCAATCAACATTAACAGGTGATGGGTAAGCGGCACGATCATCTGCTGCGTCTCTGCCAGATTAATAAAGACGTCTGGCGGGATTTCACCTACCACCGGATGCCGCCAGCGCATCAGCACTTCAACGCCGCTAATCTGCAGGGTATCGGCCTTTACCACCGGCTGGTAGACCACGTAGAACTGGTTGTTTTTGATCCCCAGTTGGATCGATTTCCGCGGATCGGATTTGATCGTCAGGATGTAGTAGCTGAGCAAGCCGGCAAGCATGCCGCATACTACGCCAAGCAACAGGGCGAACTGGGTATTCTCGCCGAGCCAACTGTTAGAAAAGAGATACACTTTTAGCGGTAGCCCCGGAACCTGAATCTGGCGTATCGGCTCATTGGGCAATGATAGCGGGTCGATAATTTTGCTGCTGAAGGTCGAAATTGCCGTATGGCCGATGGCCAGCGCAATGCCGCTGAAATCATTCTGTCGTGCGGTATAGAGGATATAAGGCGTCAGATTGGCATTGATGGATACAAAAATGCCGCTGTCTCGATCGCCGGGACGTTGTACCCACATTGCCAGCGCGGCGGTGTTCGGCATCATCGGCGTGCCCTGGAGGATGGCCATATCCAGAGGTTTATTGGTATCAAGCTGCGGTATCAATTGTTTAAACGGTGTGTCCATTGCGCCGGTGGCGGATGAGCAGAACGCTTTGCCGTTTTTCACCAGCAGGAAGGCGCGCACGTTGGGACTAAAGGCGGCGCTGGCGGCGAGGCCGGAGTCAATATGTTCGCAGGGCTGATCGAGCAGCGGCTGCAGGCCATCAATGGTTTTGCTTAAATCAGCGAAATAGCTATTAAGGTAGTGGCTGACGTTATTGATTATCTGATCGAAACGCTCAGAGCGGTTGTGGTAGATAACCATAAACTGGATGCTGCCGGCCAGTAGTGCGACGGCAACGCCGATACAAATACTGGTAAGCCAGATTTTACGTCGGGGTGAAAAGTAGCGGGTTAGCATAGGCCAGAATCTGTCCGTATTATTGAATCACGCCAATGGGATGCCTGAAGAGTATGGTTCCATTTCCTTTAAAAGACATAGCTTATAAAGACATAGCCTATTTTGCGGGGTTCACCGGCGGAGAAGCAAAAAAAAAACACTGCCGGGGCAGTGTTCTTTTCATTTCTTACCGTCAGCCAAGGGATAACTCACGGTAAGAAGAAGAATCAGGAACGACTCAGAACGCGACGCGCTTCGTTATAGCGCTTTTTCCAGTATGGCTCATCCAGGCTTGAGATGGTGACGCCGCTGCTGGTAGAGGCATGAACAAACTGGTTGTTGCCGATATAGATACCAACATGACGACCCGTAGAGCCAGCGCGGAACAGCACTAAATCGCCGGTACGCAGTTGAGTGCGCGAAATCGATTTGCCGGAATCCTGTTGCTCGGAAGTTGAGCGTGGCAGCTCCAGGCCAAATTGTTCACGGAAAGTACGCTGCACGAATGCCGAGCAATCGATCCCTTTCCGGGTGCTGCCGCCAAGGCGGTAACGCACGCCTTTCCAGCTAGCATACTGGTCCATCAAACGGGACTTCACGTCCAGGTTGCTGACCATTTTTTCAAATTCATCCTGAGAAGCTTGCAGTGATGATAAATCTCCACTACCCACAGCATGCGTCTCAGAATGCATATTCTTGGCGGTACTTGTTGAACTACACGCGGAAAGCAGAACCGCAACTGCAATCGCGGGGGCGACCCGCAAGATATATCTCAAAATCGGCTGAGATTTGACCATTATGTTTATTTTCCCTTGTTGTCCTTAACGACAATGTCGTTATAAAAAATGCCAAACGTGGTAGAGCCTAGATTCCAGAAAGCAATGAGACAATTCCTTAAGCCTAAAAATGTGGAGTACCGCACAAATTTATTTGGATGATGAATTGTGTTGCTTGGGAAGGCAAAACGAGAAAGAGATTACCCTATCAAACGTGGGATGGCGAGCGGTTTTGCGCGATTTCTTATAAGTATTTTTGCGACCAAAAGTGAATCATCGGCAAAGGGGAAAATAGCGCCTTTTTTGGCTGAAAAATATGCAATATCTTCATTTCAATGATGATTAATGTGACAGGAAGATGATGTCGCGAATAAATCATCAGCAAATATAAAAAAAGGGGTCAGAACGACCCCTTATGGATAATATTAATAAAATGTAAAAATGATCTTAATTTTTTGCTATTCCACCCGGAAGCGAACGGTCAAACCAGGCGATGGCCTTATCGGAAAGCGAGGTCATTAATACCCATGGCGCGCCAATCAGCACCGCGCTGAGTGAACCTACGGCAATATCGGTGAACCAATGGGCGCCGATCATCACTCGCGGGAAAGCAAAAACCACAAAAATAATCAGTGAAATGGTAAATGCCCGGCGGCCGAAATATCGCCACATAAACGAGGCGAAAATGAGCAGCATCATGCCATGGTCGCCCGGGAAGCTATCTTTTGAAGCGTCTTTGGTGGGCAGTGAGACCACGTCGCTGACTTTCGTAATATCCGTAAAGAACAGCGAAGGGCTAGCGCGTTTTACCGGCATCAGATGCTGGGCAAGTTGATTGATAATTACCGCTGCGAGCAACATCACCAGCCCCATAATGATTATGCGGCGGCGCTCAGCGCTCTGCGCTTTGATCCAGAAACTGAGCATCAGGCAGCCCATCGCCAGCAGCGAGCAGGCGTCGAACGCGCGATTGTTGATAATGGCTAACAGCCAGGCATACGCGCGATTGGTGCTGACGCCCTGGTTAAAGAAGTGAAAAATAGCCGAGTCAAGCGGGAACCAGAAACCGTGATTTGCCGGTAGATACCAGGAACAAAATAAGGCTACGCCCGCGACGTTCAGCAGCAAGATAAGGGGAATACGGTTTTTAGTCATAACAGATGCGATTTTTTTAAACAGCGGCCAAACATAGCCGCATTAACTTAAACGAAGCTTCAACAGCGAGGACTGCAGGGCATTCCAGTCAACGTCTGATTCACAAATCAGTTCGATGCGGCTATCCGGCGGCGGCGCGTTTTGGGTTTCGATATGCAGATCGAGTCCCTGGCGGTTGATACGCACCAGACCCTCGGCAATTCGCATCACGCCTTTCACCCGGCCAACCGGCGCCAGACGCGCCCATTCCAGCAACCCAACGGTGTCAAATTGGGTATCAGCATCAAAAATCCAGCCGCAGGCATGGTATCCCTGACCACTGTTAACGCTGCGACGCCAGCGTTGATGTGCCGGCAAATTTAACGCCGCCAGACCCTGCTTTTGCCCGTGACTATGCACGTGGTCCGGGCTTGCCGGCAGCGGGGCGGTGTTACGGCGCGGGAGATCCAGCAGCGCGAGCTCGATGTTACCCTGGGTGGCGTTCACCTGCAGGCGCTCGCCCCCGTACTGTTGCCACCAGTTGGCAAAAGCGGCCTCGCTTTCCGGCGTCGCCCGATCGCTTTTATTGGCGACGATGATATCGGCTGCGGCCAGCTGATCGCGGAAATTATCATTGGCCACGATCTTTTCCTCCAACAGCTGGCGCGGATCGAGAATGCACAGCGTCGCGCGCAGATCGATCCACGGCTCGTAGACCGCAGCGGTGAGGATATCAAGGATCTGCCTGGGATGACCCAGTCCGGTTGGTTCAATCAGCAGACGATCGGGCTTTCCCTGGCGCAACAGCGTATTGAGCCCAACCTGCATTGGCAGACCGTTGACGCAGCACATGCAGCCGCCGGGGATCTCTTTTAGCAACGCGCCGCTTTCCGCCAGCAGGGCGCCGTCGATGCCGACTTCGCCGAACTCGTTGACCAGCACGGCCCATTTTTCATTTGCAGGCTTGTGGGCCAGTAAATGAAGAATCGAGGTTGTTTTGCCGCTGCCGAGAAAGCCCGTGATCAGGTTAGTTTTGGTCACATCCCCTCCAGCATAGAAATGTAATGTTGTAACAGTTGAGACTATCCTGACGAAAAAAGGGGAAAAAGAGAAGGGTTACTGCGGACAGAAAAACATTCTGTCCGCTAAACAGCAGAAATTGTTAACTATGCAGAGCGTTAGCCACGGCCTGGCGGGAGCCGAATGTTGTCAGTTGCTGCCAGGCTGAAGTGATTTCAGCAACAAACTGCGGGTTGCCCGGCAGATCTTTGCCAAATATCTCTTCCAGGCCAAGCAGGGCGCTGACGCGTTCCTCTTGCTGGCTGGCGTCAACCAACCGTTTGATTTTGTCGACTAGCGGGTCGCGCACGTCAATGGCTTGCCCGGCGTCGTCGACGCCGCTTACGTAACGCATCCAGCCCGCCACGCCCAGCGCCAGCAGTGGCCAGCGGCTGTCGTTTGCCAGATGAACGCGTATACTATCGAGCATCCGCTGCGGCAGCTTTTGGCTGCCGTCCATGGCTATTTGCCAGGTGCGATGTTTTAACGCCGGATTGGCGAAGCGCGTTATCAGGCTGTCGGCATAGGCAACTAAATCCACACCGGTGATAGATAGCGTTGGCGCTTGTTCATCAAGCATCAGGCGACGGGCGGCATGGCGGAAAACATCGTCCTTTATGCAGTCGCTAACGTGCGCATGCCCCGCCAGGTAGCCCAGCCAGGCGAGGAAGGAGTGGCTACCGTTGAGCATGCGCAGTTTCATTTGTTCCCACGGCAGGACGTCGCGGGTCATCTGTACGCCCGCGGTTTCCCAGGCTGGACGCCCGGCGACAAAATTGTCTTCCACCACCCATTGAATAAACGGTTCGCAGCTGATGGCGCAGGGATCTTCAACGCCCAGCACGGAGGCAATCTCAGCCAGAGATTCTTCGGTGGCGGCTGGCACGATGCGGTCAACCATGGTGCCGGGAAAGCTGACATGTTCAGCAATCCAGTTGGCCAGCTCCTGACTACGTTTCTCAGCCATGCCGAGGACGGCGTTTTTCACGACGTGACCATTGTCGGGAATATTGTCGCAGGAGAGTACGGTAAAGGGAGCGAGTCCGCGTTCGCGGCGGCGATTGAGCGCTTCAACTAAAATACCGGGAGCCGACTGCGGCAGCGTCGGGTTTTCCAGATCGTGAACGATGCGCGGCTGGGTTGGGTCCAGTTTACCGGTGGCCGGATCGATGCAATAACCTTTCTCAGTAATCGTCAGCGAAACGATAGCCACCTGCGGTTCGCAAAATTTTTCGATAATTGCTGCCAGCGAATCAAGTTTGGCGTTCAGGCATTCATGTACTGCGCCAACCACGATCGGTTGGTTACCCTCAGCGCCTTTTTCCAGCACCGTAAACAGGTGGTCTTGCGCACGCAGTTGGCTCATCAGCTTATCGCCGCTGAACAGGCTGATTTCACAAATTCCCCAGTCGCCGCCGCTGGCGTTAAGCACCCGGTCGGTTAGCAGCGCCTGATGCGCACGGTGAAATGCGCCAAAACCAAGGTGCACGATACGCGAGCGCAATTGGCGGCGATCGTATTGCGGAAGTTGCACGCCTGCTGGCAGCGCGGCGGTAGCGATAGTTGTCATTTTTATACACCTGATTAACCAATGATTAACATGAGGTAGTGTAAAGTTATATGACAACAATTTAAATTGGTAAGCCGAATTTATCCGCTTAGTGTGAGCTGGATCAATCAATGCTACGGGGGAAATTGACCATTCAGCAGAAGCATGTATGGTAGTCGTCATGATGTTCCACATTATTGGTATAACAGCTTAAAGAGGGCATTGCGATGGAGCAAACCTGGCGTTGGTATGGACCTAACGATCCGGTATCGCTTGATGATGTGCGCCAGGCGGGCGCCACGGGTGTCGTGACCGCGTTGCATCATATTCCGAATGGCCAGGTCTGGCCGGTAGAAGAGATCCAACAGCGTTTAGCGCTACTGACGGAAAAAGGCCTGAGCTGGTCGGTTGTTGAGAGTATCCCGGTGCACGAGGATATCAAAACTCACAGCGGGCAATATGAGAAGTGGATTGCCAACTATCAGCAGAGCATCCGCAATCTGGCGGCCTGCGGTATTGATACCGTGTGCTATAACTTCATGCCGATTCTGGACTGGACGCGTACCGATCTGGAATATCAGCTGGCTGATGGCTCCAAAGCGCTGCGTTTTGACCAGATTGCTTTCGCCGCTTTTGAACTGCACATCCTTAAACGCCCGGGCGCCGAAGCTGACTATAGCGCTGAAGAACAGCAGCAAGCGGACGTTTACTTTAAGGCGATGAGCGCGGCGGATATCGACAAGCTGACCCGCAATATCATCGCTGGTCTGCCGGGAGCGGAAGAGGGCTATACCCTCGATCAGTTCCGCGCACGTCTGGCGGAGTATGACCATATCGATAAAGCGCAATTGCGTGAGAACATGGCTTACTTCCTGCGGGCGATTGTGCCGGTGTGCGAAGAAGTCGGCGTGCGCCTGGCGGTTCACCCGGACGATCCGCCGCGTCCGATCCTCGGCCTGCCGCGTATCGTGTCGACTATCGAAGATATGCAGTGGTTGAAAGAGACGGTGGACAGCATTTATAACGGCTTTACCATGTGTACCGGATCCTACGGCGTGCGTGCCGATAACGATCTGGTGAAGATGGTGGAAACCTTCGGCGATCGTATCCACTTTACCCATTTGCGTTCTACCTGCCGTGAAGAGAATCCTAAAACCTTCCACGAGGCGGCGCACCTGAACGGTGACGTCAATATGGTGGCGGTGGTTGATGCGATTTTGAGTGAAGAGCTGCGTCGTAAGAAAGCCGGCGATCTGCGCCCGATCCCGTTCCGTCCGGATCATGGGCATCAAATGCTTGACGATCTGCGTAAGAAAACCAACCCCGGTTATTCGGCGATTGGCCGTCTGAAAGGCATGGCGGAAGTGCGCGGCGTTGAGCTGGCGCTGAAGATGACCAAATACCCTGAGCTGCTGTAATCGTGGCGTGAGGGAAAGCAAAAGGACAGCCAACGGCTGTCCTTTTTTGTGCCTGATATTGGCAGCGGGTAGCCTGGATAAGGCGCGCAGCGCCGCTATCCGGGAAGAGTCCGGCCTGCGTGACGCTGGGCCTGGCAACCGTCAGAGGCGGGAGGTTAGTCCGCGCGGCCCATATAGCGGCACTCTTCGATATGAATGCGGATTTTCTCGCCGCTGGTCAGGTATTCCGGAACCTGAATCACCAACCCGGTGCTCATGGTGGCCGGTTTGGTGCGCGAACTGGCGGAAGCGCCTTTGATTCCCGGCGCGGTTTCTACGATTTCCAGGTCAACGGTTTGCGGCAGCTCCAGCGCCAGCAGCTGGCCATCCCAGGTCAAAACCTGCATATCCGGCATGCCGCCTTCCGGGATAAACTGCAGCTCTTCTTCGATCTGCTCTTTGGTGAAGGTATACGGGGTATAGTCTTCTTTATCCATGAACACGTATTCGTTGCCATCGACGTAGGAGAAGTCAACGAAACGACGGGTCAGGGTAACGGTATCAACGATGTCGTCGCCCTTAAAACGTTCTTCTACTTTCAGGCCGGTACGCACGTCGGAAAAACGCATTTTATACAGCGTTGCTGCGCCACGGGCGCTTGGCGACTGAATATCAATATTTTTAACAATCAGCAGTTTGCCGTTGTAATTCAGCACCATACCTTTTTTAATTTCATTCGCTCTTGGCATTGCAGTAATCCTGTCACTTAAAGGGTCAAAAATATCGCGTAAAACTACTCGCGCCGGGCCTTTCAGGCAAGCGGAATTCGCGACTTTTGCTATCTCCTGGCAAATCTTCGATCGGCGCTGCTGAAAAAGCCGTGTCGCCAGCTTCAGCTTTCCTGACGGGCGATATTTTGCTACTGTCCGCCTCCCACTCATTAAGGAGTTAGGTATGGAATGTCGCCCGGACTGCGGAGCCTGTTGCACCGCGCCGTCCATCTCAAGCCCCATTCCCGGAATGCCTGACGGCAAGCCTAATTGTCAATTATTCATAGTATGCCAACTGGTAAGTATGGGGCAGACTATCTGATTGCGTGGCCTTCTGTTAATGTCATGGGAAGTATAAGGTAGCGTGAGGCATATCTAATGCAGTGTCGTATTGACTGTGGGGCTTGTTGTATTGCACCGTCTATATCAAGCCCAATTCCTGGCATGCCTGAGGGGAAACCCGCGAATGTAAGGTGTGTTCAATTATCTAATGACAACTTATGTAACATTTTCGGTTCGGAACTACGACCAAAAGTGTGCGGTAATCTTCAACCTTCTTTAGATATGTGTTCAACGGATCGTGACGCCGCTATGACTTATCTGCTTCACTTGGAGTCCAGCACAGCACCATAAGTATTTGTAGAACATCGCTTGCTAACACATAACCTTTGGTGATGTATATTTGGTTTTTTATATCAACAGGAATGGGGGGGATTCCCCCATTCTCTTATAGGATAGCTATCACGCAGCCATTTCATCTTCAAAAATGTCTTCCAGGTCTTGTTGTTGAAATCGATCAGTGGCATCGACATTGAGGTCTAGTTTCAGTTGCTCAATATCAAATTGAACACGATAGCCTGTTTTCTCTGCGATATAGTCACTGAGTTCATCTGTATCTACAGGATTGGGGCATGTGACACCATCATGCTGAAGCAAGACAACATTATCACCAAGAAAGCTAATCATGTGCTGAAGTATCAGTGATTCTGCACCGTGGAGAAGATGAGCTAATAATTTTGATTTCTTAACCGATTCTCCGTTTTCTGTTATGGTCTTAACAATCATCCCAGCGTCGTTTTTGATTTTGTAACAGCCTCTAGTCCGCGCTGTATAATCCTCAATCACATAACGTCTCACATTGGTGACTTCCTCAGCTAGTTTGCTAATCCAGGTATCTTTGATAGCCTCGTCACTGGTATCAATGTCCAGCTTTTTTAGTACCCCACGAGGCCCTAGATTTGTGCCATAAATAAGGGCAATCAAAACTACCTTCGCTTGTTCTTCTGTGCATTGTAACGTAGTGGCTACTTCTTTACGGACCTGTTTTTTGTTACGGACATAATGGCTAATACGCGGCGTTTTTATACCGATCCGAGCGCACATCTGTTCCAGTAAGTTGTAGTGACAATTCTCGATATCCACATCAAACATGCCAGCCAATGAAGCTTTACGAATCTCTCTCTTACAATTTTGAAGATTTACAGAGCCTTCTGCATATAAACGTCCCCCATTACTTTGCACGTATGTTATCGGTAATAAACCACTTTTACTCGCTTTCGCAAGCGTTAACAGGTATTCAATTTGACTAATCATATTTCTATGGTTGTCACTCTGTTGGAGGCTCTTCAGGTATCGCCTGAGAGATAACTCATTAAGAAGAATTTCTTTAGGGACCTTGACTTCTATACTACATTTATTGCTATTTTTTAATTGGGAGCGGATGCCATTCCGAGGTGGGTTGTATGGTTTTCCTTCGTTATAGAGACCGCATTTACTAGGAACTGCCTTGCAACATGCCGAAAAAATGTTATATCCAGCACTAGTTACTCTATAGCCGTTAGGCCAATTATCTGCCCAGTAATTACAACTTTTTTTGATTAAAGGAATATCTTTTATCATGTCATCAAATCTCGAAGCTCTCGGTATATGTTTTCGTCTCTCAGAGGAATAAAGTAAGAAAGCGTACTCATCTTTGGGATGCTTTCTCCTGTTGGTGGCTCCGATCAGAAACTGATTAAAGTAATAAGATTTCTCTTTTTTTGAATATTTATTCAATATATCAGAGGTGCAAACACCTTTATCAACTAATACATTTTCAATGACTTCATCAAAGTTGCGTGGTTTAAGGTTCATATCATATTCTCGTTTTACAAAACCGCTAAGTGGGCTGGAGGCCTTGCTGTACACGGGTTTGCGGTAATTTGTTAGTAGTATTTATGCAACATAGTATTGATGCCCTTGTCCTCTTGTCCTTCCCCCTTTTCGGGAAAAAAACGAAAAGACGTAACAAATTCTTCAGATCAGTGATCAGAATAAAATATTGTTGTAAAGATCATTCATTCGATGATTTCAAGACGGAATAAAGGCAAAGGGTTTACCGTTAAGGTCAAGAAAACCGATCTGGAAAGGGATCAATAGAAGGGAGTTGCGGACAAACAGTAGTACATCGTGTACTACAAGAAGCAATAGGTTTGCTCCCTTGGACCAGGTCATCACTTCCTGGCATCACGGTCCAGTCTGGAGAGGTTGCTGCGCCCCGTGAAAATTACGTTGTTGGCATACAGGATATGAGTGATAAGAACCATTGTCAAATAGGAAAGTCAATATTTATTATTGACTTAGATTTGAAATCCTATCGAAAACATGTTAACCACACACATGATTTTCTGATAACTGATACTGACCCAGATAAAGTTCTACACGAAGGAGAGCAAATGAGTGAGCCAATGGTCCTCCGTTTCCAGAGGATGGCACTTGATAACGAAACATCTACGTCAGATTTACTCAGGATGGCTAAAGCTATTGCAGTAAAGCTTCAATTGACAGATGTAATTGAATGGATCGATTTTGAGCTTGATGGGTATCCTGCGGGAGTGACCGTACCTGACTATCGCATCACGAGGGGAAGGATCTTAGGGCATAACCCGATAAATGGACTCATTCCGATGTTGGTAAGTAATCAACAGGATGAGGATATGTTGAGTACTGTACATATTAGAGCGCCAATCACTGAACTCGCTTTGGCGTATGATAGCCCCGGTTCTACAATGGTTTTTCCTTTGTCAACTGAGTTTTCAAATCAACTACAGAGTAATCAGCCTGATTTTTTGCGATTTCCAATTGTAAGACGGATCACCCAAAGTAAAATGTTGAATGTAGTGGAACATATTCGTAATCGCCTTCTCAGCTGGTCGCTGGAACTAGAACAGCAAGGTATACTTGGTGAGAATCTACAATTTTCACAGCAAGACAAGGTTAGAGCACCTATGACAACTAATAATTTTCACTTTAATGGCAATATCAACAATGCGGGTGTGATTGGCGCAGAAAACCACGGCTTTAATCAGCATAATGTGCAACAGATTACTACTGGCAATTTTGACTCTTTGAAGTCATATCTAGAGTCTCTGGGCTTTACGGCAGAAGATGTATTGGATCTAAAATTAGTTTTGGATAGCGAACCTACACCAAGAGAAACTGGAAAATTCCTGCCTAAAGTTTATGATTGGCTAGGCAAAGCTGGAGAACGAGTATTAAATGCTAGCCTTGATAAGGTAGCTCCTTTAGCTATTGAAGCAATTACTAAATATCTTGGAAATTGACTCAAACGCCACAAGCTGGCTATAAAATAGTCAGCTAAAATTTTTTGAGACGGAAGTATGTTGCCTTGCTAATCCCAAGTTCCTTTTCAATCTCTCTACGGCTCTTACCTTGTGCAATCAGTAACAGTATGTCTTCAGTCGTCGCCTTGGCAGGCCTACCGCAATGGATCCCTTGAGATTTAGCGCGTTTAATTCCTGCCTTCCTACGCTCATCTAATACAGACAGTTCCATTTTTGCCAATGCTGCCATGATGGTAAGCATGGCTTCCCCAGCAGGAGTGCTTAGATCGAAGCCTTCACGCATGCTGACAACACTGACTCCTTTTTCTTTTAATGCTTCGACTGTTTGTAATAGATCGATTGTGTTTCGTCCAATACGATCTACAGCGACACATACAACTGTATCTCCTTCACGAACATAATTCATCAGTGATGACCATCCATCACGCCCTATGGCTTTTGTCGTGCCACTGGTGGCTTCATCGATAAACCATTTGTCAATATGGTAGCGTTCGGCTATCTGCTGTTGTTGATTCTCTGTCGTCTGCTCATCTGTACTTACACGAACATATCCGATAGTTGACATTATTCATCCTCATATCTCAAAACTATGTCTTATTATTTTAAGTGTCTTGAAATAATAAATCAAACTTTTGAGACATATGTGCGCCGCATGCCATTGTTGTGATTTTAGAGTCTTAAAAGGACTTCCTTTTAAGACTCTCGCCCCAGGATTAAGGGGTAGAAATATCTACTTGATGAGGGGGATGGTATCTGAACGTGATAACGGTGGTAGGTGTGAATTTTTGTATGCTTACAAATTGTCAATTGGCAGCTGAAAGTATAACTTATACCCCACTAATCAAGTGATAGGTGTGTTGTGATATGGATATTAATGAGTTCCCTCCGGGAGTAATCGAACATCTTGGTTGGTATGTATATCGCCTGATTGATCCACGAGATGGAAGTACTTTTTATGTGGGTAAGGGGAAAGGTAATCGCGTTTTTGCTCACATGCGCGGTGAAGTGGCTGCCGCTGATGATGATGAACTTCTCAGTAACAAACTCAAGCAACTTCGTGAGATTAGATTAGCTGGTCTGGAGGTCATCCATGTTATCCATCGGCATGGTATTGCCGATGAAAAGACTGCTTACGAGGTGGAGGCTGCTCTAATCGATGCTTACCCAGGTTTGACCAACATCATGAATGGTGCGGGCAGTAACGAGTATGGCGCTGCACATATCAAAGAATTAATCGCAACCTACCAACCTGAGACAGTAGAGTTTAAGCATAAGGCTTTGATGATATCTGTTAACAGAAGTTCAAAGGACGTTGATCTTTATGATGCAGTACGCTTCAGTTGGCGTGTAAGTCTCGAACGTGCAAGTAAAGCTGAAGTTATCCTGGCTACCGTAAAAGGAATTGTCAGGGGGGTATATGTAGCTGATGAGTGGTTAAAATCTACCCGTGATAACTTTCCTGAAATGCGCCAATGGGATGAAGATGATGAGTTTGAAGCTACTCAAAATGCACGCTTTGGCTTCCGTGGACGTGTGGCATCCGCTGAAGTTACACAGCTTTATCTCGGTAAAAAAGTCCCTGATGACCTTAGAAAGAAAGGGGCAATGTCTCCTGTGAAGTATTCTCCGAATTTTGATTCCTAAACGGTAATTAGGATCGTACTTAACAACTGATAAGGTGGAAGGAGGGGGAGATTAATTCCACCAACATGGCGCGACTGATATCCTAACCGGCAAAAGAGAGAAGTAAGTTGTAGACGGAGAAGGCGGGTCAAGATCAGGGAACACGAAACTATTCAACATCGAAGCTGAGTAGTAAAACGCAGAATTCGTAAATATTGCGTAGGGAGCTCGTAGAGAGATTTAATTTCAACAGTTGTGGGTTTTTCGTTTTTGTGATAAAAGTTGCTGAGAATCGCTCTCAGGGCCTCTGGCGATGTTTTTCAGATATGGTTATTGGTTAGCTTATGATTTTAACGTACGCTGTTAGGTTTTAAAACCCAAGAGCCCAAGAGATTGTGCTGATTGATACAGTTCATAGTGTATATGTGAAATCGAGCTTCTCAGTCCAGCGAGGTTTTATGGTTTTGGTCAGAAAAAAACTAAATGTATTAGCTCAGGTTTGACCTGATACTGCTGTGGCGTAGCTTCCTAACTTTTCAGTAAAAGGTAAATCGTGTAATTATACGCAGCTTTTATCGAAATACCCTACATCGTTTTTTATACTGGTGATCCTGTAGTGTTCTGTAGATTAATCCAAAATGTGTAAAAATTTGTGGTCAAGATGGCTCCTTCTATCGAACAATCTTTAGACGCGAAAAAGAAAAGTGAAAAATGAGCAATAAGAAAATTAAAAGCTATTGTCGCGATTGTTGCAAAAAAACTAATCACACTGTTTTATCAGAACATACTGAGTCGCATCGCGAAGAATACAATTGCAATATTTCGTATCAAATATTGCAATGTTTAGGGTGTGACACAAAATCCTTCCGTCAGGTGTTTTACGATCTCGAAGCTGCGTATCCCACGTATGATGACCTCTGGGAAGTTCCCGAGGATGTGACTGTTTATCCCAAGGCTGTTGAGGGCCACAAGGAAATACAAAACTTATGGGAGCTGCCAGATATCGTAAAAACTATCTATTCCGAAGTACTCATAGCGTTGCGGGAAGATTCGAAAGTCCTCGCCGGATTAGGATTAAGAGCAGCTGTCGAAGCGGTTTGCAATGATTTACAAATTCCAGGACGATATCTTGAGGTAAGAATTAACAAACTAGCAAGTTCTGGATACATTTCAAAAAATGATGCGGATCGATTACATGGGATAAGATTTATGGGCAATGATGCAGCCCATGACATAAAAACACCTAAAGGTACTGCGCTATCTGTTGCACTTCAAATCGTAGAACATTTGATAGCTTCTGTGTATATCCTCGAAAAGAAAGCAAATGGAAATATTGAAACTACAGTTTCCAGATATGAACATTTCAAGGAGTTGCTTAGCGAAAAACTCAAAGAGTTCAACGTCGGTGATGAGTACCCTATTGCGAAATATCTAGGTAAGGATATACGTAGGGCTAAGGAGTCTATATCGACATTAGAGCAAGAGTTAATTTCAAAAATCGGCAACGGCGAGTTCACAAAGTTGTCAGTAGGTAAAATTGATACATATCAAGGCTCGCAGAACCCATTGCAACATTTTGTCGTCAAATAGTGTCAAACAAAACCTTCCTCGCGGGCGAAATTCTGATGCACTCAATTTTCCGAAAGGTGCAGCTGTAACGCCCGCTTTTCGCCGTCAACTGGAGTTCGAGCTAATATAATTAGCTTACTAACTCCTTCTTGATTCGGTAAAACGTGGCGCGACTGATAATGGCTATTAACTTGAACAGATCGGATTTAGACTGAGAATGAAGGAGTTTTTCTTGAGCGCAGCACGTTATAAACAACAATCAAGAAATCACAACACTAGATGCTAAGTTTTTTTCCTCTTTCCAAACGATGCTTTGTAAACTCGCCCTGACTTTGATTTTTTAATGATCAATATGCGTGTTTTATCGTAGGCGTTGAGCATGCCAATCCTTCCGATTGATAAGGAAGTCATGAGTAAAGTAGAACCCATGATTCGAATGATTTGAAAGGAAGGGGTAGGTTCTACTTTATCAGGTGTTTCCGCAATAAAATCCGCTTCTTTAAGAAGCAGATCCATTGAAGATTTCGCAATCTTTTTACGTAATTGCTCTTCCGGAGTAACTGGCTTTCCCGGGAATGGTACGACCTTACTCATTCATTTCCCTGCTTTGAATCACCTTCAGGAGCGTTAGCTGCTTGAAGAAGCTCGGACATGACGTTATCTGTGATTCTTTCGTTGATCTTATCCATGCCACCAAGAGTTTTAATTCGACCATTCCGAGCAGCTCCGCCATAGGTCACATTTTTGGTTCTGGGATTTTTATAAGGAGTACAAAACGAATCTGACATGTAACGCCTCTGATATGCTGTTTAGGGATTTAAGTGTCAAGTATGTTCTGAGTAAAAGCAAAACAAAAGTGATTTTTAAATACTTTACTTGTGCGTACAAAATGTACGCTGCTTGACTCTTAGATTTTTATGCCGAATGTGGCAGAACTACCGCGTCGTCATGTTTTGACGTCTGCTCTTCACTCGCTGAGGACCTTCACTAAGCTCGCCGTATCGTAACAGGAAAGCCCAGTATACACGCGTATACTGGGCTTTCCTGTTACGATTCGTTGGTCTGCTTCCCTTCATCCCTTCATCCCTTCATTATCAAGTGATGCCACCAACTAGCATCTATTCAATAGAGAAGCATGACTGCTCATCACTCAGAGTGGACGGACAGATCGGTTGCAGTCTGTCTGCTGAAACTGTCAGTTCGAGTAGCTTACAAACTCCTTCTTGATTCGGTAAAACGTGGCGCGACTGATACCCGCCGCTTTCATGATGTGAGCTGGTTTAACGTTCTGCGCCAGCATTTCGCGAACTGTCTCACGGGCTTCCAGATCTTTTTCTTTCCCCGTGTACAAACCTGCCTGTTTTGCTTTCGCGATCCCCTGCGCCTGACGTTTACGCCGGGTCTCATAATCTTGTCGTGCCATTGTCGCGAGGATATCGATCAGCATTGCATTGACTGCACGCAGAATGCCACTGGTAAGGTCATTCCCGGATATTTCAACCATCTGCCAACTGGTTGGCAAATCCATTGATACAATAACCAGCCCTTTACTATTCAGCGTAGCTTTGAGTTCAGCCCATTCTTCATGTTTAAGACGGCTGAGACGGTCAATCGCTTCAATAAGAAGCAGATCACCCGGTTGAGCTTCTGCAAGGAGGCGCATTAGCTCTACGCGATCCAGCTTCGCACCGCTGGCATTCTCAATGTACTCTTCGGCAATCTGCCAGTTCTTGCTTTGCGCAAATTCGCGCAGGCTAATCAGTGCACGATCGGCATGTTGGCCTTCTGTAGATGCGCGGCAATAGATACGGACATTCATGGGTTATCTCATTAGAGTGTTTAATCAATACCCATATGATACATCACCTGTGTTTGTATTCAATAGAGTTTATTTAAACCCTATTGAGACAATGTTTCATGGTCTATATCGGGTATACCCAACTGAGACAGTGGGAATCTGAAGCATTGGCTGTCTGTAGAAACACATTTAAGACGGTGATGTAGGGGTTATTAAGGGGATGTAAAGTACGGCGGAGTCAACCGCCGTATGTAAAAGGTAAGGTTATTTGACAAGACTTAGGTGAGGTGGTCGCTTATGCTCAACAGATGAAGAAAGGCCGTTACCCGTAATCGCTTCCATGAAGAAACGATTGTTAAATGTGAGTGCACCTATTTCATCAGCAGGGAAATACAGTTGCCTGAGGATTTCGGAACGCTTAACCCCCTGAGAGCGCAACGCGGAAAAAACTTTCTCCAAAATTAATGAGTTTTCTCGTTCTGGCATACCTTGCGGTTCCCCCGTGCGATAACCACGACGGTTAAGTTCTATCGCAAGTTGTCGGTAATGCCACTCAGAAGACAAACCGACATCGAATGTACGCCGAACTAATGCCGCTAGAGATACTTTCCAGTTCTTTTTCAACATAATGAGTTGATCTAGGCTAGGCATCCTCGGTACCGAGGCTAAGATACTACGCTCAGGCATCAAGAATGCTGAAGCAAAACGATCAGCATCCTGTTCAGCTTGTCGACCATTGTTGCTTGAGTGCTTATGAAGAACCAAATGACCAAGCTCATGAGCAGCGTCGAAGCGGCTTCGTTCTGGAGTTTTCATCGTATTTAATAGGACGAAAGGTTTGTCGTCCATCCAAAATGAAAACGCATCCACTTCAACGCAATTCTCAGCTAGTGAAAATACTCTAACGCCATTAACTTCAAGCAAATGAACAATGTTCGATATTGATAGCTCACCAATACCCCAAGCTTCCCTAACAGCCCTAGCTGCACGCTCAGGCTCAGAATATCCGTCGAAACTACAATCAGGAATGTTAGGCTTTGGCAACTTAAATTGCCCTTCAATCCATGCCGATAATTCCTGTGCTAGTTTTCCCGCCCCAAGTGCAGAATCACGTTTTTGCGCACTTAACTTTGTCATGGCACGAAAGCTGACTGCTTCGGGAGTTAGTGAAGGAACATCCCGATCGAGAAAGAATTCGATAGGATATTCCAAAACAAAGGAGATTCTTTCCATGCTGTCGCTGGCAATCGGCTCAAAGACGCCAGCTTTTTCATAGTTAGAAATGGTCTTGCTGGTTAACCCAGCTTTTTCAGCTAGCGCTCTTTGTGTCAGGCCTCTCCGTTCTCTTGCTATACGTAAACGCTCTGAATTAAACATGGTGCATCTTTAACCTGTTTTCAAAATGTCAAGATCGATATCTGGTGTAAACTGAGGAGCCTCACCACCCCGAACGATTGGGTCTGGCTGATGGATATCAAGAATCAAACGAGTAGAAAAACTGTTAACCACATTTTTGTTATTGTAGGAAACAGGGCGGGACAACTCCGCGCGGATACCTACACGATTGAATTCATCCAGTTCATAAAAATCGTAAAGTAAAAACCATAGGTCTCGTCCGATTTTATTTGGGAGTAATGGGACAACTTCACCTTCAGGGAGATCCAAATCTAATTTTAGCTGGTTGTCATCCAGCATTAGTTTCCCTTGGCCTGGGTTATTATTATGGATTAACCCCATAAGCTCGCAAGTAAAGTCACCCTTCTTCATGCGTGATTCAGGATAGCCATGAATCAAACCTGTCTGATCACAACCACGACAAAGGTAAATAGCCACCTTATCGCTGGTAGTCAGCTCAACATTTCGTAGAGATAGTCGCTTGTACCCTTTCGGGGCAAGGATATCTCGAGCAGCGCTAACACCTTCACCATAGAAGTACTGACCACGAGATGTTGCAGGGTGGTTCTGCGTAGTGGCATAGCGACCAGATAAACCACGTTCAAGAATACGAGCAAGGTTATTTTGACTGAGGTTCATAGGTTGCAAGTAAGATTCGATATCATTCTGGTCAGTCAGTACTACTGTTTTTGCGAGATTATGAGAGTACATCGGTAAAGCCTCATGATTATTTTTCTGTTTTTTATACCTCAATCGAGGGTGAAAAACAAGAAAATTACTGTATGGATAATCAGAGGGGGCAAGGTTAGGTGAGAGGAGCATAAGATCATGAGGGGGCAGGGGATTTTCCCCCCTGCATTGGAAGGACAAGGAAACGTTACTTACGACAAATCACGCTGTCAAAAATTCCACCACTGGCAACAAGAATTTTTCGTTGTTTATGTGGTTCCTTGGAGATCATGTCTGACATTAGTATAGAGTCATCGAGAAATACGCCACCAAAGGACCCTACTCGCGCGTTTCTCCCGGCGATCACTATCGTTTTTCCGATATTCAATGAAGCTACTTCGTCGTTATTGGAATCCGTATCTTCGAATATGAATTTCAGCCCCTCATCAGAACCAGGAATACTTAAGGTTACCAGAGGTTTTTTGCTGAAAGTAACAGTACCAATATTTTCTATTTTTCCTGTAACCATCAATCGGCAATTCTTGAAGTCATTTGTTGCCCGGAATTCATGTTCTTGAAATCTTGTATATACTTCCCCAGTTGTGTACATCCTTGGGAATATGTCAATTGTCAGTGATTTTGATGGTTCTGTTGGTTGGTGTGAAGGCGGGGGATTTTTATTTTTAACAACATTTGCTTCAGGCATTTTAGATTGGTCTGGAGTGGTTGCCAGAGCGTACAGGAGATTACCGATGCCATAGACTATAGCAACAGCTATAACAGATGTTTTGATATAGCGTACATACGGTGGTTTCATTTCATTTTGCCATGATTTCTATATTAGTCACTTGATCTCTATTACGATATAATCTCATGTTGGCTGGTGGAGATTTAACCGCTTTACGGATCTCGTTCATAGTGTCATTCGATAACATATCACTGTATTCCATATACATAACCTTGCGGGTTTCAGTATCTGAGATGTTAGTGAAAATATTACTAACCCATGAGTCCGGTATATCGATTTTATGTACAAGCATCATATACTTTACGATGAAAACATCTGTTAGATGAAATCGGCCAACCGTATATTTCCCGTGGCAGAAGTTACTACAAGGTGATTCCAGCCAGTCGTTTTTCAATACTCTAACCAGCTCATTAGCTTGCATTTTCAGCTTCCAGTTCAAAAATACGTTTGTTCGTCATATCCGTGAGACATACCCAATTACCATTGCAAATAGATTTTGACTTTATCCATTCTCTCTGTGAAGGTAGTAATTTCTTACGTATATCTTTATTCAACTTATTCCATGTGTCGTTTAATTTTTGATCGCTGATGTTATATGCTTTTTGACTGACATCGGAGTTATCTTCGTTTTTGATATTTGAAGACGGATTGTTGTCCTTTCTTTCTTGCGTGGATTTTTTTTCACTCTTTTTAATATATGATTTTTCTGAACAGGCTTTTTGCCAATTTTTAGCCGCAGCATTGGTAACATCATCTATGAACATTTCACGGAGTGTAGTCCCATTTAATTTTGCAGCCTCCTCCATAAGAAGGCGTCCTTCATAAGGCATTGCTCTTAGTTGTTCATCAATTTCGTTCGATTCTTTTATAAGAACCTTGAGTTCATCTTTTGTTGGCGCACCAGCTTTGCACATTTCCTCTTCATTACGAAGCATTGCTCTTGTAAGTTTTCGAGTGGAAACATTCTCTTTGGTTGAACATTTTTGTTTAATCTTGGCATTGATATTTTGGGATTGTTCATTGATAAGCATGCGGGCTGCATTTGGATCATTTTGATACATAGATAGGGTTAGCGGTTCATTAAGGAGTATTTGATGGATTTCATTTCGCGATGGTCCACCGTTCGAACAAAGCTCCTCTTGTGGAAGTGCCATTAGCTCATCTATAGAACCAATATCGCGGAAACCATTGAAGTCGCCTGATGCTGCAAGTGCTGTGCCTGAAAGAATCAACGATTGTAAGATAATGATTTTGTATGATTTTAACAGTTTCATGTTTTAGATCATCCCTGTTTTAGTCGTTACTAAGATCTCGTTGTAATGGGGTACATAAGTTCTTTTAGCTGTGTAATTCTCATTTTATATTGATCTGTACGAGCTATCAAGATTGCATAATCAATCGTTTTTATCGATCAATATTGTGGTGTAGAAATCAACAAATGATGACGGAAATAATAATCAATATATTGATTTAAAAGGTTTTATTTGCTATTTGAAGGGGGCCGTGCTGACGTTTTGTCTGACCCGGCGGCAACGTTATGCGGTGTAATGTGTCTTTACGTTATTGGGGGGTTCCCCTTGTCTGGTAGGCAAGGGGGGAGTTTAGTGTGAAAATTTTTCTAAGTCTTCCAACGAGTTAATCTCGTACTTGGTACCGTTGACAGTTGCATAAGTTTTGCTTGTAGATCCATCCACTATGATAGTCATTCCATTGTCTTTGTCTCGGCTTGCGCTATTTTCCAACTCGGTTATATACGTCGGGTTAAGAAGACTGACTTCGTGTTTTTCCTTAATATGCTGCGCAAATTTGTCAGGCGAAATCAGTTCATCAATGAAGGAGTGCAACACAAGTCCTTGCATTTTTAGTAAGTCATGATCATTGACAGTTTGTGCTTCTACATACGAAACGCCAGGAGATCGGTTGCGATTGAACTTAATCACTATTCTTTGCTTTGTCTCGTCGGCGAAGGTTACTTCGAAATGACCATGCCGCCCATCAATGTCATAACAATCAATGCGTTTGATGGCTTGCTTTACCTTCAATCTAATCTGCTTACGGTTAGGATTCTTTGTGTCATGAACATCGAAATGTTGGAATTGCTCCCAGCCCGTAGTTTGAATTTCTGAACGGTTGATTTTGTACTGATGAAATTCTCTCTCAAGCGTCACTTTTTTATGTTTGTTTGAATTAATCTGTTCTGCTAGCTCTTCGAGGCTGTCCGTTAGGGTTGCCAGTTTCAGAAGCTTATCAATAGATTCTGAGGCCTTTGCAATCTCAGATTCGTACCAGGCTGTTTTATCTTCTTGATGGTTGTTCCAGACGTGATCAGCGATTAGTTGCAAAATAGTGTGTTCAAGTTGATATGACGTAAAACCTTTTTTACCGCAAGGCTTACCCTGAACAATTTTTGAGCCACAGATATAACGGTATTTGTTTTTGTTTGAACCTGATTTGAACATAAAGGACCCACACTTCCCGCAGAAAAGAATTCCAATGCCTGATAGTAACGGGATTTCGGGCTCAGGGTTGCCCTCAGGGTATTTTGAGGAGCTTCGAGTAACCGCTCGGTGTCGATCCAGTTTTGATAGTGTCAGATAGTCTATTTCTGACATCAATACCGGGTAGTAATCAGGAATAGTGAACGTTTCCTTCAATGGCTTTTCTGAATCCGGATCGTATATAACAATACCTGATTCATCGCGCTTATCCAGCGTAAAGACTTTTTGCCCATGAACAGTAGGATTCAAGAAGGTTCGAATTAAATGCTTGCCCCATTGTTCCGTTTTGGACGTCAGTGCTTGGCCTGTCTGGTCTTTATAAACCCTCTTTTTAGGAGCAGGATAGTGTTCGTTAAGATATCGTTGGATTCCAAGAAGAGTTTCACCGCTTTGTTTTAGTTCTATAATTTTCTGCGCTGCCGCAAAATACGTTGGGTGTGGGGTAACATATCCTGATTTGGTGTCTACCCACCAGACATTTTGACCCACAGATTCTATTGCTCTTGCTGGCGTTCCAGGTTCTCTTGTTAGGTTATGTCTTATCAGAGAGCGGGCTTGGGATTCAACCCGATTCTTTTTTGTTAACGATTCATCGTGTGCACGGGTGAACATTAGCAATGAGATGATTAGGTCGGTTGGATTATTCTTTACATCCGCATACTTATAAACCTTTTCATCCATGCCAGTAACAACGACTATTCCCTTACTCAGTATGCTTTTGAAAATATCCAACGCACTCCAGGCATCATCACGGCTTATACGGTCAAGATTTTCGACTACCAACCACGATCCAACAGGAACTTTGACCCCAATCTGCTTAATGAACTCTGATAGCTTCCCTTCATGCGCGTTTTTACCTTTGAACGCTGACATACCGAGATCGTGGAAAGCTGTTGTATCAAGTTCGAGGTCATAGCGGGATGCAATTCTTAGCGCAGTATCTTGTTGACGCTCCAGCGAGTTACCCTCCCGTTGTTTCACAGATGAAAAACGCACATACGAATACAACTTTGGCTTCATAGAGTGTGACGTCCTTTGTAGAGCAATGATAAGACGGCTGTGATGCTAACAGTAATGATGTTAACTTTAAACAATGAGTAATTGTATATTAGGCAAGCCGGCCAACACCCCATGCGTGCAGCTGGATGAACATCTGCGCTGCAAGATTTTTGCCTCGCCGCTGCGCCCTAAAGTCTGTGCAGGTTTACAGCCGGCCGCGGAAATGTGCGGCAGCACGCGTCAGCAGGCGATGGCTTATCTTATTCATCTCGAAGCGCTGACCGCGCCTTAAACGTCTTTAATCCGCCACAGGCAGCCCTGGGCGATAATTCCCATCGCCAGCGCAATCCAGAACACCGCGTGATAGCTCCAGATTTCCGCGACAACGCCCGCCAGCGAGCCGGCGATGATCCAGCCGACGCGCGTGGTATTGGTATACAGCGTGGTCGCCGCGCCCGCCTGGCCCGGCATCAGATCCTGAAAATAGAGCATACCGATACCGGCCAGGATCCCGATGTAAATCGCGTTCAGCGCCTGCATCGCCAGCAACAGAGCCGGGGTATGGACAGTCAGCATACCGACATAAAACAGCAGTCCGGCAAGCGCGGCAATGCGCATCAGCAAGCGCTTTCCAAAACGTTTCGCGTAATAACCGGCAATCAGCATGGTGGGGATTTCCAGCCCGGCGGCGGTCCCCATCATCAGCCCGGCCAGTTTCTCCGGCAGATGCAGTTCATTAATGATAAACAGCGGCATATTAATGATATAGAGGCTGTTGGTGCCCCACATTAACGTACAGATGCTGAACAGCAGCAGCGCATCGCGGCGGTTGGTGCGCGGCGCTTCAAGATGACCACCGGCGGTTTTGCTCTCTTTACGCATGCTGGGCAGGAAGAACCAGACCATCAGCGCGCAGACGATAAACGCCACGGCGGCGCTGAGATACATCACGGTAAAACCAAAACCCATCGCCAGCGCGTAGGCCAGCGGCGGGCCGATCACCCACGCCAGCGAGACCTGCGCGCGCAGAATGGAGCTGAACATCACCGCCTCGCGCCCGGTTTTGTCCGCGTGCTCGCGGGCGAGGGCGAACATTTGTGGGTTGGCGGTGGAGCCAAAACTACTGAGAAAGACGCCGACGAACAGCAGAATAAAGTAGTTGCGGTTCCAGGCGAACAGCACGCAGGCCAGCACCCCCAGCAGGCAGCAGGCGACAATCAGCTGCTTGCGATCGCCTTTACGATCGGAACGCCCGGCAAGAAACTGACTTACCAGAATGCCGATGACCGCGCTGCCGGTAAAAAAGAAGCCGACCATTGCCGGGCGCACGTGCACCTCATTGGTCAGAAACAGGCTCAGGGTCGGGGTTTGTAAGGCTCCGGCGATCCCCGTCAGAAAGGCGACGATAAGAAAAGCGGAGGAGGTTAAGTCGAACCCGCGGCGGGGAAGGGCGGCGCTACTGTTTTGCATGCTGGAATATCATTGGTTTCAGGAGAGGCGAAGTTTACGCCGACACCCATAAAATAAATAGTGGTATGGCACGAAAAATTAAAAAGGCGTTTCAAATTATGTTGTTCAGCAAAATGCTGAAGCCAATGGCGCATTTCACCATTAGCTTCAGCAAAAATGTGCGGTATCTCTAAATTCTGTTATCAGCCTTCGGAGTTTACTTGCGCAGTGCGCAAGAAAGGTACAGACTCATTGAAACGTTTCAGCGTCATCAGAGTATTATCCAGTCATCGGGTGGCGTATTTTTTCTCATGTTAGCTGAAACGATTCAATTCAGCGGAGAGGAGAACTATGTTCCAGTTATCTGTACAGGATATCCATCCCGGCCAGCAGGCCGCGAATAAAGAAGAGGCAATACGTCAGATTGCTGGCGCGCTGGTTAGCGCGGGTAATGTGGCTGACGGCTACGTTAACGGTATGCTTGCCCGCGAGCAGCAGACCTCCACTTTCCTCGGCAATGGCATCGCTATTCCGCACGGCACCACCGATACCCGCGACCAGGTTCTGAAAACGGGCGTACAGGTGTATCAGTTCCCGCAGGGCGTGACCTGGGGAGAAGGACAAACCGCTTATGTGGCGATCGGTATTGCCGCCAGCTCCGACGAGCACCTCGGTCTGCTGCGTCAGTTGACGCACGTCCTGAGCGACGATTCGGTGGCTGAACAGTTGAGAACCGTCACCACCGCAGAAGAACTGCGCGCTCTGCTGATGGGCGAAAAGCAAAGCGAAGCGCTGAAGCTCGACAACGAAACGTTGAGCCTCGACGTGGTCGCCAACGATCTGCTGACGCTGCAGGCGCTGAACGCCGCGCGGCTGAAAGAGGCGGGGGCGGTAAACGCCGATTTCGTCAGCCGCACTATTAATGATGCGCCGCTCAACCTGGGCCAGGGGATCTGGTTGAACGACTGTGCGGAAGGCAACCTGCGCAGCGCCGTTGCCGTGAGTCGCGCCGCCAATGCGTTTACCGCTGACGGGCAGCCGGTGGCGCTGCTGATCACCGTCGCGATGGCCGATGAGCAGCCGACCGCGGTGCTTCATCGCCTGAGCAATCTGCTTATTGATAAAAAAGCGGAGCATCTGCTGAAAGCCGACGCCGCCACGCTGCTGGCGCTGCTGACCAGCGACGACGCCATTGCTGAAGACGTGCTGAACGCCGAGTTTGTGGTACGCAACGAGCACGGGCTGCACGCACGTCCGGGCACGATGCTGGTGAATACGATTAAACAATTCTCCAGCGACATTACCGTTACCAACCTCGATGGTTCCGGCAAGCCGGCCAATGGCCGCAGCCTGATGAAGGTCGTGGCGCTGGGTGTGAAAAAAGGTCACCGTCTGCGTTTTACCGCGCAGGGTGAAGATGCGCAACAAGCGCTGGATGCGATTGGCGAAGCGATCGCCGCAGGCCTTGGGGAGGGCGCATAAATGAGCAGACGTGTAGCAACGATTACTTTAAATCCGGCATACGACCTGGTGGGTTTCACCCCGGAAATCGAACGTGGCGAAGTGAACCTGGTACGTACCACTGGCCTGCATGCGGCAGGCAAAGGTATCAACGTGGCGAAGGTGCTGAAAGATCTTGGCATCGACGTCACCGTCGGCGGCTTCCTCGGTAAAGATAACCAGGATGGCTTCCAGCAGCTGTTTAGCGAGCTGGGTATCGCCAACCGCTTCCAGGTGGTGCAGGGGCGTACCCGTATTAACGTCAAGCTGACGGAAAAAGATGGCGAAGTGACCGATTTCAACTTCTCCGGTTTCGAAGTGACCCCGGCGGACTGGGAGCGTTTCGTTAATGATTCTCTGAGCTGGCTGGGGCAGTTCGATATGGTTTGCGTCAGCGGCAGCCTGCCGTCCGGCGTGAGTCCGGAAGCCTTTACCGACTGGATGACGCGCCTGCGCAGCCAGTGCCCGTGCATTATTTTCGATAGCAGCCGCGAAGCGCTGGTTGCAGGGCTGAAAGCCGCGCCGTGGCTGGTAAAACCAAACCGCCGCGAGCTGGAAATCTGGGCTGGCCGCAAGTTGCCGGAGATGAAAGATGTTATCGACGCCGCCCATGCGCTGCGCGAGCAAGGTATCGCCCACGTGGTGATTTCGTTAGGCGAAGAGGGTGCGCTGTGGGTTAACGCCTCCGGCGAATGGATTGCCAAACCGCCTTCAGTAGAAGTCGTCAGCACCGTCGGCGCCGGTGATTCGATGGTCGGCGGCCTGATTTACGGCCTGCTGATGCGTGAATCCAGCGAGCATACCCTGCGCCTGGCGACCGCCGTCGCCGCCCTGGCCGTTAGCCAGAGCAACGTTGGCATTACCGATCGTACCCAGTTGGCCGCAATGATGGCGCGCGTCGACTTACAACCCTTTAATTGACAGCAGGAGAGGCATAATGAAAACGCTGCTGATTATTGATGCCGGGCTTGGCCAGGCTCGCGCCTACATGGCGAAGACCCTGCTCAGCGCCGCGGCGCAGAAAGCGCACCTTGAGCTGATTGATAACCCGAACGATGCCGAACTGGCCATCGTGCTGGGAACCGCACTGCCGGCTGACAGCGCGCTGAACGGTAAAAACGTCTTTCTGGGCGATATTAACCGTGCTGTCGCCCATCCGGAGCTGTTCCTGGGTGAAGCGAAAGATCACGCTAAGCCGTACGTTGCGCCAGCGGCGGTAGCCGTTCCGGCCGCCGCCCAGGGGCAGAAACGTATTGTCGCCGTTACCGCTTGTCCGACCGGCGTAGCTCATACCTTTATGGCGGCGGAAGCCATTGAAACCGAGGCTAAAAAACGCGGCTGGTGGGTGAAAGTGGAAACCCGTGGTTCCGTGGGGGCCGGTAATGCCATTACTCCGGAAGAGGTGGAGCAGGCGGATCTGGTGATCGTCGCCGCCGATATCGAAGTCGATCTGGCGAAGTTCGCCGGTAAACCGATGTATCGCACCACCACCGGACTGGCACTGAAGAAAACCGCGCAGGAGCTGGATAAAGCCGTTGCTGAAGCGAAGCCGTACCAGCCATCCGGCAAACCGCAGGCCTCCGGTGACGGTAAAAAAGAGTCGGCTGGCGCCTATCGTCACCTGCTGACCGGCGTCTCCTACATGCTGCCGATGGTGGTCGCGGGCGGTCTGTGTATCGCGCTGTCGTTCGCGTTCGGTATTAAAGCGTTTGAAGTGAAAGACACCATGGCGGCGGCGTTGATGCAAATCGGCGGCGGGTCAGCCTTTGCGCTGATGGTGCCGGTACTGGCAGGCTTTATCGCGTTCTCCATCGCTGACCGTCCGGGTCTGACGCCTGGTCTTATCGGCGGTATGCTGGCCGTGAGCGGCGGTTCCGGCTTCATCGGCGGTATTATCGCCGGTTTCCTTGCCGGTTATGTGGCGAAGTTAATCAGTACTAAGCTGAAACTGCCGCAGAGTATGGAAGCGTTGAAGCCGATTCTGATCATTCCACTGATTTCCAGCCTGATTGTTGGTCTGGCGATGATCTACCTGATCGGTAAACCGGTGGCGGGTATCCTGGCCTGGCTCACCCACTGGCTGCAAACCATGGGGACGGCGAACGCGGTGCTGCTCGGCGCGATCCTTGGCGGCATGATGTGTACCGATATGGGCGGCCCGGTGAACAAAGCGGCTTATGCTTTCGGTGTGGGTCTGTTGAGTACTCAAACCTATGCGCCGATGGCGGCGATTATGGCGGCCGGTATGGTGCCACCGCTGGCGCTTGGCCTGGCGACGCTGATTGCCCGCCACAAGTTCGATAAATCGCAGCGTGAAGGCGGTAAAGCGGCGCTGGTTCTGGGTCTGTGCTTCATTACCGAAGGGGCGATTCCATTCGCCGCACGTGACCCGATGCGCGTACTGCCTTGCTGTATCGTTGGCGGCGCGGTGACCGGCGCTATCTCGATGGCGGTTGGCGCGAAACTGATGGCGCCGCATGGCGGTCTGTTCGTTCTGCTGATCCCAGGCGCCATCACTCCGGTGCTGGGTTATCTGCTGGCGATTATTGCCGGTACGCTGGTTGCGGGTCTCTCTTACGCGGTGCTGAAGCGCCCGGAAGCGCCGGCGGCGGAAGCTGAAAAAGCGGCGTAATATAAGCGCAATAAAAAAGGGCCGATTTGTCGGCCCTTTTTTTGTGTCTGGATTCAGGCCACTTCGGCGGTCTGCTGCGCCCGCAGCCAGGCAATTTCTTCCGCCCAGATATCCGGGTTAATGGTTTCCAGAATCAGCGGGATACCATCGAAACGGTTATCCTGCATGATCCAACGAAAAGCATCATGGCCGATATTGCCTTCACCCAGGCTATGGTGACGGTCGACGCGGCTGCCAAAAGCGCTTTTGGCATCATTCAGGTGCATGCCGCGCAGATACTGGAAGCCGACGATCCGTTCGAATTCGGCGAAGGTCTTTTCACACTCCTCCGCGCTGCGTAGGTCATAGCCGGCGGCGAAAGCGTGGCAGGTATCGATGCAGACGCCAACGCGGGATTTGTCTTCAACGCCGTCAATGATGGCGGCAAGATGCTCAAATTTAAAACCGAGGTTACTGCCCTGACCGGCGGTATTTTCGATAACCGCGGTCACGCCTTCGGTTTTCGCCAGCGCGATGTTGATGGATTCAGCGATACGCGCCAGGCATTCATCTTCCGGGATCTGCTGCAGGTGGCTGCCCGGATGGAAGTTGAGCAGCGTTAATCCCAACTGCTGGCAGCGGGTTAATTCATCGATAAACGCCTCGCGGGATTTCTCCAGCGCTTCTTCGACCGGGTGACCGAGGTTAATCAGGTAGCTGTCGTGCGGCAGGATCTGCCCCGGGCCGAAGTGATATTTTTCGCAGGCGGCTTTGAATTCGGCAATCGCTTCGTCGGTGAGCGGCGCGGCGCGCCATTGACGCTGATTTTTGGTGAACAGGGCGAAGGCGGTCGCTTCGATTTCCGCGGCGCGGATGGCGGCATTGGCCAGCCCGCCGGAGGCGCTAACGTGCGCTCCAATATATTTCATAAAAAAACTCCAGTTAAGCCGCTGGGGGGAGGGTAATGATAGCGGCTTAACCGGAGAGTTACAGCAATGAATGAATATCGACGAGAAAACTTACTGCTTAGCCAATCAGGTGGTGGATAGCGAAGTTAATCGCGCCGCCGCCAACAATCAGCCAGACGAACAGCATCAGCGCCATCAGCAGCGGCTTCGCACCGGCTTTTTTCAGTGCGCTGACGTGGGTGGTTAAGCCCAGCGCGGCCATCGCCATCGCCAGCAGTACGGTATCGAGGGTGACCAGCATATCGACGACGGCTTTCGGCAGCAGGTGGAAGGAGTTAAATACCGCCACCAGAATAAACAGAATGGCAAACCACGGAATGGTGATTTTGCTCTTTTCGCCGTTACCGGCTGGCGCCAGTTGTTTCACACGAGCAGCAATGAACAGCAGGAACGGAGCCAGCATCATCACGCGCAGCATTTTGGCGATAACCGCGGCATTTTCGGCGTCCGGGCTAACCGCGTGACCGGCGGCAACGACCTGGGCGACTTCATGCATGGTGGAGCCCATATAGATGCCATAGGTTTCCGGAGTGAACCAGTGCGCCAGCAGCGGATACATCGCCGGGTAGAGGAAGATGGCGATAGTACCGAAGATAACCACTGTCGCCACGGCGACCGTCACTTTACTGGCTTCGGCTTTGACGACCGGCTCGGTGGCCAGGACCGCCGCGGCGCCGCAGATGCTGCTACCGGCGCCAATAAGCCAGCTGGTATGTTTATCGAGCCCGAAAACCTTCTGCCCGAGGAAACAGGCGATAAAGAAGGTGCTGGACAGCGTCAGTACGTCAATCAGGATCCCGCTGACGCCGACGTCAGCAATCTGGGCAAACGTCAGACGAAAACCATAAAGAATGATCCCCAGGCGCAGCAGATACTGCTTGGCGAAAATCACCCCGCCGTCGCAGGACTGCCAAATTTTGGGATAAACGGTGTTACCGACCACCATGCCGAACAAGATAGCCAGCGTCAGCGCGCTGAAGCCCGCGCCGGCGATAGCAGGGAAACTGCCTGCCCACAGGGCGGCGCCGGTCAACGCGGCGGTCAGCGCCAGGCCTGGGACGAAATGCCACAGGGTGCGATGTTTAGTGGGTAAAGTGAGTGCTGTCATAACCTTCTCCTTTGTCTGGGCAAAGAATACGACTGGCTGGTTTAAAAATAAAATTGATTATATATTTATAATCTATCGGAATAAGTGATAAACCCTTCATCCTTCGCGCTGCAGATGTGTTGGCTGCGTTTACTCACCCCAGTCACTTACTGATGTAAGCTCCTGGGGATTAATGAGGGACATCCTTGTCCCTCACCGGAGGCCAGCCTTTGACTGGTCAAATTCGTTCCTGACGAATTTGTCGCTCACTTGCCGCCTTTCTGCAGCACGAATGATTTTGGGTTATACCCTTCATCCTTCAGGCCACAGCCCTGCTGATTTATGTCACCATAGCGTTGACGGTTATCCAGCTTGGGCTAATAAACAGGTGAGTTATGCATATCACGCTACGGCAACTGGAAGTTTTTGCTGAGGTTTTGAAAAGCGGGTCAACGACGCAGGCGTCACAGATGCTGGCGCTGTCGCAGTCGGCGGTGAGCGCGGCGCTAACCGACCTGGAGGGGCAACTCGGCGTTCAGCTGTTTGACCGCGTCGGTAAACGGCTGGTGGTCAACGAGCATGGTCGCTTGCTCTACCCGCGGGCGCTGGCGCTACTGGAGCGCGCTGGAGAGATAGAACAGCTGTTTCGCGGCGATAATGGCGCAATCCGCGTTTATGCCAGTAGCACCATCGGCAACTATATTCTGCCGGAAATCATCGCCCGCTACCGCCGCGACTTCCCCGAACTGCCGCTGGAGCTGAGCGTCGGCAACAGCCAGGATGTGATTAATGCGGTCAGCGATTTGCGCGTCGATATTGGCCTGATTGAAGGGCCGTGCCACGCGGCGGATATTATCGCCGAGCCGTGGATTGAAGATGAACTGGTGGTGTTCGCCGCCCCTGATTCGCCATTCCTGGAAGGCGAATTGACGCTGCAACGGCTGGCGGAAGCGCAGTGGATCCTGCGCGAGCATGGCTCCGGCACGCGGGAGATCGTCGATTATGTGCTGTTGTCGCATCTGCCCGCATTTCAACTGGGCATGGAGCTTGGCAACTCAGAGGCCATTAAACATGCGGTCCGCCACGGACTAGGCATCAGCTGCCTGTCGCGGCGAGTCATTGCCGAGCAGCTGGAGGCCGGAACGCTGGTGGAGCTCAAGCTGCCGCTACCGCGCCTGACGCGCACGTTGTGGCGTATTCGCCATCGGCAAAAACACGTTTCCAAGGCGCTGCAGCGCTTTATCCGTTACTGCGAGGTGTAGCGGTATCCCTTATTGGCGCGTAGCCGTGCTGCACGCAGATCTCCGGGGTTCTGGCATAATGCCAGCTGCCCATGGGAACGGGTTCCCAGCAGCGAATATAGCGCGGCGAGCCGTATACCATAAAATGTAAGGTAAAAATGGCGCTGTTGATGACGATCAGCAGCGCCAGCGTAAATCCGGCGATAGCGGTCAGCAGGCGATTTTCATAACTTCCATCGACGGTTTTACCACGCAGCACTCTGCCCATCCGCCAGGCGAATGAAAAAAAGAGCAGCGCGGAGCCGGTAAAATTGGCCTTCAGTAAGGAAACGGAGGCGAAGTCCGGCCAACCGCGTAATTTCAGTAATGGCAGATAGTCGGTTGCTAAATAGAGCGCGTAAACCCCTAGCGCCGGAAAAATAAGCCATGCGTTTAGCTGTTGCCAGATTCGCTGTGCGCGAGTGGCCTGCGGTTCGGCGTTAGCAACTTTTGCTGGTTTCTTCACGGGGTATTCTCCCTATTAGCAATGGGGGAGGGGATTTGCACCCTTTTGTCGAAATGGTCGCACCAGTCGCTATTCCACACGTACATATAAATGGTGTGTTTGCTGTATTGCTTGCATACGCCGTACTGCGGGTTATCCCGATAGTGGTCCATCGTGCGCCAGTCCAGCCAGGCGAAAGCCGCAATATAGATAAGAGAAAAGGCGCAGAAGACTTTGCATAGCCGAACCATCAGCCGCTTTTTCACTCCGACGCCCGCCAGTAGCCCCAGCAGCCCCGCAATCGCAAGAGGAAGCGCGCCGACAAGAAAAGTCTCCCTGTTATCGGTCAGGTAATTCGGCAGCCGCAACCAGTGTTCCAGCACCGTGATACTGGCGTACAGGCCAATAACGAATAGATACAGGCAGAAAATCGCCAGTAGCAGAAAGGCATCGGGGGCCAGGCTGCGACGAGTGGGGGAAACCATAAGCTGACTCCTTCAGCATTGTGACAATCCTCGCGTTATTTTGCCGTAAGCCGCGATTTTTTGTCTGTTTTTTTATGCGCCAATGCAGGATTACTGCTTTACTAATAATTTGTGTCAGATCATGAAGCTCTCTTATAACTTTGCATTTGTACCGGATGGATGGACGATCGTCTGCTACAATCGCGCCTCATTTTTTGGATGGATAGCATTTTCACATGGTTTCGGAAACTAAAACCACAGAAGCGCCCACGCTCCGCCGCGAGCTAAAAGCGCGCCACTTGACCATGATCGCTATTGGCGGTTCCATCGGTACAGGTCTTTTCGTTGCCTCTGGCGCAACAATTTCTCAGGCAGGCCCCGGCGGCGCGCTGCTTTCCTACATTCTGATCGGTCTGATGGTGTATTTCCTGATGACCAGTCTCGGCGAGCTGGCGGCGTTTATGCCGGTTTCAGGCTCTTTTGCGACCTACGGTCAGAACTATGTAGAAGAAGGCTTTGGTTTCGCGCTGGGCTGGAACTACTGGTACAACTGGGCGGTGACTATCGCCGTTGACCTCGTTGCTTCGCAGCTGGTGATGAGCTACTGGTTCCCGGATACACCCGGCTGGATCTGGAGCGCCTTATTCCTCGGCATCATGTTCCTGCTGAACTGGATCTCGGTACGCGGCTTCGGCGAAGCGGAGTACTGGTTCTCGCTGATTAAAGTTGCCACCGTGATTATCTTTATCATCGTCGGCATTATGATGATTTTTGGCATCTTCGAAGGCGCCAAGCCGGCGGGCTGGAGCAACTGGGGCATTGATGATGCGCCGTTTGCCGGCGGTTTTGCGGCGATGATCGGCGTGGCGATGATTGTCGGCTTCTCCTTCCAGGGTACCGAGCTCATCGGTATTGCCGCGGGCGAATCGGAAAATCCGGAGAAGAACATTCCGCGCGCGGTGCGTCAGGTGTTCTGGCGTATCCTGCTGTTCTATGTCTTCGCGATTTTGATTATCAGCCTGATCATCCCGTATACCGATCCGAGCCTGCTGCGCAACGACGTTAAAGACATTTCCGTTAGCCCGTTCACCCTGGTGTTCGAGCACGCCGGTCTGCTCTCTGCGGCGGCGATCATGAACGCGGTTATCCTGACGGCGGTGCTGTCGGCGGGTAACTCCGGGATGTACGCCTCTACGCGTATGTTGTATACCCTGGCGTGCGACGGCAAAGCGCCGCGCATTTTCTCGAAGCTGTCGAGAGGCGGCGTACCGCGCAACGCGCTGTATGCGACTACCGTGATTGCGGCGCTGTGCTTCCTGACCTCGATGTTCGGCAACCAGACGGTTTACCTGTGGCTGCTGAATACCTCCGGGATGACTGGCTTTATCGCCTGGCTGGGTATTGCGATCAGCCACTACCGTTTCCGTCGTGGTTACGTGTTGCAGGGTAACGATATTAATAACCTGCCGTACCGTTCCGGGTTCTTCCCGCTGGGGCCGATCTTCGCCTTCGTACTGTGCCTTATCATCACCCTTGGCCAGAACTATGAAGCCTTCCTCAAGGACACCATTGATTGGGGCGGCGTGGCGGCGACCTACATCGGTATTCCGCTGTTCCTGGTTATCTGGTTTGGTTACAAGCTGGTGAAAGGTACCCGCTTCGTGCGCTACAGCGAAATGAAGTTCCCGGAACGCTTTAAAGGCTAATTCCACACTCTACCGCTTTCGATAAAGCCCTCTTTTAAAGAGGGCTTTTTTTATGCCCGCAAGGCTTACAATCGGACACACTTCTTCATAATTGTATTGATAATTGTAATCATTATCCTTATCATTTCGGCAAATTCAGGATGAAGCCAATCTCCATATCTTGCCGCTCAACTACGAAAGGCAAGGGGTGACCAGCCACATCGACTGTAAAAAAATTGCGCGCGGCCGCCAGAGCCGCGTGTCGACAGGATGTGCAAGCAGCACCCTTTGTTTGATTTGTAGTTGACCTCATGGAGATTTGGTATGTTCAGGTTAAACCCTTTTGCCCGGGCGGGACTGTGCGCGTCCGTCGTAGCATTGGCATTTCCGGCGCTGGCCGCAAATGATGACGAAACGCTGGTTGTCACCGCCGCGGCGACTGAACAGAGCGTCAAAGATGCGCCCGCCAGTATCAGCGTGATCACCCAACAGGACTTGCAGCGTAAGCCGGTGCAGAACCTGAAGGACGTGTTGCGCGATGTGCCTGGCGTTCAGCTCACCAACGAAGGGGATAACCGCAAGGGTGTCAGCATCCGCGGTCTGGATAGCAGCTATACGCTAATCCTGATCGATGGCAAACGTGTCAACTCGCGTAACGCCGTCTTCCGCCATAACGATTTCGATCTGAACTGGATCCCGGTGGACTCCATCGAACGGATTGAAGTGGTGCGCGGCCCGATGTCTTCCCTGTACGGTTCCGATGCGCTCGGCGGCGTGGTCAATATCATTACCAAAAAAATCGGCCAGAAATGGACCGGTACCCTCAGCAGCGATGCCACCATTCAGGAACACCGCGATCGCGGTGACACTTATAACGGCCAGTTCTTCACCAGCGGCCCGCTGATTGACGGCGTGCTGGGGATGAAAGCCTACGGCAGCCTGGCGAAACGTAGTAAAGACGATCAGCAATCTTCCAGCAACGCTGCGGGTGAAACGCCGCGCATTGAAGGTTTCACCAGCCGCGACGGTAACGTTGAGTTCGCCTGGACGCCAACGGAGAATCAGGACATTACCGCCGGCTACGGTTTCGATCGCCAGGATCGCGACTCAGACTCGCTTGATAAAAATCGCCTTGAACGCCAAAACTACTCTTTGACCCATAACGGGCGCTGGGATGTCGGCAATAGCGAAGTGAAATTCTACGGCGAGAAAGTGGATAACAAAAACCCGGGGCAGGCTGGGACCATTACCTCTGAAAGCAATGCGGTGGATGGTAAATATGTGATGCCGTTGGGGATGATCAACCAGATCGTCACCCTCGGTGGTGAATGGCGCCATGATAAACTCAAAGATCCGGTAAACCTGAGCAGCGGCGGAAAATCGACTTCCGCCAGCCAGTACGCGCTGTTCCTCGAAGACGAGTGGCGGATCTTTGAACCGCTGGCGCTGACCACCGGCATCCGTATGGACGATCACCAAACCTACGGCGATCACTGGAGCCCGCGTGCGTATCTGGTCTATAACGCCACCGATACCGTGACCGTGAAAGGCGGTTGGGCTACGGCCTTTAAAGCGCCGTCGCTGCTGCAATTGAACCCGGACTGGACCACTAACTCCTGTCGCGGTAGCTGCAGCATTATCGGTAACCCGGATTTGAAGCCGGAAACCAGCGAAAGCTTTGAGCTTGGTCTGTATTACAGCGGTGAAGAGGGCTGGCTGGAAGGGGTTGAAGGCAGCGTGACCGCCTTCCAGAACAACGTTGACGATATGATCGACATCCTGCGTACCTCCAGCGCCAGCGAAGCGCCGGGTTACCCGAACTTCGTCGGCTGGAAGACCGTGAACGGTAAGCGCGTGCCGGTATTCCGCTACTTCAACGTCAACAAAGCGCGGATTAAAGGCGTGGAGACCGAAGTGAAGGTTCCGTTCGGCGAAGAGTGGAAACTGACGGTCAACTATACCTATAACGATGGTCGCGATCTGAGCAACGGCGGCAATAAACCGCTGCAGACGCTGCCGTTCCATACCGCTAACGGTACCCTCGACTGGAAACCGCTGGAGGATTGGTCTTTCTATGTCACGGCCAACTATACCGGCGAGCAGCGTGCGGTAAGCGCGACGGGTAAAACCCCGGGCGGCTATACCATGTTTGATATCGGCGCCGCGTGGCAGGTCAGCAAAAGCGTGAAACTGCGCTCTGGCGTGCTTAACGTCGGCGATAAAGACCTGAGCCGCGACGATTACAGCTACACCGAAGATGGGCGTCGCTACTTTATGGCCGTCGATTACCGCTTCTGATCGTGATGAACCGGGCGATGTAAATCGCCCGCAGAGACTCGCGGCTGAAACTACTTCAGCAGGAACTGCGCATGGAAGCGCAGATGATCTTCTATAAAGGTGGCAATGAAATAGTAGCTGTGGTCGTAGCCGGGCTGGATACGCAGGCTCAGCGGCCACTGTTTCTGTCGCGCCGCCTCTGCAAGGACCGCGGGCTGTAGCTGGGTACCGAGAAACTGGTCGGCGTCACCTTGATCAATTAATGTGGGAATGGCATCCCCGGTCTGACTTGCCTGCATCAGTGCGCAGCTGTCCCACTCTTGCCAGTTCGCTTCATCATTGCCGAGATAGGCGCTGAACGCCTTTTGTCCCCATGGAACTTTGCATGGGTTGACGATCGGCGCGAAGGCCGAGACGCTGGTAAAGCGCCCTGGGTTTTTCAGCGCCATGATGAGCGCGCCGTGGCCGCCCATCGAGTGGCCGCTGATAGCGCAACGGTCGGCGACCTTAAATTGACGGTTAATCAACTGCGGCAGCTCATCGCGCAGATAGTCGTACATGCGAAAATGCGCCGCCCACGGCGCCTGAGTGGCGTTGAGGTAAAAACCCGCGCCTTTACCGAGATCGTAACCGGCATCATCGGCGACGTCATCACCGCGCGGGCTGGTGTCGGGCATCACCAGCGCGATGCCAAGTTCGGCGGCGACACGCTGGGCGCCAGACTTGGTGGTGAAGTTTTCGTCATTGCAGGTCAAACCGGATAGCCAGTACAGCACCGGCGGAGGGGCGGTTTCCGTCGTCGGCGGTAAAAAAATGCTGAACGTCATCGCACAGTTCAGGGTACTGGAGTGATGACGCCAGCGCTGCTGCCGACCCTCGTAACAGCGATGTTCTTCAAGCAGTTCCATGCAGGGCTCCTCGGGTATCTATGTGTAATGCTTAATAATACAGATATTTCATTAACCGGTGAGTAACTTTCACTTTCCCGTCGCGCAAAGCTATTGCATCATTAATACGAGTTATAAAGAACGTCTCTAAACATCTACAGTGCTAATGAATGCGCGCGAGGGCGGTAGGGCTCGCTGGCGTGGCGCATCGACAACGTCCAACCGCAGCGGTAAAAATGAAAGGTTGCGCCAATTTCAATAATTATCGTGACGGCTACTGGATTATGTGCGCCACCTCACGCACAATGAGTGCAAACTTTGCCCTCAGAAGAGCAAAGAGCGCCACACCTGCAGGAGAACCTAAATGTCATCATTGAGTAAAGAAGCCATACTCGTTCATGAAGCGCTGGTCGCTCGTGGGCTGGAGACGCCGCTGCGTCCGCCAGTACAAGAAATTGATAATGAAACGCGCAAGCGTCTGATCGCCGGGCACATGACTGAGATTATGCAGCTGCTGAATCTTGATCTCAGTGACGACAGCCTGATGGAGACTCCGCATCGCATCGCAAAAATGTACGTTGATGAGATTTTCTCCGGTCTGGATTATGCCAGATTCCCGAAAATCACCGTTATTGAAAACAAAATGAAAGTTGACGAGATGGTGACGGTCCGCGATATCACGCTGACCAGTACCTGTGAACATCACTTTGTGACGATTGACGGCAAAGCGACCGTTGCTTATATCCCGAAAGATTCGGTAATCGGCCTGTCGAAAATTAACCGCATCGTGCAGTTCTTTGCCCAGCGTCCGCAGGTGCAGGAGCGCCTGACGCAGCAGATCCTTACCGCGCTGCAGACTTTGCTCGGTACCAGCAACGTCGCGGTATCCATTGACGCGGTGCATTACTGCGTGAAAGCGCGCGGCATCCGTGATGCGACCAGCGCCACGACCACCACTTCGCTTGGCGGTCTGTTTAAATCCAGCCAGAATACCCGCCAGGAGTTCCTGCGCGCCGTACGTCACCACAATTAATTCGGAGCAGGGTGCATGGAGAGAAACGTCACGCTGGACTTCGTTCGCGGCGTCGCCATCCTCGGCATTCTGCTACTGAATATCACCGCCTTCGGCTTGCCGAAGGCGGCCTATCTGAATCCGGCCTGGGCCGGGAGTATTTCGCTGAGCGACGCCTGGAGCTGGGCAATCCTCGACCTGTTTGCGCAGGTAAAATTCCTCACCCTGTTTGCACTGCTGTTCGGCGCCGGATTGCAAATGCTGCTGGTACGCGGTAAACGCTGGATCCAGTCGCGGCTAACGCTGCTTGCCCTGCTTGGTTTTATTCACGGCCTCTTTTTCTGGGACGGCGATATTCTGCTGGCCTATGCGTTGGTGGGGCTAATTGCCTGGCGCATGGTGCGCGATGCCCATCATGTTAAATCGCTTTTTAATACCGGCGTAGTGCTATATCTCATCGGTATTGCGGTGCTGGTATTGCTGGGATTGATTTCCGCCAACGGCGCCAGCCGGTCATGGGTGCCCGATGCCGCGAATGTGCAGTATGAGCAGTTCTGGAAGCTCAAAGACGGTATGGAGGCGGTGAGCAATCGCGCGGATATGCTGTCCGATAACCTGGTGGCGCTGGGCGTGCAGTACGGCTGGCAGCTGGCGGGGATGATGCTAATGGGCGCGGCGCTGATGCGCTGCGGCTGGTTGAAAGGGCAGTTTAGCCTTAGCCATTATCGCCGCGTCGGGGCTGTGCTGATTATTGCCGGAATGATGGTAAATGTGCCGGCCATCGCCGCGCAGTGGTACTTGCAATGGGACTACCGCTGGTGCGGTTTTCTGCTGCAGGCGCCGCGTGAACTTGGCGCGCCGCTACAAACCATCGGCTATGCCGCGCTGGCGTGGGGATTCTGGCCGCAATTATGCCGCTTTCGTCTGGTTGGGGCGATTGCCTGCGTTGGGCGGATGGCGCTCAGTAACTATTTACTGCAAACCCTGATCTGCACCACGCTGTTCTATCATCTGGGCCTGTTTATGAAATTTGACCGTTTACAGCTGTTGGCCTTTGTGCCGGCGGTGTGGGCCGTTAATCTCCTCTTCTCGCAGTTTTGGCTGCGTCATTTCCGCCAGGGGCCCGTTGAGTGGCTATGGCGTCAGTTAACCCTGAGAGCCTCAGGGACATCATCCAGAGATACATCTGTATAACGATCTCGATCACAATCATTAACAAAATGGATGTAACCGTTTCCAGCCGTGTGACCTCACTCACGTAGCGCGGTGCGCGTCGCTGCCAGAATAGCCACCTTGCTGAACACAGGAGGTGGGTGTGACGTATTGCAATGCGATAAAGGCGGGTATGTATGATCACCATTCGTGATGTCGCCCGTCAGGCGGGGGTTTCCGTGGCGACGGTTTCACGGGTTCTGAACAACAGCGCGCTGGTGAGCCCGGATACCCGGGAGGCAGTGATGAAGGCGGTCGCGCAACTGGGCTATCGGCCGAATGCCAATGCCCAGGCGCTGGCGACCCAGGTTAGCGATACCATTGGCGTGGTGGTGATGGATGTGTCAGACGCCTTTTTCGGCGCGCTGGTGAAAGCGGTGGATACCGTCGCGCAGCAGCATCAGAAATATGTGCTAATCGGCAACAGCTACCATGAAGCTGAAAAAGAGCGTAACGCCATTGAGGTGCTGATTCGCCAGCGCTGTTCGGCGCTTATCGTGCATTCGAAAGCGTTAAGCGATGCCGAACTTGGCGACTTTATGCAGCATATTCCAGGCATGGTGCTGATAAACCGCATTGTGCCGGGCTTCGCGCACCGCTGCGTGGGTCTCGATAACGTCAGCGGCGCGCTAATGGCTACGCGGATGCTGCTCAATCACGGCCATCAACGGATTGGCTATCTCTCTTCCAACCACGGCATTGAAGATGATGAACTGCGCCGCGAAGGGTGGAGTAAAGCGCTGCAGGAGCAGGGCATTATCGCGCCGGATAGCTGGGTGGGCTCGGGTTCGCCGGATATGCAGGGCGGTGAAGCGGCGATGGTAGAACTGCTGGGGCGTAATTTAGGCCTGACCGCGGTGTTTGCCTATAACGACAGTATGGCTGCCGGGGCGTTAACCACTCTCAAGGATAACGGCATTGCCGTGCCGCAGCATCTCTCGCTGATTGGTTTTGATGACATTCCCATTTCCCGTTACACCGATCCGCAGTTGACTACCGTGCGCTATCCCATTATGTCGATGGCGAAATTGGCTACCGAACTGGCGCTACAAGGGGCGGCAGGGAAACTCGATAGCGAGGCTAGCCACTGCTTTATGCCCACGCTGGTGCGGCGCCATTCGGTGACGCAAAAGCAAAGTGTGGGGCCGATCACTAACTGAATCTATTAGCTGATGTAACCGCTTTCAATCTGTGAGTAAATTCACAGTATATTAACATTCAGCTGTTTATGATGGCAGCGTTGACCAGTCCGAACCAGACTGTACGGGTGATGCTTTAAAATATCATCTTAAACAATAGGTTAGGCACTTGATGAAGCCGTTTTTCTGGAGCGTTACCCTACACGGAAGACAGAATTAACGTTGTGAATATCGTTGTGCGGTAACCCTAATGTAACAACTCCCGCCAGCTATCTTCACGCCAAAAAAAACGATGCAAAATAATAAAACCGGAGATTCCATGAATAAGAAGGTCTTAGCTCTGTCCGCCGTCATGGCTGGCATGCTTTTTGGCGCCGCAGCGCATGCCGCGGATACCCGTATCGGCGTTACGATCTACAAGTATGACGACAACTTCATGTCCGTTGTGCGTAAAGCGATCGAAAAAGACGGCAAATCTGCGCCGGACGTGCAACTGCTGATGAATGACTCGCAGAACGATCAGTCCAAACAGAACGATCAGATCGACGTGCTGCTGGCGAAAGGTGTGAAGGCGCTGGCCATCAACCTGGTTGACCCGGCGGCGGCGGGTACGGTTATCGACAAAGCGCGTGGGCAAAATGTGCCGGTGGTGTTCTTTAACAAAGAGCCGTCGCGCAAGGCGCTGGATAGCTACGATAAAGCCTATTATGTGGGTACCGACTCCAAAGAATCCGGGATTATCCAGGGCGATCTTATCGCCAAACACTGGAAAGCGAATCCAAACTGGGATCTGAACAAAGATGGTCAGATTCAGTTTGTTCTGTTGAAAGGCGAGCCGGGCCACCCGGATGCCGAAGCGCGTACTTCCTACGTTATCAAAGAGCTGAATGAAAAAGGTCTTAAAACTCAGCAACTGGCGTTAGATACCGCCATGTGGGATACCGCGCAAGCGAAAGATAAAATGGACGCCTGGCTCTCCGGCCCGAACGCCAACAAAATCGAAGTGGTCATCGCGAACAACGATGCGATGGCGATGGGCGCGGTAGAAGCGCTGAAAGCGCATAACAAGAGCAGCATTCCGGTGTTCGGCGTCGATGCCCTGCCTGAAGCGCTGGCGCTGGTGAAATCCGGCGCGATGGCCGGTACCGTGCTGAACGACGCCAACAACCAGGCCAAAGCGACCTTCGATCTGGCGAAGAACCTGGCTGACGGCAAAGAGCCCGCTGCTGGCACCAACTGGAAAATTGAGAATAAGATTGTCCGCGTACCGTACGTAGGCGTAGATAAAGACAACCTCAGCCAGTTTATCGGTAAATAAGTTCTTCATGCATTGCGGGCGCGCTCGCGCGCCCGATTATTCCTGATACCGAAGCCGATTTTGCTGCGATATAACTTATCGTCGCGGATCGGCACGAACGCAGCCAGGTATAACTATGGTCAGCAATAATAGCGTACAGTCGGGCGAATATTTGTTGGAAATGAGTGACATCAACAAATCTTTCCCCGGCGTTAAAGCTCTTGATAATGTCAACCTGAAGGTTCGTCCGCACTCTATCCATGCATTAATGGGTGAGAATGGCGCGGGTAAATCGACATTATTAAAATGCTTATTTGGAATCTATCAAAAAGATTCCGGCAGTATTCTTTTTCAGGGAAAAGAAATCGATTTCCATTCGGCGAAAGAAGCGTTGGAAAACGGTATTTCTATGGTGCACCAGGAATTAAACCTGGTACTTCAACGTTCGGTCATGGACAACATGTGGCTGGGACGTTACCCCACCAAAGGCATGTTTGTCGATCAGGATAAAATGTATCGCGATACCAAAGCGATATTTGATGAACTCGATATTGATATTGATCCGCGCGCTCGCGTGGGGACTTTATCGGTATCGCAGATGCAGATGATTGAAATTGCCAAAGCATTCTCCTATGACGCGAAAATCGTCATTATGGATGAGCCTACCTCATCGCTGACAGAAAAAGAGGTCAATCACCTGTTTAAAATAATCCGCAAGCTGAAAGAGCGTGGCTGCGGTATTGTTTATATCTCCCATAAAATGGAGGAGATATTTCAGCTATGCGATGAGATTACGATCCTGCGCGATGGTCAGTGGATTGCCACCCAGTCGCTGGAGGGGCTGGATATGGATAAGATCATCGCGATGATGGTTGGCCGTTCGCTGAACCAGCGTTTTCCGGATAAACAAAACAAACCGGGCGAAGTGATCCTTGAAGTTCGAAACCTGACCTCGCTGCGCCAGCCGTCAATTCGCGATGTCTCATTCGATCTGCATAAAGGTGAAATCCTCGGTATTGCCGGACTGGTGGGCGCTAAACGTACCGATATCGTTGAAACGCTGTTTGGCATCCGCGAAAAGGCCAGCGGCACAATTACCCTGCATGGCAAAAAAATTAATAACCATAGCGCTAACGAGGCGATAAACCACGGCTTTGCGCTGGTGACCGAAGAGCGTCGCTCGACGGGAATTTATGCTTACCTCGATATTGGTTTTAACTCGCTGATATCAAATATCAAGAAGTATAAAAACAAGGTCGGTCTGCTGGATAATTCGCGGATGAAAAGCGACACCCAATGGGTTATCGATTCCATGCGGGTTAAAACCCCAGGTCATCAAACTCAGATCGGTTCACTTTCCGGCGGGAATCAGCAGAAGGTTATTATCGGCCGTTGGTTATTAACCCAGCCGGAAATATTAATGCTTGATGAACCAACCCGCGGGATTGACGTCGGGGCCAAATTCGAAATTTATCAGCTGATTGCCGAACTGGCCAAAAAAGATAAAGGCATCATTATTATCTCTTCCGAAATGCCGGAGCTGCTGGGAATTACCGACCGTATACTGGTTATGAGCAACGGGCTGGTTGCCGGAATTGTTGAGACCAAAACCACGACGCAAAATGAAATTCTGCGTCTTGCATCATTGCACCTTTGAGATCAGGGGCTTTCCATGAGTGCGTTAAATAAAAAGAGTTTTCTCACTTACCTGAAAGAGGGTGGGATTTACGTTGTACTTTTGGTCTTGCTGGCCATTATTATTTTTCAGGATCCGACCTTCTTAAGTCTGTTGAACTTAAGTAACATCCTGACGCAATCCTCGGTACGTATTATCATCGCGCTCGGCGTCGCCGGGCTGATTGTCACCCAAGGGACCGACCTTTCTGCCGGACGTCAGGTGGGTCTGGCGGCGGTGGTAGCGGCTACCATGCTGCAGGCGGTGGATAACGCCAACAAGGTGTTCCCGGAGATGGCGACCATGCCGATTCCGTTGGTGATTCTGCTGGTCTGCGCGATCGGCGCGGTGATTGGCTTGATTAACGGTATCGTCATTGCCTATCTCAACGTGACGCCGTTTATCACTACCCTGGGTACGATGATCATCGTTTACGGTATCAACTCCCTGTACTACGACTTTGTCGGCGCGTCGCCGATTTCCGGTTTCGACAGCCACTTCTCGCAGTTTGCCCAGGGCTTTGTCGCTTTAGGTTCATTCCGCCTGTCGTACATTACTTTCTACGCGCTGATCGCTATCTTCTTCGTGTGGATCCTGTGGAATAAAACCCGTTTCGGTAAAAACATCTTCGCTATCGGCGGCAACCCGGAAGCGGCGCGTGTCTCCGGCGTTAACGTGGCGCTGAACCTGCTGATGATTTATGCCCTGTCCGGGGTGTTTTACGCCTTCGGCGGGCTGCTGGAAGCCGGACGTATCGGTTCGGCGACCAACAACCTCGGCTTTATGTACGAACTGGATGCGATTGCCGCCTGCGTGGTGGGGGGCGTTTCCTTCAGCGGCGGCGTGGGTACGGTTTTCGGCGTGGTGACCGGGGTCATTATCTTTACCGTCATCAACTATGGTCTGACCTACATTGGCGTCAATCCATACTGGCAGTACATTATTAAAGGGGCGATTATCATCTTCGCCGTGGCGCTGGATTCACTGAAGTACGCGCGTAAGAAATAAGATTGAACATATAAAAAACCCGCGCCTGGCGCGGGTTTTTTATGCCTGAAATTCGATAAAACGACGGCGGCTATTTTTCTTTCTGTAGCTCCAGTAACTGCTCGGGCGTGACCGCCGGGTAGGATTGCGCATCCTCCGGAACTTCATGCTGCTGCGCCGGAATGGGGATCAGCGGCCCGAGGAAACGCGGTTCGCGTTTGAAGATATAGAGATCCGCCAGCGCGCCAAATCGGGCGCCAAACTCGCGAAGACGTACGGTCCACATATCCTTCGGCGAAGGCACCGCATAGCACTGCGCCTGAATCCCCATATGCAGGGCGATAAACAGCGCGCGTTCGCAATGGAAGCGCTGGGTGATAATAATAAAATCATTGGTATCGAACACTTTGCGGGTGCGCACGATCGAATCGAGGGTACGGAAACCGGCATAGTCCAGCACGATATCCGCCGGATCGACGCCGGCTTTAATCAGATCGCGGCGCATGGTCATCGGTTCGTTATAGCTTTGCAAGGCGTTGTCACCGCTCAACAGCAGATAATTAACCTTACCGCTATTGTAGGCGTTGAGCGCGCCCTGGATCCGATAACGATAATACTGATTGATCACGCCGGTGCGATAATATTTGGCAGTGCCCAACACCACGCCCACCTGGCGGTAGGGGAGATCCTGCAGCTCATCGTAAATATAGGGCGCGGTTTTCCAGCTCATCCAGCGGTCAAGACCCAGCACGGTCAACAGCAGCAGGCCGAGCAGGACTAACAGGCTGTATAACACACGCTTTAACATGAACTTGACTCAATGGTGGACGAAGGAAGCTTCAGGCTACTTTACCCGCCGGGTAAGCGCAAGAAACCATCGTTTAATTGCGGGGATTTTCAGCAATATGGCAGATTACCGAATCCAGGCCGGAGAAGCCAAAGGCGCATCCGGCAATCTGCTCAGGCTATCAGGCTAATTAACCTAACAGCACGCGGTCGATATTCTGACAGCCCAACGCTTTCAGGGTTGCAACGGTCGCATCCCACTGGATAAGCGATGCATCGGCTTTCTCGGCCAACAGCGCGCGCTGGATATCCGGATAGTCGTAACCGTTAAGGCTCAGCAGGTTCAGCGCGCCCTGCAGCGGCGGTAGCGTCGGATTGAACGCCGCGTTTTCCGCGTAGCTGCCGCAGAAAATGGTGCCGTCTTTCAGCTCCAGCGCCACGCCGGAAGGGGAGTTGCTGTACGGCGCGTGGCAGCGGTTCGCCGCCTGAATAGCCGCCTGCGTGAGCGCATCGCCGCTGAGAGGGAAGCCGTGATCCTGCTCATCCATCAACAGAGTTTTGATTTCCAGATCTTTCGGGCCAAAGGCGTCCGGCAGATAGTGCTGCAGGGAGTGCGCTTCGCGACCCGGCAGATGAATGCGCAGCGCCAGACCGCTGTTCAGTTCATTCATAAACTGGCGGCAGTGGCCGCAAGGCGTGTAGTTGACGGTAATGGCGCGCAGGGATTTTTCGCCGCGTAGCCAGGCGTGGCTGATGGCGCTCTGTTCCGCGTGGACGGTCTGTTGCATGGTGGCGCCGAGGAATTCCATGTTGCCGCCGAAATACCAGCGACCGCTCACGCCGCGGGCGATAGCGCCAACGTTAAAGTGAGAAAGATCGGCGCGGGCGCAGGCGGCGGCAAGCGGCAGTAGCGCAAAGGCCAGCGCGTCTTCATCCAAACCTGTTGCTTGTTGTAGCGTCGCCACCTGATCGGCTTCGAGCAGCGCCGGGAAGTGCGGGTCTGCGAGCATCGGGGCGATGGCCGCCTGCAGGTCTGCCGCCAGATTAGTCAAAGCAGCTTGAAAACGAGAGTGCATAGCGTTGCCTCATAACAATGTAATGGGAAGCTAGTGTACGGGCCCGCACGGGACCCATATGTGACATAGGTCTCATTGTTTATGCAACGCTAATTTGTTGCATTTATAAATGTGATGCAAATCACAATTATCCGACAACAGCGACGATCACCGGGAACAGAAAAGGCGCGACCAGCGAGGTAATAATTCCGCACAGTACCAGCGCCAGCGAGCTAAACGCTCCTTCCTGGTAGTCCAGTTCGGCGCAACGCGCGGTGCCGAGGGCGTGCGAGGCGGTACCCATCGACAGGCCGCGGGATGCTTTAGTATGAATACGCATGGCGTTAAGCAGCGTATGGCCGAACACCGCGCCGAGGATCCCAACGAAAATGACGCACACGGCGCTAATCGCTGGAATACCGCCAATACTGCCGCTGACCGCCATGGCAATTGGCGTGGTGACGGATTTTGGCATGATGGAAGCGGCTATTTGCGGGGTGGCGCCCATCAGCAGAGCGACGGTGGTACCGGTGATCATCGCCACGCAGCTACCGATAAAGCAGATGGTGATGATGGATTTCCAACGCGCGCGGATCTGGTGCAGTTGTTCATATAGCGGAAAGGCCAGCGCAACCACCGCCGGCTGCAGCAGATCGTTAAGGATTTTGCTGCCGGCAAAATAGCGTTCATAAGAAATACCGGTGACCAGCAGGAAAGGAATAATGACCACCATGGCGACCAGCAGCGGGTTGAGCAGCGGAAATTTAAACCGCGCCGCCAGCTTGCGGGCAAGGAAAAAGACAATCAGCGTTAACGGTAGCGACCACCACATTTCATGGATCATTTTTTACTTCCTTTTTGCCCGATGATTTTGCGTTCACCGTGGACCAGATGCGAGCTCCAGCTCACCACCAAAAAGACTAATAAAGTACTGACGGCGCAGGACACCGCCACCGGGCCCAGCTGCGCGCGCAGTAAATCCCAGTACTGCATTACGCCAACACCGATAGGCACGAACAGCAGCGCCATGTAGCGAATCAGAATGTTGCAGCCGGGGTTGACCCACTGCGGCGGCATAATTTGCAGCGCCAGCAGCACGAACAAAATCAGCATGCCGATAATGCTGCCGGGGATCGTGATGGGCAGTAGCCCGGCGATAAAAATGCCTGCATACAAGCAGGCGTAAATCAGGACGAAAGCTCGCACGTACTGCCAGATAATATTCAGCGACTTACTCATGGTAATAACCCTTGATGAACTGCCATTCATCATACAATTAAACCCTGAAATGTGCTACCGATCACATCATGAATTCTAGGCATCGTCAGCATAGAAAATGGGAACAGCGGCCTTATTCTGCGAGGTAGTGCAGAAAACGAGTGAGCGCCAGCGATGGTACTTCGCTTTTGCGCCAGAACACCCCAACGCTACCTTTTTGTTCAATACGCGGCAAATTCAGAATCGTCAGCTGCCGATGTTCGGCGTAATGCTGCGCCAGCCGCAAAGAAAGAATAGAGATCATATCGCTGCTTTGCAGCAAATTGCTGGTGACATTCATCGAGGCTGACTCGATAGTATTCTCCGGCAGCATGACGCCGTTATCGACCAGCGCGTTATCAATGCTTTGGCGAATGGGCGTGCCGGTAGGCCAGACGATCCAGCGCCAGGTGGCGAGATCTGCCCAGCTCAGACGTGGCATGCTAGCTAGCGGATGGTCGGGACGGGCGACGAAGCACACCGGTTCGGTATAGAGCACACGATAGTTGAGCGGCAGTTCCAGCGCGCGGCCGCCAACACGTCCGACGACCACATCGACCACGCCGGAGAGCAGGTCGTGCAGCAGCGGGGTCATCACTTTTTCTTCAATATTCAGATGCAGGGTCGGCATCTCTTTAAGCAGGGAGAGGATCGCCTGCGCCACGCAGTCTGTCGCCACGGGAGAGCAGCCGATCATCAGGCTGCCGACCAGTCCACCTTGCTTAAAGCGCTCGATCTCGTACTGCGAGCGCGACATATCGTTGATTAGCCGCTGGGCGTGCTGAAGCAGCAGTTTACCGCCTTCCGAAGGGCGCAGGCCCTTACTGTGGCGCTCAAAGAGCGGCATGCCGACTTCTTCTTCAAATTGCGTCAGCCACTTAGAGAGTGCGGGCTGGGTAATATTCATCATTTTCGCGACCTGCGTGAGATTGCCTTGCTCACCCAGCGCCACCAGCATTTTCAAATGCTGCAGCTTCAACTTTTGCGTCCAGTTCGCCATCAGCCGATAACCTCCAGGTTATGTCTATGCCCGAAAAGCCATTGTACATTTCATCGCCATGGTTACAAAATCGCAACATAAAAGAAATAAATACAACATCTACCCTGACCTGCACTGAGGCATCATTATGGCTCAACGACGTGAACTACAGACGTTACTTAACGCAGCGCCGGTTGGCGCCCTGCAGTGGCGTGTGATTATCTGCTGTTTTCTGGTGGTGATGCTTGATGGATTTGACACCGCCGCCATTGGCTTTATCGCTCCCGATATCCGTGTTCACTGGCAATTGAGCGCCAGCGACCTCGCGCCGCTGTTTGGCGCCGGACTATTGGGATTGACCGCCGGGGCGCTGCTCTGCGGCCCGCTTTCCGACCGTTTCGGTCGTAAACGGGTGATTGAGTTTTGCGTCGCGCTGTTTGGCCTGTTCAGTCTGCTCTCCGCATTCTCGACGAATCTAGAGATGCTGGTTTTTCTGCGTTTCCTCACCGGTCTGGGATTAGGCGGGGCGATGCCCAACACCATCACCATGACTTCGGAATATCTGCCCGCCCGCCGCCGCGGCGCGTTAGTTACCCTGATGTTCTGCGGCTTCACCCTCGGTTCGGCGCTGGGCGGGGTGGTGAGCGCCCAACTGGTGGCGCATATCGGCTGGCACGGCATTCTGGCCTTAGGCGGGATCCTGCCGCTGCTGCTGGCCGTCGCGCTGCTGTGGGCGCTGCCGGAATCGCCGCGCTGGCAGGTTCGTCGCGGGCTGCCGCAGGCGACTATCGCCAGAACCGTCAGCGCTATCACCGGCGAGCGCTATCCCGAGACCCATTTCTGGCTCGACGAACCGGCAGCCGGGCCGAAAGGCAGCATTAGCCAGCTGTTTGCCGGCCGACAACTGGCGATCACCTTGATGCTCTGGGTGGTGTTCTTTATGAGCCTGCTGATTATCTATCTGCTCTCCAGCTGGATGCCGACGCTGCTTAACCATCGTGGTATCGATTTACAGCACGCTTCGTGGGTGACCGCCGCGTTTCAGGTGGGCGGCACGCTCGGCGCACTGTTGCTCGGCATCCTGATGGACCGTTTCAATCCCTTCTTTGTGCTGGCGCTAAGTTATTGCCTGGGCGCGTTGTGCATCGTGATGATCGGTTTAAGCGAAAACGGTTTGTGGCTGATGGCGCTGGCGATTTTCGGCACCGGAATTGGCGTGAGTGGTTCGCAGGTGGGCCTGAATGCGCTGACCGCCACCCTTTACCCAACCCAGAGCCGCGCGACCGGGGTCAGTTGGTCCAACGCCATCGGCCGCTGCGGCGCCATCGTTGGTTCGCTCTCCGGCGGCATGATGATGGCGATGAATCTCTCTTTCGACACGCTGTTTTACGTTATAGCGGTACCGGCGGCGATCGGCGCGGTGATGCTCATCATGCTGATGCTGGCGGTTCGCCGTCCTGGATCTGTACCCGACGCGCTGCCCTCTGCGGGTGTCGCGAATAAATAAGGAGAACAATAATGACCCTATCTACTCCGCAATCGAACCGCGAACGCCAGCAGTTCTACCAGCATATTGCCGGGCAGAATCTGACGCCGCTGTGGGAATCCTTGCACCACCTGGTGCCGCAAACACCGAATGCCAACTGCGCCCCGGCGTACTGGAACTATCAGGAAATTCGCCCGCTGCTGCTGGAAAGCGGGCAGTTAATCGGCGCTAAAGAGGCGGTGCGTCGGGTACTGGTGCTGGAGAACCCGCAGCTGCGCGGCCAGTCGTCCATTACCGCGTCGCTGTATGCCGGCCTGCAGCTCATCATGCCGGGCGAGGTGGCGCCGAGCCACCGTCACAATCAGTCGGCGCTGCGCTTTATCGTGGAAGGCCACGGCGCGTTCACCGCCGTCGACGGCGAGCGCACGCAAATGCGCCCCGGCGATTTTATTCTGACTCCGCAGTGGCGCTGGCACGATCACGGCAATCCTGGCGATGAACCGGTGGTCTGGCTCGATGGTCTCGATTTACCGCTGGTCAACTATCTCGGCTGCGGATTTGCTGAAGATTATCCGCAGGAGCAGCAGCCGGTGACGCGTAAAGAGGGCGACTACCTGCCGCGCTATGCTGCCAATATGCTGCCGCTGCGCCATCAGGTGGGAAATTCCTCGCCGATTTTTAACTACCGCTACGACCGTAGCCGCGAGGCGCTGCACGACCTGACCCATCTTGGCGAGGCCGACGAATGGGACGGCTACAAGATGCGCTACGTCAACCCGGTCACCGGCGGCTATCCGATGCCCTCGATGGGCGCTTTCCTGCAACTGTTGCCTAAAGGGTTCCGGTCGCGGGTGGCGAAAACCACCGATAGCACCATCTACCACGTAGTAGAAGGTAGCGGCCAGGTGACGATTGGCGAACAAACCTTTGCATTCCAGGCGAAAGACATCTTCGTGGCGCCAACCTGGCACGGCGTATCGTTCAACGCCAGCGAAGAGTGCGTGTTATTTAGCTTCTCGGACCGTCCGGTACAGGAGGCCTTAGGCCTGTTCCGCGAAGCGCGTTATTAATAAGAAGGAAAACAATGATGACTCAATATGTTTTTGCACCCCAGGCGCCGATTAGCATCCCGGTTGTTGGCAGCGATGAGCAGTTCCCGGTACGCCGCGTTTACTGCGTTGGCCGTAACTATGCCGCCCACGCTCGTGAAATGGGCTTCGATCCGGATCGCGAACCACCTTTCTTCTTTTGTAAACCGGCGGATGCGGTTGTGCCGGTGGCGGCTGGCGAAACGCTGGATCTGCCGTATCCGGCGCAGACCGACAACTATCACTACGAGATTGAGCTGGTGGTCGCCATCGGCAAAGCGGGACGCGACATCCCGCTGGAGCAGGCGCAGGAATATATCTGGGGCTATGCCACCGGACTCGATATGACCCGCCGCGACCGCCAGATGGAGATGCGCCAGATGGGGCGCCCGTGGGAGATAGGTAAAGCGTTCGATATTTCCGCTCCTGTCGCGCCGCTGCATAAAGCCGCCGAGGCGCGCGAGGTGAATCAGGCCGGGATCTGGCTGCAGGTGAATGGTGAAGATCATCAGCGTAGCGATATACGCCACCTCATCTGGTCGGTAAATGAAACCATCAGCTATCTCTCGGGCTTTTTTGAACTGCAGCCCGGCGATCTGATTTTCACCGGCACGCCGGAGGGCGTCGGCGCGGTGGTGAGGGGTGATGTGATTACCGGCAACGTAGACGGACTGACGCCTATCGCCGTGCGCGTGGTGTGAGGTGAACAATGAAGCTGTACAGTTTTTTTAATAGCTCTGCCTCATATCGGGTGCGCATTGCGCTGGCCCTCAAGGGCATCGATTATCAGAGCGTGGGGGTGAATATCCGCATCGGGGCGCAGAATGCGCTGGAGTACCGGCGGCTCAATCCGGTTGGGCTGGTGCCGACGCTTATCACCGATGACGGTGAATCGCTGGGCCAGTCGCTGGCGATTGTTGACTGGCTTGACCGCCACTACCCACAAATGCCGCTGCTGCCGCAGGAGGATCCCGCGCGGATGCGGGTGCTGGAGATGGTCTACGCCATCGCCTGCGATATTCATCCGATTAATAACATGCGGGTCTTGCGCTACCTTAGCGATGAGTTGAAGGTCAGCGAAGCGGACAAAAAACGCTGGTACGCCCACTGGATCCAGCAGGGGCTGAGCGCGCTGGAGCAACTGCTGCGACAATCGAAATCCGGCGCTTTCTGCGTCGGCGATAGACCAACGCTCGCCGACTGTTGTCTGGTGCCGCAATGGGCCAACGCGCAGCGGATGGGGTGTGATTTGAGCCATTATCCGCGCTGCCAGGCGGTTTACGACGCCTGTACCCGGCTACCGGCCTTTATTGCCGCCGCGCCGGAAAATCAACAAGACAAAATTCCGGCCTAGGGAGGAGGGAAAATGGCGAAAGTGACGCGAGCAATTATCGTTGGCGGCGGCATTGGCGGCGCGGCGACGGCGCTCTCTCTGGCGCGCCAGGGGATCAAAGTGATGCTGCTGGAAAAGGCGCATGAAATCGGTGAAATCGGCGCCGGTATTCAGCTGGGGCCGAATGCGTTTTCAGCACTGGATAGCCTCGGCGTCGGCGAAGTGGCGCGCCAGCGCGCGGTGTTTACTGACCATATCACGATGATGGATGCGGTGAATGGGGAAGAGGTAGTGCGTATCGAGACCGGGCAGGCCTTCCGTGACCATTTCGGCGGCCCGTATGCGGTGATCCATCGGGTGGACATTCACGCCACCGTCTGGGAAGCCGCGCTGACCCATCCCGGCGTGGAATACCGGACTTCAACTCAGGTGGTGGATATCCGCCAGACCGCCGATGACGTGACGGTCTTTGATGACAAAGGCAACAGCTGGACCGCCGATATTCTGCTGGGCTGCGACGGCGTGAAGTCAGTGGTGCGCCAGAGTCTGCTCGGCGATGCGCCGCGGGTCACCGGCCACGTGGTGTACCGCGCGGTGATCGAGGCGGCCGACATGCCGGAAGACCTGCGTATTAACGCGCCGGTACTGTGGGCCGGGCCGCATTGTCATTTGGTGCATTATCCGCTGCGCGGCGGCAAACAGTACAACCTTGTGGTCACCTTCCATAGCCGCGAAAGCGAAGAGTGGGGCGTGCGCGACGGTAGTAAAGAAGAGGTGCTCTCTTACTTTAAAGGGATTCATCCGCGCCCGCGGCAGATGCTCGACAAGCCGACTTCCTGGCGCCGCTGGTCCACCGCCGACCGCGAGCCTGTTGCAAAGTGGGGCAACGATCGCATTACCCTGGTTGGGGATGCCGCCCATCCGGTAGCGCAATATATGGCGCAGGGCGCCTGCATGGCGCTGGAAGATGCGGTAACGATAGGTAAAGCGCTGCAGCAGTGCGACGGCGACGCCGCTCGCGCCTTCGCGCTGTACGAGTCGGTGCGTATTCCGCGTACCGCGCGAATTGTCTGGTCAACCCGTGAAATGGGGCGGATTTATCACGCGGCGGGGGTCGAACGTCAGGTACGTAATCTTCTCTGGAAGGGCAAAGCGCAGGATGAATTTTACCGCGGTATCGAGTGGCTTTACGGCTGGAAAGAGGATAACTGCCTCGAACCACGCTAAGGTCTGGTATTGAGGTCTTTCAACCGACGCACAGAGGCGCTACCATAGCGCCTCTTTTTTTTCCGGGTAACGATATGCGTGTATTACTGGCGCCAATGGAAGGCGTGCTCGATTCGCTGGTGCGCGAGCTGCTGACCGAGGTTAACGATTACGATCTGTGCATCACCGAATTTCTGCGCGTGGTGGACCAGCTGCTGCCGGTAAAATCGTTCTATAGACTGTGCCCGGAACTGCACCATCAAAGTCGCACTCCGTCCGGCACCCGGGTGCGCGTGCAATTGTTGGGGCAATACCCGCAATGGCTGGCGGAAAACGCCGCCCGCGCGGTGGAGCTTGGCTCTTGGGGCGTGGATTTAAACTGCGGCTGTCCATCGAAACTGGTGAACGGCAGCGGCGGCGGTGCGACGTTATTGAAAGATCCCGAGCTTATCTATCGCGGGGCGAAAGCCATGCGCGAAGCGGTTCCCGATCACCTGCCGGTGACGGTGAAAGTTCGCCTCGGCTGGGACAGCGGCGAACGGCGCTTTGAAATCGCCGACGCGGTACAGCAGGCGGGCGCCAGCGAGCTGGTGGTGCATGGCCGCACGAAAGAGGATGGTTACAAAGCTGAACGTATCAACTGGCAGGCCATCGGAGAAATCCGCCAGCGCCTGACTATTCCGGTGGTTGCCAACGGCGAAATCTGGGACTGGCAAAGCGCGCAGGAGTGCATGGCCGTCACCGGCTGTGATTCAGTGATGATTGGCCGCGGCGCGCTCAACGTGCCGAATCTCAGCCGGGTAATTAAATACAATGAACCGCGTATGCCGTGGCCGCAGGTGGTTGAGTTACTCAAAAAATATACCCAGCTGGAAAAGCAGGGGGATACCGGTTTATATCACGTGGCGCGCATTAAGCAGTGGCTGGGCTATTTACGCAAAGAATACACGGAAGCGCTTGGCCTCTTTAATGAAATTCGCACCTTGCAAACCTCAGCAGAGATAGCGAACGCCATTGCACGTTATTAGATAAGGCGGTGTTATTCCGTACGCACTTTATTAATTAGCACTCATCCTTGCACGATGCGACGCGAGCTGTATCACGTTTTTATTCCTTCGCGCTTGAGTCGCCACAAGAAGTTGATACAGTGCAATAGTTGGATTGCTACTGCTTCGGCAGGCGAAACCTGATTACCTGGCATTTGTCGGGGGTCAGGTTTTTTTGTTTCTGGGGTTCATATGCTAATCGCCAAAGTACTTAATAATAACGTGGTGGTAGTGGTCAACGAGCAGCAGCGCGAACAGGTGGTGATGGGGCGAGGGCTGGCCTTTCAAAAGCGCGTGGGCGACTCGTTGGACGAAAGTAAAATTGAAAAAGTCTTCGCCTTACAAAGCGATGAACTGGTTGGCCGCTTAGGCGAATTACTCAGTCAGATACCGTTAGAAGTGATGACCACCTGCGATCGTATCATCGACCTGGCCCGCGGGCGGTTGGGAAAGTTACAGGAAAGTTTGTACATCACATTAACTGACCACTGTCACTTTGCCATCGAGCGGCAGAAAAACGGCGTCGCGATTCGCAACGTGCTGCTGTGGGAGATTAAACGGCTGTATCCGAAGGAGTTCGAACTGGGTCAGGAGGCGAGGGCCATTATCGCCCGCCGGCTGGGCGTCGAGCTTGCCGAGGATGAAGCTGGGTTTATCGCTTTGCATCTGGTGACGGCGCAGCTCAACAGCGAAATGCCGGAAGTGATGCACGTGACGCGGGTGATGCAGGAGATCCTGCAACTGGTGAAGTATCAGCTGCAGCTTAACTATGACGAAGAGTCGCTCAGCTACCAGCGCTTTGTGACCCACCTGAAGTTTTTCGCCCAGCGCATGTTAACGCGAACGGTAGTGCAGGATGACGACGTCACGCTGCACAGCGCGGTGAAAGATAACTACGCCAAAGCGTGGAAGTGCGCGGAAACGGTGGCGAAGCACTTGCAAAAGAATTATCAACGGGCGCTGACCACCGAAGAGATTATGTTTCTTGCCATTCATATTGAACGGGTAAGAAAAGAGGGGCGTTAATTCCCCCACAAAACTGGATTGTTACTGCATGATGCAGGCAAAACCTGAGCGCGACGCCAACCGGCGTGGTTCTCGGGTTTTTTTATTTTTAATACTCAGTCGCCGGTTGTCTGTGGGCAGCGGCAGTAAGGAAAAGAGCATGGAATATAAAGCACTCGCGCAGGATATTCTTCACCGCGTCGGCGGCAAAGAGAATATTGTGAGTCTGGTTCACTGCGCGACACGTCTGCGTTTCAAATTGAAGGATAATGCGAAGGCCGATGCCGAAGGGCTGAAGGCGAACCCCGGTGTGATCATGGTGGTAGAAAGCGGCGGCCAGTTTCAGGTGGTCATCGGTAACCATGTTCACGATGTCTGGCTGGCAGTGCGCCAGCAGGCGGGGTTAAGCGACGACAGCGAACCGGTGCCGCAGGAGAAAGCGGCGAAAAGCTCGGTATTAAGTCAACTCATCGACATCATCTCCGGCATCTTTACCCCTTTTATTGGCGTGATGGCGGCGACGGGTCTGCTGAAAGGTCTGCTGGCGCTGGCGCTAACCTGCGGATGGCTCACGCCGCAGCAGGGGACCTATAAAATCTGGTTTGCCGCCAGCGATGCGCTGTTCTTTTTCTTCCCGCTGTTTCTTGGCTACACCGCCGGCAAAAAGTTTGGCGGCAACCCGTTTATCTCAATGGTGATCGGCGGGGCATTAACCCACCCGCTGATGATTCAGGCCTTTGAAGCCAGTCAGACGGGGGCGCCCGTGGAGCACTTCCTCGGTATACCGGTGACCTATATCAATTATAGCTCCTCGGTGATCCCGATTATCCTCGCCTCCTGGGTCTGCTGCTGGCTGGAACGGAAGAGTAACGCGGTGCTGCCGTCCGCGATGAAGAACTTTTTTACTCCGGCAATCTGCCTGGCGGTGGTAGTGCCGCTGACCTTTCTGGTGATAGGCCCGCTGGCGACCTGGCTGAGCCACATGATTGCCAATGGCTATCAGGTTATCTACGTTTTTGCCCCATGGCTGGCAGGCGCAGTGCTGGGCGCGCTATGGCAGGTATGCGTTATTTTCGGCCTGCACTGGGGGCTGATACCGTTGATGATCAATAACATGACCGTGTTGGGGCATGATTCTATGCTGCCAATTATTCTGCCGGCGGTGATAGCCCAGGTGGGCGCCGTGCTGGGGATACTGCTGGCCACGCGCGATTCGCGTCAGCGGATGCTGGCCGGTTCCGCGTTTTCCGCCGGGCTGTTTGGCATCACGGAGCCTGCCATTTATGGCCTGACGCTGCCGTTACGTCGCCCGTTTATCTTCGGGTGTATCGCCGGCGCGATTGGCGGCGCGATCACCGCCTTCAGTAATAGCTACGCCTATTCCTTTGGGGTGCCGAACATTTTCTTTCCGGCGCAGATGATCCCGCCCGGCGGTATTGATTTTAGCGTGTGGGGCGGATTAATCGGCACCGGGGTGGCTTTCATTCTCGCCTGCGTATTGACCTTCTTCGCCGGCTTACCGCGCAGCCAGGCGGAAGGCGCCGTCGTCGTCGCGCCTGCGGCGGAAAACGATATTCTGGCGCCGATGTCCGGCAGCGTGCTGGCCCTCGATCAGGTGCCGGATAGCACCTTCGCCAGCGGTCTGCTGGGTAAAGGCGTGGCCATTATTCCGGCGGTGGGCAAGGTCATTGCCCCGTTTTCTGGCGAGGTCGCCTCGCTGTTTCAGACTAAACACGCCATCGGCCTGCTGAGCGACAGCGGCATTGAGCTACTGATCCATGTCGGCATTGATACCGTCAAACTCGACGGCGTACCGTTTACCGCCCATGTCAAAGAAGGGGATAGAGTTCAGGCCGGCGATTTGCTGCTGGAGTTCGACCGTCAGGCTATTCTGGACGCCGGTTACGACCTGGCGACCCCAATTATTATCAGCAACAGCGATGATTACCGTAGCGTTGAGATTGTATCCGCGAGCGTCGTGGATGCCGGCCAGCCGCTGTTGTCCGTCAGCCATTAATTACAGGAGAGAGCGATGAAAACATTCCCACAGGGCTTTTTATGGGGCGGCGCCACCGCGGCAAATCAGGTCGAAGGGGCGTATCTGGAAGATGGCAAAGGTTTATCCACCTCCGACGTGCAGCCGCAGGGGGTATTCGGCGACGTCGTGGAGCGCGTTGCGGGCGACAGCGGTATTAAAGATGTGGCGATCGATTTTTACCATCGTTACCCGCAGGATATCGCGCTGTTCGCTGAGATGGGTTTCAACTGTCTGCGGGTCTCGATCGCCTGGACGCGTATCTTCCCGAACGGTGATGACGCCGAGCCGAACGAAGCCGGGCTGGCCTTCTACGACAAGCTGTTTGCCGAGATGGCCGCGCATAATATCACTCCGCTGGTGACGCTATCGCACTACGAGATGCCGTGGGCGCTGGTAAAAAACTATGGCGGCTGGGGCAGTCGCAAGGTGATTGGCTTTTTCGAACGCTACGCCAGAACGGTATTCAGCCGCTATAAAAATCAGGTCAAACTGTGGCTCACCTTTAACGAAATTAATATGTCGCTACATGCGCCAATGACCGGCGTCGGGCTGCCGGCCGGTAGCAGCAAAGGCGAAGTTTATCAGGCTATCCACCACCAGCTGGTAGCCAGCGCGCTGGCGGTCAAAGCCTGTCATGAACTGGTACCGCAAGGCAAGATTGGCAATATGCTGCTCGGCGGGCTGATGTATCCGCTGAGCTGCAAGCCGGAAGATGTCTTTGAAACGCTGCAGCAAAACCGCAGCTGGCAGTTCTTTGGCGATGTGCAGTGCCGTGGCGCCTATCCGGGTTACATGCAGCGCTATTTCCGCGAAAACGATATTACGCTGACCATCACCGACGGCGACCGGGAAGCGCTGAAAGAGACCGTCGATTTTATCTCCTTTAGCTACTATATGACCGGCTGCGTTACCGCCGATGAAGCGCTGAACCAGCAAGCGCGAGGCAACATTCTCAGCATGGTGCCCAACCCGCATCTGGCAAGCTCGGAGTGGGGCTGGCAGATAGACCCGCTGGGGCTGCGTACCCTGTTGAACGTACTGTGGGACCGCTATCAGAAGCCGTTGTTTATCGTTGAAAATGGTCTGGGGGCGAAAGATAAAATCGAAGCCGACGGCAGCATCAACGATGACTATCGCATCAGCTATCTCAACGATCATCTGGTGCAGGCGCGCGAAGCCATTGCCGACGGCGTTGAACTGATGGGCTTTACCAGTTGGGGGCCAATCGATCTGGTTAGCGCGTCGAAGGCCGAGATGTCCAAGCGCTACGGTTTTATCTATGTCGATCGTGACGATCGCGGGCAGGGAACGCTTGAACGGCGTAAGAAGAAAAGCTTCGCCTGGTATCAGGCGGTGATTGCCAGTAACGGCGGTAGCCTGCAGGAATAAGCTGTTCGGCGGCCCGGTTGATGCGGGCCGCATGCCGTTTAAGCCGGTTTACCGGCGCGCAGTAAAAAGATCATCGGACGCTCTTTCTCTTCCTCCAGCGCCGGTTGGGCCGCGATTTGCTCGGCGCTCGGGCCCCACTCATCAAGCTGCTCCAGCATAAAACCGGCGGCGATGAGCGCGTTAATCCAGCTTGAGAGTTTGCGATGCTGTTTAATCACCCCCTCGGCAAACCAGTTGCTGATACGTTCGCCTTCCTGCTGATAGTGGCTGACCGGCCAGCGTTTCTGCCCCTGTTCATCTACCTGCCAGCCCTGCTGCAGCGGCGCGGTATAGATGGGATGTTCGGCGGAGAAGACCAGCGTACCGCCGGGAACCAGCGCCTGATAGAGCGTGGCGAACAGCGGGGCGACATCCGGCAGGTAATGCAGCGCCAGCGAACTGTAGACCAGATCGCAGCTCTCGGTGGGCAGCGTCAGGGTTTGCAGGTCGGCGCAGCGATATTCGATAGTTTCGCCGGTGGTCATCTCCCGCGCCCGCTCCAGCATCCGGCTGGAGAGATCAAAACCGATTATCTGTTTTGCTCCCTGTTGCTGCGCCCAGCGGCAAAACCAGCCGTATCCGCAGCCGAGATCGACTACTCGCAGGCCGTCTAACGCTGGCAGCAGGCGCTGAATTGCCGGCCACTCCGGCGCGCCGTCAAGCCCCTTCACCGAACGATCAAGGGTGGCGTAACCGGCAAAGAAACCGGGATCGTCATAAATGTTCTGACTCATTGCGACTCCAATAATAACTTTGTTTATTTTTAGCTGACTCATTGTCAATGCACACGCTTTACTTAACGAACGTCATTCAATTAATTTATGATGACCAACCTTTATAAGTAACCCGACCTGAAGAATGAACCTTACACTGAGCAAAAGCGTGCTGGCGGCACTGCCACTGGCCATCGCGCTGGCTGGCTGCGCGCCATCCCATGACATTGACGGCCCTTTAAAGCAGCAAACCCCGGCATCTCATGTTTCGATGGATCTTCCCGCCGCCGTAAAAAATGGCTGGCCGCACACCGACTGGTGGAAAGACTACCACGATGCCCAGCTGGATAATCTGATTCAGCGCGCGTTAGCCAATGCCCCGGACATGCAAATTGCCGCGCAGCGCATCAAACTGGCCGAAGCGCAGGCGCGAATGTCGCAGGCGAATCTTGGTCCGGAGATGGATTTCTCCGCCGATATCGAACGGCAGAAAATGTCCGCGGAAGGCCTGATGGGACCGTTCGCTACCGATACCGACGGCAACACCGGGCCCTGGTACACCAATGGTACCTTTGGTCTGACTGCCGGTTGGGATCTGGATCTGTGGGGGAAAAACCGTGCGTTGGTGAAAGCGCGTATCGGCGAAGTGAAAGCCCAGGTCGCCGAGCAGGCGCAGACCCGCGAGCTGCTGGCCAGCAGCGTGGCGCGCCTGTACTGGCAGTGGCAGACCGAAGCAGCGGTGAAAACGGTGCTGCAGCAGGTCAAAAGCGAACAGAATAATATTGTTAGCGTCGATACCGCGCTCTATCAGCGTGGCATCACCAACTCTGCCGAAGGGGCGGAGAACGACATTAACGTCAGCAAAACCGATCAGCAGCTGGCCGACGTGGCGGGTAATATGAAAGAGATTGAAGCGCGGCTGATGGCGTTAACCAACAGCCAGAGCCAGTCGCTCAATCTGCGAGCGGCGCCGCTGCCCGCAGTCAGCGCACAAATGCCGAGCGAACTGGGCTATGAACTGCTGGCCCGCCGTCCGGATCTGCAGGAAGCCCACTGGTATATTGAATCCTCGCTAAGCGAAGTTGATGCGGCGAAAGCGGCGTTTTATCCGGATATCAACCTGATGGCGTTCCTGCAACAGGATGCGCTGCATTTAAGCGATCTGTTCCGCCACTCGGCGCAGCAGATGGGCGTCACCGCCGGGCTGACGCTGCCTATCTTTGATAGCGGCAGGCTGAATGCCAATCTCGACATCGCCAGCGCGCAGAACGGCCTGTCGATCGCTAAATACAACAAAGCCGTGGTCGATGCGGTGAACCAGGTAGCGAAAACCGCAAGCCAGGTCGAGACGCTGATGGAGAAAAACCAGCAGCAGCAGCAGGTGGAGAAAGACGCGCAGCGGGTGGTCAATCTCGCCCAGGCGCGGATGAATGCGGGAATCTTATCCGGTTCCCGCGTGAGCATGGCGAAGCTGCCTGCGCTACAGGAGCGAATCACCGCACTGCGTCTGCACGGCCAATGGCTGGATGCCAGCATTCAGCTGACTTCCGCACTGGGCGGCGGTTATCACCAGACGACGAAATAACGGCATCAATAGCGGCGCGCGGCGCCGCTATTGATTATCATCTTCTGTATCTTCCTCTTTTCTTTTCGCTTCCCGGCGTTTCAGCCACAGATGAACCCCGACCACCAGCGCCACTACGAGGATCAGCCAGATCCAGTGTTTAACGTGCTGATCGAGATGGTGCAGCCACGGGCCGATCGCCTCGCCGCCAAGATAGCCAAGGGTAGTAAAAATCAGCGCCCAAACAATGGCGCCAAAAATATTCAGCGGTAGAAATATTTTTGGCGGCAAGCGGCTGGCGCCGATCAAGACCGGGCCGATAACCCGAAAGCCGTACATAAAGCGGGTGCCGATAACGAACAGATAGGGATGGCGCTGAATCAGGCGCTGCGCTTTACGGATGCGCGCCTTTTGCCGCGAGAAGCGGCGCAGTAGCTTACCGCCGAACTGACGTCCAAGGAAATACAACAGCTGATCGCCGATCATGCCGCCCAGGGCCACGGCGATGACCACCAAAGGAAACTTCAATAGACCCTGATGTGCCGCCACGCCGCCAAGGATGGTGATGGTTTCACCTTCTGCGATGCTGCCAATAACCAGCGCCGCGTAGCCGTATTGGGAAATCAGGTGATTGATATCCATATAAACATAAACTCCTACTCTTACCAGTCCCTTAATCATACACCCTGATGATTAAAACGCGCTGAAGCGGATTTTTATCGCTGTACACAAAATAATCTACAGAGTGAATTATACTTGGATCAGTGCTGTACGAAGCCGTGACAAGGGGGACGCTATGAACCATGTCTGGGGACTCTTCGCTCATCCTAATCAAGAGATGAGCGTGATCAAGAGTGAAAATGAGACCGTTTCGCACCACTACACGCACCATGTGCTGGTGATGGCGGCGGTTCCGGTTATCTGCGCCTTTATCGGTACGACGCAGCTCGGCTGGAACTTCGGCGACGGTACGGTGATTAAGCTCTCGCTGATGACCGGGTTGGTATTAGCGGTACTGTTTTACGCCGTGATGTTAGCGGGGGTGGCGGTGATGGGGCGGGTGATCTGGTGGATGGCCAGAAGCTATCCGCAGCAGCCGTCGCTGAAACGCTGTATGGTCTTTGCCGGCTACGTCGCGACGCCGCTATTTTTAAGCGGGATCGTGGCGCTCTATCCGCTGGTATGGCTGTGCGCGCTGATAGGCACCATCGCGCTGTTTTACACCGGTTATCTGTTGTATCTGGGTATTCCGACCTTCCTGAGTATTAATAAGGAAGAGGGGCTCAGCTTCGCCAGCTCAACCCTGGCTATCGGGGTGCTGGTGCTGGAAGTGCTGCTGGCGATCACCGTCGTGCTGTGGGGCTACGGGTACCGACTCTTCTAATCAAATGCATTGCCGGCAGAAATGAATAATTATGTCGGCAATGCAGCATTTACTCACGATTCTTATTGGCCTCAGGGCGTTATGACGCGGTATGATGGCGTTTGCCAGCGGCGTAGCTCACTTTACGCCGCGGCGTACGTTCTATAACGTGCAAAAATACTTTTCAGAATGCCCATGATGCCGAATTTTCGAATTTCTTTGCTCAGCCTGACTTTGCTGCTGGCTGTGCCTTTTGCGCCCCAGGCGATAGCAAAAACCACTGCGGTAACCGCCGCTTCACAGCCGGATATCGCTTCCGGTAGCGCGATGATCGTCGATCTGGCGACCAAGAAAATCATTTACGCCAGCCAGCCCGATTTGGTGCGCCCGATGGCGTCGATCACCAAAGTAATGACCGCCATGGTGGTGCTGGATGCGCATTTACCGCTGGACGAAATGCTGACCGTTGATATCAGCCAGACGCCGGAGATGAAAGGTATCTATTCCCGCGTACGACTTAACAGCCAAATCAGCCGCCGCAATATGCTGCTGCTGGCGCTGATGTCTTCGGAAAACCGTGCCGCCGCCAGCCTGGCGCACCACTATCCTGGCGGTTATAACGCTTTTATCCGCGCGATGAACGCCAAAGCGCAGGCGCTGGGTATGACCCACACACGCTATGTTGAGCCGACCGGCCTGTCGGTGCATAACGTCTCCACGGCGCGCGATCTGACTAAGCTGCTGATCGCCAGCGAACAATATCCGCTGATCGGCCAGCTAAGCACCACCAAAGAAGATACCGCCACCTTTGCGCATCCGGCGTATACCTTGCCGTTCCGCAATACCAACCATCTGGTGTATCGCGATAACTGGAATATTCAGTTGACCAAAACCGGCTTTACCAACGCCGCCGGCCACTGCCTGATTATGCGTACGGTGATTAATCAACGCCCGGTAGCGTTGGTGGTAATGGACGCGTTTGGCAAATATACCCACTTCGCCGACGCCAGCCGGTTACGGACCTGGATTGAAACCGGTAAGGTGATGCCGGTTCCGGCGTCAGCATTGAGCTATAAAAAGCAGCGTGAAGCGCAGATGGCGGAAGCGATGCTGAAAGGCGGCACGCAGACCGCGCAGAACGATTAATTTGTCCTTCCCCCGGATTGCGCCGCAATCCGGGAATTTTGATATCACTCCGGTAACGTCCAGTCGCCGTCGCCAAGCTGGCGCTGCATGATTAGGGTATCGCGCCAGTCGCCCATCTTATAGCCGACGCTGCGCAGCTGTCCGGTAACGGTAAAGCCAAATTTCTTATGAATGGCAATCGAGGCGGCGTTATTGTGGCCGTCGCCGATAATCGCCAGCATCTGCCGCCACGGCCCCTGTTCACATTGCGCGATGAGACGCGTCAGCAGCGCGCTGCCGATGCCGCGCCCGCCCATGCCGGACTCGACGTAAATCGACTCCTCCAGCGTATAGCGATAGGCCGGGCGAGGGCGGTAAAAGGTGGCATAGCAGTAGCCGACAATGGTGCCGCGCCACAGCGCGACCAGCCACGGAAGCCCGTTATCGCGCACGGTTTTGATTCGCTTACGCATTTCGTCGACGGTAGGCGGGATCTCTTCAAACGAGGCGCGGCCGTTAAGCACGTGCCAGACGTACAGCGCGGCAATCGCATGCGCGTCATCAGGCAACGCTTCGCGGATCTCTAAGTCGGCGTCTTGTAACTTATCCTTGGCGGACATGGGGGCTCCTCAAGCTAATTGGCCGGAGAGTCTTTTTCTCCGGCGTGCAGCGTAATACAGAAGCCCCGCGGCTGAACAGTCCTGGTTGACGATTATTGTGCTTCCGTCGGCTTCTGCGCCTCGCCCCAGTATTTTTGTTTGCTGGTTTTGCCGATCCCCGGATTCATGCTGTTGGTGGGATCGTTCTGGCGATAGAAGCGTTTTAAACTCTCCGCCGCTTCATACAGATGCCCGACGTTGTGCTCCGCCGGGTACTGCGCGCCGCGCGCTTTCAACAGATCCAGCATTTTTTCCTTCAGTTCGTGCGCGTCGACCCCTTTCTTCACGATGTAATCCTGGTGGAATACGTGACACATAAAGTGGCCATAGTAGAGCTTGTAGACCAACTGGCTGTCGATTTCCGCCGGCAGATGTTCGAACCATTCGGTGTCATTGCGGCGCAGGGCGATGTCCAGCGCCAGAATATCTTCCACTTCGTCGGCATGTACCGCCTGATAGCGGATCGCCGCGCCGGCGGCGGCGAAGCGGTGCAGGAATGCCTTGCTGCCTTCTTCCGCGGTACAGACAAAGAAATCGCCTTCGGCCTGCTGGAAATACTCCGTAAGCCACTTCTGCGCTTCTTCGATGCCGTCGCCGGCCATCTTCAGCAGCAGATGATGTTCGTACTTATCACGCCAGGTTTTCATACGCTCTGGCAGGTGCGCCGGGAAGGCGTGACCGAGCTTCTGCATAAAGCGGTCGGTGAAGTGTGGCTTGAACAGGGAGACTTTTTCCAGCATCGCGTCGGTGCGCCCCTTCATGGTGAAGAAGAACGGCATTTTGTCGGTGCCGAGCTTATCGATCATCAGGAAAGTGTCTTTGCCATATTTTTCGGCGATATCGTAAATATCGCGGTGCATATATTCACCGGCCACCGGCAGATTATTGAATTCAGCGAGGATGTGGCGGCGGATTTCGGTGAGCACTTCCGGCTGATTGGTGCCGATATAGAACACCTGCTGGCGCTTTTCCGCCGGAAAAGTATCGAGACGGACGGCGAAGACCGCCAGCTTGCCGGCGCAGCCGGAGGATTCGAACAGGCGGTCCGGGTCGGCGTTATAGCGAGCCGGGGTATCGGCGTTGACGTCGCGCACGCGGGTGACGTAATCGTGATCGTGGGCGTGGCGGCCATCGTGCTGCACGTCGGCATCGTTGATACGGTCATCGTCGAGGCGGCTCAGGATTTGCTCCGGCGTTGAGCCAAGATCGATTCCCAGATGGTTGACTAATTTCAGTTTGCCGTCGGCGTCAATCTGCGCGAACAGCGACATTTCGGTATAGGCCGGTCCGCGTTGCACCAGCGATCCGCCGGAGTTGTTACAGATACCGCCGATGACGGATGCGCCGATGCAGGAAGAGCCGATCACCGAGTGCGGTTCGCGGCCCAGCGGTTTTAGCGCTTTTTCCAGTGAATAGAGAGTGGTGCCAGGGTAGGCCAGCACCTGCTCACCCTTATCCAGCAGGTGCAGCTTATCCAGACGCAGCGTGCTGATAATGACGATTTCGCGATCGTAATCATTGCCGCTTGGGGTGGAGCCTTCGGTGAGGCCGGTATTCGCCGCCTGCATCAGGATAATTTTGTCAGCCTGGACGCAGGCGCTGAGCACTCGCCATAATTCAAGCAGGGTACCGGGGAACACCACCGCCAGCGCATCGCCGTGGCCGGAGCGGAAACCTTTCCGGTAACGCTGGGTTTTCGCCGGATCGGTTAACAGATGCGAGGAGCCAACCAGCCGCGCCAGTTCCGCCAAAAAGGGAGGGTTATTTATTGTTGTTGCAGATGACATGATTCACTCCTTGTGGGCACAGAAAAGCTATATCGCTGTTAGCATACCGCTTTGTATGACAATTTGGTGTATGAATGTTTCTATAAATCAGATAAGAACCTTAGCATTCTACGGGCGCGTTGTTTATATATATGGCAAACTGCGGTTTTTGCTGCGTTTTCGCTGGGCTATTAGCACCGAATCAAAGAGGGATACATAATAATGAAATGGTTGTGTACTGTTGGCGTCGCCGTGAGCCTGGCGCTGCAACCCGCGCTGGCGGATGAACTGTTTGGTAACCATCCGCTGACGCCTGAGGCGCGAGATGCGTTTGTTAGCGAACTGCTTAAAAAAATGACGGTCGATGAAAAAATCGGTCAGCTGCGCCTAATCAGCGTCGGTCCGGATAACCCGAAAGAGGCGATCCGGGAAATGATCAAAGACGGTCAGGTAGGGGCGATTTTTAATACCGTGACCCGGCCTGATATCCGCGTGATGCAGGATCAGGTGATGCAGCTAAGCCGCCTGAAGATCCCGCTGTTTTTCGCCTACGATGTGCTGCACGGCCAGCGTACCGTCTTCCCGATAAGCCTCGGCCTGGCCTCCTCTTTTAATCTCGACGCGGTGAATACCGTCGGACGTATCTCGGCCTATGAAGCGGCTGACGATGGTCTCAATATGACCTGGGCGCCGATGGTCGACGTCTCTCGCGACCCGCGCTGGGGCCGCGCCTCCGAAGGTTTTGGCGAGGATACTTACCTGACCACCGTGATGGGTAAAGCGATGGTGGAGTCGATGCAGGGTAAGAGCCCGGCAGACCGCTATTCGGTGATGACCAGCGTTAAACACTTCGCCGCCTACGGCGCGGTTGAAGGCGGCAAAGAGTACAACACCGTCGATATGAGCCCGCAACGCCTGTTCAACGACTACATGCCGCCGTATAAAGCCGGTCTCGATGCCGGCAGCGGCGCGGTGATGGTGGCGCTAAACTCGCTCAACGGTACGCCGGCGACTTCCGATTCCTGGCTGCTGAAAGACGTCCTGCGCGACCAGTGGGGCTTTAAAGGCATCACCGTTTCCGACCATGGCGCCATCAAAGAGTTGATTAAACACGGTGTCGCCTCCGACCCGGAAGACGCGGTGCGCGTCGCGCTGAAGTCCGGTATCAACATGAGCATGAGCGATGAGTACTACAGCAAATATCTGCCGGGGCTGGTGAAATCCGGTAAGGTGACGATGGCCGAACTGGATGACGCTACCCGCCACGTGCTCAACGTCAAGTATGATATGGGGCTGTTCAACGATCCGTACAGCCATCTGGGGCCGAAAGCATCCGACCCGCAGGACACCAACGCCGAAAGCCGTCTGCATCGTAAAGAGGCGCGTGAAGTGGCGCGAGAAAGCCTGGTGCTGCTGAAAAATCGTCTCGATACGCTGCCGCTGAAAAAATCCGGCACGATCGCCGTAGTAGGCGCGCTGGCGGATAGCAAGCGCGACATGATGGGCAGTTGGTCGGCGGCGGGCGTGGCCGATCAGTCGGTCACCGTGCTGACCGGCATTAAAGAAGCGCTGGGCGATAAAGGCAAAGTGATTTATGCCAAAGGCGCTAACGTTACCGACGATAAAGGCATTGTCGATTTCCTTAACCTGTATGAGAAAGCGGTGCAGGTCGATCCGCGCTCGCCGCAGGAGATGATCGATGAAGCCGTGGCGGCGGCGAAACAGTCCGACGTGGTTGTTGCGGTAGTGGGTGAAGCGCAGGGCATGGCGCATGAGGCTTCCAGCCGGACCGATATCACCCTGCCGCAAAGCCAACGCGATCTGATTAGCGCGCTGAAAGCGACCGGTAAGCCGCTGGTGCTGGTGCTGATGAACGGGCGTCCGCTGGCGCTGGTGAAAGAGGATCAGCAGGCGGATGCGCTGCTGGAGACCTGGTTTGCCGGTACTGAAGGCGGCCATGCAATCGCCGATGTGCTGTTTGGCGATTACAACCCTTCCGGTAAGCTGCCGATGTCTTTCCCACGTTCGGTGGGGCAGATCCCGACCTACTACAGCCATCTGAATACCGGCCGTCCGTATAATCCGGAAAAGCCCAATAAATACACCTCGCGTTATTTTGATCAAGCGAATGGCCCGCTGTATCCATTTGGTTATGGCCTGAGCTACACCACCTTCAGCGTTTCGGATGTTAAAATGTCGGCGCCAACGATGCCGCGCGACGGCAGCGTGACCGCCAGCGTGCAGGTGACCAACACCGGCAAGCGCGAAGGGGCGACGGTGATCCAGCTTTATTTGCAGGACGTGACCGCGTCGATGAGCCGGCCGGTGAAAATGCTGCGCGGCTTTAAGAAGGTGAATCTCAAGCCGGGTGAGACGCAAACCGTCAGCTTCCCGATTGATGTTGAAGCGCTGAAATTCTGGAACCAGCAGATGAAATACGTTGCTGAACCGGGCAAATTCAACGTCTTTATTGGGGTGGATTCCGCCCGCGTTAAGCAGAGCGAATTTGAGTTGCTGTAATCGATAGCCCTGTCAAAGGGGATAAACCGGGTATTACTCCTGAAAGGCCGATTAATCGGCCTTTTTTTTTCGTTCGCCGGCCAAATGGACTACGCTTTTCTCTTAAGCTTCTGTAAACGGAGCGCAAAAGAAGAGAAGGAAGCAGGATGATGGCAACGAAATGGTCAGGCGCGTTGGCGCTAGTGGCGCTGGTCAGCCTGCCGCTGCAGGCGGCGGAACCGGTGAAAGTGGGTTCGAAAATCGATACGGAAGGGGCGCTGCTCGGCAATATCATTTTGCAGGTACTGGAAAGCCACGGCGTGAAAACGGTCAATAAAGTCCAGCTTGGCACCACGCCGGTGGTTCGCGGAGCGATTACCGCCGGTGAGCTGGATATCTATCCGGAATACACCGGCAACGGGGCTTTCTTCTTTAAAGATGAAAATGACCCGGCGTGGAAAAACGCCAAACAGGGCTATGAAAAAGTTAAAAAGCTGGACGCGGAAAAAAACAAGCTGATCTGGCTGACCCCGGCTCCCGCCAATAATACCTGGACTATCGCGGTGCGACAGGAAGTGGCGGAGCAAAATCATCTTGCTTCATTGGCCGATCTTAGCGCCTATCTACAGAAGGGCGGCGATTTTAAACTGGCGGCTTCCGCGGAGTTTATCGAGCGCGCCGATGCTCTCCCGGCGTTCGAAAAAGCCTATGGCTTTAAGCTCAATCAGAATCAGCTGTTGTCGCTGGCGGGCGGCGATACCGCGGTGACCATTAAAGCGGCGGCGCAGCAAACCTCCGGCGTAAACGCGGCGATGGCCTATGGCACCGATGGCCCGGTAGCGGCTTTGGGGCTGCAAACCCTGAGCGATCCAAAAGGCGTACAGCCTATTTACGCCCCGACGCCGGTTGTGCGTGAAGCGGTGCTGAAGGCGTATCCGCAGATGGCGCAGTGGCTGGAACCGGTGTTTGCCAGCCTCGATGAAAAAACGTTGCAGAAATTAAACGCCAGCATTGCCGTTGAAGGGCGAGACGCGAAGAGCGTAGCCGCCGATTACCTGCAACAAAAAGGGCTGCTGAAGTAAATACGAGTGACTATTCGTTGTTATAACCGCGTGGCGCTGCTGCTCACGCTACTGCTGTTGGCCGTGACGGCGCTGCCATTCGTCACTTATGCCCCTAATCGTCTGCTTTCCGGTGAAGCGCGCTGGCTATGGACGCAGATGCCGTGGCTGGCGGCGGCGCAGCTGGCGGGCGTGCTGCTGCTGTTGTTATTGTGCTGGATCCCAGGCCGTCTGGCGCTGCTCGGTAGCCTGCTTATTGCCGATTTGCTCCTGCCACTACTAATGTGGGGCGCCGGAGACATCGCGCTACAGCTGGTGCAACAGGGCTCCCCGCTGGCGCGTACCTCTCCCGGAAGCGGATTATGGCTTTCGCTGGCGCTATGTCTGCTACTCGCCAGCGATACTATCCGCCGCCTGACTCCGCACGCTTTATGGCGATGGCTGCTGAATGCGCAGCTTTGGCTGCTACCGTGCCTGCTGCTGTGGCATGGTTCGCTCGATCAACTCTCTTTGCTGAAAGAATATGCTAACCGTGAGGATGTCTTTAATGACGCGCTGCGTCAGCACCTGTGGTTGTTGTTCGGGACGTTGCTGCCCGGATTATTATTGGGTCTATCGATAGGCTTCGCCCTCTGGCGGCGACCGCACTGGCAGGCGCCAGTATTTACCTTCCTTAATGTGATTCAAACTATTCCTTCGGTGGCGCTCTTCGGTTTGTTGATCGCGCCGTTGGCCGGGTTGACGCGCCATTTTCCGCTACTGGGCAAAATTGGCATTTCTGGAACCGGCCTGGCTCCGGCGCTAATCGCACTGGTGCTGTATGCGTTATTGCCGCTGGTACGCGGGGTGGTGACCGGGCTGCAACAGGTACCGCGCGAGACGCTGGAAAGCGCAACCGCAATGGGAATGAACGACTCCCAGCGTTTTCGCCAGGTTCAGTTACCGTTGGCGCTGCCGGTCCTGTTGCGCAGCCTGCGGGTGGTCAGCGTACAGACTGTCGGTATGGCGGTGGTAGCGGCGTTGATAGGCGCGGGCGGCTTCGGCGCTTTGGTGTTTCAGGGGCTCCTCAGCAGCGCGCTGGATTTGGTGCTGCTGGGCGTCATTCCGACGATTGCGTTGGCGGTAGTCGTGGATGCCGTGTTTGCACTGTGGAGCGCGTTACTAAAAGGAGAAACGCATGATTGAGTTCGACGGGGTGAATAAAGCCTTTGCCGGGCAACCCGCGGTGAAAGATCTCAACCTGCATCTGCGCGAGGGGGCGTTTTCGGTGCTGATTGGTACTTCCGGCTCCGGAAAATCAACCACCCTGAAGATGATTAACCAACTGGTGGAACAGGATAGCGGAGTGATACGCTTCGCCGGCGAGGATATCCGTCGACAGCCATTGCTGGCGCTGCGCCGCCGTATGGGGTACGCCATTCAGTCAATTGGCCTGTTTCCACACTGGACGGTGGCGCAAAATATCGCCACCGTGCCGCAGTTGCAAAAGTGGCCGCGCGCAAAAATTACCGAGCGGGTTGATGAATTGATGGCGTTATTAGGCCTGGAGCCTCTACTACGCGATCGCTACCCGCATCAGCTTTCCGGGGGCCAGCAGCAGCGCGTCGGCGTGGCGCGGGCGCTGGCGGCCAACCCGGAGGTGCTGTTAATGGATGAGCCGTTCGGCGCGCTGGATCCGGTGACCCGCGAAGCGCTGCAGCAGGAGATGCTGCGCATTCATCGTCTGTTTGGGCGCACGATTGTGCTCGTCACCCATGATATCGATGAAGCGCTACGCCTGGCGGATCATCTGGTGCTGATGGACGGCGGCGAAGTGGTGCAGCAGGGAGAGCCGTTACAGATGTTGCTGGAGCCAAAGAACGCCTTTGTCGAAACCTTCTTTGGCCGCAGTGAACTAGGGGTGCGGCTGCTCTCGCTACGCGGCGTCGGGGATTATTTACGCCGGGATGAGCGGCTGGCGGGCGATGCGCTAAACGTCTCAATGACGTTGCGCGAGGCGTTGTCGCAGTTTGTCGCTCACCGTCGCGACGTTTTGCCGGTGGTTGATGAACAGGGCGAAGCGTGCGGTACGTTGCACTTTGCTGATTTGTTACGTGATGGAGGTGGGGCGTGAAGGCGCTTCGCGATCCGCTGCTGTGGTTGGTGGCGCTGTTTATCGCGCTGCTGCTGGTGTTGCCCCATAGCGCGCCGCTGTTTAGCTGGCTATTTCCGGAACTGCCGCGCCCGGTTTATCAGCAGGAGAGTTTTCTGGCGCTGACGCTGGCGCATTTTTGGCTGGTGGCGTTATCAAGCCTTGTCGCAACGGTTATCGGTATCGGGGCCGGGGTTATCGTCACCCGGCCCGCCGGACGAGAGTTTCGTCCACTGGTGGAGACCATTGCCGTCATGGGACAGACATTTCCGCCGGTGGCGGTACTGGCGATTGCGGTACCGGTGATGGGCTTCGGCTGGCAACCGGCGCTTATCGCGCTGGCGCTGTACGGAATATTGCCCGTGCTGCAGGGGACGTTGGCTGGATTAAGTTCGATATCGCCTGGGGTATTGAACATTGCCGAGGGGATGGGGATGAGCGGCTGGCAGCGGTTGTGCAAAGTGGAGCTGCCGCTGGCGGCCCCGGTCATGCTGGCCGGGATCCGCACTTCGGTCATCGTCAATATTGGTACGGCAACCATTGCCTCAACGGTGGGCGCCAACACGCTCGGCACGCCAATTATTATCGGCCTCAGCGGCTTTAATACCGCTTACGTGCTGCAGGGGGCGCTGCTGGTAGCGCTGGCGGCGATCATCATCGATCGCTTTTTCGAACGGCTAAACCAGTGGGTCAGCCGACACCACCGCGAACAATAAACGAGTAACCCGCTAGCATCACGCCGCCGATCCCGCCGATGGCCATGCATAAGAAGAGGGTAATGACCGCGATTTTCGCAGGCTTCATGATAGGCTCCTTTTGTTAACGGAGGGATTATACGGTGAAGCGCTGGTGTTAACGAAACATTAATTGCTATTTAGCCAGATCAGGTTTTCCCGCTGTTCCCAATCGCGAAGCTGTGCTGCCTGTGGACTACCTGGCGGTGTGGGGCACCACACCAGTAGGGTGCTGTCAGGAAACAGTTGCGGACGGATCTGGTTCAGGGAATGTGCGACAACGTCGACCCGCCAACCTTGCTCGCAGGCTTTCCAGCCCTCCAGCCACAGTCGGGTGGTGTCATCGGTATTCCAGCCAACCACCACCGCGTGATGGCCGGGGCGTTTCCAGGCATGGGCGAGACATTGGGCGATATGATTGATCAAGATGCCGTCGAGCAGGCTGCGCAGCGCCAGTAGCGTTGGCTGCGGGCTTAACAGGCGGTGGCGGAGCGGATTAATCAGGTAATGGACCAGCGTTTGCGCGGAATAGCTGTGGCTGCGCTCTTTTAGCCATAGGCGCAAGCGTTGGTAATGACCTTCCTGTAGAAAACCGAGCAATATCTCCTGCTGTTCGCGCCAGCCGTCTTCAGCATCCTCTTCGCGGTCAGGTAGCAGGTTTTTTACCTTGCTGACCTGTACGCCGGCATCAATCCAGCGCTTAATTTCGCGAATACGCTCAATTTCATTGTCATTGAATAATCGATGACCGCCATCGGTGCGCTGCGGTTTAATAAGTTCATAACGTCGCTGCCAGGCTCGCAGCGTCACGGGATTGATATCACAAAGCTGAGCCACTTCGCCTATCGTATACAGCGCCATTTTCCCCTCCCGCCGTGTTCTCCTGATTTAACTGTAGAAGGGGTTTATCAATTGTTCATTTTTTGCGCTTTCGGGCGCTAATGAGACGATGGGAAGTGTGATCGTCACCATGATTTATCATTTTCTTGTATCGCTTCAAAGAAAGTTATAGGCGGTCAGTGTATGTTACGCGCTTTCAAAGGTTGTGTGGTTTGCGGGTATGTACGAGTTCGATCTGGTATTGCTGCTGCTCCAGCAGATGTGCGTGTTTCTGGTCATCGCCTGGCTGATGAGTAAAACGCGGCTGTTCATTCCCCTGATGCAGGTCACCGTGCGTTTGCCGCATAAGTTACTGTGCTATGTCACCTTCTCAATTTTTTGCATTATGGGGACCTATTTCGGTCTGCATATCGAAGATTCTATTGCAAATACCCGCGCTATTGGCGCAGTGATGGGCGGCCTGCTCGGCGGCCCGGTGGTCGGCGGCCTGGTGGGCCTGACCGGGGGCTTGCATCGTTATTCGCTGGGCGGAATGACGGCGTTAAGCTGTATGGTGTCGACCATTGTCGAAGGGCTGCTCGGTGGTCTGGTGCACAGCATTCTAATCAGGCGCGGCCGCCCGGATAAAGTGTTCAGCCCGCTTACCGCCGGGGCGATTACCTTTTTCGCTGAACTGGTACAGATGCTGATAATCCTGCTCATTGCGCGACCCTTTCAGGATGCGCTGCACCTGGTACAGAGTATTGCCGCGCCGATGATGGTTACCAATACCGTCGGCGCCGCGCTATTTATGCGTATCCTGCTGGATAAGCGGGCGATGTTTGAAAAATACACGTCGGCTTTTTCCGCCACCGCGCTGAAAGTGGCGGCCTCTACCGAGGGGATCCTGCGTCAGGGATTCAACGAAGAGAATAGTATGAAGGTGGCTCAGGTGCTGATTCAGGAACTGGATATCGGTGCTGTAGCCATTACCGACCGCGAGCGGCTGCTGGCGTTTACCGGCATCGGCGATGACCACCATCTACCAGGTAAGCCGATCTCATCATCCTATACGCAAAGGGCGATTGATACCGGCGAAGTGGTTTATGCCGACGGCAACGAAGTGCCGTACCGCTGTTCAATTCATCCTGGCTGTAAACTGGGTTCAACGCTGGTGATCCCGTTACGCGGCGAGAACCAGCGGGTGATTGGCACCATTAAGCTATATGAAGCGAAAAACCGCTTGTTCAGCTCGATTAACCGTACGCTGGGGGAGGGGATCGCCCAGCTACTGTCGGCGCAGATCCTTGCCGGTCAGTATGAACGGCAGAAGGCGTTACTGACCCAGTCGGAAATTAAGCTGCTACATGCTCAGGTCAACCCGCACTTTTTGTTCAACGCCCTGAACACGCTGAAGGCAGTGATTCGCCGCGATAGCGATCAGGCCGGACAACTGGTGCAGTATCTATCAACCTTCTTTCGCAAAAATCTGAAGCGACCAACGGAGATCGTCACCCTGGCGGACGAAATTGAACATGTGAATGCCTATCTGCAAATTGAGAAGGCGCGATTCCAGGATAATTTACAGATACGTATGCAGGTTCCTGCATCGCTTGAACATCTGCAGCTACCGGCGTTTACGTTACAGCCGATAGTCGAAAACGCGATCAAGCACGGCACTTCTCAGCATCTTGGCGTAGGCGAAATTACCATTCGCGCCAGTCAGCATGAGCGTTGGTTACAGCTGGATGTGGAAGATAACGCCGGGCTGTATCGGGATAACCCTAATGCCAGCGGGCTCGGAATGAGCCTGGTGGACAGAAGACTGCGTACGCGCTTCGGCGCCGACTGCGGAATTAGCGTCGCTTGCGAAGCGGAACATTTTACCCGCATTACGCTGCGACTGCCTCTGGAGGAGAATGCATGCTAAAAGTTTTAATCGTCGATGATGAGCCGCTGGCGCGGGAAAATCTGCGCATTCTGCTGGAGGCGCAAAGCGATATTGATATCGTCGGCGAATGCGGCAACGCCGTCGAGGCGATTGGCGCGGTGCATAAGCTGCGTCCCGACGTGCTGTTTCTGGACATTCAAATGCCGCGCATCAGTGGGTTGGAGATGGTTGGTATGCTCGATCCAGAGCATCGCCCCTATATCGTCTTTTTAACCGCCTTCGATGAATATGCGGTGAAGGCCTTTGAAGAGCACGCCTTTGATTATCTGCTCAAGCCGATCGAAAACGCCCGGCTGGAGAAAACCCTGAGCCGCCTGCGCCAGGAGCGCAGCCTGCAGGATGTATCCCTGTTGGATGATGCCCGGCAGGCGCTGAAGTACATTCCCTGCACCGGTCACAGCCGCATCTGGTTGCTGCAGATGGAAGATGTGGCTTTTGTGAGTAGCCGGATGAGCGGGATTTACGTCACCGATAGCGAAGGCAAAGAAGGGTTTACCGAACTGACTTTGCGTACGCTTGAAAGCCGTACGCCGCTGTTGCGCTGCCACCGTCAATATCTCGTTAACATGGCGCATTTGAAGGAGATCCGCCTTGAGGAGAATGGGCAGGCGGAATTGTTAATGCGCGCCGGGCAAACGGTGCCGGTCAGCCGCCGCTATCTGAAAAGCCTGAAGGAGGCGATTGGGCTGTAAAAACGCGGAATCATGGTAGACTTAGCGCCAGCATTTTTCATCATGAAGGCATTATGATCAGTAACGATATTTTACGTAGCCTGCGCTACACCCTGAAAACGAATAATAACGGTCTGGTACGCATCTTTGCGCTGGCGGATGCGCCGGTGAGTGCGGAACAACTGGTACCCTGGCTGAAAAAAGAAGAGGAAGAAGGGTTTGCGCGCTGCCCGGATGTCGTGCTGTCGAATTTCCTCAACGGTCTGATTTACGACAAGCGTGGTAAAGATGAGTCGGCGCCGCCGCTGGCGGTCGAGCGCCGGGTGAATAACAATATCGTACTGAAAAAATTGCGTATCGCCTTCTCATTGAAGACCGACGACATTCTGGCAATCCTGACTCAGCAAAAATTCCGTGTGTCGATGCCGGAAATCACCGCCATGATGCGCGCGCCGGACCACAAAAACTACCGCGAATGCGGTGATCAGTTTTTGCGCTATTTCCTGCGCGGTCTTACCGAACGCGAGCACGCCAAAGGCTAAGCGCCTGACTTGACCCGGGCCTGCGCCCGGGCCCTGCACCTCTTTACTTCTTCACCTCTTTAAAACCCTGCGATTCCAGCAATTTAGTTGACACAGATAGTGAAACAAACTGTTGTGAGCAGTCGGTGAATATCGAGCCCGGCAGTTTGCACAGCTCGCTGATTTTCGCTTTGCTAAAATCCACGGTCAGATGCTCAAGCGCATAGGAATCTTTATAGTCGATGGTCTGTTCTACGCCCTGTAGATTACGATACACGCTGCTAATCGGCTCAATAATGGCCCGCGCCTGTTCTTTATTTTCGGCGCCGATCGATTTATAGGGAATGGTGTTGTCGGCATCCTGACGCAATACTTTGTCGCCGTCATAGTGGTAGGTAAAGCTGAGTTCGACGCCGTTGGTATTCAGCGCAAAGGTTTTACTCTCTTCTTTTTTATTATCGCAGCCGGCGAGGGCCGCCAGCAGAACAGATACGGCCAGCACGCCAGCCATCTTGCGGTTAAATTTCATCACGATTCCCTATGTTGAGTGGTATTGCGCGTCCAGAGAGGAGCAGACAGTAATGATTATTATGGCTATTGCGCGTTGTCGCAACAGAAGGCGTGAAGGGAATAAAAAAGCGCTGCCGGAGCAGCGCTTTTACGGAGGTTATTTAACCTGCTGACCCGGCTGTGCGCCGCTGTCAGGGCTTAACAGGAAGATATCTTTCCCGCCAGGGCCGGCGGCCATCACCATCCCTTCGGAGATGCCGAAGCGCATTTTACGCGGCGCCAGGTTGGCGACCATCACTGTCAGGCGGCCAATGAGCGCCTGCGGGTCCGGGTAGGCGGAGCGGATGCCGGAGAAGACGTTACGCTTCTCGCCGCCGAGATCGAGAGTCAGGCGCAGCAGCTTATCGGAACCGTCGACGAACTCGGCGTTTTCAATCAGCGCGATACGCATATCCACCTTGGCGAAATCGTCAAAGGCGATAGTTTCCTGGATCGGATCATCGGCCAGCGGGCCAGTCACCGGCGCGGCGGCGGCTTTCACTTCTTCTTTAGAGGCTTCCACCAGCGCTTCGACCTGTTTCATCTCAATGCGGTTGTACAGCGCTTTGAAGGCGTTAACCTTGTGCGCCAGCAGCGGCTGCTGGATGGCGTCCCAGCTCAGCTCGGTGTTGAGGAATGCTTCAGCGCGCGCGCTCAGCCCCGGCAGAACCGGCTTCAGCCAGGTCATCAGCACGCGGAACATGTTCAGCCCCATGGTGCAGATTGCCTGCAGATCGGCGTCGCGGCCTTCCTGTTTTGCCACCACCCACGGCGCCTGCTCGTCAACATAGCGGTTAGCGACGTCGGCCAGCGCCATAATTTCGCGGATGGCTTTACCGAACTCGCGGCTTTCCCACGCTTCGCCGATAGCGGCAGCCGCATCGGTGAAGGTTTTATACAGCGCCGGGTCAGCCAGTTCGGCGGAGAGCATCCCGTCGAAGCGCTTATTGATAAAGCCGGCGTTACGCGAAGCCAGGTTCACCACTTTGTTAACGATATCGGCGTTAACGCGCTGGATAAAGTCTTCCAGGTTCAGGTCGATATCATCAATGCGCGAAGAGAGCTTAGCGGTGTAGTAGTAGCGCAGGCTGTCGGCGTCGAAATGGTTCAGCCAGGTGCTGGCCTTGATAAAGGTACCGCGTGATTTGGACATCTTGGCGCCGTTTACCGTGACATAGCCGTGAACGAACAGGTTGGTCGGCTTACGGAAATTGCTGCCTTCCAGCATGGCCGGCCAGAACAGGCTGTGGAAGTACACGATATCTTTACCGATGAAGTGATACAGCTCGGCACTGGAATCTTTCTTCCAGTATTCATCGAAGCTGGTGGTGTCGCCGCGTTTGTCGCACAGATTCTTAAAGGAACCCATGTAACCGATCGGCGCATCCAGCCAGACGTAGAAGTATTTGCCCGGCGCGTTGGGAATTTCAAAGCCAAAGTACGGCGCGTCACGGGAAATATCCCACTGTTGCAGGCCGGATTCGAACCACTCCTGCATTTTGTTCGCCACCTGCTCCTGCAGCGCGCCGCTGCGGGTCCACGCCTGCAGCATTTCGCTAAAGGACGGCAGGTCGAAGAAGAAGTGCTCAGATTCACGCATCACCGGCGTCGCGCCGGATACTACAGATTTCGGATCGATGAGCTCAGTTGGGCTGTAGGTGGCGCCGCAGACTTCGCAGTTATCGCCGTACTGGTCCGGAGATTTACACTTCGGACAGGTGCCTTTGACGAAGCGGTCCGGCAGGAACATGCCCTTTTCCGGATCGTAGAGCTGAGAGATGGTGCGGTTTTTAATAAAACCGTTTTCTTTCAGACGGATATAGATAAGCTCCGACAGCTCGCGGTTCTCGTCGCTGTGCGTCGAGTGATAGTTGTCGTAGCTGATATCGAAACCGGCAAAATCGGTCTGATGCTCCTGACTCATCTCGCCAATCATCTGCTCCGGGGTGATGCCAAGCTGCTGCGCTTTCAGCATAATCGGGGTGCCGTGGGCGTCGTCGGCGCAGATGAAGTTGACTTCGTGGCCGCGCATTCGCTGGTAACGGACCCAGACATCAGCCTGGATGTGCTCCAGCATGTGGCCGAGGTGGATAGAGCCGTTGGCGTACGGCAGCGCGCACGTTACCAGAATTTTTTTCGCGACTTGAGTCATAGTGGGCATTACATCTTCTGTTGTAAAAAGGGCTTTTGATGTTACCTGAAAGGCAATAATTTGGTAAGCCCAAAGCTTATTGTGGGGGAATTATTCCCTTTCAGGTAAACTTAACGGACAAGAATCAACTCACAATAACAAAGGAGTCGGGATGAGTTCGCAATCCCAGGCCAAATCCCCCGAACGTCTACGCGCGATGGTCGCCGGGACTCTGGCTAATTTCCAGCACCCAACCTTGAAACATAACCTCACCACGCTAAAGGCGCTGCACCATGTCGCCTGGCTTGACGATACCGTGCATATCGAGATCCAAATGCCGTTCGTCTGGACCCGCGCGTTTGAGGCGTTGAAGGAGCAATGCAGCGCCGAGCTGCTGCGTATCACCGGCGCGAAAGCCATCGACTGGAAGCTCTCTCACAGTATCGCCACCCTGAAGCGGGTGAAAAACCAGCCGGGTATTAATGGCGTGAAAAACATCATCGCCGTCAGTTCCGGTAAAGGCGGGGTGGGCAAATCCTCTACCGCCGTCAACCTCGCGCTGGCGCTGGCGGCGGAAGGGGCCAAAGTGGGTATCCTTGATGCCGATATCTATGGTCCGTCGATTCCGACCATGCTTGGCGCGGAAGACAGCCGCCCGACATCACCGGATGGCACCCATATGGCGCCGATTATGAAGTATGGCCTGGCGACGAACTCCATCGGATATCTGGTGACCGATGACAACGCCATGGTGTGGCGCGGCCCGATGGCCAGCAAGGCGCTGATGCAGATGCTGCAGGAGACGCTGTGGCCGGATCTGGATTACCTGGTGCTGGATATGCCGCCGGGAACTGGCGACATCCAGCTGACCCTGGCGCAGAACATTCCGGTAACCGGCGCGGTGGTGGTGACGACGCCGCAGGACATCGCGCTGATCGACGCCAAAAAAGGCATTGTGATGTTTGAGAAAGTAGAAGTGCCGGTCGTAGGCATCGTGGAAAACATGAGCATGCATATCTGCAGCAACTGTGGCCACCACGAACCTATCTTTGGCACCGGCGGCGCCGAGAAGCTGGCGGCGAAGTACCACACTCAGTTGCTAGGCCAGTTGCCATTGCATATCACGCTGCGTGAAGATCTGGATAAAGGCACGCCGACGGTTATTGCGCGTCCGGAAAGCGAGTTTACCGATATCTACCGCCAGCTGGCGGGACGCGTGGCGGCGCAGATGTACTGGCAGGGCGAGGTTATCCCGAGCGAGATCGCCTTCCGCGCCGTTTAAGGCTGGGTGTAACGCATCAGCCAATAATCTCCGTCAGGAGACGCGCCCTGGGCTTCGAGTTTCCAGCCGTGATGCTGGTAGAAGCGCAGGGCGTTTTCATTTCGAGACAGACACTTCAGCGTACCACGGTGCTTGAATGAGCGCTGAACCTGTTCCAGCAGCAGGCTACCGACGCCTTTTCCCTGCCACTGCGGATCCACAAACAGGTTATGCAGGAAGTTGTCGATAACCCACACCGAGGCGAATCCTGCCAGCACATCGCCGCATTCGGCGACCCATAGCTGTTCGTCTTGCACCACGACATCAAAATCTTCCAGCCGCCATTGATCGCCGTTAAGCCATGTCCATGAGGCAAGACGCGCGTCAAGAAACAGCTGACGCAGGCGAGGGTAGTCGCTGGCGCGACCGGGGCGAATGCGCAATTGCGCCTGCGTCGAGGACTTAGCGATGATAGAAGATCTCGCCGTCATACACTTTCAGGATCTTGCCTTCGGTGTCGGTGATCAGAACGTAGTTGCCGCCCATATAGGTCCAGTGACTGCCGGCATCCGGCGCGGGCAGGTTACGCAATTGCCACTGTTTGATGTTGTACTCTGGAGTGAGGTACATCGCCGGCACGGTATCGCCAATATGAAATTGGGTAAAATCAGCGGTGAATTCTTTCATCGCATACTGTTCAATCCCGGAGGCCGGCGCCGCCCAGCTTGCGCTGGCGCTGGCAAGAAGTACGCCCAGAAGCATCATTTTTGTTTTACGCATATTTTCCTCAATATTACCTGGACTCAAAATAGCAGCCTCGTATCATTCCTGAAGCGCTGCTGAAATGGCAAGCACTGGTTTTTTAAAAAGTGTAAGCAAAACACGGCTGAAGTCTTGTCCCGCTTGCGTTGTTAGGCGGTAAATCGCTATTTTGGGAGCATTCTGAAGCAGGGGAGACTTGGCATGTTCAGGCTGGAAGATCTGACCTTATTTGTCCGCGCGGCGGCGTTAGGCAGTTTTAGCGAGGCGGCGCGGGAGGCGGGGCAGCAGCCAGCGCAGGTCAGCGCGGCGATCAAACGCCTGGAAACGACGCTCAACATTCGCCTTTTTGCTCGTTCGACCCGTAGCCTGCGCCTGACCCCGGAGGGCGAAACCTGGCTGCCCTACGCCACCCAGATGCTTGATACCCTACAGGCCGGGTTACAGAAAATTCAGGCGCCGGGGGATGAAGTCCGCGGCACGCTGCAAATTGCCGTGCCATCCGATCTTGGACGTAACCTGCTGCTCAAGGTGTTTTGCGCTTTTCGCGAACGTCACCCGGCGTTGCGCCTGCGGCTGCACTTTTCCGATCATCTGACCGACGTGTTTAAAGATCCGGTGGATGTCGCTTTTCGCTACGGCTACCACGAAGACGCTTCGTTTATCTCGCTGCCCGTCGCGCCGGAAAACCGTCGGGTGTTGGTGGCTTCACCGCAGTGGGTTGCCCGCCACGGTCAAATCAGTAGTCTGGAGGAGTTATCCCGGCACAGCGCGCTGTTGTACGTATTACGCGGCCGCCCTTTTGACCGCTGGCCGCTGATTTCAGGTAATGAAGTGCATACCGTGGAGATGAACGGCGCGATTATGAGCGATGATGCGGAGGTGATCCGTCGGCTGGCGGTAGCCGGGGAGGGGATCGCTTATAAATCGTTTCTTGATGTCAGCGACGACCTGCGGGAAGGGCGTCTGGTGCGGTTGCTGCCGGACTTTCAGGGCGATTTAACGCCGCTGAACATGATTTGTCCGCACCGCAAACAGCTCTCTGCCGCGGTGCGTTTGTTATATCAAGAGGTGAAATCACATTGTGAAGCGCTTAGTGCTTAACTAAGGTCGCGAAGTAATAGATTAGCGGGATCGCCAGCACCCACAGGCCAATCGGAATTTCACGCCACTTGCCGGCGATTGCTTTAATGACAATGTAAAACAGCAGCCCGCCGGCAATACCGGTGCCGAAGCTGTTGGCGATTAGCGTAATCATCACCATCATTAACACCGGCAGTCCGTCGGTAAAGTTCCCCAGATCGACTTTGCGCAGGCCGCTAAACATGTTCAGGCCTATCAAAATTAACGCCGGCGCGGTGGCCTCTTTAGGGATCATGAGCGCCACCGGCGTAAACAGCAACATCAGCAGGAACATCACCGCCGCCGAGAGCGCGGTGAGGCCGGTCTTGCCGCCGGCTTCCGCCGCCGCGGATGATTCAATCAGCGCCGTGGCCGCCGGAATACCGACCCACGGGCCCAGCGCGGCGGCAATCGAATCGACCATAAACGGGCGATTAATCTGCGGCATGTTGCCTTCTTCATCCAGTAAGCCCGCCTCGCCGCCGACCGCCAGCGTCGTACCCATGGTCGAGAAAAACTCGGACGCGAAAAAGACGAACAGGAACGGCAGGAAGGCGATATTTAATGCCCCCAACAGATCGATTTGCCCGAACACCGGAGCCAGCGAGTGAGGAACATCAATAAAGCTGTCCGGTAGCTTTGTCACGCCGAATGGAATACCCACCAGGGTGGCGAAAAGAATAGCCCACAATATCGCGCCTGGCACTTTACGCGCCTGTAGCGCTATCGCCAAAAACAGGCCGCACAGCGCCACCAGCGCGCCGGGGGCAAGAAAATCACCGAGCATCAGGGCGTTGGTTTTGGCATTCGCCAGCACCAGCCCGGCATTGCGAAAGCCGAGCACCGCAACGAATAACCCGATCGAGGCCGTCAGCCCCAGCTTAATTGATTGCGGTACCGAGCGGGTGACCACTTCGCGCAGGCCGAATTGGGTCAACAGGAAGAAGAGGATCCCCGACCAGCAGGCAATCCCGAGGCCAATCTGCCAGCCAATACCTTCGCTGCCCGCCAGCGTCACCCCCACCAGTACCGAGCCGCCAATGCCCGGACCGACGATAAACGGCAGGTTGGCATAAAACGCCATTAATAACGAACCGGCGACAAAGACCAGGATGGTGCCGGTGGTGGCGGCGCCTTTATCCATTCCGCCAATCGCCAGCAGTCCTGGAATAACCACCAGTAAATAGGCGGCGGCGAGAAAGCCGGTGATCCCGGCCAGGCATTCGGTGCGTAGCGAACCGCCCCGTGAGTGCAGCGCAAAGCGGCGCTCCAGCCAGTGGCTACGGGCAGAAGTATGAAGTGTGTTATCGGCCATGCTCAGGCTCCCTGAGGATTATTGTTGTGATGAGTTGGCGCCGGAGTCTCCCGGCAGGCTATCAACGGGTCAACTATCTGGCGACTGCCGCCGTCGGTGAGACCCAAATCGGTTAGATGCGGCCCGGCATTACAGGCGAGGCAGGTGCCTTCAATCGCTTTAAATACCCGGTATGGCGGCTCCCAGTCGGCGACTTTACTGCTTAAATCTCGCAGCTCGTGGAACTGCCGCGCCAGCTCGGCGGCGGGAAGATCGGAGAGCATGCCGGCAATCGGCATCGCCACATGGGCCAGGATCTCGCCATGTTGCGCCAGCGCCATTCCGCCGCCGGAAGCGATCAACTGATTTGCCGCCAGCGCCATATCATTCGCAGCGCGCCCGAGCACCACCAGGTTATGTGAGTCATGCGAGTAGCTGGTGGCAATGGCGCCGCGCAGCTCCCCCCAGCCTTCGAGCAGGGCGATTTGCGGCGTTGCCTGATGGCGGCCATGGCGGTGCTTCACCCAAATCAGGCTAAACCCCGCGGGCAGTTGTACTTCGCCGTCGCGGATCTGTACTTCTACTTCACCCCATTTCGTGAAGCGCGCGCCGCTGATGTGGCGCAGGCGGGCGACACCATGGCGAATGCCCTTAATTCGCAGAATAAAATCTTCTGCATCGAGGGGGGCTAACTGCAAGGTATCACGCGGTGGCGTCACGCCGGGCGCGGCGGCAAGGGGGGTTAGCAGGTGACCGTTACGAGCGATAAGTTTGCCGCCGACATAGACCTCCTGAGCCTCGAGTTTCTCCAGCGAATCAAACACCACCAGATCCGCGCGTCGCCCCGCGGCAATTAGCCCAAGATCGTTGCGCTGCAGGCGAATAGCGGCATTGAGGGTGGCGAAACGCAGCACATCGACCGTTGGCAAACCGTGTGCAATCAGCAGGTTGAGCAGGGCAATAATGCCGCCTTTCTCCAGCAGCATATCCGGCGGTACGTCATCGGTGCAGACGGTGATTTGCGAGGAGAGATGCGGCAGCGTTTTTAACGCCGCAACGATATCGGGCAGTAGATAGGGGTGCGAGCCGCGAATTTCGATAGTCAGCCCGGCGCGCAGTTTTTCCAGCGCATCGGCCGCTGAAGTCAGTTCGTGATCGGAGGTGACGCCGGCGGCGAGATACGCCTGTAAATCGGCGCCGCTGAGCCCACGGGCATGGCCCTCAATCAGTTTGCCGCTGTTAAGTCCGGCCTGGACAATCTCCTGCATCCGTTCGCTGCCGTTCAGCACGCCATGCATGTCCATCACTTCCGCTACGCCGCGTACTTCCGGCCAGCCAAGCATAGTTTCCATTTCAGCGCCGGCGAAATCAGCGCCGGACATTTCGAGACCTGGCGTAGAGGGGACGCTGGATGGCGCGGCCACCATCACCTGTAGCGGCAGGTGGCGGCTGGCATCAACCGCGTAGCGCACGCCATCGACGCCGAGCACGTTGGCCAGTTCATGTGGGTCCCAGAACACCGCGGTGGTACCCTGCGTCAGGACGATTTCGGCGTAGCGCTCGGGCGGAAGATGCGAACTTTCAAGGTGTACGTGGGTGTCCATCAAGCCAGGCGACAGATAGCCTCCCTGCAGCGAGCGCACTTCATGGGCGTCGGTGCGGCTGCCGCGCGGATGCACGCTGGCAATCATTTCCCCAACGATGCCGACGTCAGCGTCGCGGATTTCGCCAGTGGCCATATCGACGATCTGCGCATCGACGAGCAACAGATCAAACGGGGATTCGCCGCGTGCGGCCTGCACGGCGCGACGACGGACTTCAGCATTGCTGGACATAACAACTCCACCACAAGGATAATGCGGATACTCTAGGGGCACAGCAAACGTTTGCCCAGATGAATAAATTTATCGCCCGATAAGCTCGGGTTATTCTGTATGACCATTGGTAGCGAACCTGACAATGAACGAACCCTGGCAACGTCTGCCCGCGCTCTCACTGAAACAACTGCAGTATTTTGTGACCCTGGCTCAGTTGCGCCATTTTACCGATACCGCCAATCGGCTGGCGATTAGCCAACCGGCGCTCAGCAGTGCGCTACGGCAGATTGAAAGTGTGATCGGCGGCAAGCTGGTCAATCGTACCGCCTCGGCGGTGACTCTGACGGAACTGGGGGCGGCGATTTTACCCCATGCCCAGCGGATACTGAGCGTGGCCCAGGCTTCTTTTTTTGATATGCAGCAGATCGTGGAAGCGGGCGGCGATGGTACGGTACGTATCGGGCTGGTGCCGTCGGTGAGCTCGCTGCTGTTTCCGCTGCTGCCGCAGACTCTGGCGCAAGCCTTTCCGCGTCTGCGCATCGAATTTCATGACCAGACCAACGATGCGTTAATGCGGGCGCTGCAAAGCGGTGAGATTGATTTTGGTATCGGCGCGATCGACAGTTCGCTACCAGCTGAGCTACTGGTTTATCCGCTACGCGAGGATCCGTTCGTGGTGGTACTGCACCGCGACGATCCGCTCGCTGCGCAGCCAAATTTACCGTGGAAGCAGTTGGTAGGCCGTGATATTGCCGTTTTCTCAAAGGGGAATATTCAGCGGCTGGTGGCGGCGCTGGTGGAAAGCCAGCGTTTGACCTTAACGACGCGTTACCAGGTAGACTATATCGAAACCCTTTATGGGCTGGTACGTTCGCGGCTGGCGGTGGCCATTCTCCCGGCGCTGTATACGACCTATTTGCACGATCCGGCGTTAAAGGTGGCGCAACTGCAGCAGCCGGCGCTCACGCGGACGGTGGCCCTGATGCGTGGGCCGCAGGCGCTTGCACCGTTAATCGAAGAGTGTTTTTCTCTGTTACAGTCCGCATTGCGCTAGGGCAGGTGTTTTATCAGTACGTCCACCGTCAAATGGTTGATGTACTCCAGCGAGTGCGAGGACAGCACCCCCAGCAGCCGGTTATGGTGTCCGGCGATAATTAAATCGATATGGCGTTGTTGTACGCACTCTTCGACATCAGCAAAACGGCGGGTCGTCACCAGCGATAGCGTCTGTACCGGCAGGGCGACGGTCGTCGCCAGCTCGTTGAGCAGGGCTTTGGCCTGAATGACCTCTTGCGATACTTCATCATTCTGCAGGCTGTCGGACACGTAATTAAGCGCCCGGTAGTCGGTGCTGATGTGGGCGATGGTAATCCGCATCCCGTTTTCCTGCGCCATCCTGGCGGCGTGTTGTAGCAACGGAACACCATCAAGGCTGCTATTAATCAGTACCAGCGCATGGTGATAAACGGTCATATATACCTCCGCGCAATAAAACAGTCCTGAACTCATTTTGGGCCTGCGGCGAGGGGAACGCAAATCAGAACATGCGAGGCGAATGGATAAAAAAATCCCCCGCGGCCAGAAAGGGCGCGAGGGAGATTCAGCGATTATCGCTTACGGGGTGACAATGTTGAACCAGAATTCAAATTTGTCCATGTAGCTCAGCATTTCATCGAGCTTAGCGCCATTGCCGCTAATCTTGACGTCGCCCTTATCTTCAGCCTGCTTCAGCGTTTCCTGTTTCAAAATGATCTTGTTCAGGGTATCGCGGTTCAGAGTAATACTGGCGTCAGCGTTGTCTGCTACCGCATTAGCGGTGTGGTTAAGCACGCCATTTTCCAGTTCCAGCTTGTACTTACCGCCATCTTTACCAAGATCGATGTTGAAGACCGCTTTTGCCGCGCCGGCTTTCTGGCCGTTGATATGTACGCCCAGGTAGTCGAAGAACATCTCCGGAGTCATTGCACGAACGGTATCCGGGCTGGCGGTGTTAGGCGTCGGGAGCTTCTGTACGCCGTTACGCAGTTCCTGCGCGCCGGTCAGGTAGAAGTTGCGCCAGGTACCGGCTTCCGCCTGGTAGCCTAACTGCTCCAGGGCATCCGCTTCGAGGTTACGCGCATCGGCATTCTGCGGGTCGGCGAAGACGATTTTACTGGTCACCTGCGCCACCCAGCGGTAGTTCCCCTGCTGATAGTCGGCTTTGGCTTTCTGCATGATGGCATCGGCGCCGCCCATGTATTCAACGAACTTCTTCGCAGCCTGTTGCGGCGGCAGCTCGTCGAGGGTCGCCGGGTTGCCATCGAACCAGCCGAGGTAGTAAACGTACGTCGCTTTCACATCGTGGCTGACGGAGCCGTAATAACCGCGGCTCGACCACTGTTTTTCCAGCGATTCCGGTAGCTTGAAGTTAGCGGCGATTTCATCGCGGGTCAGGCCTTCGTTGGCCATACGCAGGGTCTGGTCGTTGATGTAGCGATACATGTCGCGCTGACCTTTCATCAGCTTGATAATGTTGTCATTACCCCAGGTTGGCCAGTGGTGCTGAGCGATAATGACTTCAGCATCGTTGCCCCAGCGGTCGATAGCGGCGTTAATATATTTTGACCAGGCCAGCGGATCGCGGATCTTCGCGCCGCGTAGCGAGTAAGTGTTGTGCAGGGTATGGGTAACATCCTCTGCCGCTTCAATCATTTTCTTCTCTTTGACATACCACAGCATTTCCGACGGTGCTTCGGAACCTGGCGCCATCATGAAGTCGTAGGTCAGGCCATCAATCACTTCCTGCTGGCCGGTTTTAGTGATGTAGTTGGTCGGCTGGAGCAGCGTCACGGTACCCGCAGAGGTGGTGGTGCCAAGACCAGCGCCGACCTGGCCTTTGGCGTCAGGCTTCAGCAGGTTGCCGTACATATAGCTGGCGCGACGACTCATCGCGGTACCGGCCATAATGTTCTCGGAAACCGCTTCTTCCATGAATCCGGCCGGGGCGTAGATTTTTACTTTGCCAGCCTTCACGTCGGCTTCATCAACCACGCCGCGGATGCCGCCGTAGTGGTCAACATGGCTGTGGGTGAACAGGACGGCGACAACCGGCTTTTTACCGCGGTTGGCGTAGTAGAGATCCATCGCTTCTTTCGCCGGCTCGGCGCTCAGCAGCGGGTCGATAACGGTGATCCCTTTCTCGCCTTCGATGATGGTCATGTTGGAGAGATCGAGATTACGGATCTGATAAACACCGTCGGTGACTTTAAACAGGCCGCCGATATTAATCAGCTGTGACTGGCGCCACAGGCTCGGGTTAACGGTATCCGGGGCTTTTTCACCTTCTTTGACGAAGTCATATTTTGCCGGGTTCCAGATAACGTTGCCTTGCTCGCCTTTAATCATGGTCTGCGGCAGCGCGGCGATAAAACCTTTATGCGCGTTATCGAAATCAGTTTTATCGGCAAACGGCAGTTTGTTGTACAGCGCGTTATTTGCCTGCTGAGTTGCCGGGGTGGCGTCCTGCTGCTGGGCGGCAGCGAAGGCGGAAAGCGACAGCGAAGTTAAAACACCGGCCAGAGCCAGATGTTTAGCGATCTGATTTAATTTCATTGCATGGCCTCTTAGATTATTTGTTCCGCTATCAATGTTTAATATCAGCGGATAATTCAAATGCGGACTAATTACTGGCCATTTTAAAGCGAATACTTTGCGTTGATAGTCCCATATGGGACTGGTCATTATCAAAGAAATAATCACCCTCGAATCTGCTATCACTTCGCTGCTATACTCGATACCACAGCAGACTGCGCAGCAAGGGGCATAGCGTGAATTTTCAGGATATCCATAGCTATTATCAGCAACTCAACATTGATGCCTTTTTTCCGCAAATAATTGCGCAAGGGGAAGCCCTGACGGTTGCGGCTAATAAAAAATTAGCAATTCAGCCAGGATATATTTATTTTTGCACTGAAGGTTCGCTGTCAATATTAATGCCGGATAGTGGCCTTCATATTGGTAATTCCATTGAGTATATGCCGATAGGGCTTATGGAAAGGTACTGCCCGCTGGCGAAGTTTGAATATATCGGCAGCGCAGCGGTGAAGCTGGTTAAAGTCACTTATGATGTCTTTGACCAAATCTTTTTACACGGCGGTCCTGAACGCGTCCAGGAGCTGGCGACCATCCTTATCTATATGTCGATTTTTACTATCGATCTTCATAACGAACGCCGGCAGATGACCAGCTACCAGACTATCAGACCGATGCTGTTTCGTTATCTTTATCGCCAGAGTACCCATCAGGGGGAAAACGAAGGCCTGGCGCTGTTTATTATTAAGCGCACTAATCTGTCGCGCACGCATGTTTTTCGGGTGCTGGCGGATCTGAAAGCCGGGGGCTATATCACGATGAAGCGCGGCAAACTGGTTTCCATCGACCGACCATTGCCGGAAGCTTACTAGCAAATAGGGAAAACTCCCGCGACCGAGCGCCGCGGGAGCAGGGTATTATGGCGTAACGATGTCGAACCAGAATTCGAACTTGTCCATATAGCCCAGCATTTCATTGAGCTTATCGGCGTTACCGGTGATTTTCGCGTCGCCGTTATCGACGGCCTGCTTCAGCGTCTCCTCTTTGAGGATGATCTTATTCAGGGTGGCGCGGTTGAGGGCAACAGTGGTATCGGCATCTTTCGCTTCCGCGTTGGCGGTATGGTTCAGTACGCCGTTTTCCAGCTCCAGCTTATACTTGCCGCCGTCGCTGCCGAGATCGATATTAAAGACCGATTTCGCGTTACCCGCTTTCTCGCCATTGATATGTACCGCCAGATAGTCGAAGAACATTTCCGGGGTCATCGCGCGCACGGTATCCGGGCTGGCGGTGTTCGGGGTTGGCCCTTTCACCACGCCGTTACGCAGTTCCTGCGCGCCGGTGAGGTAGAAGTTACGCCACGGGCCGGATTCCGCCTGGTAGCCTAACTGTTCAAGGGCATCAGCTTCCAGATTACGCGCATCTTGGTTTTTCGGATCGGCGAAGACGATTTTGCTGACGACCTGGGCTACCCAACGATAGTTACCCTGGTCGTAATCCTCTTTCGCTTTCTTCATGATGGCATCGGCGCCGCCCATGTAATCGACGAATTTCTTCGCCGCTTCTTCCGGCGGCAGTTCGTCGAGGGTCGCCGGGTTGCCGTCGAACCAGCCGAGATACAGCACGTAGGTGGCCTTCACGTCGTGGCTAACAGAGCCGTAGTAACCGCGGTTGGCCCAGGTGTTGGCAAGGCTATCCGGCAGTTTGAATTTGGCGGCAATTTCATCGCGAGTCAGCCCTTCGTTAGCCATACGCAGGGTCTGATCGTTAATGTAACGGTACAGGTCACGCTGGCTCTTAAGTAGGTTGACCACGTTTTCGTTGCCCCAGGTCGGCCAGTGGTGCTGAGCCATAATAATCTCGGCCTTGTCGCCCCAGCGTACAATCGCTTCGTTGATGTACTTCGACCACGGCAGCGGTTCGCGGATTTTCGCGCCGCGCAGCGAATAGGTGTTGTGCAGGGTGTGTGTTACGTCTTCCGCGGATTCAATCAGTTTTTTCTCTTCGATGAACCACAGCATTTCCGATGGCGCTTCTGAACCTGGCGCCAGCATAAAGTCATAGGTCAGACCGTCAATAACTTCTTTCTGACCGTCTTTTTCAATGATATTAGTTGGGGCAATCAGGGTAACGGTACCCGCCGAGGTGGTGGTGCCCAGACCGGCGCCGACCTGTCCGGTGGCCGATGGTTTCAGCAGGTTGCCGTACATGTAGCTGGCGCGGCGGCTCATGACGTTACCGGCCATAATGTTTTCAGCCACCGCCGCTTCCATAAAGCCGGACGGCGCGTAAATTTTCACTTTCCCGGATTTCACATCCGCTTCATCTACTACGCCGCGCACCCCGCCGTAGTGGTCAACGTGGCTGTGGGTATAGATAACGGCGACGACCGGTTTCTTACCGCGGTTTTTGTAATACAGATCCATGCCCACTTTGGCGGTTTCTGCCGACACCAGCGGATCCACGACGGTAATGCCTTCTTTACCTTCGATGATGGTCATGTTGGAAAGATCCAGATTGCGGATCTGGTAGACGCCGTCGGTCACCTCAAACAGGCCGCTGATGTTAATCAGCTGCGACTGCCGCCACAGGCTCGGGTTGACGGTATCCGGGGCTTTTTCACCTTCTTTGATGAAAGAGTACTGTTGCGGATCCCATACTACGTTACCTTGTTCTCCTTTAATGATCTCGGTGGGAAGGGCGGCAATAAACCCTTTATGGGCGTTGGTGAAATCGGTGTTATCTGAGAAGGGGAGTTGGTTATAGAGAGCGTCGTTGGCTTGTTTAGTGGCAGCGGTCGCTTCTTTTGCGGCGACTTCCGCCCATGCTGACAAGCTGATCGATGACAGCAAGCCGGCAATGGCTAATCCTTTCACTATGGGGGTCAATTTCATTGGAATCCTCTTACCTTAATGGCGATTCACTCGTTAATTCCGATCTGACGTGGTGTTACAACTTGTAACGCTTTCTTGAACTATAACCAATTGTTTACATTGAGCAAGTTTGTGGTTACAAAAAAAATACATTAATTAAAAAACCACTCTCTCGTAGGTAAAATGAGATTTATCCAATGGGATTAATGCCGCTTATTTAGCTCGGCGTTTGACGTGTCGGCTACTGCGGAGAAGGGGAAAAAAGCGGCCCTTAGGCCGCTTTTAAATTAACAAGGAAGCGGCGCTATTTGGCGTAGCCTAAAAATTTACCGTCCTGCATGACGGCAATTTTTCCTGATTGGTAGACAATAAAAACGTATAAACCCTGAGAATAGGTTTTCGCGTCAGCATTGCTTTCGTCTAAGGCCGCGGGTTTGCCATCAACTGTCAGCCCGGTTGAGTTTGTGACAAGCTTCATGCCATTGAAGATCTTCACTTTTTTGCTGGATTGCGCTTTCTGCACGGGATATAAAGCCTGTGCATTTTCCAGCGCCTGTTTCTCCGCTGCGGCGTTCACCGTAGCCTGTTTGTTTTGTTCCGCAATATAACAGGCATCTTTACTGATCCCCTGTGCTTCGCACTCGGCCATACGCTGCGCTGGTGAACTGCAACCAATCGCGATGGCTGCGCTGAGTGCCAGCAGCAGCATAGAAACGTGTTTCACTTTCATCATTAACGACCTTAGTGTCGAAATTATTTTTAACATGTTATGCAAACTAACGGCAGCGGCGACTACTGCGGTTACTGTGTTCGCTTAGTTAGTAACGCATAGTAACTATGTCTTATGGTTATTAAGTGAATTGTGATCTAAATCAACCGCCGCACGGATAGCTAAAATTTTGTGTAATCGCTTACATGGCGCAGGAAAAAGTGGCGTCTCTGTGGCAACGTACAAGGACGATACAACGACGCGTAATGACGGTATGCAAATCAGCCATTATGATGGCGCTTTCTGCAAGGATCATAAGGGATTATGAAGTGGATACTGTTGAGGAAATAAATGGAACATACTTTTTTGCGGGGCGTTCAAACCTTACCGCCTCAGAACTATTTTTCATGGTCTTTGTCTTCAATACTGCTGATCAATTTGGTATCAAAGATGTTGCCTCTGTATATGCACTGTATGCGGGTATAAATGATCAGGCGACACGGGCTAAACCTGGAACGGCAATTCCTGGAACATCCAGACTATCGAAAGGTGCCAGACGAGTATTTGGCAATAGAATGTTCCCATTTGGGTTAAAAATGCCTACATGGATTGGCGGTTATACTCCATGGACTGTAAAAAGGAGGATGGTGAGGAAAATTGGAACGTGGGTGGGACGGACTATTCCCCTCATTGGTGAAGTGATCATTGTGGCTGATGTATCGCAGATCATTTACAACACGATCATTGAATACAATACCATCGCGCGGGGCAACGATAAGCTATGGTAGAAGATATCGAAAAACGCGTCATCAAGTTGTTCACTATTCGTAGTGGGACCTATATCCTCAGGAACAAGAAATACGCTACATACACGGCAGACTCGAGTATTCATTTTGATGTCCAGTTAGATCAAGATGACGTTGAAGAGTTAGTTGAAGACTATGCAAAAGAGTTCAACGTCGACATGTCGAATTTCCATCTTGAAACGTACTATCCCGAAGTCAATTTTTCATGGAATCCATTTAAAAAGCCTGAACCAGTAGATGTTCCAGAGTTCACCATTGATATGTTTATCCAGTCTGCCAAAGCCGGGAGATGGCTGTACGATTAAGGGACATATCGCCGGGAGACATACCGCTTTTACCGTTTACAAGACTTATCGCTGGCATTACTATCCTGATTAAAGATTAACGGAACGTTAGTCGCCATTTTGTACCAAATGACTCGGGGTGCCCTTCTTTGTGAAGGCTGAGAAATACCCGTACCACCTGATCTGGATAATGCCAGCGTAGGGAAGTCAGAGACCGCATGGTCTGCGCTGCTTCCTCATCTGGCGGGAGCAAACCATGCATCAACCGCTAAATCCGGCGCATATCGCGCACCTGCAGCAGCTTTTCCGCACCTCTTCGCCGCTTGTTCACTGTATGACCAACGATGTGGTCCAGACTTTCACCGCTAACGTCCTGCTGGCTATTGGCGCCTCGCCGGCGATGGTGATTGATCCTACGGAAGCCGCGCAGTTTGCCGCCATTGCCGATGCGCTATTGATTAATGTCGGGACCTTAACCACTGAGCGCGCCAACGCGATGCGCGCGGCGGCGCAGAGCGCCCGCCAGGCGGGAAAACCCTGGACGCTGGATCCGGTTGCCGTCGGCGCGCTGACGCTACGCACTGATTTTTGTCGCGAATTACTGGAACTGCGGCCTGCGGCAATTCGCGGCAACGCCTCGGAAATCATGGCGCTGGCGGGGAGCAGCGGCGGCGGGCGCGGCGTGGACACGACCGATAGCGTAGCTGCGGCGTTACCCGCAGCCCAGGTGCTGGCGCGCAAGCTCAATACCGTGGTCGCGGTGACGGGCGAGGTGGATTACATCAGCGATGGTGAGCGCACGCTTGCCGTGAGCGGCGGTGATGTCCTGATGACGCGGGTGGTAGGGACCGGCTGCGCGTTATCCGCGGTTGTGGCGGCAAGCGCCGCGATGCCCGGCGATCGGCTGCAAAACGTGGCAGCCGCCTGCGGCCTGATGAAAATGGCGGGAGGTGAAGCGGCGCGACACGGCGGCCCCGGCAGTTTTATCCCGGCATTCCTCGACGCGTTATACGCGGAGGTGGCGGCATGAAGCGGATTAACGCCTTAACCATCGCCGGCACCGATCCCAGCGGCGGCGCCGGGATCCAGGCCGACCTCAAAACATTCTCCGCACTCGGCGCTTACGGCTGCTCGGTGATCACCGCGCTGGTGGCGCAGAATACCCGCGGCGTGCAGTCGGTATACCGCATTGAGCCGGACTTCGTGGCGGCGCAGCTGGATTCGGTGTTTAGCGACGTGCGAATCGATACTACGAAAATCGGCATGCTGGCGGAAACCGATATCGTTGAAGCGGTGGCGGAACGTCTTGCCCGCTATCAAATTGCCAACGTGGTGCTGGATACCGTGATGCTGGCGAAAAGCGGCGATCCGCTGTTATCCCACTCGGCAATTGCGACGCTGCGCCAGCGCCTGCTGCCGCACGTTTCACTGATCACCCCGAATTTGCCGGAGGCCGCGGCGCTGCTCGATGCGCCGCATGCGCAAAGCGAGCGCGAGATGCTGGAACAGGGCAGGGCGTTGTTGGCGCTAGGCTGCGGGGCGGTATTAATGAAGGGCGGACATCTGGACGACGCCGAAAGCCCGGACTGGCTGTTTACCCGCGAAGGCGAACAGCGCTTTACCGCGCCGCGCGTGCAGACCAAAAATACCCACGGTACCGGCTGTACGTTATCTGCCGCGCTGGCGGCGTTGCGTCCGCGCTATGCCGGTTGGGGACAAACGGTCGCCGAAGCGAAGGGCTGGCTGTCGGCGGCGCTGGCGCAGGCCGATTCGCTGGAGGTTGGGCACGGTATCGGCCCGGTACATCATTTCCACGCCTGGTGGTAAATGGCAGTGAAACGAGACAGCAGAATCTACTGAAAAAACGCGCTCCCGGCTGGAAAATATGCTAACTCGGTACCAGGCTTAACCTGCCCAAAATTTTTGGGTTGGGATAAAACATGCTGGCTGCGGCCAGCACTTACGGGAGATAGCTATGACTGATATTACGCAGTTGCTTGGCAAAGATGCCGACAGCCTTTTACAGCACCGTTGTATGACTATTCCAGCCGACCAACTCTATTTACCGGGAGCGGATTACGTCGACCGGGTGATGGTGGATAACAACCGCCCGCCTGCGGTGCTGCGTAATATGCAGACCCTCTACAACACCGGGCGTCTGGCGGGAACGGGGTACCTGTCCATTCTGCCGGTCGACCAGGGCGTAGAGCACTCGGCGGGCGCGTCGTTCGCCGCCAACCCGCTCTACTTCGATCCGAAGAATATCGTGGAACTCGCCATCGAAGCCGGCTGTAACTGCGTGGCTTCTACCTATGGCGTACTGGCCTCGGTATCGCGCCGCTACGCGCACCGCATTCCATTCCTCGTTAAGCTCAACCATAACGAAACGTTGAGCTACCCGACCGAGTATGACCAGACTCTGTACGCCAGCGTCGAACAGGCGTTCAACATGGGGGCGGTCGCCGTTGGCGCGACGATCTATTTCGGCTCCGAACAGTCGCGTCGGCAGATTGAAGAGATCTCCGCCGCCTTTGAGCGCGCGCACGAGCTCGGCCTGGTCACCGTGCTGTGGGCCTATCTGCGCAACCCGGCATTCAAAAAAGATGGTGTCGATTACCACGTTTCCGCTGACCTGACCGGCCAGGCCAACCATCTGGCCGCCACCATTGGCGCTGATATCGTGAAGCAGAAAATGGCCGAGAACAACGGCGGCTATAAAGCGGTGAACTTCGGTTATACCGACGATCGCGTCTACAGCAAGCTGACCAGCGATAACCCGATAGATCTGGTGCGCTATCAGCTGGCAAACTGCTATATGGGCCGTGCCGGGTTGATTAACTCCGGCGGGGCGGCGGGCGGCGAAACCGACCTTGCTGATGCGGTGCGCACGGCGGTGATCAATAAACGCGCCGGCGGTATGGGGCTGATCCTCGGTCGTAAAGCCTTTAAGAAATCGATGAGCGAAGGCGTGAAGCTGATCAACGCGGTGCAGGATGTCTATCTGGACGGCAAAGTCACCATCGCGTAAGGCAAAAATCCGGGCGCGAGGCCCGGATTGACTATTTTACTTACCCCGGTCTCCGGGGTTTTTTTATGATTTTACTGTGCTGACGTTCAGCGGTTCAGCCGCTTCGCTGGTAGCAAAACCGGGCTGCTCAACGCGAATAAACGGGCACAGGAAGAAGGCCAGAATATAGAGCGCGGTATAGGCCACCACCACGCCGATGGTGCTGAAGTGCGGCAGCAGCACCACCGCAATCGCCGGTGCGAGGAAGTTCGACAGCCCGGCCGAC
>NZ_JBEAHX010000004.1:0-170322 GCF_040062145.1 Klebsiella sp. JN_Kp121
GGTTTTTGCTATCTGGAGGTTGGAACAAAAATGAATGACTGTCCACGACGCTATATCAGAAAGAAAGCGGCTTATCGGTCAGTTTCACCTCTTTAATGTAAAAACCCCGCTCCGGCGGGGTTTTTGCTATCTGGAGGTTGGAACAAAAATGAATGACTGTCCACGACGCTATACCAGAAAGAAAGCGGCTTATCGGTCAGTTTCACCTCTTTAATGTAAAAACCCCGCTCCGGCGGGGTTTTTGCTATCCGGAGGGTGGAACAAAGATGAATGACTGTCCACTTTTAAACAGCTTTCTGGCTGCATTGCAGGCCGCGCTCGTTGATACTGTCACGCTTTGAAAATGTATCTTCTATCCATTAATCTCAATCCCTCATTTGCAGCGGTCATCATTCAGCTTAATGGATAGCAGGTTTTACGTGTTATCCAGACAGGGGCGGTGGACGTGAAAAATGTAGTGTTATTCCCTCAACTCAAAACGGCAATAGCATGGCTGGTTGGTCATGGCGAGACGATTATGCAGTTTGCCTGGAATATCGTGGCGGCGCTGATTATTCTTTTTATCGGGAGAATGCTTGCAAAAGTCCTCGCCAAAACCTTCGAGAAAATTCTGCTGCGACGCAACGTAGATGCGACAATCGTCCACTTCTTCGCCGCGCTGGTGCGCTATATCACCATGGCTTTTGCGATTATCGCCGCGTTAGGCCGGGTAGGGATTGAAACTTCTTCCATCATCGCGGTTATTGGTGCGGCGGGTCTGGCCATTGGCCTGGCGCTGCAGGGCTCGCTGTCAAATTTTGCCGCTGGCGTACTGCTGGTGACTCTGCGTCCATTCAGGGCGGGTAATTTCGTGCAGGTTGGTTCGGTTTCAGGGATGGTGCAATCGGTACATGTTTTTTCTACGACGCTGCTTACTGTAGATAATAAAGAAGTCATTATCCCGAACGGTAAAATTATTGCCGATAGCATCGTTAACTACTCCCGCCATCCCTATCGCCGCATCGATCTTACGCTCGGCGTAGCGTGTCATAGCCAAATATCGCACGTTAAACAGGTTATCCAGACGCTCATCGATAATGAAAAGCGCATCGATCATTCTCGCGGTACCACCGTTCGCCTGATTGAGCTGGCGCCCGGTTCGCTTAACTTTACCATTCGCGTATGGGTGAAAAATGCTGAGTATTGGGATACCTATTTCGATTTTCTGGAGAATATCAAAAATACGCTTGATGAAAATAATATCTTGCTGGCCGCGCCACGCATGGATATTAATTTAACATCAGCGGATTTAGCACGTGTTCAATAAGTAAGAAGAATTTTATATTTTATGCAATTCATTTGGTGAATATATTATCTGAATATTTACACTGGTGAACATGATTTTTTACACATCGTCATTATTGTTCAGGGAATAATAGGTCGTCTTATCACTACGTACTTATTCAGGATAACAAGATGAACAAACTTTCTCGGATGGTATTAATGATGGCTGTAGCCGCAGGGTTCTCCATGGCGGCACAGGCCGCTGAGGTTACCGCCGCGCCGGCGCCGGCTCAGGATCCTATCGTTCAGCATTTAAAATTGAGCCAGGATCAGGTCGCAAAAATTAAGAGCCTGCATCAGGAAATGGAAAAGAACGTCCAGCAGATTTCACAGAAAGATATTAAAGATGGCGTGCTATTTGACGTGATCGATTCTGGTAAGTGGAATGAAAAAGCGGTTAAAGATCAGCTGGCGGCCTTTAGCAAGGTTGAGCAACAGGTGCGCTATTATCGCGTGAAGTACTATTTCGGCGTAAATCAGGTACTGACACCGGAACAGCGTACTCAGGTGAAAAAAGATCTCTCTCAGGCATTGAGCGAGTAATAAAGTCGGCCCCGCTATGGGGCCGATTTCTTCAGGCGGCGTTATCTTCATCCTGCAACCGCGTTTGCGCATCTTCCACGATGGCTTCCAGTTCACTCAGCATCTCTTCATAGCCAAAGCCGATTGGGCTCATGGTTTCCACAGCGACTGGCTGGTCTAACGATTTTGCCTTTTTGCTTTTTTTCTTGCTCACTCACAAACTCCCGGGCTTCCTTGTTACACCGGTAAATCTATCAGCAAAGCGCGCAGCGGCGTATCGGCGACGAGGGTAATGTTAGCTTCGTCACGAATAAACGCGCCATCGCCGCAGGTTAATGCCTGTTTCTCTTCCTTTTTTGCCACGGCATGTACCGTCCCGTGAATCGACTGCAGATAGGCGCGCGGGCCGTGCAGTTGAACGTTGATCTCTTCGCCCTTCGCCAGCTGCAGATGATGGATCCACACCTGCTGACGCAGCTGTAAACTGTCGCCGCTGCCGTCCGGTGAGGCTAATAGCTGAATCGGCGAATCGCCAACCGTCATTTTCTGTACCAGCGGGTTTTCGCGCTCCGGACAGGCGTCGAGCCACAGCTGCATGCGCGTCAACGACTGCTCTTTACTGAGATTATGCTCGCTGTAGCTGACCCCCGGTTGGGTGGAGAGCAGCAGGGCTTCGCCAGCTTTTGCCTGTATGTGGTTGCCGTCGCTATCGCGGTATTCCGCTTCACCTTCCAGAATCAGATTCAGGATATCGACCTTTGGGTAGGTGCGCGGCTGAAATGACGCGCCCGGCGCCAGCACTTCTTGATTGAGTACGCGCAATGAGGCGTAACCCAGCAATTTAGGGTCGAAGTAGTGGCCAAAGGAAAAGGTGTAGCGGGCCTGCAGCCAGCCGAAGTCTGCTTGACCGCATTGTTTGGCTGTTCGGGTTGTAATCATTTTCTTGACCTCTCTTTACACTAAATCAATGGTAAAGGTATGGACGCTGTATTGTTAGCCAGATATTCTGCCCGGTATGTTCAAAATTCCTGAATGAGAGCGAAATGGCGAAAGAGAGAGCATTAACGCTGGAAGCGTTACGCGTAATGGATGCAATAGACCGACGCGGGAGCTTTGCCGCTGCGGCTGACGAGCTGGGGCGCGTGCCTTCAGCCCTAAGCTACACCATGCAAAAACTGGAAGAAGAACTGGATGTGGTGCTGTTTGACCGTTCCGGCCATCGCACAAAATTTACGAACGTTGGCCGCATGCTGCTGGAACGCGGCCGCGTGCTGCTGGAAGCGGCGGACAAGCTGACCACCGATGCCGAAGCGCTGTCGCGCGGTTGGGAAACCCATCTCACTATTGTTACCGAAGCGTTGGTTCCTACCACCGATCTGTTTCCGCTGATTGAGAAACTGGCGACTAAATCCAATACCCAGCTGTCGATTATTACCGAAGTGCTGGCCGGTGCCTGGGAACGGCTGGAGCAGGGGCGTGCTGATATTGTCGTCGCGCCGGATATGCATTTTCGTTCATCGTCAGAAATTAACTCGCGTAAGCTCTATTCGGTTTTAAGTGTTTATGTTGCCGCGCCGGATCACCCGATTCATCAGGAGCCAGAACCGCTTTCTGAGGTGACGCGGGTGAAATATCGCGGCGTCGCGGTGGCGGATACCGCGCGCGAGCGTCCGGTTCTGACGGTGCAGCTGCTGGATAAGCAGCCGCGTTTAACCGTCAGCACTATTGAAGATAAACGCCAGGCGCTGCTGGCGGGGCTTGGCGTGGCGACCATGCCGTATCCGTTGGTTGAGAAGGATATTGCCGAAGGGCGCTTGCGGGTCGTAAGCCCTGAATATACCAATGAAATCGATATCATTATGGCCTGGCGCCGCGACAGCATGGGCGAAGCCAAATCCTGGTGTCTGCGGGAGATCCCGAAACTGTTTACCGGCAGATAACGGGAAGATGCGCTCCTCCGCCGCGAGGAGCGCGTAAATCAGTAGGAGTAGGGTTTTGGATTTGGCCCAAAGCGATTGTTGCCGGGCGTGCCGTTCTGACAATTGAAAATCAAAATCACCAGCCAGCCGATGACCGGGATCAGCAGCAGCAGTAGCCACCACGCCGAGCGGTCGGTGTCATGCAGGCGACGAAACTGCACCGCCCACCAGGGTAAAAAAACCAGCACGCCGTAAATGGTCGTCAGGATGCCTTCACCCCCAGCACGTTGCCAGCCGAGCATCTTATCAATGATGCTTAGCACTGCGGTGAGAATGATGTTGACCAGAATAAACATCCAGTACTCTTTGCGCCGGGCACGGCCGCCAAAGCCAATATAGTTTCGTAATACTTTTAGATACCAGTCCATTTTCTCACGCCTTAGTTAACCATTAATCACTTGTTTTCAAAGCGATCAAAATAATCATAGGCGTGAATATCAAACTGGTAAATATCCGTTATCCGAATAAAAGGCGCCCTTCGGCGCCTTATCGATCAGCGGGAAAAACGATCCCGCCCGTGTGGTTCGTTGAGATCCTGCTGCGGGCCCACGGAGATGATCCCCGTCGGGTTGATGGTTTTGTGGCTGCGATAATAGTGATTGCGGATATGCGGGAAATTCACCGTTTCCGCAATCCCCGGCATCTGGTAGATATCGCGCAGGAAACCGTACAGGTTGAGATAGTCGCTGATACGGCGCTTATCGCATTTAAAGTGGGTAACATACACCGGGTCGAAACGAACCAGCGTTGTCCACAGGCGGATATCCGCTTCCGTTAACTGGTTCCCGGTCAGGTAGCGGTGCTGACCGAGGATCTGCTCAAGGCGTTCGAGCGAGGTAAACAGCGCGTCTACGGCTTCGTCATAGGCCTGCTGGCTGGTGGCGAAACCGGCTTTATACACCCCGTTGTTAACGTTGTCGTAGATCCAGCTATTCAGATCATCGATCTTTTCTCGCAACGCCGGCGGATAATAGTCGCCCGCGCGCGCCCCCAGGCCATCAAACGCGGTATTGAACATGCGGATAATTTCAGCCGACTCATTGCTGACGATGGTCTGTTGTTTTTTATCCCACAGCACCGGAACGGTCACCCGGCCGGTGTAATGCGGATCGGCCTGCAGATAAAGCTGATAGAGGAACTGATGATGATAGAGCTGGTCGCCGGTCGCATCCGGGAAATCGTCGGCGAAGGTCCAGCCGTTTTCCAGCATCAGCGGATGAACAACCGAGACGGATATAAAGGGCTCTAATCCTTTCAACTTGCGCAGAATCAGGGTGCGATGGGCCCACGGACAGGCCAGTGAAACGTACAGATGATAGCGGTCTTTCTCTGCGGCGAAGCCACCTTCGCCCGCAGGGCCTGGCGCGCCATCGGCGGTGAGCCAGTTGCGGAAGGCTGAAACGGAACGCTTGAACCGTCCTCCGGTGGATTTGGTGTCATACCAGGTATCTTGCCAGACGCCGTCGACTAATTGTCCCATTACTTCCTCCTTCAGATAGCAAAAGCGAGGAGATAGCCCCTCGCTTTTTTAGATTTTTACTCAGTATAGTGTGCTTACCACTTTTTATTCAGCACGCGGTCGATGCTGAATGCGCCCGGACCCGTCACGGCCAGCAGCAGATAACCACCAGCGATGGTCAGGTTTTTCATGAACATCAGCGAGTTCACGCCTTCAGCAAAGTTGCTGTGGAACAGGAACGCGGTCAGCAGGGTAAAGCCTGCGGTGAACAGCGCGGTAGTGCGAGTCAGGAAACCGAACAGAATTGCCAGACCGCCGCCAAACTCAAGCAGAATAGTCAGCGGCAGCAGCGCTCCCGGAACACCCATTGCTTCCATATACTGCTGCGTACCTGCATATCCGGTGATTTTTCCCCAACCAGCGGTAATGAACAGAATCGGCATCAGAATACGCGCTACCAGTACACCAACATCTTCTAATTTTTTCATTTCTTACTCCAGAAAACCCAAAGGGCGGCGATTTCGTTTTTTAGAGCAATCCTGCGTGGTTACGCGGGCTTGCTGTCGATGGAGAGGATATTAGCGAGCTTGAGAGGGGATTGTTAGCAAGGAAAACTGTAGTTCTTTTTCAAAGTTTCTGAGCAATTGGTGCGATCGGTGAAAATATTTTCCGAGGCGCCTCGCAGCGTGCGTGGCTATTGATTGTTTTATCACCAGAGGCATCTTATCCTTGCCCGTTCCGGCCAGTTGACTAGCCCTGGCAGATTTTTTCGTCAACTGGCGCAGGGAATGCCTGAACATAAGGAGCAACTGATGACATTAGCAGAATGGTTTGAAGAGCGTGGGCGCACAAAGGGAAGAAAACAGGGGCGTGAAGAAGGTAGAGAAGAAGGAGAACGTCAGGCGACGCGTAAAATAGCTCTTGCGATGCTTCGTAACGGCGTTGATAGCGCGCTGGTCAGTAAAACCACCGGTTTAAGCGAACAAGAGCTCAGCGCGCTGGCGCACTGAGCGAGCAATTAACGCGATGCGGACTGGCGCAGAATCCCTTTGACCATCCGCCAGGTGCTCCAGATGCCGAGGCCGCGTTTGCCCCAGCGGATTAAAAAGCGCGGATGGCGTACTGACCAGATAGCCATTACCCCGCTGCCGACCATCGCCCATGAACGCAGGTGTTTCAGCGTTTGCCAGCCGCGATCGATAGGCGAGGTGGCTTCCAGCCAGTGACGATGGCTGGCGGCCAAATCCAGCCGCTGTTGCTGGATTTGGCGCAGCAGCAGCGCTTTTCGCTGGTCGCGTTCCTGTTGGCCGCTCATCGACGTTCGTCCTCAAGCAGCGCGCGATCGTTCGCCAGCTCGTCGCGGGTATGACGTAAAAACGTGGAGCGGCGAGCTTTCCTGAGGGTCCAAATTCCCCCTATCAATGAGGCGAGCAACAGGACGCTGGTGGTCGCGATCATCACATGCAGGCGGTACTGCGGATCGACGGCCCAGATGATCAGCACCAGCAGGCTCATCAGCCCAAAAGCGGCGAATAGCAGCGTTAGCCCGAGCATCAGCAACAGCTGGAAGAGGTTCGCTTTCTCCTCTTCCAGCTCCACGACGACCAGGCGCAAACGCGTTTCCACCATTTCGACCAGCAGCGTAATGATCCGCTGGCCGATGCCGAATACGCTCTGTCCCGGGCCCTGCGTGTGTTGAGAGTTTGCCATAATTAACGGCGCGACAGCAGTACGCCGACCACCAGCCCGACAGCTGCGCCAATACCCACGCCGGTCCACGGATTCTCGCGAACGTACTCATCGGCGCGAGCAGCGGTTTCACGCGTCTGCTTAACGATGGCATCGCTGGTGTCGCTGAGACGCACACGGCTGTCTTTCAGCACGCTTTCCGCTTTGCTACGCAGTTTGCCGAGTTCTTCTTTTGATTTATCGGTTGAGGAGTTCAGAACTTCTTCCAGCGTATCAGCCAGATTTTTCAGCTCAGCGCGTAGATCTTCTGCAACGTTATCTTTAGCCATCTTGTTCTCCTGTAGCGTTTACCAATTAATAATCGCGTGACTCAAGCGCTTTCAGTTCCTGCTGCGCTTCATCCAGTTTGCGTTCCCGTTTGCTAATTTTGTCTGCATCGCCTTTCTGCTTCGCCTCGCTCAGATCGCGCTGACGTTCGGCAACTTCGGCCTTCTGTTTAGCGATTTTCCGCTGATGATCGGCCCTGACTTTACTGTCGCTGCAGTTAGCGCGAACTTCCTGCAGCGCTCTGTTCAGGCCGTCAATGCGATGCTGATTATGGTGTTTTTCGGCATAGCTGATCTCCCGTTGGATACTCTGTTCTTTTTCCTGACAAGGAGAGGCTGCGAAGGCGCTGGCGCTAAGTGAGGTCAGTGCCAGTAATAGTGCGATGCGGTATTTCATGGATTCTACCTTCCATTGTGTGAGGGGATATCGGTGATATACCCAATCCAGTCAACAATACGAGCCAGGCGGTTCCCGCAGTCTTAATAATAGACACGAAAGCGGGACATCACCAAACCGTACGAAAAGATTCGGAATTTTTGACGCGTTATCCAAAACGGCGCGGAGCATCGCGCAGGCGGGATAACCAGGCGGTGGCAGAATTTTCTTCATCCACCAGAGCAATAATATAACCGTGAGGCAGAGCTCGGCCCAATACTTCTTTTGCCGCGGCGCCTTGGGCGTTGGAGTCGAATTTGATCAGCAGGCCGTCTTTTTGCGGGGTGATGCTCTTAAAACGGATGCCGTTGGCGTCAAGATGATGCCAGACGGAAAAACCGTCCGGCATAGCGACGCCCTGGCTGACGGGACGGATGGCCAGAGTGGACTCATGCTGACTGACGGTCAGCCACAGCCAGACGCTGGCGCAAAGCAGCAGTGAGCCGCCCAGCATCCACCGCAGCTGGCGCCAGGAAGGACGTTTGATGACCATGCTCAGCTCCGACTGCTGTGTTTTTTCTTCCACAGTACAACCAGGGAGCCGATCAGACCGAAGACCAGCAGCGCAACCGGCAGCAGCATCAGGCACGACATCAGCTGATCTTCATACTTCAGGAATACCGGTGTTTTACCCAGCAGATAGCCGAGAGAGGTAAGAATCAACACCCACAGCAGACCGCTCATCCAGTTAAAGAACTGGAAACGCGCGTTATTCAGACCGGAGATACCGGCAATCGTTGGCAGTAGGGTACGTACGAAGGCGATAAAGCGGCCAATTAGCAGCGCTGATAACCCGTGCTTGTGGAACAGGTGATGGGCTCGCTGGTGATAATGCGACGGTAAATGCGATAGCCAGTTTTGCACGATCCGCGTATTGCCCAGCCAGCGTCCCTGGATGTAGCTCACCCAGCAGCCGAGGCTGGCCGCCGCCGTCAAAAGCAGTAGCGTTTCCGGGAAGCCCATCGCCCCTTTGGCGATCAAAACACCGACCAGCACCAGCAGGCTATCACCCGGTAAAAACGCCGCCGGCAGTAAACCGTTCTCAAGGAACAAAATCATAAATAAGACAAAATAGAGCATGCCAATCATGGAGGGATTAGCGAGCGTTTCGTAATCCTGGGCCCATAAGGCATTCAGTAATTGGGTTAGTAGTTCCATTCACGATTCCTGGTACATCGGTTAACGGTACGTCTTATACATAGCGACTAGATTATTTTTTAGAGTATGGCCGCTGTTGAGACGTTCTGATCGGATCCTTGATTAAACAGTAAGTAAACACTTACATGCAGAACGACAAAATGCATCTAATTGTAACAAACTAGCTGACTTTCCGTCAGAGAAATTGCAGTTTGTTGCTGATTGATTTTGCGGGTTGCGGGGACGAGTAGCGAGAGGATTTACACAGGCTGACACTATATATGCTTTGCTTACCCTGTCGGGTTTGCGGGCAGAAAAAGGGGTTCTGCCCGTGGAGGGGATAATACGTTATTTTGCCCCGTTCGCTGCGGTATCGAGATGAACCACCGGATTTTCGGCAAACAGGTAGCGATCGGCATTGAATTCAAAGTCATCGCTGGTTTCGTTAAACAGCATCAGCTTGGTATTTTCCAGATGCTGCCACATCGCCAGCTTCGCCGCGTGAGGGTCTTTACGAATTAACGCCTTGAGGATTTGGTCATGATCGTCGCACCAGTTGTCGACGGTGCGCAGGTCGATGTGGTCGTGCAGTTTTTTCCAGTACGGGTTGTGTACCCGCTGGGTCCACATTTTTTCAACGATGGCGGCAAGGGCGGTGTTCTGGGTAGCCAGCGCGACCTGGACATGGAACTGCAGGTCCCATTCGGAATCACGGAAGCACTTCTCGTTGCGGGCTTTCTCCTGAATTTCCATTAGCTTCATGATGTCCTGTTTGGTCACCTGAGTTGCGGCGAATTCAGCGATATTGCTCTCAATCAACTGACGGGCCTGGAGTAATTCAAACGGACCATAGTTGGCGAACTCCAGCGATTCATCCACCACCTGTTGGTATTTCGGGTGGTTGGAAATAACGTGGATGCCGGAGCCTTTGCGGACTTCAACATAGCCTTCGACTTCCAGCATGATGATGGCTTCGCGAACCACGGTGCGGCTGACGCTTTTTTCATCGGCGATGAAGCGCTCTGCGGGCAGCTTATCCCCTACAAGGTAGACGCCTTGTTCGATACGCGTCTTTAGCTCAGCGGCAAGCTGCTGATAGAGACGGCGCGGTTCACTGATTTCCATATTCGCTCCCGAAAGATGGCGACAATATTCGATTTGTTATACCACTTTTACGCGCTTTCCACCACTGGAAGGCATAAAAAAAGCCGCCTTAAAGGCGGCTTAGTCGGTGCAAAATCATCTCGCAGTCTAGCTTTGCGTCACCGGTTTACTGGTATTGAGCGGCGTCGAGTCATCGTCGGCCGGTTTGTTTTTCAGTACCGTCCAGATAACCAGCGCGCCCAGCAGGTCGAAGACCGCCAGCACCGCGAACAGCGGGCTGAAGCCGATGGTATCCGCCAGCGCGCCGACGACCAGCGCGAACATGGTGCTGGCCAGCCATGCCGCCATCCCGGTCAGACCGTTGGCGGTCGCCACTTCGTTACGACCAAATACGTCGGAAGAGAGGGTGATCAGCGCGCCGGACAAGGCCTGGTGAGCAAAACCGCCGACGCACAGCAGCGCAATCGCCACATACGGGCTGGTGAACAGGCCAATCATGCCAGGACCAATCATCAGCAGGGCGCCCATCGTCACGACCATTTTACGTGAGACGATAAGATTCACGCCAAACCAACGCTGGAACAGCGGTGGCAGGTAGCCGCCGACGATGCAGCCGAGGTCGGCGAACAGCATTGGCATCCAGGCGAACATAGCAATCTCTTTCAGGTTAAAGCCGTAAACCTTAAACATGAACAGCGGGATCCAGGCGTTGAAGGTACCCCAGGCCGGTTCTGCGAGGAAGCGCGGCAGCGCAATACCCCAGAACTGACGGTTACGCAGGATCTGCCACGGCGACATTTTCTTCGCGTTGTTAGTCTGATGCTGAGATTCCTGGCCGCCGATGATGTAGTCACGTTCTTCATCGGTGAGTTTTTTCTGATCGCGCGGGTGTTTGTAGAAAATCAGCCAGGCCATTGCCCAGGCGAAGCTCAGTACCCCGGAAATAATAAATGCCATCTGCCAGCTATGCATGACAATCGCCCATACCACCAGCGGCGGAGCTATCATCGCGCCGATAGAAGAGCCGACGTTGAAATAGCCGACGGCGATGGAACGCTCTTTCGCCGGGAACCATTCGGAGCTGGCTTTCAGACCGGCAGGGATCATCGCTGCTTCCGCTGCGCCGACCGCGCCGCGGGCCAGCGCCAGGCCGCCCCAGCTGCCTGCCAGCGCCGTTGAACCGCAGAATACCGCCCAGGCGATAGCAAAGAAGGCGTAGCCAATTTTGGTGCCAAGCACATCGAGCACATAGCCGGCAACCGGCTGCATAACGGTATATGCAGCGGAGTAGGCGGCGATGATATAAGAATATTGTTGGGTTGATATGTGCAACTCTTCCATCAGCGTCGGCGCAGCCGCCGCTACGGTGTTACGAGTCAGGTAACCCAGCACGGTGCCCAGCGTCACCAGTGCGATCATATACCAACGTAACCCTTTAATTTTACGCATGTAAAACCTCATCGTTGTTGTCTCTCCGCAGCGTCTGCGGCCATCTTTCGTCCCGCCAGGGGAGTAAGAGGGGGAAACGGAGGGTTCAGGACGTGAACTGAACCTTGCCATCAGTGGTTAAAGTGAAACCGGCATCCCTACCGTTTAAGCCGATGTTATTCACACCGGTAATGCATTCCGTCGGTTTATATGTTGCGACGGCAGAAAGATAACTTGTCATACAACTTTAAAAGTTGAGTACTGTCACAAAAGTGGGAAAGTTTGTAGGGACATTAATCGCGTCAATTAAAGCCAGTACTGGCGCGGCTTGCAGCGATGTTTACTCCTTTGGTGGTGCTTTTTTTGTCGACGTTTATTGATCTAACTCACGAAAAATACTTCGGCCTGTAGAAATTGGTGTGATAACTTTGTCAGCATTAGAGTCAATCATCTGATGGGCTCCTTGATGGGGCGAAGAGGACACGACAATGACACCGTTTATGACCGAAGATTTTCTGCTTGATACCGAGTTTGCCCGCCGCCTGTACCACGATTACGCCAAAGATCAGCCGATTTTCGACTACCACTGCCACCTTCCGCCGCAACAGGTTGCCGAAAATTATCGTTTTAAGAACCTGTATGACATCTGGCTGAAAGGCGACCATTACAAATGGCGCGCGATGCGTACCAACGGCGTGGCGGAGCGCCTGTGTACCGGTGATGCCTCCGATCGCGAGAAATTTGACGCCTGGGCGGCAACCGTTCCTCATACCATCGGTAACCCGCTTTACCACTGGACGCATTTAGAGCTGCGCCGTCCTTTTGGTATTACAGGTAAGTTGTTGTCGCCAGCCACGGCGGATGAAATCTGGGACCAGTGTAATGAGTTGCTGGCTCAGGAGTCGTTCTCCGCCCGTGGAATCATGAAGCAGATGAATGTGAAGATGGTGGGGACGACCGACGATCCGATTGATTCACTGGAGCATCATGCAGCGGTCGCCAAAGATAGTACTTTTGATATCAAGGTATTGCCGAGCTGGCGTCCGGATAAAGCGTTCAACATCGAGCAGGCCACTTTTAACGATTACATGAGCAAGCTTGGCGAAGTCTCCGATACCGAGATTCGCCGTTTTGCCGATCTGCAAAGCGCGCTGACTAAGCGTCTGGATCACTTTGCCGCTCACGGCTGTAAAGTTTCCGACCACGCGCTGGACGTGGTGCTGTTCGCTGAAGCGAGCGATAACGAACTGGATAGCATCCTGGCGCGCCGTCTGGCAGGCGAAACGCTCAGCGAGCATGAAGTCGCGCAGTTCAAAACGGCGGTACTGGTGTTCCTCGGTGCGGAATACGCGCGCCGCGGCTGGGTACAGCAGTACCACATCGGCGCGCTGCGTAATAACAACCTGCGTCAGTTCAAACTGTTAGGGCCGGATGTTGGCTTCGACTCCATCAATGACCGTCCGATGGCCGAAGAGTTATCGAAGCTGCTGAGCAAGCAGAACGAAGAAAACCTGCTGCCGAAAACTATTCTGTACTGCCTGAACCCACGCGATAACGAAGTGCTGGGCACTATGATCGGTAACTTCCAGGGCGAAGGCATGCCGGGCAAGATGCAGTTCGGTTCCGGCTGGTGGTTCAACGATCAGAAAGACGGCATGGAACGTCAGATGACCCAACTGGCGCAGCTTGGCCTGCTGAGCCGCTTTGTCGGCATGCTGACCGACAGCCGCAGCTTCCTCTCCTACACCCGCCACGAATACTTCCGCCGTATTCTGTGCCAGATGATCGGCCGCTGGGTGGCTGCTGGCGAAGCGCCTGCGGATATCGCGCTGCTGGGCGAGATGGTGAAAAACATCTGCTTTAACAATGCGCGTGATTACTTCGCCATTGAATTGAACTAAGGCCAGAGGTCGGTTGATATGCAATACATCAAAATCCATTCGCAGGATAACGTCGCGGTGGCGCTGGCGGATATGACGTCAGGCAGCGTGGTGACGATTGATAACGATACCGTCACCCTTAGCCAGGATGTTGTCCGCGGTCATAAGTTCGCGCTGCGGGCCATTGCGAAAGGTGAAAACGTCATTAAGTACGGGTTGCCGATTGGTCATGCGCTGGCGGATATCGCGCCGGGCGAGCATGTTCACGCGCACAATACGCGTACCAATCTGAGCGATCTTGACGCGTATCGCTATCAACCAGACCTGGTTGAACAACCGGCGCAGCCTGCGGATCGCGACGTCGAGATTTATCGTCGCGCCAGCGGTGAAGTCGGCGTGCGTAACGAATTATGGATCCTGCCGACCGTGGGCTGTGTTAACGGCATCGCCCGGCAGATCCAGAATCGTTTCCTGAAAGAGACCAACGACGCGGAAGGCACCGACGGCGTCTTCCTTTTCAGCCACACCTACGGCTGCTCGCAGTTGGGAGATGACCATATCAACACCCGTACCATGCTGCAAAACATGGTCCGCCACCCGAATGCCGGGGCGGTGTTGGTGATTGGCCTTGGCTGCGAGAACAACCAGGTTGATGCCTTCCGTGAAACGCTGGGGGATTTTGACCCGGAACGCGTGCACTTCATGATTTGCCAACATCAGGAAGATGAAGTGGAAGCGGGAATTGAGCATCTTCATCAGCTCTATGAAGTGATGCGCCATGATAAACGCGAAGCGGGTAAACTGAGCGAACTGAAGTTTGGCCTTGAGTGTGGCGGCTCGGACGGCTTGTCCGGCATTACCGCTAACCCAATGCTGGGGCGTTTTTCTGACTACCTGATTGCGAACGGCGGCACTACGGTGTTGACCGAAGTGCCGGAAATGTTCGGCGCTGAGCAACTACTGATGAGCCACTGTCGCGACGAAGAGACCTTCGGCAAACTGGTCACCATGGTCAATGATTTTAAACAGTATTTTATCGCCCACGACCAGCCTATCTACGAGAACCCGTCGCCGGGTAACAAAGCGGGCGGTATCACGACGCTGGAAGATAAGTCGCTTGGCTGCACGCAGAAAGCGGGTTCCAGCCAGGTGGTTGACGTTCTGCGCTACGGTGAACGTTTGAAAGTCCACGGGTTGAATCTGTTGAGCGCGCCGGGTAACGACGCGGTGGCGACCAGCGCGCTGGCGGGCGCCGGCTGCCATATGGTGCTGTTCAGTACCGGCCGCGGCACCCCTTATGGCGGTTTCGTTCCGACGGTAAAAATCGCTACCAACAGCGAGCTGGCGGCGAAGAAAAAGCACTGGATTGATTTCGATGCCGGGCAGTTAATTCACGGGAAAGCGATGCCGCAGGTGCTGGAGGAGTTTGTCGATCTGATCGTCGATATCGCCAACGGCAAGAAGACCTGCAACGAACGCAATGATTTCCGCGAACTGGCAATCTTTAAAAGCGGCGTCACGCTGTAACGACGGTGACTACCGCGGTGTTTGCAAAGTCGGATAAGCGTAGCGCCATCCGACAATATTAAACTCTCTCCGGTCGTACATTACGCTTACCGGGGCTACCAACGGAATAGGTCCGTAGATACTGTTATCGATTTGCAACTGTTTTGGTCCGGGAAAAACAGTTGTTTTTTATTATTTCAGAGCAGATTGCGCTCCCGATATTTCTTCTGCGTTATGTCCCTCATGGCGCAGGGAGCGCACAAAGGGCGGCCAGTCGCCGCCGCCCTCTGTACTCCCGGGCTCTGGCCGCCAAAATCGCCACTTCGTGGTACCTTCGACTTATCCCGGAAGGCTTCGGGTCGGGCCGAGGCAGCGTCCGTGCAAGTCACGGCCCTCAGCCCGCATCCATGCGGGCTGCCCCGGCCTTCCGGGAACGTCTCAGCGATTTTGAGGCCACCAACACTGGCAGTTTCAGCCAGCATGGTGAATAAATTAAAGGCAGGCCGCACGGACCGTAGGTCGGATAAGCGTAGCGCCATCCGACAATACGCTAACTACGCAGGGCGTTCTTCGCCAGCTGTTCGTCTTCGGCCATACAGGCCGCGGCGGTAAACAGCGCATCGGTCGATGAGTTGAGCGCCGTTTCGCAGGAATCCTGCAGCACGCCGATAATAAAGCCGACGGCGACGACCTGCATGGCGACATCGTTCGGAATACCGAACATGTTACAGGCCAGCGGGATCAACAGCAGCGAACCGCCTGCCACCCCGGAAGCGCCGCAGGCGCACAGCGAGGCCACTACGCTCAGCAGCAGCGCCGTCGGTAGATCCACCGGAATATTCAACGTATGTACCGCCGCCAGCGTCAGCACGGTGATAGTAATCGCCGCGCCCGCCATATTGATGGTCGCCCCCAGCGGAATAGATACCGAATAGGTATCGCGATCCAGATTCAGCTTCTCGCACAGCGCCATATTCACCGGAATGTTGGCGGCGGAGCTGCGGGTAAAGAAGGCGTAGACGCCGCTTTCACGCAGGCAGGTCAGCACCAGCGGATACGGGTTACGGCGGATTTTCCAGAATACCAGCAGCGGGTTAATCACCAGCGCCACCAGTAGCATGCAGCCGACCAGCACCAGCAGCAACTGGGCGTAGCCCCACAGGGTATCGAAACCGGTCGTCGCCAGCGTTGAGGAGACCAGGCCAAAAATACCCAGCGGCGCAAAGCGGATCACCAGCTTGACGATAAAGGTCACCGCGTGCGAAACGTCGTTAATCAGGTTTTTAGTGCTGTCGTTACCGTGGCGCAGCGCGAAGCCCAGCCCCACCGCCCACACCAGAATACCGATATAGTTGGCGTTCAGCAGCGCGTCGATAGGATTAGCCACCATGCTCATCAGCAGCCCGCGTAGCACCTCTACAATTCCCGACGGCGGGGTGATGCTGTCCGCCGCGCTGGTCAGATGCAGGGTGGAAGGGAAAACAAAGCTAAACAGCACCGCGGTGAGCGCCGCGCTGAAGGTACCCAGCAGATAGAGAAACAGAATCGGGCGGATACTGGTTTTTTGTCCGTGCTGATGGTTTGCGATCGACGCCATCACCAGCATTAATACCAGCACCGGCGCGACGGCTTTCAGCGCGCCGACGAACAGCGTTCCCAGCAGCCCGACCGCGATAGCGGCCGGTTTCGAGACCAGCGCCAGTACCACGCCAAGTACCAGTCCCAACAGGATTTGTTTCACCAGACTGCCCTGCGCCAGGCGCTGCAGCAGCCCCGACGGGCGGGTTTGTGTTGTCATAAATCATTCCTTCCAGTGATGTAGCAGTCCATCCCGGCGACGTATTATTTGTTACGTTTATGTCCGGATGTAAATGAATGTTTGCATGGTCGAGTATACGGAAAGAACGCGAGGTAGGAAGCGTATTCTACTGTTTCTTGCACGACGATCTTATTTTTTAACTATATATTAACGTTTTTGTGACATGGATAAAAATTATGCGCGGGAAAGCTAACGCAGGGCGGCGTATCCCGGCCAGATACGCGATATCTGGCCGGGAACAGGGGGTTATTGCAGCTGTTTCTTCTTATCGTTCTGTTTGTTCACCCAGGCGTTAATCAGCAGCGTCGCCGCCAGGATACCGCCCACCACGCCGAGGGAAACGGCGATCGGAATGTGGTAGAAATCGACGATTAGCATCTTGATACCGATAAACACCAGGATCACCGACAGACCATATTTCAGCATCGAGAAGCGTTCGGCCACGCCCGCCAACAGGAAGTACATCGCACGCAGGCCGAGAATCGCAAACAGGTTAGAGGTCAGCACGATAAACGGGTCGGTGGTCACCGCGAAAATTGCCGGGATGCTATCAACCGCGAAAATCACGTCGCTCAGCTCAACCAGGATCAGCACCAGCAGCAGCGGCGTGGCGAACAGTACGCCATTTTTACGGGTGAAGAAGCGCTCGCTCTCGATTTTATCCGTCATCCGCAGATGGCTGCGGATCCAACGCACCAGCGGCTTATCGCCGATCCCGGAATCATCTTCTTTCGCCAGCGCCATTTTCACCCCGGTAAACAGCAGGAACGCGCCGAACACGTACAGTAGCCATTCGAACTGCGAAATCAGCCAGCTGCCGGTGAAGATCATAATGGTACGCAGGACAATCGCCCCGAGGACGCCATACACCAGTACCCGGCGCTGTAGCGCTGGCGGCACGGCAAAGTAGCTAAAGAGCATTAGCCAGACGAAGACGTTATCGACCGCCAGTGATTTTTCGATCAGATAACCGGTGAGGAAGGCTAACGCCTGCGGATCGGCGACGGCGCGGCCCTGCGTTTGCACCAAATACCACCAGAAAGCGGCGTTAAACAGCAGGGAGAGGGTGACCCACAGGATGGACCAACCGGCGGCCTGCTTCATGGTCATGGTATGCGCACCGCGCCTTCCCTGAAGCAGTAAATCGATCGCCAGCATGATGGCCACGACTACAGCGAATCCGCCCCATAACAACGGCGTGCCGACACTATTCATTGCGTTATTCCTTACATAAAAACAAAACGGCTGTCGTCGAAAGACGGCAGCCGCTGCGCTTTTATGCATAGACCTCGCCTTCCGGCAAGGTCTCACTTACAACAAGAGCGGACATGGATCCTTGATCTTGTTGCCCGGCGACCGGATGCGGTTTTGCACGCATCGTAATGACGATCGACCGGCCAGGAAGTTACTCCCCTTTGCACGTAACAAAGTATTACAAGTTATAAAGGGCGTCAATTGAGGTCGAGGGCCCATTTACACTCCTTTACGCTATACCCGTCATACTTCAAGCTGCAGGTGCGTTGGCTGCGTGCGTTCACCCCAGTCACATAGTTATCTATGCTCCTGGGGATTCGCGCACTTGCCGCCTTCCTGCAACTTGAATTATTTAGGGTATAGGTTGAGTATCCGCCGGGAAGACCACGCCGGTCTGGCGACGGATTTCGCTAAGCAGTTTTGCCGTAATGCGGCTGACTTCAAGCCCTGGATGAGCGACGTCGTTGGTTTCCACCAGCCGCGCGAACGCTTCCGCTTCATACAGCATAGTATTGATGTGCTGAGGCTGGGTGAGATCCTGCGCTTTTCCGCCGCGTGGAATAAAGGCCACCTTCTGACATTCGGAGATTTTCTCAATCACCAGCGCGCCCTCTTCGCCCTGGATTTCGCTAGGGATAGTGGAGTCGCTGACCTTCGAGTGGTGCAGGGTGACATCGAAATCGCCGTAACTCAGCACTACCGTGCCCTGGCCATCAACACCGCTTGCCAGCAGGCTGGCGCTGGCATGGACCGCTTGCGGTTCGCCCCACAGCGCGACCGCCGAGGCGAGGCAGTAAAAACCGATATCCATAATCGAGCCATTGGAAAAGGCCGGGTTGAAAGTATTCGGGTTTTCGCCGTCGAGATAGCGCTGATAACGCGAAGAGTACTGACAGTAGTTGATGAAGGCTTTACGTAATTTGCCCACTTTATCGAGCGCTTCGCGCAGCAGCAGGAAGTTGGGCAGGCTGGCGGTTTTGAAGGCTTCAAACAGCACCACGTTGTTTTCTTTAGCCACGGCAATCGCCGCTTCAACCTCTTGCAGGTTCGATGCCAGCGGCTTTTCGCAAATCACGTGCTTTTTATGGCTCAGGAACAGGCGGGTTTGCGGGAAGTGTAGCGAGTTCGGGCTGGCAATATAGACCGCGTCAACGTCAGGGCTCTGCGCCAGTTCATCGAGCGAGGTAAACAGATGCTCGACCGGGTAGTCATTAGCGAAAGCTTGCGCCTGTTCAAGGCTGCGGGAATAAATCGCGGTGAGTTTAAATTTACCGGTTTCATGGGCGGCATCGACAAACTGCTTAGTAATCCAGTTTGTGCCAACAACTGCGAAACGTATCATAAACGTTGACGAACTCCGTTAAAGGGAACCTTTCGTCACTCTAGCACGCCATGATGACAAAACGAGTGCGCTATCACGCAGAACGGTTTAACGAAAGGTGCGTCAGCCACAGGCGGGTATCAAACTCTAGCTGGTGGTACTGCGGCTCCATATGACAGCACAGCTGATAGAAGGCCTTGTTGTGATCCTTCTCTTTTAAATGCGCCAGTTCATGAACCACGATCATACGCAGAAACGCTTCCGGCGCGTCGCGAAACACCGTCGCTACGCGAATTTCCGCTTTAGCTTTCAGTTTGCCGCCCTGAACGCGGGAAATGGCGGTATGCAGGCCAAGCGCATTCTTCAGCACGTGGATCTTACTGTCGTACATCACCTTATTGATTGGCGCCGCCCCGCGCAGATAGCGGGCCTTCAGATCCTGGGTGTATTGATATAACGCCTTATCGCTGTTGACATCATGCCCCTGCGGATAGCGCTTTTGCAGTACCTCGCCGAGACGGTCTTGCTCGATTAAGGTGGTCACCTGCGACAGCAGCGATTCGGGGTAGCCCTGAAGGTAAGGTAGCGTGTTCATGGTGAAAAAAGTTTACTTCTCCGGAGAATTGAGCGATAACACGCGCGAATTTTAGCATTTCGGAGGGGCGATGAGCCAGGTAGAGTTAAACGGTGAGTTATTCACATTAGAGCGGTTCCCACCTAACGCTGAAGAAGAAGCGCTTCAGGCATGGGAAGCGGCGGATGAATATCTGCTGCAACAGGTGAATGACGTCGACGGCCTGACGCTCATCTTCAACGACGGCTTCGGCGCGCTCTCCTGCGCGTTGGCTGAGCGCAACCCGGTCAGCATCAACGATTCCTTTATTTCCGAGCTGGCGACCCGCCACAACCTGCGGATGAACGGTATCGATGAAGAGAGCGTGCGCTTTCAGGATAGCCTGAGCCCGCTGCCCGCCGCGCCGGCGCTGGTGCTGATTAAGGTGCCAAAACAGCTGGCGCTGCTGGAACAGCAGCTGCGCGCGCTGCGCGAAGTGGTGACGCCGGAGACCCGCATTATCGCCGCGGCGAAAGCCCGAGATGTGCACAACTCGACGCTGGCGCTGTTTGAAAAAATCCTCGGCACTACCACCACCTCGCTGGCGTGGAAAAAAGCGCGTCTGATCCACTGCGTTTTCACCGCCCCTAAGCTTGCCGATGCGCCGCAAACCTACAGCTGGAAGCTGGACGGCACGCCGTGGACCATCCATAACCACGCCAACGTTTTTGCCCGCAGCGGCCTGGACATCGGCGCGCGTTTCTTCCTTCAGCATTTACCGTCTGATTTAGAAGGCGAGATCGCCGATCTCGGCTGCGGCAATGGGGTGATTGGCCTGCAGGCGCTGGCGCAAAATCCAAACGCCAGCGTGATGTTCACCGATGAGTCGCACATGGCGGTGGCTTCCAGCCGTTTGAACGTCGAGCGCAACCTGCCGGACGATATCGCACGCTGTGAATTTATGGTCAACAATTCGCTTTCCGGCATTGAGCCCGACCGCTTTACGGCGATTCTGTGTAATCCGCCGTTCCATCAGCAGCATGCTATTACCGACCATATCGCCTGGCAGATGTTTAACGATGCCCGCCGCAGCCTGAAATACGGCGGCGAGCTGTACGTCGTCGGCAACCGCCACCTCGATTACTTCCGTAAGCTGAAGCGCGCTTTTGGTAATTGCACGACGATTGCGACGAACAATAAGTTTGTCATTTTGAAAGCAACGAAGGTGCGTAAGCAGCGCTGATTCTTGTTGTTGTTTCCCCCCGGCTTGCGGCTGTCGCCTTAGCCGGGCTACCGACTGTCGCCTTAGCCGGGCAACCGTTCGGGATTATCGTGGTAGCCCGGGGAAGGCGCATCGCGCCGCCCCCGGGACACGGCTAAATCGCCAGCGCCAGTTTTGTGCCCTGGGCAATCGCCCGGCGCGCATCCAGCTCCGCCGCCACGTCGCAACCGCCGATGAGATGTACCGTTTTCCCCGCCGCGCGCAGCGGATCCGCCAGCTCGCGGCGCGGTTCCTGACCGGCGCAGATCACCACCTGATCGACCGCCAACAGTTGGCGCTCGCCGCCGATAGTGACATGTAACCCTTCATCATCGATCTTTTCATAGCTGACCGCTGGGATCATTTTCACGCCGCGCGCCAGCAGCGTCGCGCGGTGGATCCAACCGGTGGTTTTGCCGAGCCCTTCGCCCGGTTTGCTGGCTTTGCGCTGTAGCATCACAATCTGTCGCGGGCTTTTACTCAGCTGTGGGCCCTCAGGACTCAGCCCTCCCGCCGTTTGCAGGCTGGTATCGATACCCCATTCGCGGCAGAACTCGCCGATATCCTGGCTGGTGGCCACGCCCGACTGGCTTAAATACATGGCGGTATCGAAGCCGATGCCGCCGCAGCCGATAATAGCCACCTTCGCGCCAACCGGCGCTTTATCACGCAAGACATTAAGGTAGCTCAGCACTTTGGGATGATCGATCCCGTCGATCGCCGGCAGGCGCGGGGCGATACCGGTGGCGAGGATCGTCTCATCGAACGCCAGCAGATCGTCTGTCGTGACGCGGGTGTTCAGGCGTAGATCGACACCATGAAGATCGAGCATGGTGCGGTAGTAACGCAACGTCTCGTGAAACTCCTCTTTGCCGGGGATCTGTTTGGCGATATTAAACTGGCCGCCGATCTCCGGGAGCGCATCGAACAACGTGACATGATGACCGCGGGCGGCGGCGTTAACGGAGAAGGCCAGACCGGCCGGCCCGGCGCCGACCACCGCCAGCCGTTTAGGCGCGTTGGCAGGCAGGACCGGCATCAGGGTTTCATGACAGGCGCGCGGGTTGACCAGACAAGAGGTGACTTTGCCGGCGAAGATCCGATCGAGACACGCCTGGTTGCAACCGATGCAGGTATTGATCTCCCTGGCGCGATCGCGCTGCGCTTTCGACATAAATTCGGCGTCGGCGAGGAACGGGCGGGCCATCGATACCATATCGGCATCGCCGCGGGCGAGAATATCCTCCGCGACCTGCGGATCGTTGATGCGGTTGGTGGTAATCAGCGGGATCGACACCGCGCCTTTCAGCTTGCGGGTGACCCAGCTGAAAGCTCCGCGCGGTACCGGCGTGGCGATGGTCGGAATGCGCGCTTCGTGCCAGCCAATCCCGGTGTTGATAATTGTCGCCCCCGCCGCTTCAATCGCTTTGGCCAGTTCGGTGACTTCCGCCAGCGTGCTGCCGTCGTTGACCAGATCGAGCATCGACAGACGGTAGATGATAATGAAATCGTGGCCGGCGCGCTGGCGTACCGCCTTAACCACCTCTACGGCGAAACGCATGCGCCTGACATAATCGCCGCCCCATTGGTCGTCGCGCTGGTTGGTGCGCGCGGCGAGAAATTCGTTAATCAGATAGCCCTCAGAGCCCATCACTTCGACGCCGTCATATCCCGCTTCACGCGCCAGTTGGGCGCAGTGGGCAAAATCATCGATCAGCGTCAGGATCTCATCGTGGCTCAGTTCATGGGGTGTAAAACGGTTAATCGGCGCCTGTAGCGCCGAAGGGGCTACTAGCGCGGGCTGGTAGCTGTAGCGCCCGGTGTGCAGGATCTGCAGGGCGATTTTGCCGCCTTCCTGATGTACCGCGTCGGTAATATGGCGATGGTGGGCCAGATGGCTGGCATCGTTGAGTAGCGCGCCGCCGGCCATGGTGACGCCAGAGGGCGCCGGAGCGATGCCGCCGGTGACGATCAGCGCCACGCCGTGACGGGCGCGTTCGGCGTAAAAGGCCGCCAGCCGCTGTGCGCCGTCCGGCAGCTCTTCCAGCCCGGTGTGCATTGAGCCCATCAACACGCGGTTTTTGAGCGTTGTGAAGCCCAGCTCAAGCGGGGCGAAAAGCGACGGATAGCGGCTCATAGTGGCTTCCAATGTAAAATTATTGTTATGTGGTCGGATGAGTTACTAATTTAGCCGTCGCGGAGAAAAAGGGAAAAGGGGAGTGCGGTGATTGTGATGGGATTCAAAGAACGGAAATCGTTGTCCCTCACCCCGGCCCTCTCCCAAAGGGAGAGGGGGAAAGGCGGATCGGTACCGGTGGTTAGGGTGACGGGGAAGACGCTACGCGCTGGCGGCGCTCCAGGCCCGGTGCCTGCCACATCGATGTTGTCAGCCCGCTATCGACAAGGCCAAGCTGATCGGCGTACACCGTCTGCCACTTGCTCATCATCTCCTGATACAGCTCGCGATGCTGCGGATTTGGGGTGAACTCGCGGTGCCAGCTCACTAACCGTTCTCCTGTACTGGCCATATCGCCATACAGTCCGGCGCCGGTTCCGGCGGCGATGGCGCAGCCCAGAGCGGTGGCTTCGCGGACGACCGGCACCCGCACCGGCAGGCCGATGACGTCGCTGAGGATCTGGCTCCACAGCGCGCCTTTAGAGCCGCCGCCGGCAAACACCAGGCTCTCGAATGTCACCCCGGAGAACTGTGAAATCTGCGCCAGGTTGCAGGCGGAGACAATCGCCGCGTTCTCCTCCAGCGCGCGGAACAGGGTCGCTTTGTTGCACTTCTCCGGATCGATGGAGAGGTTAATAAACGACGGCGCGGCGTGGTACCACTGCTTAAAGTGCATGGCGTCGGAAAAAATAGGCATCACGCCATGGGAACCGGCTGGCACGCGGCTGGCCATCTCTTCCAGTAGTGAATAGGCATCAACGCCGAGCCGCTCGGCAATCAGTTTTTCTTCAGCGCAGAAGGCGTCGCGGAACCAGCGCATGGTCAGCCCGGTAAAGAAGCTGATCGATTCCGCCTGCGCCATGCCGGGAATGACATGAGGATTAACGCGAATATTCATCTGCGGATCGGTACGCACCTGCGGCAGGTTGACCACCTGCTGCCAGAAGGTGCCGCCGAGTACTGCGGTTTGCCCGGCGCGCACCACCCCAAGGCCCAGGCAGCCGAGCTGGACGTCGCCGCCGCCCATCACCACCGGTGTCCCGGCGCGCAGGCCGCTCTGCTGCGCCGCCGCTTCGGTGACGGCGCCCAGCAGGGTACCGGTCTCTTTGACCGGCGACAGCATATCGGCGCGCAGCCCGGCCATATCCAGCAGCGCCGGACGCCAGTCGCGGCTGAACAGGTCGAGCATGCCGGTGGTGCCGGCGTTTGACGGGTCGACCGCCAGCTCGCCGGATAGCTTCGCCGCCAGCCAGTCGCTGATCATGGTGATGGTTGCCGCTTTGCGGTAGATATCGGGGCGGTGGTGCGCCAGCCACAGCAGGCGCGGCATGGCGCTAAGCGCCAGGGTTTGTCCCGAGACCTCGTATACCTCGGATTCAAAACGATAGTCGTGGATCTCCTTAAGCTCCGCCACTTCGCGGCTGGCGCGGGCATCGACGTTGGCGCAGGCCCAGATGGCCTCGCCGTCGCGGTCATAGAGGACGATCCCTTCGCGCATCGAACAGCAGGCGACGGACTGAATATCGGCGGCAGAGAGCCGGGCGGCATCGAGCGCCTGGCGAATGCACTGGCAGGCCAGCTGCCAGTTGGTGGTAAGGTCGAACTCCATCGAGCCGGGGACGTTATCGACGCTCAGGTGTTTCCATTCGGCCTGGCCTACCGCCAACTGGCGGCCATTAAGATCGAAAATGACCGCCCGAATGCTGCCGGTCCCGGCATCTAACGCTAACAGGTAACTCATGACATGCGCCTCGCTGTTGTCGCGCGGCGCCAGGCCGTCAGGAGGCCAGTGCGAGCACCGCGCGTGCTGTTGTCTCTTCCGTTACCAGGCCATTAATGCGCTTGCCAATCAGAGCGGCATGAATCGCCTGCGCTTTTTGTTCTCCCCCGGCGACGCCGACGATGGTTGGCAGCTGCGCCAGCTCATCAAGGGTTACGCCGAGCAGTTCCCGATGGATCTCCAGTCCTTCTACCGGCCGGCCGTCGGCCTGCAGGAAATAACCTAAAATGTCGCCGACCGCGCCTTTGCGCGCGTACATCAGCTGTTCGCCCTCGCTGATATAGCCGGAGCGTAAAATGGTGGCGTCGCGCCGCTGATCGATGGCGCCAATGCCAACCACCGCCGCGTCCGCCGCCGTCGCCGCCAGCATCACGTCGCGCACGCTCGACTCGCGGCGCAGGATCTCGGCGACCTCCGCCGAAGAGACCCGCAGCGGCGCCGGAATAATGCTGACGCTGCAGGCGGCATCAAGCTGGCCGATGCCGGTCATATAGGGGCCGACGCCGCCGGAGAGGGTCACCAGCCGCACCTGCTGCGAGCCGATAAAGCCGCTGAGATGCTGCAGGCAGCTCATGGTGGCTTCGCCGAAACCGACTGCCAATAATTGCCCCGGTTGCAGAATGCCCATCAGCGACTGCGCCGCGCCGATACCCAGCCGGGTATTCATCGGCGGGGTGTTGAGCGCCGGCAGCACGCGGGCAATCTTGAGGCCAAAACGCTGCTGGAGTTCACTTTCCAGCGCCAGACAGCCCTCATAGCGCGAGTTGATCTGCACGCGGATCACCCCGGACTGGCGGCCTTTCTCCAGCAGGCGAGAAATCTTCAGCCGCGGCAGCCCCAAACGCTCGCCGATGTCATTTTGCGTCAGGCCGTCGTGGTAGTAGCACCACGCCACCCGCGCCACCAGCTCTTCCTCGGCTAACGCCAGCCCGGCGTAGCGGTTCTCTTCCGTAATGCGTTTTTCGCTCATAAATTGAACTCTTATAAAAATTTAGATCATATGTTCGCTATTGCGTGATCGGAAAGTGTGAGCCGACTGGCAAAACGGATCTTTCATCGCTGGCCCATTTTTTCCTGATGATCTAAAGCACCAAAGTGTGATCTTCGCACGGTTGTAAATATAGTTCACCGTCTACGCTTTTGAACATTATTAAATTTAAAAATCATTTGTTCAATCGAGGCGCGATGATGAAGCCACTGCTTGAAGCTCGCCAGATTTGCAAACAGTTCTCCGGCGTTGCGGTGCTCAAGGGCATTGATTTCACGCTAGGCGCGGGCCAGGTGCATGCGCTGATGGGCGGCAACGGCGCGGGTAAATCGACGCTGATGAAGATCATCGCCGGCGTCGAAACGCCGGATAGCGGTGAACTGACGATCGGCGAACGCGCGTTTGCGCGCCTCAATCCAGCGCTGGCTCATCAGTTAGGCATCTATTTGGTGCCGCAGGAGCCGATGCTGTTTCCCAACCTCAGCGTGCGCGAGAACATTCTTTTCCGCCTGCCGAAGCGGGCGGATACCGTCGCGCGGTTGCAGGACAAACTGCAGCAGTTGAACTGCCAGATCAACCTCGACGCCAGCGCCAGCACGCTCGAGGTAGCCGATCAACAGATGGTCGAGATCCTGCGCGGGCTGATGCGCGAGGCCAGGATCCTGATCCTGGATGAACCCACCGCCTCTTTAACGCCGGGTGAAACCGAGAGGCTCTTTAGCCAGATCCGCGCGTTACAGGCGCTGGACGTTGGGATCGTCTTTATCTCACACAAATTGCCCGAAATCCGCCAGCTTGCCAGCCATATTTCGGTGATGCGCGACGGCGCGGTGGTGCTGAGCGGCGAGACCGCGGCATACCGCGACGAACAACTGATTAACGCGATGACGCCGGTCAGCCGCGACCATGCGCTGAGCGACACGCAAAAGCTGTGGCTGTCGCTACCGGGCAACCGCCGTACGCAACCGCAGGACTTTCCCGTGCTGCGGGTGGAAGATCTTACCGGCGAAGGCTTTATCGATCTCAATCTGGAGATCCGCGCCGGAGAGATCGTCGGTCTGGCCGGGCTGGTGGGATCCGGGCGCACCGAATTTGCCGAAACCTTATACGGCCTGCGTCCACCGCGCGCCGGGCGAATCTGGCTTGAGAACCGCGAAATTAGCCGCGACAGCACCCGCGCCAGGTTGGCCAGCGGGCTGGTCTATCTGCCGGAAGACCGCCAGGTCTCGGGGCTGTTTCTCGATGCGCCGGTGCGCTGGAACACGGTGATGTTCAATCAGCCGTCGTGGTGGCAGCAGGGGAAACGGGAGGCGGCGGTGGTTGAACGCTATCACCGGGCGCTGGGGATCAAGCTGGCCGATGGCGATCAGCCGGTGCGCACTCTCTCTGGCGGTAACCAGCAGAAGGTGCTGCTGGCGCGCTGTCTGGAAGCTAATCCGTTACTGCTGATTGTCGATGAGCCGACGCGCGGCGTGGATGTCTCCGCCCGCGCCGATATCTATCAACTGCTAAAAAGCGTTGCCGCGCAAAACGTGGCGGTGCTGATGATCTCTTCCGATGTGGATGAGTTCGTCGGCCTTGCCGACCGGGTGCTGGTGATGCATCAGGGCCGCTACAGCGGCGAGCTGGCGCGGCAGGCGGTGACCGTCGATCGCATGATGACCCTGGCCTTCGGAGGACAGGCATGAAAACGTTACTGAAGAATCGCGAACTGAGCGCTTTCTTTGCCATCGTGGCGCTCTTTGTCGTGCTGGTGGCGCTCAATCCAGCCTATTTCAGCCTGCAGACCCTGGCGATGATTTTCGCCAGCTCGCAGATCCTCTGCCTGCTGGCATTGGGCGCGACGCTGGTGATGCTGACCCGCAATATTGACGTGTCGGTAGGTTCGACCGTTGGGCTGTGCGCCATCGCCGTCGGCGTGGCGCTGAACAACGGTTACGGGCTGGCGACGGCTATCGCCTTCGCGCTGGCGATTGGCGCGCTGGCCGGAGCTTTTAACGGCCTGCTGGTGGTGGGGCTGCGCATCCCGGCGATCGTCGCGACGCTCGGTACGCTGGGGTTGTATCGCGGGGTGATGCTGTTGTGGACTGGCGGGAAATGGATCGAGGGTTTGCCCGACAGCCTGAAATCGCTCTCGGAGCCCGCGTTTATCGGCGTGTCGCCGCTGGGCTGGCTGGTGCTGGCGCTGCTGCTGGCGGGCGGCTGGCTGTTGTCGCGTACCGCCTTTGGTCGTGATTTTTACGCCGTTGGCGATAACCTCGCCGCCGCGCGCCAGCTGGGCGTGGCGGTCAACCGCACGCGGATGCTGGCCTTTACCCTCAACGGTATGCTGGCGGCCTGCGCCGGGATCGTCTTCGCCGCGCAGATTGGTTTTGTGCCTAATCAGACCGGCAGCGGCCTGGAGATGAAAGCCATCGCCGCCTGCGTATTGGGCGGGATCTCGCTGCTCGGCGGTACCGGCACGTTGCTTGGCGCGTTTCTCGGCGCCTTTTTCCTCACCCAAATTGACACCGTACTGGTGCTGTTCCGCCTTCCCGCCTGGTGGAATGACTTTATCGCCGGCCTGGTGCTGCTCGGGGTGCTGGTGCTCGATGGCCGCCTGCGTCAGGCGCTGGCCCGCCATCAGCGGGCGCTGAAGTACAGCCGTTTTCAGCCAGGTAACAAAGGAAGCAAACAGGTTGCCCGCTTTCCCGAACGCAAAAGCAAAGAGGTGGCTTAAATGAAGCTGAAGCTTAACTGGGAAAGCGCGCTGCTGGCGTTGCTGATCGCGGAAATCCTGCTATTCGGCGCTTTGAATCCGCGCATGCTGGATATCAATATGCTGCTCTTTAGCACCAGCGACTTTATCTGCATCGGCATCGTCGCGCTGCCGCTGACGCTGGTGATCATCAGCGGCGGGATCGATATTTCGCTGGGCTCGACCATCGGCCTGTGCGCCATCGCCCTCGGGGTGATGACCCAGGCGGGCTGGCCGCTGTGGCTCGCGGTATCGCTGACGTTGCTCTTGGGGCTGCTATGCGGGTTATTCAACGCCGCGCTGATTCACTACACCGGCATCAGCCCGCTGGTGATCACGCTTGGTACGCTATATCTGTACGGCGGCGGCGCGCTGTTGCTTTCCGGGATGGCCGGCGCGACCGGTTACGAGGGGATTGGCGGTTTTCCCGATAGCTTCACCGCCTTCGCCAATTTAACCCTCGCCGGACTGCCGCTGCCGCTGGTGCTATTCGCGATTATCACCTTTTTCTTCTGGCTACTGGCCCATCGCGGGCGCTTTGGCCGCCACCTCTTTTTACTCGGGCAAAACCCGCGCGCCGCGCGCTATGCCGCGCTGTCGGTGAACGGCATCCCGTACGTGCTGTATGGCCTGGTGGGCGTCGCCTCGGCGGTCGCGGCGCTGGTGATGGTCTCCTATTTCGGCTCGGCGCGTTCGGATTTGGGCCGCGACCTGCTGATGCCTGCGCTGACCGCGGCGGTGCTCGGCGGGGCCAATATTTACGGCGGCTCGGGATCGATACTGGGTACCGCGCTGGCGGCATTGCTGGTGGGGTATCTGCAACAGGGTTTACAGATGGTCGGCATCCCCAACCAGGTGTCGAGCGCGCTGTCAGGGGCGCTGTTGGTTGTGGTGGTGATGGGGCGTTCGCTGAGCCTGCACCGTGAATGGGTGCGCGCGACCTGGCGGCGTCTTTTCTCGCATAAAACAATCGGAGCATAAAATGAAATTAAAACTGATCGTGCTGGCGCTGGCGATGAGCGTAGTCACCGCACAGGCGGCGGACCGCATCGCCTTTATTCCTAAGCTGGTCGGCGTCGGCTTCTTTACCAGCGGCGGCAACGGCGCGAAAGAGGCGGGGAAAGCGCTGGGCGTGGATGTCACCTATGACGGTCCCACCGAGCCCAGCGTCTCCGGCCAGGTGCAGCTTATCAATAACTTCGTCAACCAGGGCTACAACGCGATTATCGTCTCCGCCGTCTCGCCGGACGGCCTGTGTCCGGCGCTGAAGCGGGCGATGCAGCGCGGGGTGAAAGTCCTGACCTGGGATTCCGATACCAAGCCGGAGTGCCGCAGCATCTATATCAACCAGGGTACGCCGCAGCAGCTCGGCGGCCTGCTGGTCGAGATGGCGGAAAAGCAGGTCAGCAAACCTGCCGCCAAAGTCGCGTTTTTCTACTCCAGCCCGACGGTGACCGACCAGAACCAGTGGGTGAAGGAAGCCAAAGCCAAAATCGAAAAAGAGCATCCGCAGTGGCAAATCGTTACCACCCAGTTTGGCTATAACGATGCCACCAAATCGCTGCAAACCGCCGAGGGGATCTTAAAAGCGTATCCGGATCTCGACGCCATTATCGCGCCGGATGCCAATGCGCTGCCGGCGGCGGCGCAGGCGGCGGAGAACCTCAAGCGTCAGGGCGTGGCGATCGTCGGCTTTAGTACTCCGAACGTGATGCGCCCGTACGTTGAGCGCGGCACGGTGAAAGCGTTCGGCCTGTGGGATGTGGTTAAGCAGGGCAAAATTGCGGTTAACGTCGCCGATCGATTGCTGAAAAAGGGCGATCTTAACGTAGGCGATAGCGTTGAGGTGAAAGATATCGGCTCGCTGAAGGTCGAACCGAATAGCGTGCAGGGCTACCAGTATGAAGCGAAGGGCAACGGTATCGTGCTGCTGCCGGAGCGCGTGGTGTTCAGCAAAGAGAATATCAACAACTACGACTTCTGACGGAGGATGAGATGGCTGATTTAGACGACATCAAAGAGGGTAAGGACTTCGGTATCGACCGCCCGCAGCAGAACACGCTGTATACCCTGAAAGGCTGCGGCTCGCTGGATTGGGGCATGCAGTCGCGGCTGGCGCGCATCTTTAATCCGCACAGCAACCGCACGGTGATGCTGGCCTTCGATCACGGCTACTTCCAGGGGCCAACGACCGGGCTTGAGCGTATCGACCTGTCGATTGCGCCGCTGTTTGCCGACACCGACGTGCTGATGTGCACCCGCGGCGTACTGCGCAGCCAGGTACCGGCGGCCACCAATAAGCCGGTGGTGCTGCGCGCCTCCGGCGGCAATTCGATTTTGAGCGAACTCTCCAACGAATGCGTGGCGGTGGCGATGGAAGACGCGCTTCGTCTCAACGTATGCGCGGTGGCGGCGCAGGTTTATATCGGCAGCGAATACGAACATCAGTCGATCAATAACATCATCAAACTGGTGGATGCCGGTAATCGCTACGGTATGCCGGTACTGGCGGTTACCGGCGTCGGCAAAGAGATGACCCGCGACGCGCGCTACTTCTCGCTGGCCAGCCGGATTGCCGCCGAAATGGGGGCGCAGTTTGTGAAGACCTATTTCGTTGAGGAAGGCTTTGAAAAAGTGACCGCCAGCTGTCCGGTGCCGATCGTTATCGCCGGCGGTAAAAAACTGCCGGAGCATGAGGCGCTGGAGATGTGCTGGCGGGCGATCGACCAGGGGGCGTCCGGGGTGGATATGGGGCGCAATATTTTCCAGTCCAGCGCCCCGCGCGCGATGCTGAAGGCGGTGAAAAAGGTGGTGCATGAGAATCTGAACGCGCGCGAAGCGTATCAGTTCTGGCAGGAAGAGAAACAGGGAGAGCTGAAATGAACGTGACGCTGGTGGAGATCAATATTAAACCCGAGCGGGTGGATGAGTTTCTCGAGGTGTTTCGCGCCAACCACGAGGGCGCGCTGCGGGAACCAGGCAACCTGCGCTTTGATGTCCTGCAGGATCCCGAGGTGAAAACCCGCTTTTTTATCTACGAAGCCTATAAAGACGATGAGGCGGTGCTGGCGCATAAGAAGACGCCGCACTATTTAGCCTGCGTCGAAAAGCTGGAGGAGATGATGTCGCAGCCGCGGCAGAAGCGCAGCTTTATCGGCCTGTTACCGCAGGTGTGAGGTTCCCTCTCCCTGTGGGAGAGGGGTAGGGTGAGGGGAAAACGCTACGGCTTACGGAAAAACTCGTTATACAACATATATAAATGCGCCGCGCTCCACGAGAAGTTGGGCGCCCCCTGCTGGGCGCCGGTCAGCGGATTGTAGTTCTCCTGAATCGGGCCATCGGCGGTTAAGCCTTTGGCGTGCTGGAAGAAGGCGTCCGCCAGCTTCAGCGCCTCATCGCGATGACCGTAGCGCTCCATTCCCTTCAGGCCGAACCAGAACTGATCCACCCACACCCGTCCGCGCCAGTAAATATCGGCGCCAAAGGCCGGGTTGGTCAGCGCGGCGGTGCCCAGAGGCACAAAGGTGTTGAACTCTTTCGGGTCGAGCATCACCGAAACCACATCGTCAGCATGTTGCTGCGTCGCCGCGCCGTTAAACAGCGGCGACCAGCCTTCCGGCCCCTTGCCGCGCTCGACGATCGGTTTACCGGCGCAGCCGTTGGCCAGCGGTTGTTCTTCGATACGAATATCGTAATAGAAACGAGTCTGCGGGTCGAACATACAGGTATTGATATAATCCGCCAGCTTCGTCGCCAGCGCCTGATAGCGCTTTGCCTCTTCCGCTTTGCCAAGAATGGTCGCCATCTGCGCCAGATAGTGGTTATCGCTGTACATATAGCTGGCCTGATCGACCGATTCCTGGAGCAGCGAATACCCCAGCAGGTTGCCGTCACGGTCGCGGTTTTCGGCGAATTTCACCGTCCAGTCGCTGCGTTTGCCGCCGTTGGCGACGTATTTATCCAGCTGTTCTTTATCGATAAAACCAAATACCGCCGCATCGTCGCGCCCGGACTCCCACGACGCCGCTACCTGCGCCGGAATTTCGAGGCTGTCGTAATCGCCTTTGGCCGTCACCTGTTCGTAGGCGCGAAGGCCGGAAAGTGTCTGCTCGGTTTGCCCTTTTTTCACCGTGAACAGCATGGCGCCGTCGGCGGTGTTGTGCGCCTTATCGCGGGTCGCGCCATATTCCGGCACGCCGTTACCGTTATGGTCGCGATTGCGCAACCACCAGTCGTGATAGGCCACCAGCTTCGGATACATCTCTTCCAGCCACGCTTTATCTTTGGTGACGTTATATACCTCCATCACCGACCAGGCCGCGAGGCTTGGCTTGGTGTTGCGTTCGTTCCAGTTGCCGCCGTCGCCGCCGCGCTCGGGGCTCAGGTTCCAGGCAATCAGGTCGGGCACAAATCCGGCATCCTGCGGGCGCACCTTATCATTGGCTTTTATCTGCCAGGAGAAGACGGCGCGGATATTCTCTTTGGCGATATCCGGGTTGAAGTGGGCCATGGCGTAGGCCTGTTTCCAGGTATCCCACGGCCAGGTCTGGTTGCCGGAGAACCAGCGGCCGGTCACGGATGGGGTGACGGTATGGTAATGCACCGCGCCGCCCGGCGCGCGCCAGTTGCCGTTGAGCGTTTCAATAGCTTTCACCGCCACGCGGGTCTGTTCGGCGGTAGCGTCGGGGTTGCTGAGCCCTTTTTGCAGATAGCCGTCCCAGCGCTGTTCGGAGGCGGTGAGATAGTAAGCCGGGCGCGCCAGAATATCGCGGATCTGCGCTTTTTCCCGCCGCGCTTGCTCCGCGGTGAGTAGGTGCGAATAGGTGGTGTAGAGGGTGGTGGAGCCGCGGATCTCCGCGCTGCTGGTAAAGCGGTGGCCGTCGATACGGGTCTCGGTTACCAGCGAACGGTGGATCTGATACTGCGATTCGCCGGAGGTCATCAGGTCGGAGGCGGCGCGAACCTTGCCAAAGCTGACCGTCAGGCCGTCGGGCGTGGCGCTCAGACGGCGCTGATAGTCCGGGAAGGCTTCATCAATGGTTTTGTCCGATAGCGCTTTACCCTCTTTGGCGGCCAGTTTTTCCAGCAGTTCGCCATCCCACACCAGCTTCAGCGGTGTGTTGCTGGTGATTTTGGTCTCCAGCAGTGAAGTGTGGGCGCTGGCGAAGCGTAGCGTCATCTCCACCTTCACGCCGGGGGCGGTCAGCGTTTGTTTCAGCGCGCCGGGCAGGCTCCAGGCCTGCAGGGTGAAATCGACCTTTTTGCCGTTCTGATATACCGTCAGGCGATCGAAGTTGGTGGCCATAAAGTTGATGTACTCTTCGGTCAGCAGCGCCGGGCCGGGGAAGCCGCCCATGGTCGCCGGGCCGTCGGGCAGCAGGTGGCCGTGCCACGCCCCGAGGTCGAAAAAGGGGTTGAAGCGCTGGTGGTCGTCGGCGTCGAAATCCTGCATATACTGCGGCGCGCCGCTGCGGTCGATGACGTTTTTAAACGCCTGCGCGGTGACGGCGTGGGCGGAAAAACTCAGCATCAGCGCGCAGGCCAGCGGCGTCAGCGTAGTGGTGAGGTTCATGGTATCTCGGCTCCTTGTTACCAGTAGAAGTATTGCATCAGGAAAATTTTGTCGCTCGGGTCGCCGCTGGTGTTGCTTGTGTAAAAACGGCTGTCGGCGGCGGTGGCGAAACGCCCGCCGCCGTATTCGTACCAGATGCCAAATTGCATAAACGCGGTGGTTTCATCAGCGGCGTGGTCCGGGCGGTGTTTGGCGTAGCTGTATGCGGTGGAGAAGTAGAGCCCGCTTAATGCTTCATACATGGCGCTGGCCATAAAGCCGGTTTCGCTGCCGGGGACATCCAGCCCTTTGGCGCGGCCGGTATGGTGCCAGGCGCGGAAGGCCAGATTGGGCGACAGAACGCCGGTCAGGAATAGCTGCCCGGTGCCGTCGGTCACTTCAAGGCCGTTCATCCAGGTGACATTTTTGACGATGTCGTACTGTACGTAGCCGTTGATCATCGCCGGATAGGTGTACTTATCGTCATAGCGATCATATTTGCCGAAGTGCAGCCAGGCCTTGCTTTCATCGTGATGCCCGGCCGGCGTGGCGGTGACGCTATAGCGGAAATCGCCGCTGCGGTTTTGTACCTTCAGCGCGTACATGATGTCGCGGGTATTGGGGATCACGTAACCCAGATCGGGGGTAAAGTCTCCCCACCACTGCAGGTCGTCCAGCGACGAGTCCTGGCGCAGGCTGAGCATGATCTCGGTGTTGTTATCGGTTTTATAGCCGCCATAGAGGCGGTTAAGGCCGCCTTCCACGCCGCCCCAGCTGTGGCCCGGCGTCCAGGCATTGCCCTGGCTATCGGCCTGTACCGTCCAGGCTTCGCCGTAGATCAGCCCGAACCAGTGGCCGTTTTTGACCTCCAGCCCGCCCTCGATATAGGTGCCATCGCTGTATTTATGTTTATCCTCGCCTTCTAAATCCATGTATCCGCCAACCCCCAACTCGCCGTAAAAGCGATAGGAGGTGGTGGTTAATTCCGGCGTTTTGGTATCGTCGTGCTCGGCCGGATGGACAGTCTCAGCGGCCGCCGCAGGGGCGCAAAAAGCCAGGGCAACGAGTGCCCCGTATAAGTAAGAGTTAGTTTTCATTTTTTTAAGGTATTTAAGAGGTATGGGAAGCCGGAGCCGCTTCTATTTGTTGTTGTTCTTGGGTTAATCCTTTGACGTATCTGCTGTATTTCCACCACGCGAAGCCAAGGAAAATCACGATCCCGCCGACGTTGTAGAAAATGATGGTCAGGATGTTGCCGCCGGTTGGGAAGGTTGAGGCGACGAAGCCGATGGCGAAAATCACAATCAGCATGGATACCACCACGATGCCGGTAGTACGCGAGCCCATGCGGAAATCGCGCGGCAGATGGTCGAGCTTGCGGCGCAGGTTGAGGTAGGCCAGCATGATGAACAGCGGCGGCAGCATGGAAGCGGCGGCGGTCATGTTGATGATGGTGTTCATCAGATCCTGCACGGTGTTGGATCCCAACGTCGGGATGATCATCAGCGGAATGACGATCAGATACTGGATCCAGGCCGCGCGCGCCGGGACGCCGTTCTCATTGAGCTCGACGGTTTTTTTACCAAAGATGCCGGAGGGGATTTCCGAGAAGAAAATTTTAACCGGGGTGGCGGTCCACATCAGCAGCGAGCCAAACATCGCGGTAAACGAAACGAGGCCGACGAAGCGGTTCATCAGAATTTCCGGCAGGCCAAAGTAAGCCGCCAGGCCGTGGAACACCTGCACCGATCCGCCGGTAAACTTCAGCTCTTTACTGCTGACGAAGACGTTGATCAGCACGGAGGAGATCGAGTACAGCACGCCGATGAAGATCCCGGCGAGGATGATCACTTTGACGAAGGATTTCGAGCCACCTTTCACATCGTTGACGTATACCGCCACCGATTCCGCGCCGCCCGCCGCCATAAAGATCCACGTGGTAATACCAAGGAACGCCCAGTTGAAGTTAGGGATCATCGCCTCGACGGTGATCGGATCCGCTGGCTGCACGCCGCCCACCAGCGCGGTACCGGCCAGCAAAATATAGGAGAGCGTCAGCAGCAGCATCAGCGATGAGGTAACGGAGGTGATAGGCCCCAGCATTTTCGCGCCGTTGGTGGAGATCCAGGTGGAGAAAGCGAACAGCGCCATGCTCAGCACGGTAGTGGCGAACGGCGTCAGAATGTATTCGTAGCCGAGGAAGGCGTAAGAGGCATAGGCGATCACGCGCGGCAGCAGCGAGGTGAAGAAAAACAGGTTTACGAACCAGTAGGTATAGGCGGTGATAAACGCCCAACGGCCGCCGAGCGAACTCTTCACCCAGGCGTAAACCCCGGCCTCGGAGTTTTTATTCAGCGACACGAACTCGGCGATAATCAGGCAAAACGGAATGAAGTAGAACAGGGTAGCGAGGAAGAACATCGGCGCCGACGCCAGCCCCAGTTCGATATTGTTGTTGATGACGTTATTGAAACTGTAAACGGCGGCAAAGGTCAGCGATAACAGGCCGAACTTGCCGATGGTATTACGTTTAGTATCAGACATAACACATCTCCACACATTGTCCTTCAGAGGGTCGCTGAAGGGGGTTGTGTTGTTTGTAGGGTAGAGGTAGTTAAGAATTAATGTCGATTTTAGTAAAACTTTTAGTAAATAGAAGTAAAGAAACCGAATAGCTTTAACTCGATCACGAAAAAGGTTGAGTAATACGTAATCAGGCGAGGGATATAAAAATCCCGCCAGCCGCCGAGGCGCTGACGGGACGACAGGAACGTTATTTACCGGCGGCGGCAGCGTTAACCGGCGCCACGGCGCGCAGACGTTGCTGCTTTTTTTCAAAGCGGGCGATCCACCACCACGCCAGGCCGGAGAAGACCGCGGTCATAAAGACGTTGATAAAGAAAGCGTTAACCAGATCGACGCCCGGCGGGAAGGCGGAAGCGGTCATGCTAACCACGAAAATCACTATCAGCATCGATACCACGCTCATGCCCACTTTCCTCGAGCCCATACGGAAGTCGCGCGGCGTGTCATCGTGTTTCCAGCGGAAGACGAAGTAGGCGGCCATGATGAACAGCGGCGGCAGCATGGCGGTACCGGCGGTGAGATTAATGGCGGTGTTCATCATCTGCTGCACGCTGGCGGAGCCGAAGCCGTTAACAATCAACATCAGGAAGACGAACAGGAACTGCCACCAGGCGGCGCGTACCGGCACGCCGTGGGCGTTTAGCTCGGTGGTTTTCTGGCCGTAGATACCCTTCGGGATTTCCGAGAAGTGGATTTTGACCGGCGCGGCGGTCCACATCATCATGCTGCCGAAGATGGCGATAAACAGAATGATGCCGACGAAGCGGCCCATCAGCGCTTCAGAAATGTGGAAGTAGGCGCCGAGACCGGTAAAGATTTCCACCATTCCGCCGGCGTAGGTCAGGTTTTCACGGGCGACAAAGACGTTAACCAGCAGCGAACCTAAGGCATACATACCGCCAATCAGCACCCCGGCGGTGATGATGACTTTAATAAAGGATTTCTGCCCGCCCTTGGTGTCGTTGAGGTAGGCGGCAACGGTTTCCGCGCCGCCAGCGGCCTGGAAAATCCAGCACATGATACCGAGCGTCGCCCAGTTGATGGTCGGCTCCATCGCCGCCAGGGTAATCGGCTGCGCCGGGACGTGACCGGAACCCAGTGCGGTCAGCGCGCCGACGACGTAAATCGCGAACAAAGCGAACACGCCGTAGGCCACGCATTCGGAAATTTTACCCAGCCAGGTCGCCCCCTTGGTGGATATATGGGTGGCCATGGCGAACAGCACGATGGAGATAAGCGAGGTCACCATCGGCGAGAAGGGGATCGCGTACCCGGTGATCGCGTATGAGGCGTAGGCCACTACGTTCGGCAACAGCGAGAGGAAAAAGAACAGGTTCACAAACCAGTAGAGGAAGGAACCAAGATAGGCGGCGCGGGTACCCAGCGGCTGCTTCAGCCACGCGTACATCCCGGATTCGGAGTGTTTATTGGCCGAGACGAATTCGGCGATGATAAACACGAACGGGATAAAGTAAACGATAGTGGCGAATAAGAAGATAGGCGCGGAACTGAGACCTAACTCGATGTTATTATTGACGATATTTCGCACGTTAAAGACGGCGGTAAAGGCCATCGATAGCAGCGCGAACTTGCCGATTTTGGCACGTACAGACTCGGACATACGTCCTCCAATCATTCATCTACCCGCTTTAGCGGGCTGGAACCGAAAGGCCAACGGGCGTACCCGTTGACCTCCCTTGTCGCTTAACGCGGGTTTACTTATTGAGGAAGTATCCGTCTTCAACCGTGACTCGCAGCACCACTTTTTTTACCGGCGCATCGCAGATAAAGCGATAGGCTTCGTCGATATCGCAAATCACCATCTGCCCTTCGTGAACCTTCACCGTTTCACCGATCCCTTTCAGGTATTCGCGATCGGTTTCGTCGCGGTAGCAGGCCACGGTTTGCAGATTTTCTTTGGCGGCAAACTCGATTTTCTGCTGCCCTTGCAGGTAATAGTGCACCTCAAAGTAGCGGCGGTTGCCGACAAATAGCGCGTCGGTCGTACTATCGGTTTCCACCCGATAGGAGAGAGAATCGCCAATGGAATGCGCCACGCCCGGGCGGATGTTGTCGATGTTATTGATGGCTTCCACGCAGCGCTGCCATTTGCGGCCGCTATGATAAACCTGCTTAAACTGTTCTAAATTATCGAGAATTCTCATTGTTCAGCCTCGCTGTGTGCAACGGGGGAAAAGAAACCGGCGCCGAAGCTATGGTTCGCCAGTACCTGCGAGGTGCCGCATCCGCCCTCCAGCGGCAGCAGCGTAAAGCCATAGTTGAAGGTGTTGAGCCAGACGCGCCAGCTATCCAGCACTTCGCTGCCCCAGGAGTTGGAGCCGAGGCCGAGCAGTTGTGCATCGATATTCAGGGTGATGTCATCGCTGCGCTGCAGTTCGTTGCAGTGCTGGGCGGCGTGCAGGTTTTCTGCCGTAAAGTGCCATGCGCTGACGTTGAGCGGATTGCGCGGAACGACCAGCAGACCGCTGCCGTGGCGGTCGCTGAACGATGCCCAGCGCACGTGCTGACGATTACCGTTGTTCTGCGGGAATGGATAATTGACGAACATATCGTCGACGGTGGTATGCCAGATATCAATGATGTTGCTTTGCTGGCTGTCGGCGTAGTTCTCGCCCGGCCCGCGGCCGTAGTAGTTCACCTGGTCGAACTCACCGTTAATGCCCAGCATAAAGCCGATGCACGGGACAATGTGTGGATAGTCGCCGTAGCGCTCGCCGGCCAGCTCAACGTTGATGTGGCCCTGCGGGGTAATCTGCCAGCGATAGGTACAGCGCATACCGAAGTCGAACACCGGCGGCGCAATCACGCTGCGGGTGGTGATCACCACCGTTTCGCCCTCTATTTCAGCGCTGAATTCGCGCAGATGCTCCTGCATTATCTGCAGGTGGGCCGGCTGCCACAGTCCTTCGTATTCCTGTTTATGGTTATCAATCATTGGTTTGAAGAAGTTAATCTTCGGCTCGCGGGTTACCTGGTCGACGCCGTTGACCTGCCATTCGCTCAGTTTGCCGCTGACCTTGCTGAACACCACGCGGAAGTTATGGCCGCAGATGGTGTAGCTGAGGCGTTCATCGACAATCTGCAGCGGCGTGGCGCTGGCGTTTAACAGCGGGGTTCGCGCGGCGGTTCGCGCTTTAAGTGGGAACTGATAGACGGCGATATCGTGATTGGCTTCGCTATACGGGGTGCGCGAATCTTTGGTCACCATGATGTTGACGAACGCCTCACGCTCGTCGAGCTGCGGCAGGGCGATTTGCAGGTCGCGGCCGCTGTTCGGCGCCAGGTCTTGCACTTTCAGCAGCTGACTGGAGAGCGTTTCGCCTTCGGCGCGCACTTCAACGCGCAGGGTGTAGTCATCGAGAGTGGAGAACCACAGTTTGTTTTCCACCCGCAGTTCGCCGCGGCAGATATCCCGTGCCTGTACTTTCACCGGGGCGATGACCTGCTTGTATTCGCGCAGGCCCGGCCCCGGCGTCTGGTCGGAGAAAATCAGACCATCGAGGCAGAAGTTGTAGTTGTTCGGGTAGTCGCCGTAATCGCCGCCAAATTTGTACCACACCGTACCGTTATCGTCGCTGGCCTGGATCCCGTGGTCGCACCATTCCCACACGTAGTGGCCCTGGATACAGTCGTGCTGGTAAAAAACATTCTGATATTCAGTTAATCCGCCGGGACCGTTGCCCATCGCATGGGCGTACTCACAGATAATGCGTGGTTTTTCATGCGGATGCTCGCCAAATTCGTTCATCAGCGGCACGCGGGTGTACATGGTGGAGATGATATCCACCACCTCGGCGTCGCGATCCTCTTCGTAGTGCACCAGCCGGGTATCATCCAGCGCTTTGGTGGCGTGGTACATGGCGCGGATGTTGCAGCCATAGCCGGATTCGTTACCCAGCGACCAGATGACGATCGACGGATGGTTTTTCTGCGCGTGCACGTGGCGCACGATGCGCTCAACGTAGATGTGTTCCCAGGCCGGGTCGTCGGTGATGGCGCTGAGGTTGCCGACGTTGGCGAAACCGTGGGACTCCACGTCGGTTTCCGCCATCACGAACAGTCCGTAGATATCGCACATTTCATAGAAACGCGGGTCGTTCGGATAGTGGGCGGTGCGTACCGAGTTGATGTTGTGCTGCTTCATCAACAGCAGATCTTTTTCCACGCGATCCATGCCGACCGCGCGGCCTTTCAGATGGTCGTTATCGTGGCGGTTCACGCCGTGCAGCATTACGTAGCGGTTGTTGATGTAGAACAAGCCGTCACGCACTTTGATATCGCGGAAACCGACGCGCTGCGGGATGATTTCCAGCACCTCGCCGGCGGCGTTTTTTAACGTCAGCACCAGATGATAGAGATACGGGCTTTCCGCCGACCACTGCTGCGGCGCGCTCACATCAATTGTGAAGCCGGTATTTAGCTGCTGGCTGACCTGCAGTTGACCGACGTTGCCCGAATAAAGCGCTTTTTCGCCGTCGAACAGGGTATATTCCAGCGTTGCCGCCGCCGTCTGCGGAGCCAGGTTTTCCAGCGTCAGCTGGCAGGAGAGGGTCGCGTCGATGTAGTCATCGTTAAAATCGGTGCGCACGGTGAAGTCCTGTACGTGCAGCGGATTTTTCCCCACCAGATAGACGTCGCGGAAAATGCCCGCTGACCACCACATGTCCTGATCTTCAATATAGGTGGAGTCCGCCCACTGCATCACGCGCACGCACAGCAGGTTGTCGCCGGTTTTCACCGCCGCGCTGATATCGAACTCGGCGGTCAGGCGGCTGCCTTTGCTAAAGCCGATGTACTGGCCGTTAACGTAGACTTCGAAATAGGTTTCGACGCCATCGAATTTAATGATGGTTTGTTTGCCCTGCCAGCCGTCGCCGAGGGTAAACAGGCGCTGGTAGGCGCCGGTCGGGTTATCGGTCGGAACATAGGGCACGTCGATGGGGAAGGGGAAACCTTCGTCGGTGTACTGCAGCTGGCCGTGGCCTTCCATCTGCCACATGCCCGGTACGGTAATCGGCCCCCACTCGTTCTGATAGCATGAGGTAAAGCTCTCCGGTACCAGCAACGGGTTGGTGAAGAAGCGGAAGTTCCACTGCCCGCTGAGGGACAGGAAGCGGCTGCTGGTTTCGCGGGCGAAGGTCCGCGCCTGGGCCAGTGAGTCGTAAGAGAAGAAATACGCCCGCGGCGGCAGCCTGTTTTCATGAGTGAGTTGAAGGTTTTCCCAGCGATTCATATCGCCTCCCTGAACGGCTTAATAAGATAAAACTCATTTTAGTAAAACTTTTACTAAATAAAATCGCCAGGGATGATTTACTTTAACTCGATCACAAAATGAACCGCTTTGTGTCGGGTAGCGGCTTCGCCTTACCCGACCTACAGAATGGCGTTCCGGGCAGGACCGGTAGCCCGGCCAGGCGCAGCGCCGCCGGGGAACTGGATGGGGGATGAGGCCGTTTTGTGCCGGGTGGCGGCTGCGCCTTACCCGGCCTACAGAATGGCGTTCCGGCCAGGACCGGTAGCCCGACCAGGCGCAGCGCCGCCGGGTAACAGGATGCGGGTAGCGGCTTCGCCTTACCCGACCTACGGAATGGCGTTCCGGCCAGGACCGGTAGCCCGGCCAAGCGCAGCGCCGCCGGGATGGGGTTGGATTAACGGGTGGTGCCGCGCAGCTTCAACACGCTCGGAACAAAAACGTTAAGCGGCAGGGCGCGGCCATCGCGGGCCTTCTCGATTAGCAGGTTCACCCCCTGGCTGCCCATCATTTCGGAGTGGATCCGCACCGTTGACAGCGGCGGGAAGGTAAAGCGCGCGGTGGGGATATCGTTGACGCTAATCAGCGAAATATCTTCCGGGATCGCCAGCCCGCGTTCGTGGATGGCGCGCAGCACGCCGATGGCGATGGAGTCCGAGGCGACAAACAGCGCCCGCGGAAACTCCGCTTGCACCAGCATCTGCTTCGCCAGCTCATAACCGGACGAGCTGGAAAAACCGCCGCGCCAGATATCATCGGCTGAAACCACGCCCTTCAACTGACCGTACTCCACAAACGCCACTTCGCGAATATCTGCCTTGCCGGGCTGATCCTGGCCGCCGATAAATCCAATGCGCGACGCGCCCTGCTGGATAAAGAAGTCGACCACCTCTTTAGCGATTCGTACCAGGTCGATATCCACCGCATCGTACGGGCTGCCGGCTTCGTGAAAATCAATAAAGCAGATATTGTCGGTCAGCGCGCTGGCGGTCTCGCGCAGCTCGCGCGTCGGCTGGCCGATAATCAATACGCCGGTGACCTTTTTCAGCTCGGGCAGGGTGTTATTGAGATAGCAGTTGGTGAGCTCGATGGCGAGCTTTTCGCACTGGGTTTCAATACCGTGGCGAATGGCGAGATAGTAAGGGTCGTTAATTTCCAACTCTTGCTGGTAGCTGTACAGCGCCAGGATATGATGATGGCCGACGGGAAGGACCTGCGTTTTACGCGCGCTGCTGCTTTTATACTCCAGCTTCTCCGCAATCTCGAGAATACGATGCTTAGTCTCTTCTTTTACGTTCAGGGTGGGGTCGTCGTTTAATACCCGGGAAACCGTCGCCAGCGAAACACCCGCTTCGGTCGCAATGTCTTTTAGCGTTGCCATCTTTTTCCTTTATCGGACGTTGCCCATGTTTGCCCATCTATTGTAAAGCAAGCGTCGCGTCCTGCACCTTATTTCAGTAAAAAACGCCTGCGCGCGAGGGCCGTTTTCCCCGGCGATAGCGTGACAGAAGTAGCATTATTATCAGCATTATGCAGACGAACGGCAAAAACTTGCTATCTTTTAGTAAAAATTTACTGGAGGTGAGAGATGGATACCGTAGCTTACGCTGATTTTGCCAAACTGGAGATGCGCGTCGGCAAGATTGTCGAGGTGAAGCGCCATGACAATGCTGACAAACTGTACATCGCGCGAATTGATGTCGGCGACCGTACGCTGCAGACGGTCACTAGCCTGGTGCCCTACTACAGCGAAGAGGAGCTGCTGGGGAAAACGGTGGTGGTGCTGTGTAATCTGGCGAAAGCCAAAATGCGTGGCGAAACTTCTGAGTGCATGCTGTTATGCGCGGAAACCGAGGATGAAAGCGAAAGCGTGCTGTTGACGCCGGAGCGCGTCATGCCAGCAGGCGTGCGGGTGGTATAACGTGAAAAGACCCTCTCCCGACGGGAGAGGGTCGGGTGTGAATTATGTCTCTTCGACCGATATGCGCAGTGCCGCCAGCGCCTTGCGCGCCGCCTTCAGCACCTGCTCGCACTGCTCGAGGGTGAGCGTCAGCGGCGGTTCAACGCGGATCGTCTTGGCGTTGTTTAACGTCCCGGCGACCAGCACCCGCTGTCTGAACATCTCGCTGGCAAAGTTGTAGCCAATCTCGTTATCGACAAACTCAATAGCCATCAACATGCCTTTCCCGCGGACTTCATTCACCAGATCCGGATATTCGCGCGCCAGTTGACGGAAGCCGTCCAGCAACAGATCGCCTTTTTGCTCCGCCTGCGCCGGCAGGTTCTGCGAGAGCAAGACGTTGATCGTCGCCAGCGCCGCCGCGCAGGCCAGCGGGTTGCCGCCGAAGGTGGTGGTGTGCAGGAATGGGTTATCGAACAGCACCGAGAAGACCTCTTCCGTCGCTACCGTCGCGCCGATCGGCATTACGCCGCCGCCGAGCGCTTTAGCCAGACACAGAATATCCGGCTGCACGTTTTCATGCTCGCAGGCGAACATTTTGCCGGTGCGGCCCATGCCGGTCTGTACCTCGTCGAGGATCAGCAACGCGCCAAACTCGTCGCACAGTTTACGGACCGCCGGTAAGTAACCCGCCGGCGGCAGGATCACGCCGCCTTCGCCCTGGATAGGCTCAAGGATCACCGCCGCGACGTCATCACCGGTTTTCTTGCACTCGCTCAGTATGGAACGCATGGCGTTGATATCACCGAACGGCACGTGACGGAAGCCCGGCAGTAGCGGCATAAACGGTTTGCGGAAGGTCGATTTCGCGGTGGCCGACAGCGCGCCCAGCGATTTACCGTGGAACGCGCCGCTGGTAGCGACGAAGGTAAATTTGCCGCGCGGAGACTGATAGGCTTTTGCCAGCTTCAGCGCCGCTTCCACGGATTCCGTGCCGCTGTTGCAGAAGAAACTGTATTTGAGCTTGCCGGGCGTTAAGGCCGCCAGCGTTTTCGCCAGCATCGCCCGCAGCGGGTCCAGCAGCTCCTGGCTGTGAAGCGGTTGTTTCGCGAGTTGATTTTCGACGGCGGATACCACAACTGGATTACGGTGCCCTACATTGAAGATGCCAAACCCACCAAGGCAGTCGATAAACTCCTGTCCCTGGGTGTCGACAAGCGTATTTAACCCTCCCGCTTGCCACTCTACGGCTCCGTAATCCCCGCCGGCTGTGACCGATTTTCTATACTCCAGAAACCCCGGGTTCACATGTTCTTTAAAGTATTCTCTCACCTCCTGGTTCAGTGCTTTCATTTCGTCATGGGAGAGCGATTGCTTCTCAATGAGATTCAGTGCGTGCGCGCTGCAGGCCAGAGCCGATGCGCTGGAAGGTAACCTGTTCAAAATGTGCTCCTGGGGGGGCGTATCACATGATACTGAATTAAGTATTGCAGGGATTACGCCAGCCTGGCAGCGACGATGAAAATCGGGATAAACGCAAAGTTAAGTCGCAATTGTGCGAAATTTAATCTCATAACTTAAATATTGGCACGTTTTATTCCTGAGGCTGCAAGATAAACTGCCGTTGGGGTGTGAAGCGGTATGACGTGGGGTGGTGCAGGCCGCTGCGTGATGGAGCAGCCTGGGAACCATTGTGGTGCGAGAGGTTAATCGAGTTGGGAGATTTCCATCGCCGCGCGGTCAATCACGCCGATGATCTGTTTCAACTGCGCGTCGCTGATGCTCTGCTGGTTGACCTTCAGGTCCAGGACCGCTTTAAAGTTTTCCAGCGCGCGTTTCATCTGCGGATTTTTGCGCAATTCGCAGCCGATCATGCGTTCCTGCAGGCGCGTCTGAATTTGGCTTAACTGCTCGCCGCTTTCGGCGCACAGGCGGCGTCCCTCTTCAGTGATAGCGATTTTTTTACGCCCATTTTCCTCTTCTACGCTAATCAATCCCTGATCCTGCAGCAGGTCGAGCGTCGGATAGATAACGCCTGGGCTGGGGCTGTAATTGCCTTGCGTCAGCGCCTCAATCTCTTTAATCAGCTCATAGCCGTGGCTGGCGTTGCGCGAAAGGATATCGAGGATCACCAGGCGCAATTCGCCGTGGCCAAAGAAACGCTGGCGGCGTCCGCCGCCGCGACGGCCCTGTTCGCCGTGGCCTTCTTCATGATGATGTCGCATCAGTTCTCCCGCATATTTTTGATATATCTAATTTATATCTAAATAGTAAAAAAAGACAATGTATAATTTATAATTTATTGATATTAATTGTTTTATTGTTGTTTTTAGCTTTGATGAAGCTTTCCTGTAATTTATATCAAAAAAAACTTGCCATTTTCATTAATGGCAATCATTATCATTTGCACTGAGTTTAGATATATCTATTTACCCTTCACCAAGGCGATGACGGATGACAATAATCAATCAAACTAAATACCCGCAGCGCGTGCGTAACGAACTACGTTTTCGCGAATTAACCGTGCTGCGCGTTGAGCGTATCGGCCAGGCGTTCCAGCGGATCGTGCTGGGGGGCGAGGCGCTGGATGGCTTTGTTTCACAAGGTTTTGACGACCACACCAAACTGTTTTTCCCGCAGGCGGGCAGCGTATTCACGCCGCCGGAAGTGACCGACGAAGGCATAAACTGGGGCGAGGGCGTGCGCCCGGCGACCCGCGACTACACGCCGCTGTACGATGCCGAACGCCACGAGCTGGCCTACGATTTTTATATCCACGATGGCGGTATTGCCAGCCGCTGGGCGCTGGAAGCCAACGTCGGCGATAAGCTGGTGATCGGCGGGCCGCGCGGCTCGCTGGTGGTGCCGGAAGATTACGCCTGGCAGCTTTATGTCTGTGACGAATCGGGCATGCCGGCGCTGCGCCGTCGCCTGCTGGGATTGCGCCAGCTGCCGGTGACGCCGCAGGTGACGGCCATCGTCACCGTTGCGGATGCTTCGTATAAAGATTATCTGGCGGATCTCGACGGCTTTAATATCGAATGGGTGGTAGGCCACAACCCGGCGTTCGTCGCCGAGCGGCTGGCTCAGGTCAAGGTGCCGTCAGAAGATTATTTTATCTGGCTGACCGGAGAAGGCGGCGTGGTGAAATCGCTGCTGGCGCGCTTTGAGGTGCCGAGTATCGATCAGCAACTGGTGCGTTCGCAGGCGTACTGGCATAGCAAATAATCGGCAGTGTGGTAAACCCGGATGGCGGCGCGTTGCGCCTTCTCCGGGCTACCTTTCAATGGTGTTATGTCGCCCCGGTAAGCGCAGCGCCACCGGGTGAGGCTTAGCGTTCCGCCAGCGCCTTAAACACCATCGCCACCGCGTGGGCGCCGGGGTCCATATTGCCGAGCAGGCTCTCGCTATTGAGATAGGAGGCGCGTCCGGCGCCGGCTTTGCTCGACTGGCAGGTGCGATCTGCGCCGGCCTGCGCCGCGGCAAAAGCGGCCTGCAGATTATCCGGTTCGGCCAGCAGCGCCGCCAGCGCCGGCTGTAGAGCATCAATCATCGTCCGGTCGCCCTCATCGGCGCCGCCGTAAAATTTCATCTGCACCAGACCGGCGTTCAGCGCTTCCGCCATGCTGGCGCCTTGCTCCAGCTTCTGCCCGGCGGCGGTGAAGAAAATCGACATCAATACGCCGCTGGAGCCGCCCATCACTACCGTCAGGCGTTCGCCAATTAGCGCGAACAGCGTGGGTAAATCATTGAGCGGCAGTTGCTGGCGTTGCAATAGAGCGGCAATCTCACGTGCGCCAGCGGCGAAAGTGGAGCCGGTATCGCCGTCGCCCACTTTGGCGTCAAGCGCGTTGAGATGGTTTTCGAGGCCGGAGAGGGTGCTGGTCACCTGCGCCACGTAATCGCCAACCTGCGGGTTGGCCGATGGCGTAAAGGAGACGCGTGCGCTGGCGAGCGCGGACGGCATAATATTAACAGCCCGCGGCTGCACCGGCTTCTGCCAACTGGCGGTTTCGACATCTGACAGCAGCGCCTTTTCGATGCTCTCTTCCAGCACGATAGTGGTCAGCGAGAAGCCTTTCATATCCAGCGCCGTTACCAGCGAAGCCGGGCCAATCAACCAGTCAACGCGCGCATGGAGTGGGGTATTGGCCAGTTCGCGGGTCAGAATCGCCATCTCGGCCACCGACACGCCGCCGAGATTATTGAGCATCACCGCCAGGCGGCCGGTTTCGGGTAGGGCGGCGGTCAGCTTCTCTACCATAATCTGCATGATTTCCGCGCTGTTATGGGTCGCGATCGTCGAGGCTCCCGGTTCGCCGTGGATGCCCATCCCCAGCTCGGCGTGGCCGGGCTGATGGCGCGGCGCGCTTTCCGCTTCCTGCGGCAGGTGACAGCTGGCCAGCGCCACCCCGATGCTGGCGGTATGGTTGGCGGCGTATTGCGCTTCACGCAGGACGGTGGCGAGGTTGAAGCCGCGCTCGGCGAAATAGCCCGCCACCTTATGCACCAGAATAGTCCCGGCGATGCCGCGCGGCTGTTTATTATCCGGCAGCGAAATATCGTCGCCGACGATCAGCATCTCTACGTTATAGCCAAGACGGCGCGCTTTCTCCGCCGCGAGGCCGAAGTTAAGCCGATCGCCGGTGTAGTTTTTAACGATCAGCAGACAGCCCGCCTCGCCGGTCACCGCCTGAATCGCGGTGAGTACCGCATCGACGCTCGGCGAGGCGAACAGATCGCCGCAGACCGCGGCGGTCAGCATGCCTTTACCAATAAAGCCGACGTGCGCCGGTTCATGGCCGGAGCCGCCGCCGGAAATCACCGCCACGTTGTTTTTATTCAGATCGCGGCGTACCACTACACGGATCGCCGGGTCGCTCTCCAGGCGGGCGAGGTTGTTCCACGGGCTGGCAATAATGGTTCCCTCGATCACGTCGTTAACGAGGCTGGCGCGCTGGTTAAAAAAGAATTGAGACATAGTGGTTCCTGATCAGTAAGCGAAAACTCACCCTCCGGAGGCGGGCCTCCGGAGTGGTAACGGTCAAAGTGGATTTAGCGACGAATAAGACGTTGCTGACGCATATCGAGCGTGATGGCTTCGCCAGGCTGAATATCATTCAGCGCGTTGCCCTGCTGGCATAACCAGGCGATCCCCGCCGCGCGGGCGATAATCGCGCCGTGGGCCTGTTCGCTGCCGTTGCGCAGGCACAGGCCGGTGACCTTGCTGGCATCCAGTTGGAGTACGGTCGAGGGATAAATATTGTCGGCGATAATAATCGTCGGCTCACTGGCGAATGGCAGCGTCTCCTTAATACCCTGCAGATGGCGTAGCGTGCGCTGCAGAATATCTTCGATATCGATATAGCGCGCCTGCAGGTAGGCGTCATCCAGCTGGCGATACTGTTGACTGAGCTCCATCAGCACCTGGTGCCACGCCCATTCCGCCGAGCACTGTTCGGTGAGCAGACGATCGTTGGCGGCATCAAACAGATCTTCATCGTCGAGTAAAGTGTGATGGCCGGCGAAGATCGCCGCGATATCGGCGTTAAATTTGTTTTCCGCCAGCTCGGTGAGCGCATTGAGATCGGCCAGCGTCTGGTCGATCGCCTGGCGCAGGCGCTGCTGCTCGCGAGCAACGTCGGCGGCGGCGGGGAGCGCCGGTTGGAGCGGCGCCAGCGGATAAAGCAGCGCCGCGCCTTCAACACGCGCAGGTATGGCGGGTTCCGCAGTCGGCTGCGCCTCCGGCGACTCGCCGAAGTTATCGGCGGCTAGCGCCTGAAACGCCGCCAGCGCCGCATCGGCGTCCGGACCGCGGGCCAGCAGGCGCAGCTTATCGTGGCGGCGCACCTGCAGCAGAGCGATTTGATTCAGACTGTCCGGGGTGACGCATTTGCCGTTTTTCTCCAGCACCAGGTCGGCGTTAAAACCCGCCAGCGCGGCGACCAGCTTCGATGCCGGACGCACGTGCAGGCCGTTGTGATTGTTAATAATGACTGAAACCGATTTAGCGTCGCCGTCGTCAGCAAGCGTTGGGGCGGCGGCGTCAGGCGTGTGCGAGGGTAAACCCAGCTGAACCCGCTTGGCTTCCAGGGCGTTCATGGCATCGGCGATAACCTTGTCGATCCCGGCGCCGGAGGCGGCGCTGACGGTGGCCGCCAGCGTCCCTTCGACCAGCGGCGCGGCGCACAGCCGCACCTTTGCCGCAATCGCCGGATCGAGCAGATCGAGGGCGGTTTCGGCGCTGAGCAGGGCGCTGCCGATATCCATCATCACCAGTACATGGTCGGTGTCGGCGACGGATTCGATCGCCTCCATGACTTTAATCGGATCGGTGCCGATCGGGCTGTCGGGATCGTCGATCCCGGCGGCGATCGCCAGCTTACAGCCATCGTTCATTAACATCTGCCGGGCCAGTTCTCCGACACCTTCGCCCAGCCGGGCGCTATGAGAAACAATAACCAGGTTTACCATCGCGATTTCCTTACTCTTTGGCGGCGGCAGCCAGCATCTGAACCATAAACAGCACCGAGGTCGCGCCGGGATCCTGATGCCCGATGCTGCGCTCGCCGAGATAGCTGGCGCGGCCTTTACGGGCCTGCATGGTGATGGTGGCGTGGGCGGCGCGCTCGGCCACTTCGCAGGCGGCATCCAGCGCGGCAGGGATAGACAGATGTTGCTCGCTGGAATGACGCAGGGATTCCACCACCGGCAGCCAGACGTCGCACATCGTCTTATCGCCCGGCTCCGCTTTACCACGGTTGACGACGCCGTCCGCGCCTTCGCGGATCATCTGATAAAGCTCGTCGAGGGTCAGGCTCTGATGCGCCTGGGTGACCTGGGCGGCGCGGATAAAGAAGGTGCCGAACAGCGGGCCGCTGGCGCCGCCGACGTTGGAAAGCAGCGTCATCCCGGTATTCTTGAGAATAAAACCGATGTCTTTATCGGCGATCGACGGCAGCTTTTCGACGACTTTGCTGAAGCCGCGATGCATATTGAGGCCGTGGTCGGCGTCGCCGATCTCTTTATCAAGGCCGGTGAGAAAATCGCTCTGTTTGGTGAAAATGTCGCCGCAGCGGTACAGCCAGTCGACGATTTGCGTTCTGTTCAGTGACATGTCGTGCTCCTTATTTTCCCCAGTTCAGCGCCGGGGTATGGACCGGGGCGTCCCATAACGCCAGCGTGTCATCATCCGCTTTCAGCAGGGTGATGGAGAAACCCGCCATATCCAGCGAGGTGCAGTAGCTGCCGATGAGGTTGCGTTCAATCACAATGCCGGACGCTTCGCAGCGCTGGGCGAGGCGGTTATAAACGCCGTACAGTTCGGAAAGCGGCGTGGCGCCGAGGTTATTGACCAGCGCGATAACCCGATCGCCGTTTTGCAGCGCGGTTTTGCTCTGTTTCACTTCCTGCCACGCTCCCTTGACGTTATCCCACTGGCGCAGCGTGCGGCTGTATGCGCCGTTTTCCAGCAGGGTATCGAACATCTCATCGACGGTTTGGTCGAGCGAGCTGAAGCGGCGGCGGTCGATACCCGGCTCGCCATGGATGCCGACGCCGAACTCCATCTCATCATCTTTCAGGGTAAAGGAGGGCTGTCCGGCGGCCGGTACGGTGCAGGCGCCCAGCGCGATGCCAATCGAGTGACCAAGGTTATTTAAACGGCGGCCCAGTTCAGCGCAGGCTTCCAGCGAGTCGCCGCGTTCGGCGGCGGCGCCGACCAGTTTTTCAATCAGCACGGTATTGGCGACGCCGCGGCGTCCGGCGGTATAGAGGCTGTCTTTTACCGCCACGTCGTCATCCACCACGACGGTGGCGACCTTAACGCCGCTTTCGTGCAGCAGCTCGGTGGCGGTCTCAAAATTCAGGATGTCGCCGGTATAGTTTTTGATAATCAGCAGGACGCCTTCGCCGCCGTCAATCTGCATCGCGCATTCGAACATTTTGTCCGGCGTCGGCGAGGTGAAAATTTCCCCCGGACAGGCGCCGGAGAGCATGCCCTGGCCGATGTAGCCGCAGTGCATCGGTTCGTGTCCGCTGCCGCCGCCGGAGAGCAGCGCCACTTTGCCGGCGACCGGCGCATCAGCGCGGGTGACATAGACCGGGTCCTGGTGCAGCGTCAGTTCAGGATGCGCCTTCGCCAGGCCGATAAGCTGTTCACTCAGTACATCTTCCACACGGTTAATCAGTTTTTTCATTGTTTATGCTCCGTAGGGTAGGGGGAGGTCGCCTGTCTATAAGGGTAGCCCGGCGATGTAGTGATTCTGGCTGAGCGGGCGCAAAATAAAATGCCGTCAAAATTGGTTCCATAACGGAACGTAGAAAAGAGTTTTTGTTCCTTTATGGAACATTAATTGCCGATAAACAGGAGAAATGCGAGCCAGCGCTAATAATTTGTCCGTTTTTTTCTGCTATCAGAAATGGGGCAAGGATGATTTTTTTCGCCATTGTGCCGCATTGAGGCGATTTTCTGCGTTAAAGAGGGGAGACGATAGCGGCTTTTTTGCCAAAATGAGCCGATCGCGATCGCAATCCCATCGCTTTCTCAGTCACATTGTTTCAATATGAAACGCATTATTTTTTTATCTGTTTCAGAACAGAACAAAAAAGGGAAAAATTTTTTTCGCCGCGGCTCGCCCTACAGTGGATGCATCGCTCCGGCAGCGTGGCTGTAAGCGCCATTGATATCAGGCGCCGCGGCATGACGGCCTGGGCTCACGTGTCAACATACGCACTTATTTGAGGGTGAAAGGAATGCTAAAAGTTATTCAATCTCCAGCCAAATATCTCCAGGGACCTGATGCCGCCATGCTGTTTGGCGAATACGCTAAAAACCTGGCCGACAGCTTTTTTGTTATCGCCGATGACTTCGTGATGAAGCTGGCGGGCGACAAAGTATTGAACGGCCTGCATAACCACAATATTAGCTGCCATGCGGAACGGTTTAACGGCGAGTGCAGCCATGCGGAAATCAACCGCCTGATCGCCATTCTTAAGCAGCACGGCTGCCGCGGCGTGGTGGGAATCGGCGGCGGGAAAACCCTCGATACCGCGAAGGCGATCGGCTATTACCAGAAGCTGCCGGTGGTGGTGATCCCGACAATTGCCTCAACCGATGCGCCGACCAGCGCGCTGTCGGTTATCTACACCGAGGCAGGTGAGTTTGAAGAGTATCTGATCTACCCGAAAAACCCGGATATGGTGGTGATGGACACGGCGATTATCGCCAAAGCGCCGGTACGCTTGCTGGTGGCCGGGATGGGCGATGCGCTCTCCACCTGGTTTGAAGCCAAGGCCTGCTTCGATGCGCGAGCCACCAGCATGGCGGGCGGGCAGTCCACGGCGGCGGCCTTGAGCCTGGCGCGCCTGTGCTATGATACGCTGCTGGCGGAAGGCGAAAAAGCACGCCTGGCGGCTCAGGCTGGAGTGGTGACCGATGCGCTGGAGCGTATTGTCGAAGCCAACACCTATCTGAGCGGTATCGGTTTTGAGAGCAGCGGCCTGGCCGGCGCGCACGCGATTCACAACGGTTTCACCATCCTTGAAGAGTGCCACCATCTGTATCACGGCGAAAAAGTCGCTTTCGGCACCCTGGCGCAGCTGGTACTGCAAAATAGCCCGCTGGAAGAGATCGAAACCGTGATGGGCTTCTGTGAAAAAGTCGGCCTGCCGATCACCCTTGCCCAGATGGGCGTGAAAGAGGGTATCGAAAGCAAAATCCACGCGGTGGCGAAAGCCACCTGCGCGGAAGGCGAAACCATCCACAATATGCCATTCCCGGTCACCGCGGATAGCGTCTACGCCGCCATCCTTACCGCGGACCTGCTTGGGCAGCAGTGGCTGGCGCGTTAAGTCTTTCACAAGGTTCTATGCCGCGGCGCATTGCGGCATCAACTCCTCCCTCCGGCAGCCGCTGCCGGAGGGTTTTGTCGTTTTAACTGTGTTAACTCCAGCGGAAAAGGGATATGACAGCTCAGACTCAGGGTGCGGAAAATGAAGTTTCAGCCGTTATCAGCCAGTCGTGGCATCGCTGCAGCAAATTTATGCAGCGGGAAACCTGGCAGGCGCCGCATCAGGCGCAGGGGCTGACCTTTGAATCGATCTGCCGTCGCAAAACCGCGCTGCTGACCATCGGCCAGGCGGCGCTGGAAGATGCGTGGGAGTTTATGGCCAACCGTTCCTGCGCGCTGTTCATCCTTGATGAGTCGGCCTGTATTCTGAGCCGCTGTGGCAATCCGCAGACCCTGGAACAGCTGGCGGAACTGGGATTTCGCGACGGCAGCTACTGCGCGGAGAGCATTATCGGCACCTGCGCGCTGTCGCTGGCTTCTATGCTCGGTCAGCCGGTCAACACCGCGGGCGACGAGCACTTTAAGCAGGCGCTGCGGCGCTGGTCGTTCAGTTCTACGCCGGTGTTCGATAACCATGGCCGCCTGTTTGGATCGATTTCGCTATGCTGCCTGCGCGAAGAGTGGGCCCCGGCGGATCTGTCGCTGACGTTGGCCATCGCCCGCGAAGTGGGTAACTCGCTGCTTACCGACAGCCTGCTGGCGGAATCTAACCGCCACCTTAATCAAATGTACGGCCTGCTGGAAAGTATGGACGACGGGGTGATGGCGTGGAACGAGCAGGGAGTGCTGCAGTTTCTCAACGTGCAGGCGGCCACGCTGCTGCATCTCGATACCCAGGCCAGCCAGGGGCGGAATATCAATGAGCTGTTGACCCTGCCGGCGTTGCTGCGCCGCGCGATTAAACAGGCCCGCGGGCTTAATCATGTGGAAGTGACCTTCGAGAGCCAGCATCAGTTTATCGACGCGGTGATCACCCTGAAGCCTATCGTGGAAGAGCAGGGCAATAGCTTCATTTTACTGCTCCACCCGGTGGAGCAGATGCGTCAATTAATGACCAGCCAATTGGGCAAAGTGAGCCATACCTTCGAACAGATGTCGGCGGATGACCCGGAAACCCGCAGGCTGATCCACTTTGGTCGCCAGGCGGCGCGCGGCGCTTTCCCGGTGCTGCTGTGCGGCGAGGAAGGGGTGGGTAAAGAATTACTGAGCCAGGCGATCCATAACGAAAGCGAGCGGGCGCCGGGCCCATATATTTCGGTTAACTGCCAGCTGTACGCCGACAGCGTACTGGGCCAGGATTTTATGGGCAGCGCGCCAACCGACGATGAAAATGGCCGCCTCAGCCGCCTTGAGCTGGCCAACGGCGGCACGCTGTTCCTGGAAAAAATAGAGTATCTGGCCCCCGAGCTGCAGTCAGCGCTGCTGCAGGTGATAAAACAGGGCGTGCTGACGCGTCTTGATGCCCGGCGGCTGATTCCGGTGGATGTGAAAGTGATCGCCACCACCACCGTCGACCTCGCGAACCTGGTGGAGCAGAACCGCTTTAGCCGCCAGCTGTACTATGCGCTACATTCGTTTGAAATAGTCATTCCGCCGCTGCGGGCGCGACGCGGCAGTATTCCTTCGCTGGTGCATAGCCGTCTGCGTCGGCTGGAGAAACGCTTTTCATCGCGGCTGAAGGTCGATGACGACGCGCTGGCCCAACTGACCGCCTACTCGTGGCCGGGCAACGATTTTGAACTCAATAGCATTATTGAGAATATCGCAATGAGTAGCGATAACGGTCATATTCGCCTGAGCAATCTTCCCGAACATCTCTTCTCAACCCGGCCGGGTAGCGAGGCGTCCTCATCGCTACTGCCATCAAGTCTCTCCTTCAGCGCCATCGAGAAAGAGGCGATTATCCAGGCGGCGCGAGTGACCAGCGGTCGGGTACAGGAGATGTCGCAGTTGCTGAATATTGGCCGTACCACGCTGTGGCGCAAGATGAAGCTGTACGACATCGACGCCGGGCAGTTTAAGCGCCGGGGGCAGGATAAGAGTTAAGCCAACGGCGTTAATATTTTTCCGGCAGCTCGTTGACAATATCGACGAGCTCGCCGTTTTTCATCGTGATATAGCCGCCGTTTTTCAGATCGGAAAGTACCTGAAACAGATAGCTACGCGACATTTTTGTACGTCGCAGGATAAAGTTCGCCAGGCTCGGGTCGTGTAATACACCCTCATTTTTCTGCTTGAGATAGCGATAAATCATGGAGCGAATGACAAAATAGCGGGTGCCAATAGCTCTTTCGTCATGCGCATCGAGCAAAAACGCCAGCGTGATGGCCATCATGTTCATCAGGAAGGTGAATTTATCGGGCTGAGTAAAATGTTTCTCAAAGTATTCGAGATTACAGCTGAACACTTTGACATTTTTTTTGGCGGTATAGTGCAGCTGAATACCCGGGCCATAACTTTCGACAATACCAAAAAACATTCCTTTGATGCCTTTGCCGATCTGAAACAACTTTTTCGCCTGGTTTTTCGCTTTTCCTGGGGCGAGAATAAAGTTGTGCTCCTGCATCTCAACGGCAATAACGCCCTCAAGAACAATAATAATCTCGCCTGTACTCAGGGTGAAAGACGTATCATCGGCAATCTGGCGTATATTACTGCTATGACTTAATGAGTCTATCGCCTTTATATTCTTTGAAATCATCTTATTATATTCATCGATGATGTGGGAATAGGGCGTTTGAATACGACTCATCTTCTCTCCGGGCTTAACTCTACCGCTTTATTACTCTTTGCTATTTTGCAGTGGCGATACTTTATATTTTAATGGCGCGGAATTACGCCTGATACAAAATATCTAAATTTAAAAGCTGGCGCCAGATAGCAGGCATCACTTTTAGAGTCCGTTAACGGACTGATCTATCGCTCTTTTTAAAACACTCACTTAGACTGTTTTAGTGGGTAGTTGGGCTTCTTTTTTTAGTAACTAAGAATCCACTTAAATATTGAATGATAATATTGCTTTTGCGGCGGGTTTCTTTAGCGAAACGGTGATAGTGATTCGCTTTGCATTAATTAAAAAATAAAACCAGAACCTGTGGATTTTTATTGCTTTCTCTACTTCACTTAAGCGGAATCGCCTCAGTAGCGACAACAACATTTGCCGATGTCGCTCATCTCATATCGAGACTTATCTAATCTGACAACGCCTGCCTGATATTAGCCAAATCGTAAGTTAAATCAGGCGCATGCTGAGCAATGAGGTTTGAAGATGAATAAAAAATACAAGGGTATCGGCGTGCTGGCTTTTGCCGCCGGTTCGTTATTACCCGGCGCGACGGCCAATGCCGCCGATCAAAATGCGGCTGGCCCCAGCGATGGTGCGGCAAAGAAGCCCAATATTATCCTGATCGTCTCTGACGATACCGGCTATGGCGACCTCGGCGTCTACGGCGGCGGCGAAGGCCGCGGTATGCCGACGCCAAACCTCGACAGAATGGCCGATGAGGGGATGACCTTTTTCGACTTCTACGGCCAGCCGAGCAGTACGCCGGGCCGCGCGGCGATGCAGACCGGGCGCATTCCCAACCGCAGCGGTATGACCACCGTGGCTTTCCAGGGGCAGGGCGGCGGTTTACCGAAAGAAGAGTGGACGCTGGCCTCGGTACTGAAAACCGGCGGCTATAAAACCTTCTTTACCGGTAAGTGGCACCTCGGCGAAGCCGATTACGCGTTACCTAATGCTCAGGGCTACGACGAAATGAAATACGTCGGCCTCTACCACCTGAACGCCTATACCTATGCCGACCCGACCTGGTTCCCGGATATGGATCCGCAACTGCGTGAAATGTTTACCCGTGTCACCCGCGGCGCGCTCTCCGGCAAGGCGGGCGAAGCGCCGAAGGAAGAGTTCAAAATTAACGGCCAGTATGTGAATACCCCGGTCGTTGATGGCAAAGAGGGCGTGGTCGGGATCCCATTCTTCGACCGCTACGTTGAGAAGGCCTCGCTGGACTATCTCGAAGCAAACGCAAAATCTTCCGAACCGTTCTTCATGAGCATCAACTTTATGAAGAACCACCAGCCGAACATGCCGGATCCGGATTACGTCGGCAAGTCGATGTCGAAGAGCAAATACGCCGACTCGATGGTGGAAATGGATGCCCGCGTTGGCCATATCATGGATAAGCTGCGCGAGTTGGGGATCGATAAAAACACCCTTGTGGTATGGACCACCGATAACGGCGCCTGGCAGGACGTCTATCCGGATGCCGGCTATACGCCATTCCGCGGCACCAAAGGCACCGACCGCGAGGGCGGCAGCCGCGTTCCGGCTATCGCCTGGTGGCCGGGCAAGATTAAAGAGCACAGCCGTAACCACGATATCGTTGGCGGCCTCGATCTGATGGCGACCTTTGCTTCGGTGGCCGGGATTAAATTACCCACCAAAGACCGTGCCGGGCAGCCGATTATCTTCGATAGCTACGATATTTCACCGGTACTGTTTGGCACCGGTAAAGATCCGCGTACCTCCTGGTTCTACTTCACTGAAAATGAGCTGACCCCGGGGGCGGCGCGCGTCGGTCACTATAAGGCGGTGTTTAACCTGCGCGGCGATAACGGCGCGAAAACCGGCGGCCTGGCGGTGGACTCCAACCTCGGCTGGAAAGGGCCGGAGTCGTATGTCGCAACGGTGCCGCAGATTTTCGACCTCTGGCAGGATCCGCAGGAACGCTACGATATCTTTATGAACAACTATACCGAGCATACCTGGACGCTGGTGACCTTCAATGAAGCCATCACTAAGTTGATGAAAACCTACGTCGAGTATCCGCCGCGTAAGCCGCAGAGCGAAGCCTACAGTGGGCCGATTACCCTGTCGCAGTATCAACGCTTTAGTAATATCCGCGAGCAGTTACAAAAAGAAGGGTTCCAGTTGGCGATGCCGACCGGTAATTAAAATGACGTTGGCCCGGGCGAGATGTCCGGGCCTTTTGCTGTTGTGAGCATTCTAGAGATAGGTTCTGGTCGATGAAAAAAAGCACCACCATTCCATTAACGCCATTACAGAACCAGGGGCGCTATCTGCCCGCCTATAAACGCCGCTATCACATGATGGCGAAACCCAGCGGCTCCACCTGCAACCTGGACTGTCAATACTGTTTTTATCTGCATAAAGAGCAGCTTTTACATCAGCCGCACGACAAAGGAATGAGCGACGAGGTACTGGAGAATTTCATTCGTCAGTACATCCAAAGCCAGGACGGCGAAGAGATTATTTTCTCCTGGCAGGGCGGCGAGCCAACCCTGATGGGACTGGAGTTTTTCGAAAAGGTCGTTGAGCTGCAAAAGAAATATCAGCCGAAGCACCAGCGCATTGAGAACGATCTGCAGACCAATGGCGTGCTGATTAACGATAAGTGGGCGGCCTTCTTAAAGGCGCATAACTTCCTGGTCGGGGTATCGATCGATGGCCCGCGCGAGATCCACGATCGCTTCCGCGTGACGCGCAGCGGCAAGCCGACCTTCGATAAGGTTATGGAAGGGATCGCGGCGCTGAAGCGCCACGGCGTGCCGTTCAACGCGCTGGCAGTCGTTAACCGGGTGAATGCCCGTTTCCCGCGCGAGGTATATCGTTTTCTTACCCGTGAACTCGGTGCCACCTATATCCAGTTTACGCCCTGCGTAGAGGCCGCCGAGTTTAAAACCACCGCGCCGCAGTTCTGGCGCGAAGAGACGATCCCCATCACCGGCAGCCGCCGGGCGAAACCGGGGGATCTGGATTCAATCGTCACCGACTGGTCGGTGGATCCGGACGATTGGGGACATTTTCTGACCGAAGCTTTTGATGAGTGGGTGACCTGTGATCTGGGCCGCGTGCAGGTAAATTTGTTCGAAACCGCCGTGGTACAGACTATGGGGCTTCCATCCCAGTTATGCATCACCGCGCCGTTTTGCGGCAAGGCGCTGGCGATTGAGAAAAACGGCGACGTCTACTCCTGCGATCACTACGTCTACCCGGAATATAAGCTTGGCAATATTAAGGCGCATAAGCTGGCGCATATGGTCTTTTCCGAGCGGCAGAAAGTGTTTGGCATGGGCAAGAAAGAGACGCTGCCCGCCTACTGCAAAAGCTGCCCGCATCTGAATTTATGCTGGGGCGAATGCCCGAAAAACCGCATCGTGCGCGCCCCGGACGGCGAAGAAGGGCTCAATTATTTGTGTCCTGGCTTTCGCCATTTTTACGCGACGGTTAAACCGACGCTTGAGAAGATTGCCGCCATGCTGAAGTAGGTCTGTTTTTTGGCGGTGGAATAAGAAGGAAAAACAATGAAAAAAACAGTACTGCTCAGCATGCTGCTATTGAGCTTCACCAGCGCGGCAGCCACCGATATGCTGCCGGCATGGAAAGATACCCCTGCTAAACAGGCGATTGAGCAATGGGTGCAGGGGGCGACGCGTGAAGGCGGGGCGGACTTTATTCCGCTGGATAAGCGCTACGTGGTTTTTGATAATGACGGCACCCTGTGGCCGGAAGCGCCGCTGACTTTCCAACTACAGTTCGCGGTGGATGAAGTGAAACGGCTGGCGCCCGACCATCCGGAGTGGAAAAAGGATCCGCTGGTGGCGGCGGTACTGAACAACGATTTGAAAACGGTAGCGGCGGGCGGCGAAAAAGGGTTGCTCAAGCTGCTGGCGTTAACCCATAGCGGTATGACCACCGAAGAGTTTAGTCAGCGGGTCAGCGCATGGTTTGACAGCCATCAGGATAAACGTACCGGCTGCCGCTATGACCAGTTAGGATATCAGCCGATGCGCCAGTTGCTGGACTATCTGCGCGCCAATGGTTTTAAAACGTGGATCGTTTCAGGCGGCGGGATTGATTTTATGCGGGTGGTATCGGAAAAAATGTACGGTATCCCGCCGGAGCAGGTTATCGGTTCGTTCGCGCTCAGCGAGTTTAGTCTGACGGACGATGGCACCGAGCTTCGCAAGACGATGAAAGGCGCATTTAATGATGATGCCGCGGCCAAGCCGGTGGCGATCCACCTGTTTATGGGGCAGCGCCCGGTTGCGGCTTTCGGCAACAGCGATGGCGATCTGGCGATGCTACAGTACACCGCAGCCAACCCGAACTATAAAACCTTCGAGCTGCTGGTACACCATACCGATGCGGCGCGGGAGTATGCCTACGACAGCCATCCTTCCGCCAGCGGCAAGCTGGTGAAAGGATTGACCGAGGCGAAACAGAAGGGCTGGACGGTTGTCGATATGCAGCAGGACTGGAAGACGGTATACGACCCGGCGCAGTGTCAGGCGAAATAAAAAACGCCGCCGGGCAATGGCGGTGAGTTCGGAACCGTATTTTTGCCGGATGGCGGCTGCGCCTTATCCGGCCTACGAATCGTATCCGGTCAACCGCCGGGAAGTGCTTTGTCTAAGGGGCCAGCGGTGGTAACGGCTGCGGCTGCCAGAAACGCCGCCAGCGTCGGCTAATGCCGAGAAGCGTTCGATAACACCAGCGGCGGCCAAACCATCCCCCACCGGCCGCGGCAGCGGCAATCACTATCCACATCAGGCTCTGCCAGGTGACCATTCCCGTGGTACCGCGCAGCGCTTGCTCCGCGCCGCCCTGTCGCGCCGCGGCGACGTTCAACGTTTCTCCCGCCAGCTTCGCCGTTTGCCATTGATGATTAACGGTATCCCACCAGCGCAAGCTAATCGGTGGTAGCGTCAGCGTGCCGCTATGGCTGGGCAGATAACGCAGCCGCTCCACCCGATGAGCGCCGATGACATCGCCGCGCTCGCTTTTTAATGCCTCACTGACCGGCGCCAGACGCTGGCTTTCGCTACCGCTAATGGCGTACAGCAGCGGTGGAATTTGCCCCGGTAGCGCATCCTGCGCCTCGACGCTCACGATACGGTCAACGACATCACCAACCCGCAGCGTGGCGTCTTTCCCCGCGTGGTACTGTTGAATTTGCTGGCTGAGCGTCAGCTGGCTGGCCGGTAAAAAATGGTCCGCCTGAGTGGTATTGGCCGGCCAGTTTACCGGGCGTTCCAGCGCCGGAAGATGTACCGTGACCGGCGCCTGATTGGCGGATGATGCAGTAATGTCGATCGCCGGCAGGCGTAGCACGCCCTGCTGCCAGGCGCTGACCTGACGTTCAAGGCGAATGCCGCTCCAGACGATCCCGTTCTTTTTGCGCGTCACCAGCTGTGAAGGCAACGCGGTATTCAGAAGTTCGCCGTTTTTGACGGCAAACTCGGGCCACTGCGGCGGCGGGTTAAACCAGCTATCGGTCCACCAGGTGATCGCCACCCGAACCGGCTGGCCGGGGACGATCTGCGCCGGCGCTTCCAGTTCACGGGTGATATCCATCGCCGCATGCGCCGGAAGCGTGGCAACCAGCAGAAAAAGTAGCGCTTTGTTCATGGTGCGGTATCTCCTGAGCCGTTGCGATACAGGCTTTTCAGTAGCCCGGTAGGCGAAACATCCAGCGCATCAAACCATTGATTAACCTGCGGACTCTCCCCGGCAATAGCGCCGATTTGCTGCTGATCGATGCCCTGGTTTTTCTGCAGGTCGTGGACCAGCTTATCCGGGCCGTCGTCCATCGCATCGCCCTGCGCCTGTTGGCGCTCGCGCTCTTGCTGGCGAATGCCCATCACAATCTGCGAGATTTTATCGCGATTTTGCAGCGCCATGGACCAGTCAGGATGTAGGTAGAGGGCGCGATCGTAGCTGTCGAGCGCCTGCTGCCACTGCTTTTGCTGAGCATAGCTGTTGCCCAGCCACAGCAAGGTTTCCGCGGTTGGCGGCGCGGCGCGAAACGCGCTGGCGGCGGCAGGAAAGTTGCCCGCCCGATACCAGGCGATACCTTGCCATAACGGATCGCGATAATGCCCGGCGGCAGCGGCGTAGTCGCCGCGGCGAAAGGCGTGCTGTCCCTGAATATCGGGGCGAACCCAGGCATCGAGCCAGGCGGCATCGCTGTGCGGCGACCACAGCAGCGCGGGAAATAGTAGCGCTACCATCAGTAACTGGCGTCGCCAGAACAGCAGCAGGAACAGCATCGGCACGATCAGCAGGTAGCCGCTGTTTTTCCAGTGCAGATCCTCGCGGGCGTTATTTTGCTGAGTCACCGATTGTTGAATGTGGCTGGCGATGATCGGCAGATCGTCGCCATCATTGCTGGCCAGCGTCACCGGGATCCCGGCGTCGCGCAGCTGACGGAAACGATCGACGTTTAGTCGGGTATCGATGCCGAGGCTAGCGTACTTATCCGGCAGCGTTCCACCCGTGGCGGTACCGGGGACCCAAATTTGCAGCGGTAGATTTTGCCCTTTCAGCCAGGTGACATCGGCAGGCGACAGAGTATCGGCAACGAGGATTAGGCTACGCGGGCTGTCTTTGTCTGTAGGCAGATTTTTTAACGCCAGTGCGACGGCCTGCGGCAGGGCGGAACCGCTACCTTCCGGCAGCAAAGAGGGCGACTGAGCGTTGAGAAATAGCTGATAAAACTGCGGATCCTGCGTTAACGGCGTGGTGAGAAAGGCCTGGCTACTGTAGACCACCAGACCGAAATGCGAACCGGGCTGCCGTTGCATCAGCGCGGAGATTTTATGCTGCATGCGCTGATGACGCGAGGGGGGAAGATCCTGGGCATACATCGCCAGATCCTGCTGCAGAATCACCATCACGTTGCTTTGCGGCGTCAGCGCCGCCGGGAGTTCGCGCTGCCAGCTTGGGCCCGCCAGTGCGATGACACCGAGCGCCAGTAGCCACGGCAGCAGCCGGGTTAACCTGCGACGGCGTTGAATAATCAACGCGCGAAAAGGTTTATCCATTAGCGTTGACCATGCGGAAGCGCCATAGCCAGGAAGCCAGGCCACCAGCACACACAGCAGCAGCGCAGTTAAGCGCCACGGATAGAGGAAGTGAAAATCGCTCATGCCATTTTCTCCCTGAGGACACGGCCGCAGGCGGCCAGCAGTAACAGTAACAGCGCGGCGGCGAGCGGCCACGGATAGAGCGCCTGATGCCAGGACCAGCCGAGGCTTTTAACCTGCGCCGGAGTGAGGGCGTCGATTTGTTGCCAGACGCTATCCAGCGCGCTGCCGGAATGCGCGGCGGTCCAGCTCTGGCCGCCGGTGGTTTTCGCGATGCGCTGCAGTAGCGGCAAATCGACTTTGTCTTTACTGGTATCGCTGAGGTCGCCAAAGGCGATGGTATGAACCCGGACATTGTGGTCGGCAGCAAGCTTTGCCGCCAGTTCAGGCGACAGCTGCGAAGCGGTATCATTGCCGTCGGTGAGTAAAATCGCCAGCTTATCGGCCTGCTTATCGGGGCCATTATCCAGCACCTTAACCGCCACGCCCAGCGCATCGCCGATAGCGGTTTGCTGGCCAATCATGTCCGGCGCTAGCTGATTGATGCGCGTTTGCAGCGCCTGTTTATCTTCGCTTATCGGAGCGAAGGGCCAGGCTTTGCTGGCGAAGATGACCATGCCGATGCGGTCGGATTGGCGGGCGGCGACAAACTTGCGCACCGATTGCTGTACCGCCTGCAGGCGCGTATTACCGCCCTGGACGTCATTTTTCGCCATTGACCCGGAGACATCGAGGATCAGCACGATGTCGCGCATCGGCCTGGTAATATATTGTGGCGGCGTCAGGTATTCCGGCCGCGCCAGCGCGCAAACCAGCAGTGACCAGATAAGCCAGAACAGCACGGCGCTGGCCCCATTTCCGCGTTTTGGCCGAGTATCGAGCTGTAGCGCGTCAATGAGTGAGGGTAAAAACGGTACCCGCACGCGCTCGTCGGTGGTTTTTGCCGGTAGCGGGAGAAAACGAGTGAGCAGCGGCAGTGCCAGCAGTAGCGCGGCCCAGGGCCAGGCGAAATCAATGTGGGCGAGCCATTCAGACATGTGGAAGCTCCTTTAGCCACTGCGCCAGCTGAGCGCGAAGCCGCGCCGTCTGCTGGTCGTTCAGGGCGTTGTCGGCCCGGCAGTAGCGGGCGATGAGCTGGTTGCGCAGGTCAGCATCCAGCGTCAACGACACCAGCACGGCTTCCGGCGCCAGCGTTTGGCTAACGGTTTGGCGCGGCTGGTGGACCAGCTGCACGCGTTTAATCAGCTGCATCCAGCTATCGACGGTATGCGGATGATTGAGCGCCAGCAGCGCTTCTCGTCGCCAGCGGTTGCGCCGCCAGCGGGCGTAGCGGACAAGCAGGAACAGCGCCGCCAGGCCTACGGCAATCGCGAGCAGAATCAGCCAGCCGATTGGTAGCGGAAACCAGCTGGGAGCGGGGGGCAGCGCGGGCGTTAGTAGCTCCGGCACCGCATAGCCTTTCTCAAACATTTAAAGCCCTTTTTGTAACTGGCGCAGCAGGTCCTGAGTTACCGTCAGATGATTAACCCGAATACCCAACTGGTTGAGTTGCTGCTGCTGACGCGCCAGCCGACCGATGATGTGTTGACGAATATCGGCGCTGAGCGCGGAGGTGAGGTTGACGCTGGCGCTGCGCCCGCCGTAGCAGGCTGCCAGCGTGCCGGAGCGCGGCAGGCGAAGGTGTAAGTCGTCGAACAGCACAAATGCGCTGACCTCGCAGCGACGGCGCAGATGCGCCAGCATGGCCTTCGCTTGGGCGTCGAGATCGTGAAAATCGCTGAGGATCGCAACCCAGGCGCCGCGCGGAATCGTGCTGACCGCGCGCTGTAGCGCCTGCGAAAGCGTCTGCGTACGCTCAGTCTCGTGAGGATATTGCTGCGCCAGCAACTGGTTGTAATGCGTCAGATCATCCAGCAGCGCGGGTAGAGTGCTACGCGGGGCGCGGCAGGGGTGTAGCGCCAACGTGGTATCGTTAAATACCAGGCTGCCGAGGCGATCGCCATCGTGATGGCTACGCCAGGCCAGCAGCGCGGCGGTTTTGGCCGCGGCGCTGGCTTTAGTTTGCCCGCGGGTGGCGAAATGCATATCTAATCGTTGGTCGACCAGCAAAAAGACCGGGCGCTCGCGCTCTTCATTGTACTGGCGCACCCACGGCGTACGTAGACGGGCGGTCGTCTGCCAGTCGATCATGCGTATGTCGTCGCCGGGTTGATAACGACGCAGGCTGTCGAAATTGAGCCCACGGCCCTGCTGGCGGGAGGCGCGTTCGCCGGATAACGCCCCTGGTGGGATCTGTCCCGGTGGGTTAACCATCAACCGCGCCTGCGGCGCGAGGTCGAGCAGCATCTGGCGATTCACGCAGAGTTCGTTCATTAGATCACCACGGCGTTCAGCAGCATGGTAATCACATCGTCGGCGCTGCAACCATCGGCGCTGGCCTGATAGCTCAGCATCAAGCGGTGGCGCATCACCGCCGGCGCGATAAAGCGCACGTCTTCCGGGCGAACCGCGTCACGTCCCGCGAGCCAGGCCTGCGCGCGGGCGCAGCGCTCCAGCGCTAAGGTGCCGCGTGGGCTCAGGCCGTAAGCCAGATAACTAGCTAATTGTTCGCTGATGCGCTGCGGCTGGCGGGTGGCGTTGACCAGTTCGACTATCCAGGTTTCGATAATCGGCGCGACGTGGATGGCGCTTATCTCCTGCCAGCAGGAGGCGATCTCTTGTTGGCTGAACTGCAGTGATTCCGCTTCCGGCGCGGGGGCGGTTTTTGCCGCTACGCCATATTTCGCCTGTTGCTCGGCGCGAACCAGCTGCATCACCTGCCGCTCATGCTCTTTTGATGGATAGTCGACCTGGACTTTCATCAGAAAGCGGTCGAGCTGGGCTTCCGGTAGCGGCCAGGTGCCTTCCTGGTCGACGGGGTTCTGCGTCGCCAGCACCATAAACACGCCCGGCAGCGGCCAGCTTTTGCCCGCCACGGTGACGTGGCGCTCTTCCATCGCCTCCAGCAGCGCCGACTGCACGCGGGCCGAGGCGCGGTTGATTTCGTCCGCCAGAATCATGTTGCCGAAAACCGGTCCCGGGCGAAAACGAAACTGCTCCTCTTCGCGGCTGGCATTTTGCTGATAAATCTCGCTGCCGGTGATATCTGATGGCAGCAGATCCGGAGTGAACTGGATACGGCGAAACTCGCCGAGGATATGCCGCGCCAGCTCGCGGACGGCGCGGGTCTTCGCCAGCCCCGGCAGCCCTTCGAGCAGGATATGCCCATCGCAGAGCAGGGCAATGAGCAGCATCCGCACAACGTTTTCCTGGCCGAGCACCTGCGCGTTCATGCGCTGCTCCAGCTGTAACATTTTATCGCGAAGGTTCATCGGCTAACTCCTTTAAAATCACGTTTCACCAGCGTGACAATGCCCGCCAGAATCGGCTCGGCATAGTTGAAAAAGGCTTTAATGCCCGGGCAGAGATAGTTCAGCCCGGCTTCGCCATCGGCGGTAAGCACCAGACGGTTTTTCGGGCACTCGCCGTGGCAAAGCTTCAGGTAAGGGCACTGCTTGCACTGCTGGGGCAGCGTGTCGCATTTACCCATACCGAAAGCCTGCTGACGTTCGGAGAAAGCCATTCGCGCCAGGCTGTTATCGGCGATATTGCCGATTTGATACTCCGGATAGACGTAGTGGTCGCAGGAGAAAACATCGCCGTTTTTCTCAACCGCGAGCCCTTTGCCGCAAAACTCCGCGGTGGTGCAAATTTGCGCCGGCATGCCCATCATCTGGGCGACGGCGGTTTCGAACAGATTGACCTGTACGCGGCCAAGATCGTTGTTCACCCACTCTTCGAAAGTCGCGATCAGGAAGCGTCCCCAGTCGTCCGGGTCGACCGACCAGCCGGTGACGATGGAGTCTAAATCGCCGGGGCGCGCGCGGCGGCTGCCGACGGTGGGGATACTGTCATCACGCCAGAAATGAGGCGCGGTCTGGGTAAAGTCCACCGGTTCTACGCAGGGGTTAAACTGCACGTAGGTCGCCCCCAGTTCGCGGGTAACAAAGCGGTAAACCTCTAATGGGAAACGGGCGTTGGTACGGTTGACGGTGACCAGCGCATTGAATGGAACGCCGTGGCGCTTCAGGGCGTCGACGCCGGCCATCACTTTATCAAATGTCGGTTTGCCGCTGCGGGTGATGCGATAACGGTCGTGCAACTCTCGCGGGCCGTCAATCGACAGGCCGACAAGGAAATGATTCGCTTTGAGGAATTCAGCCCAGGCATCGTTAATCAGGATACCGTTGGTTTGCAGATCGTTTTCGATCCGCTGGCCGGGCTTTTTATATTGCTGCTGGAATTTCACCACTTTGTGGAAAAACTCCAGTCCCATCAGGGTCGGTTCGCCGCCCTGCCAGGAGAAGACCACCTGTTCGCCATCCTGTCCATCGATGTACTGGCGGATAAAGTTTTCCAGCGTTTCATCGCTCATATAGCTGCGCTTTTCCTGCTGGAGTAAGTGTTCTTTGTGCAGGTAAAAGCAGTAGCTACAATCGAGATTACAGGCGGAGCCGGTGGGTTTCGCCATCACATGAAAGCGACGTTGGTAGGCGGGGCCGTTACCCGCGTACTTTTCTGCCGAAGGTAATGCGTTAACAGGCACGGTGGTGCTGTGTTTCATAAATAACTCCCGGATTAGTCAGGTCGAGGGTAAGGCGAGAAGAAAACAGGGCGGCGAACCGCCCTGGAGTTGATAACAGGGTTATTTATGCGCGCCCTGGTCAAGCATCGCGCTGACATCGGAGACGGTGAAGGAGCCCGGTTTCTGACGCGGCGGGAATTCTTTAAACGTCGCCAGCATTTCTTTTGCCGACTTCTGCGCGCCGCCCATCAGGAACATGCGATCGTAGAACCAGGATTGGTAACCCATCCCCTGGTCGCCTTTCTCCAGTGGATCGACGGCAAGGTCAAAGATCATCGGCGCACGCAGTTTGGTGAACGGATAGCGCCACAGATCGAGACCGGTGTGTTCCTGGATCATAAAGTGGATCTTCCAGCGGCCCTGACGCATTGCCAGCAGATCGCCGTCATCGCTCCAGTAGAAGAATTCGTTACGCTGGTCTTTCCCTTTGCCCTGCAGGAAGTCGAGCTGGTTATAGCCATCAAGGTGAACCTTGTAGGTGATGGACGGCGTTTTATAACCTTTCAGCATTTCCTGTTTGATGTTGCTGTCGCCGGCAGCGGCAACCAGCGTCGGGAACCAGTCGTAGCTGGCGAACATGTCGCTCACCACGGTGCCCGGTTTGATGTGGCCCGGCCATTTGATCATTGCCGGAACTCGGAAGCCGCCCTCCCAGCCGGTGTTTTTCTCACCGCGGAACGGAGTTTCGCCTGCGTCCGGCCAGGTGGCGGTCATCGGGCCGTTGTCGGTGGTGTAGATAACGATGGTGTTATCTTCGATGCCGAGATCTTTAATTTTCTGCAGCACCTGGCCGACGATTTTATCGTGCTCAACCATGCCATCGGCATAGGTTCCCAGCCCGGTGACGCCAACGCTGTCGTCTTTGAGGTGGGTTTTGTTGTGCATACGAGTGGTGTTGAACCAGGTAAAGAATGGTTTACCGGCTTTCACCTGACGCGCCATAAAGTCGTTGTTGGCGGCCAGAGTCTCTTCATCCACGGTCCCCATACGCTTCACAGTCAGCGGACCGGTATCTTCGATCTTGCCGTCAGCGGTACTCTTAATTACCCCGCGCGGGCCAAACTGTTTGCGGAAGTTGGGATCTTTCGGGTAATCCGGATTTTCCGGCTCTTCTTCGGCATTCAGGTGATAGAGATTGCCAAGGAACTCATCGAAACCATGTGCAGTCGGCAGGAATTCATCGCGATCGCCAAGGTGGTTTTTACCAAACTGCCCGGTGGCGTAACCCAGTTGTTTGAGGACGTTGGCGATGGTCGGATCTTCTTTCTGCAGACCCTGCGGCGCTCCCGGCATCCCGACTTTACTCATCCCGGTACGGAACGGCATCTGGCCGGTAATGAAGGCGGAACGACCCGCGGTGGAGCTCTGCTCGGCGTAGTAGGAGGTAAACTTCGCGCCCTGGGCGGCGATGCTGTCGATGTTTGGCGTCTGGTAGCCCATCAGACCCTGATTGTAGGTGCTCAGGTTCAGGTAGCCGATATCATCGCCAAAGATAACTACGATGTTAGGCTTTTTAGCATCCTGCTTCGGCGCTGCGGCGTCGGCTGCGTGAGCAACGGTCACCGCGCCGGAAGCTAATGTCAGCATACTGGCCAACATTGTTCTCTTAAAGGGAATATTTTTAAACATAGCTCGCTATCCTTTTATTTTTCCGGGTTTTTAAATGATCTGGAAAAATAGGTTGTTAACGAAGCGTCTAATTTATTTTTAAATTAGCAAGGATGTTTTCGGTTAAAAATAAATTAGACGCTTCAATGGGCAAGAAAACGTTAAACGGTTCTCGTCGGTGTTGGTATTTTATTTAGACGTATCGGTCGACACGAGAGTGGAGTCTCTAAACGGACTGAAATAAATGGCAGGATGAACTAAAAATGCTATCTTTAATTGACAGGGTTAACTTTGCCAGATTATTTTTATGCATATTTAAATAAATAGGTATTAATGAGGTAACATGAAAACGACTTATTCCGATGTTATTGATCAATATAACCATGTTGTCGCCAGCGATCTTGAGTTGATTCAACCGCTGATCTCGGCAAATCAGCCACGAATCATCAAAGATAACGGTGTATTTAAAATAGAACCCGGCGAAGTGGTTATTGTTGTTGAAGGCATTATTGCGATAGAGGTGGAATACAACGCGGGCTTTGGTTCCGCGAGTAAACGCGGCGCGCGGAGTAAAACGCTGGACATGCTGCAGATCGGTAAAGGGATCCGCGGTATGATCTTTGGCATTATTGAAAGCTATGGTCCGGCGCTATCGCTAAAATATACGGCGAAGAAAAATGTCAAAATAGTGACCTGCGGTAAGGAAGCGTTTGAACACTATTTTATTCAACGCGATCGGTTTGCTTATCTGATGGAAATCATGGCATTTCAGCTATCGCTGATTATTGATGCGCATCACGAAAAGAATTTACCTTCACGCTATGATACGATTAAATCAATGATTTACCGTTACAAAAAACAGCAGGATGCGGGAGTATTACATGATAGAAGCCTGGCTAGCTTTATTCTGAAAAGAACCAAAATGTCGCGTAGCTACCTTTTCAAAATTCTTGCTGAGCTTAAAGAAGGGGGATATATCAAAATGGAGAACGGTGAACTGATCGATATTGCGCACGAACTGCCGGAGAAATTTTAACCTCCTGTGACTGGGCGCGAACGTCATTTCAGTGGCGCAGAGGCCGTCTAACAGATCCTGGGATTACTTTACTCTTTATTACGCTTGCCTGCTGGGCGACGAATCATGTTTGCCGAAGCCAGTTGCCGTGCGGAATCTAGCCCGTCGTGTTTCTCTTACCGCGATGAGAATGGGGAGATAGTTGCTCTACAATGACCGTTTGTAGGTTTGCTTTTATTTGTGGTTATATCTAGAATGCAGTTAATTATTCTGTCATAAATTCATCCTGCTAGTGAAATAAACCATTGTTTTTTCGTTTTAAGGGATACGATTTTGCTGAGAAGGGAGGCTTCTTTGTGTTCAATGGTGCAGTGCGCTCTGACGTAAACAATTTCGTTAACATAGAAAAGGGAAGGCGCGGTAGAAAGAGTCAGCCGTTTATCTCTTTCTCCAAAAATGGGGGGCATGTCAGGATCGCGGCTTTCATTGCTCGTCACGGAGAACATGTTGATATTCAAATAGATTATTCCACCAGAACCATCAGGGTTAAGAAGGTGGAACATCACGGCGTGCGTATTAACGTCGGCGGCGTCTTTACCCGTAAGGTACTGGTGAAGCAGTTTCTGTTTGGCGGGAAGAAGACCATCCGCGTCGATCTCACCCAACAGGACGATGGCTGGTTTTATGGCGACTTGCCGGTAGAGTTCACGGCCAATTGCGCATAGTGCGTTATTGCCTGAATTAGCCATTATCCAACTATGTTGATACGGAGATAGCGGATAATGGCTTTTTTATATCAATGAGATATAAATACGAGTCATTATAGTTTCGTATTAAAAATTTATTTTTAAGTAAATAAGTACCATTAAATCCTATTAAATAATAGTTATTTCCAATGATATCTTTGCAATAATTAAGGGAAAATAGAGACTCAAAAAAGGAAACGATAATTAATGGAACATTTACTCAGACATTGTGAACAGGTTGCCGTTGGCCCCTATAGCCGCGATGCCCGTGCGCTGGCGCATGAAGTGATCGATACCATTTCGGCGGGCGTTCCGCCGGAGCAACTGATTCTCCCCTGGATGTCGGTTAAAGAGGGGCTGCCCGACGCCAATAGCGGGCGCTACGTGTGCGCTTATACACCCGCGAAATCTCAGGACCGCCGCTATCAGCTGGTCTCCGCTGCCATGTTCCGCACCGTTTGTCGGGACGCCACCCACTGGTTTTATATGTGGGAAGCGCTGTGATGGTGGGGGTGTGGGGGGATTTGTAGTGGTTTATGCTTCAATGCATAGATTATTTTACTAGTACAGTGAATCAAACTTTAACAACGTCAATATAAAAATATTTGGTAGTTAAATCATTCGCACCGCTAAATCCTTATATAATAAATATACTATTGAGATAGTCGTTAGGGAGCAGGATTGGACTGTGGTTTTTTTTATACAAGTTGTTGAGGGGAAGCATGATCGAAATAATAAGTGATAAGAAAATATTAAGAATCTCCGCATTTGAAAGAGAAAATACACCTAATGCACCTGCTTATGATTGGATAAAAACCTACGTCGAATATCACCTCCCTGAATTGAATGTACAATATCAAGCTTCTTTCAACGTTGGTGAACTTTCCGAACTGAAAGATAAACTTATCGCGTTACATACCCACTTAATAAATGAAGATGCCCATACCGATGTTATTTTTGAAAGCACCGAAAATCAGCTAAATCTGGTATTTACACCATCATCTTTTGGCCATGGAGCACTTATGTCGTTAACGTTGAGGCCAGAAAACCCGGCTGAAAGCGTAGTGATCAGTGATTGTTTGGGGCTTGATGAAAGCTATTTTCCCGCGCTCATTGCTGGTCTGGAAGAGATCATCAATTTACAAAGATGATGCATTAGAGTATTGATAAGTCAGATATTTAATTAGAAGCCGCCAGGATGCTACTCTATGAAATCTGCTCTTGCTAATCTATGCCAATCCATCGGGATTCAGTCCGCGAGTCTGCTGGAAGCTATCACAACCTGCCTTTGTTCTATCGCCGCGCTGGGTAGCCTTTTTGTGCTTGAAGGCTGGGGCATGAAGATGGCTGGTTTTGTCGGGTTTTTGGCGCTGGCTTACGTGGTTGCCTGGATAGTGGATATAGTAAAAGGCAAAAAGTAGAGCCAAACATTTTGATTCATTACTCAGATTCTTGAGATTTGGACGGATTGGACTTATCACTATCAGAGGATCTTTTTTGCCGGAGGGTGTGAGCACATGTAAGAGGGGCTGCCAGATAAAAAATCAGCCATTTGTACACAGCTCACATTTGAACAATTAAATGGATAAACCTTTTGATACTTAAGCAAAATATAGTCCATATTATAGCCTTGTACCGAACGTGGATATTTTAAGGATAAGAATATGTCAGCAGTAATTGATAAAGCACTGGATTTTATTAATGGCATGAACACGTCATCTTCAGCACCGCACACCATGGATGAAAGTACGGCTAAAGGCATTTTCAAGTATCTTAATGAGTTAGGCGCACCGGCCAGCGCGGCTGATGTATATGCCCGGGGCACTCAAGAGGGCTGGGATCCCGAATTTACTAAAACGTTAGCGGGATGGGCGGAACGAATTGAGTCCGGCGAGCGTATAGTTATTAAGAATCCTGAGTACTTTTCTTCATACATGCGCGAGGAGTTGCGGACGCTGGTATAAGGCAGTTCTGCTCAATTTGAGCATCAGCTTTAGGGGTGACGTGTGCGGATGGGAGTGCGTTCCACTTTCGCTGTATTGCACCCCACTGGCGAAACGCCTGATGCCACTACAGATGAAGGCTCACTGGTGGCAACCGGGGCCAGATCCATATCGTGGGAATACTGTTACACCCTGAATGTGGTGATTAAAGATTTCAGCGGCGATAAAATCTGTTGATGGCCCCGGTGCTGTTGTGGTTGATGGAAAACCAGCCGGATGCCATCAACAATCCCGAACTGTGTGAAAAGCTGTTTTCCTTTAAGGTGGATATTCTGCGCAACGATATTTGCGATATCAGTCTGGATTTGCAACTGACGGAGCGCATTCTGGTGAGCGATGAGGGCGGGACCTCAACCGTTAAGGCAGGGCCGGAGCCAGATGTGCAGGAAGAAATGTAGACGGTTAATCGTGGGTGAACTGCAGAAAGTCGATGCTTGGTTGGCTGCACTGCTGGCAAATCTGGGGGGCTGCAGCGCGCAAGCGCGTGATGTAGGAACTGGAGCAGCGGTTACGCCGAAACCAGCAGAGCAATATCCGTCTACAACGCAATCCCGATGGAACCGGCTATGAGCCTCGCCGGGTAACAACCCGAACAAAGAGGGGCCGAATAAAGCGGTAACTGTTCGCCAAGTTCCGCACAACGAAGTATCTGAAAATCGTAGCCGCCGCCAACTTTGCCGGCGTGCAGTTTGATAGGCAGGTGCAGCCTATTGCGCGTGTGCACCACTACGGCTTATGGGATCGTGTAAGCCGTAAGAGGCCAGAGATTCGGTATGCTGAGCGGCAATTGCTGGGCGTTAACAAAGAGTCTATCGCTCTAACTCTTGATATATTGCATAGATACCTTCGGCTCTGAATTCGCCGTGAGCGCAATGTATAGCCTTTCTTTGCTCAGCCAGAATATATCTTCTTACTTTTTGAGAGTAAATGAGGCTAAGGATTAAACCAAGTATCATCCATGAAAAATAAAAGGCGATGACTCCAGATATTAAAAATATAATCATTCTGTTCTTTTTGAAATTTATGATGGACTTTTCTAATCGTTCTTTTTCAGGAGAAACCAACATTAAGTTGCATAATTGTGTGGCATGTTCGGCTGTAATGAACTTTGTGTCATAGCTGATCTTGGCAGATGCTAAATCGCAATCAGACGCTTTTAAAGTCCATTTTGGCGGGGAGGTAATTGTTGCTTCGGTCGCTCGTAACTTGGATATATAAAAATTTTCGTTAGTAGACTCCCAATTCCACAGTGCTGATCCATCAGGTGTCTTGGAAGCAAGAATTAACTCTGGAGAGAAATAACCGCTTCCGCCCAGGAAAATAACTAGTAGTGCGCCAGCAAGTATTTTTTCTGGCCATCCGGTCGCTGGAAGACTCTTTACCGGAATGGTAAATATAAAGAAATTCAGCGCAAAAGCAGGGACTCCTGCTTTTTTCAAAATTTTATTATGAGATTTTCTGTATCTGAAAAGTGCTCTAACAATTATTGTTATCACCGTTATAAGCGTTCCAATAATGGAAATCCATGCTGCAACTGCGGCTGCCGGGGAGTTTAAAAATTCGGCATTAAATATATTGGAACTAATGGGGTTTATAACGCTCATTCATCCTCCTGTTGATTGTTTTTATCCTTTAATTAATTTGTACCATCGATGCCACAATTTGCAAGAAGTTATAAACAAGCTTGCAGCTGTCATCATTTCTCTATGAACACACGACTTACCGAAATCATGCACCTTATCACCAACCTGATCCGCACCGGAACTGTCACTGAACACCCGATCATCGCCATTCTGAAGTCCGTTGAAGCCGGACGTACCGTCAAGGATGTGTGCCGTGAGGCCGCTATTTCTGAAGCCAGCTATTACAACTGGAAAGCGAAATATGACGGGATGGAAGCGGCCGATATTAAAAAAATCAAAGACCTTGAGGATGAGAAGCGACGTTTGAAACAGATGTTTGCCGACCTGAGCCTTGAGAACCGGGCACTTAAAGACGTTATCGAAAAAAGCTTTAAAACCAGCGATAAAGCGTGAACTCGTCAGCTATCTGACGGCACAATTTGCCATGAGTTTACGCCAGGCCTGCAGGACGTTATCGCTGAGCAGGACGGTCTATTTTTATCAGCCCGATACCCGGCGTGATGAACCGGTGATCCATGCGCTGACTGAACTGGCAGAACACTATCCGCGCTACGGTTTTAAGAAGCTGTTCCAGCTGCTGCGCAGGCAGGATAATACCTGGAACCATAAACGTGTTCACCGGATTTACTGTCTGCTGAAACTGAATTTTCGTCGTAAGGGAAAACAGCGACTGCCAGTGCGTAATCCAGCGCCACTGGCAACTCCGCAAGCGTTAAACCAGAGCTGGTCCATCGATTTTATGCACGACGCCCTGGTCTGCGGCAGACGATTCCGGACCTTCAATGTGGTGGATGATTTTAACCGTGAAGCACTGGCGATAGAAATCGACCTGAATATCCCGGCTCAGCGAGTCATCCGGGTGCTGGACAGGATCGTGGCAAACCGCGGCTACCCGCTGAAAATGCGGATGGACAACGGGTCAGAACTGGTCTCGCTGGCGCTGGCACAATGGGCCGAAGAACACGGCGTGATGCTCGAATTTATCAAGCCGGGGAAGCCTACACAAAATGCCTTTATCGAACGGTTCAACCGGACATACCGGACAGAAATCCTGGATTTTTACCTGTTCAGAACACTGAATGAAGTACGGGAAATTACAGAGCGCTTGCTGATGGAATATAACAACGAGCGGCCTCATGAATCCCTGAACAACCTGACGACGGAAGAGTACCGGCTGATGGCTGAAAAAACGGAACTCTCAAAAAGTGCGTGGAACTAAAATAGGTGTGCTTACAGTATCGCCAAAGTTACCAATCGACTTATACCTAACCTTACTTATAGATGGCACCCCATGGGACCCCCGAGAAAAGCAAAAGGGCCGGCGATTTCTCGCCAGCCCTTGCTGTGTTTGGTGGCCCCTGTTGGGTTTGAACCAACGACCAAGCGATTATGAGTCGCCTGCTCTAACCACTGAGCTAAGGGGCCGTGGCGAGGGATTATAATGTAACTGCACGCTGCAATCCAGCGTAAAGCGCTCGGCTGCTGTTTTTATAAACAATGCATTTTCAATCCTTTATAATCAGCTTTTTAGTCATTCAGCCGGAGAAATTATGATTAGCGATATCCTGGCGCCGGGGCTGCGGGTGGTCTTTTGCGGGATCAATCCGGGGAAGTCCTCCGCGCATACGGGGTTCCATTTTGCCCATCCCGGCAATCGTTTCTGGAAGGTCATTCACCAGGCGGGGTTCACTGAGCGGCAGCTGAAGCCGGAAGAGGAGCAGCATCTACTGGATACCGGCTGCGGTATCACCATGCTGGTTGAGCGGCCGACGGTACAGGCCAGCGAGGTTGCCCTGCTGGAGCTGCGTAATGGCGCGCAGGAGCTAATAAGCAAAATCCAGGACTATCAGCCGCAGGTGCTGGCGGTACTCGGCAAGCAGGCCTATGAGCAGGCGTTCAGGGTGCGTGGCGCAAAGTGGGGAAAGCAGGAAGCGACCATCGGTGAAACCGAAATCTGGGTACTGCCCAATCCCAGCGGTTTAAACCGGGCGACGCTGGACAAGCTGGTTGAAGCCTATCGCGAACTGGATGAGGCGCTGGCGGGGCGAGGGCGCTGATGGCACCTGAATCGCAGGCATAAAAAAGCTCCCCGCGGGGAGCTTTTTACTCTCTTTGCAGCGCGACGATTAATCGTCGAGGAAGCTACGCAGCACTTCAGAACGGCTTGGGTGGCGCAGTTTACGCAGCGCCTTGGCTTCGATCTGACGAATACGTTCGCGGGTAACGTCGAACTGTTTACCTACTTCTTCCAGCGTGTGGTCGGTGTTCATGTCGATACCGAAACGCATACGCAGCACTTTCGCTTCACGAGCGGTGAGGCCCGCCAGTACGTCGTGCGTTGCCGCACGCAGGCTCTCGGTGGTCGCAGAATCCAGCGGCAGCTCGAGGGTGGTATCCTCGATGAAGTCACCCAGATGCGAATCTTCATCGTCGCCGATCGGCGTTTCCATGGAGATTGGCTCTTTGGCGATTTTCAGCACCTTACGGATTTTGTCTTCCGGCATCAGCATGCGCTCAGCCAGCTCTTCCGGCGTCGGCTCGCGGCCCATTTCCTGCAGCATCTGGCGGGAGATACGGTTGAGCTTGTTGATAGTCTCAATCATATGCACCGGAATACGGATGGTGCGCGCCTGATCCGCGATGGAACGGGTGATCGCCTGACGGATCCACCAGGTGGCGTAGGTGGAGAACTTGTAGCCACGACGGTATTCAAACTTATCTACCGCTTTCATCAGGCCGATGTTGCCTTCCTGAATCAGGTCGAGGAACTGCAAACCGCGGTTGGTGTATTTCTTGGCGATAGAAATAACCAGACGTAAGTTCGCTTCAACCATCTCTTTCTTCGCACGACGGGCTTTCGCTTCGCCGATGGACATGCGACGGTTGATATCTTTAACCTGCTCGATGGTCAGACCGGTTTCTTCTTCAATCTGCTGCAGTTTCTGCAGGCCGCGCTGAACGTCTTCTTTAACGTCATGCAGCTTCTCGGACCACGGCTTGTTCATCGCCACGGCGGCGTTGAACCAGGTTTCGCTGGTTTCGTTGCCGGTGAACAGGGTGATGAAGTTTTTCTTCGGCATTTTGCACTGTTCAACGCACAGCTTCATGATGATACGTTCTTGAGTACGAACGCGATCCATCATGCTGCGCATGCTGTTGACCAGGTAATCGAACTGTTTCGGCACCAGGCGGAACTGTTTGAAGACCTCGGACAGCTTGAGGATCTCTTCCTGCGCGGCGGCGTGGCTGCGACCTTTCGCTTTGATGGTGTCGCGAGTCAGCTCGTACTGGGTGCGCAGCTCGGCGAATTTCTCGCGGGCCAGCTCCGGGTCGATGCTGTTATCGTCATCGCTGTTGTCGTCGTCATCATCTTCTTCTTCATCTTCGTCGTCGTCCATCTCTTCCTGAGACAGCTCGGAACCGACGTGAGTGGCGGTCGGCGCCATATCTTCTTCAGCGTTCGGATCGACGAAGCCGGTGATCAGGTCAGACAGGCGAGCTTCTTCAGCTTCGACGCGATCGTACTGTTCCAGCAGATAGGTGATGGCTTCCGGATATTCCGCAACGGAGCACTGGACCTGGTTGATCCCGTCTTCGATGCGTTTAGCGATGTCGATTTCGCCTTCGCGGGTCAGCAGTTCAACGGTACCCATTTCGCGCATGTACATGCGCACCGGGTCGGTCGTACGGCCAATTTCAGATTCAACGCTCGACAGCACCTGGGCCGCCGCTTCTTCTGCGTCTTCATCGGTATTATTGGAGGTTTCAGCAAGCAGCAGATCATCGGCATCCGGTGCTTCTTCCATCACCTGAATACCCATGTCGTTGATCATTTGGATGATGTCTTCGATCTGATCGGAGTCGACGATATCTTCCGGCAGATGGTCATTGACCTCGGCATAGGTCAGATAGCCTTGCTCCTTACCACGTTGGACAAGAAGCTTCAGCTGTGACTGCGGGTTTTGCTCCATAAGACGGTATCCACACTTAATTCGTTTGATTGGTGCAGGCAGACGAACTGCCAACATTTAAAGCGAGGGCGTACTTATATTATTGCCGCTGCGCCTCAGCGCGGCTGTCGGGGGCTTCCCGATCGATATTCGGCACTTAAGCCGTTAAATTCATTTTTTGGCCAGTTCCTGGCTGATAGTCCAGAGTTCCCGGCGCTCCTCACTGCTTAAACCGTGTGTGCGATCGCGAGCTATCAACTCTTCTTGTCGCAGTTCCAGCAGTGAGTCAAACATATGGTTGAGCGAGTCGGTGAAGGTTTGTTCAGCGATATCCTTATCTGCTATATCGTCCCACATCGACAGTTTTTCAAGGGTTGCTGCTTCATTTGTCCCGCGATACTGTTCTAAAAGTTGCCCGGTGGTCAGACCTGGCTGCGCCAGACACGTATTGACCAGTTCGCTGAATAAACCAAGTCCTGGCATCTTCTGCTGATCCAGACCCGTCAAGGGCGGAACCAGCGGCGCCAGATCGGGGTTCTGCACCAGTAACCCTATAAGTATACGCATGGTCGTGCGTTTTAGCTGCGGCGCCGGGCGTTGAGCGCTATTTTCCGCCTGTTTCGGCATTAAACGTTCAAGCTGGGCGTCATCCAGAATACCCAGCTTGTTACCCAGCTCCTGACGCAAATAGATGCGCAGCGTTTCACCCGGCACCTGAGTTATCAGCGGCAGCGCCAGCGTGCTCAGCTGCGCCCGCCCATCCGGAGTGCTCAGGTCGACCTGCGGCATCAGGCTATTGAATAAAAACGTGGAGAGCGGCTGTGCCTGCTCCATCCGCGCTTCAAACGCCTCTTTGCCCTCTTTACGCACCAGCGTATCCGGGTCTTCGCCATCAGGTAAAAACATAAAACGCAGTTGGCGGCCATCGGTCATATACGGCAGCGCCGTTTCCAGCGCGCGCCATGCCGCGTCGCGGCCAGCCCGGTCGCCGTCGTAACAGCAGATGACCTGATTGGTCGCCCGGAACAACAGCTGAATGTGGTCGGCGGTCGTCGAGGTGCCCAGCGAGGCCACGGCATAATTAATGCCGTACTGCGCCAGCGCGACGACGTCCATATAGCCTTCGACCACCAGCAGACGCTGAGGTTCGGCGTTATCCTGCTGCGCTTCATACAGGCCGTACAGCTGGCGGCCTTTATGGAAAATATCGGTCTCCGGGGAGTTCAGGTATTTTGGCAGCGCATCGCCCAGCACGCGCCCGCCAAAACCAATCACCCGGCCTCGCTTATCGCGGATCGGGAACATTACCCGTTCGCGGAAGCGGTCGTAACTGCGCCCCTGATCGTTGGTGACCAGCATGCCTGCATCAATAAGCGACTGGCGGTTTTCCTGATTGCCGCCAAAACGTTTTAAAACGTTATCCCAGCCAGGGGGAGCGAAGCCTATTGCGAAGCGGGTAATCACCTCGCTGCTTAAGCCGCGTTTTGCCAGATACTGGCGCGCGGGTTCGGCGGCGGGTTGATTCAGAGACTGTTGGTAAAACGTGTTCAGACCGTCCAGCAGCTGATAGAGATTTTGCCGCTGATGCCGTTCTATCTGGCTCGGTCCATTACCTGCTTCATAGGGCACTTCAAGGTTGTGCATGGCGGCCAGCTCTTCGACGGTTTCGACGAACTCGAGCTTGTCGTAGTTCATCAGAAAGTCGATGGCGTTGCCGTGCGCACCGCAGCCGAAGCAATGGTAAAACTGTTTTTCACCGTTGACGGTGAAGGAGGGGGTTTTTTCGTTATGGAATGGACAACACGCGTGATAATTCTTGCCCTGCTTTTTCAGCTTCACCCGAGCATCGATCAGATCGATGATGTCGGTGCGCGCCAGCAGGTCATTGATAAATACGCGTGGGATTCGTCCAGCCATATGCCCCGTAATCTATACACTGCATCCTGCAAACGGCCTCGATGTATTGCCTGAAGACAGTTTGAACGATCTCGTGTATCTGCTAATGCATAAACGAAAATAAGCCGCGCATTCCTTTCGGAAGCACGGCCTTACAACTACAACTCGGTCTGAATTGAGAGCTTCGCTCTCAACAGATTAGTACAGACGAGTGCGGCGTGCGTTTTCGCGAGCCAGTTTCTTCGCGTGACGTTTCACTGCAGAAGCTTTAGCGCGCTTACGTTCGGTAGTCGGTTTTTCATAGAACTCACGACGACGAACTTCCGCCAGAACACCTGCTTTTTCGCAGGAACGCTTGAAGCGACGCAGAGCTACGTCGAACGGCTCGTTTTCACGTACTTTAATTACCGGCATGTGCCTCTCACCTTTGATTAATTCGGTTTGCCGCTGGCCGCAATGCCAGCTTATTTCAAAATGGTGCGGAATTTTACTGCAACTACTGCTGCTTTGTAAAGCACCGGCGCCTTTTTTGAAAGGGGACTTTTATAAGGGTGAGGAGTATACACGAAGAGAACACCAGGGGTGAGCAAAGTTTTACATCGCCGGTCATTGGTCCTACACTGCGCGGTATTGAAACGAGGTAAAACAACTCATGCGTGTACTGGGAATTGAAACATCCTGCGATGAAACCGGCATCGCTATTTACGACGATAAACAAGGTCTGTTAGCCAACCAACTGTATAGTCAGGTGAAATTACATGCTGACTACGGCGGCGTGGTGCCTGAGCTGGCGTCGCGCGACCACGTACGTAAAACCGTTCCGCTGATTCAGGCGGCGCTCAAAGAAGCGGGCCTGACGGCGAAAGATATTGATGCCGTTGCCTATACGGCAGGCCCTGGCCTGGTGGGCGCGCTGCTGGTCGGCGCGACCGTTGGCCGCTCCCTGGCGTTCGCCTGGAACGTGCCGGCGATCCCGGTACACCATATGGAAGGGCATCTGCTGGCGCCGATGCTGGAAGATAACCCGCCGGCGTTCCCGTTCGTCGCTCTGCTGGTTTCCGGCGGCCACACCCAGCTGATTAGCGTCACCGGCATTGGTCAGTATGAGCTGTTGGGCGAGTCAATCGACGATGCCGCTGGCGAAGCCTTTGATAAGACGGCGAAACTGCTGGGGCTGGATTATCCCGGCGGGCCGATGCTGTCGAAAATGGCGTCCCAGGGCACGGAAGGTCGCTTCGTCTTCCCGCGGCCGATGACCGATCGTCCAGGACTTGATTTCAGCTTCTCCGGCCTGAAGACCTTCGCCGCCAATACCATTCGTAACAACGGCGACGATGAGCAAACCCGTGCCGATATCGCCCGCGCATTTGAAGACGCGGTTGTCGATACGCTGATGATTAAATGCCGCCGCGCGCTGGAGCAAACCGGCTTTAAGCGTCTGGTGATGGCGGGAGGCGTGAGCGCTAACCGTACGCTGCGCGCGAAGCTGGCGGAAATGATGAGCAAACGCGGCGGCGAAGTATTTTATGCCCGCCCTGAGTTCTGTACCGATAACGGCGCGATGATCGCTTACGCCGGGATGGTCCGCCTGCAGGGCGGTGCTAATGCCGGCCTCGGCGTGACCGTGCGGCCGCGCTGGCCGTTGGCAGAACTGCCGGCCGCCTGATAAGCCTGTTACAAACAAAAGCCGCCCATCGAGGCGGCTTTTTTACGCGTGGATTAAGGTTGCTGATAATCCTCGGCGTCGATGTCGTAGCCCGACGGCTCCCAGCGGATAGCCAACAGCGACAATAGCCCAATCAGCGGCGCGGCGGCGATGATCCAGAAAACGCGGGTATCCAGCGCGGCGACCAGCAGCGGGAAGAGGAATAAAGAAAGCGTTGAGCTGCCGCGCATGAGCGTCTGGTTGAGCCCGACGCCAACGCCGCGCAGCGATGTCGGATAGCTTAACGAGGCGAAGGTCATGGTGTGCGCGCCAGGGCCGAATCCCTGGCCGAAAAGGAACAGCGCCAGCATCGCCACGGCAGCGACGCCTTCACCTGCGCCATCAGGGCGGCCAATCAGCGCCAGGCCGAGCAGCGCCGTCAGCTGGCAGCCATAACCCGCCAGCGACATCCGCCACGCCCCGAAGCGCGGTACCAGGCGTACCGCCAGTATCCCTCCCACGAAAGCGAACAGCAGATTCAGCGCCAGCGAAATCAAAATCGTCGTCAGCATCGATTGCACGAAGAAGCTGGAGATGATCACCGGCAGGCCGAACGCGACGGCGTTATAGGCAAACGAGGAAACCACTGACAGCAGGGTAGAGAGCGTCGTGCGGCGCAGGTAGACGCCGCGGAACAGGCGCAGATAGTTACTCCATTGGGCGCTACGAACTTTCGGCGCCGGTTTTTCCAGCGCGTCCTGGGCAACGTGCGCATTGATGTTGTACGCCTGGCGTAGAATAGAAGCAGCTTCACGCAGGTTACCCTGGTTGGCGGCCCACACCGGCGATTCGCTCATGTAGCGGCTGCGGATGGCGATAATCACCAGCGCCGGGATGGCGCCAAAACCAAGGATAATCCGCCATAGCCAGTCACTATGGCTTTCCGGCAGGACGGCATAAAAAAAGAGTACCAGCAGATATGAAATGCTGATCGCCGCGTACCACGTTGGGCACCACATCGCCACGCTGGCCGCCTTGTTGCCGGGACCTTTGAGCCTCGCGAATTCGCTGAGAAACGCCATCGCCACCGGCAGGTCGATCCCGACGCCCAGCCCCATCACGAAGCGCGCGCCGGTAAGGACGTATTCATTCGGCGCCAGCGCGCAGGCGATGGCCGCTACCACGAAGAACAGCATATCCGCCATAAACACGCGGTAGCGGCCAATTTTGTCGGTCAGATAACCGCCGAGCAGCGCGCCAACGATAGCGCCGAAGGTGATGGCCGAGGCGACCATCCCGGTACCGGCAGGCGTCAGGTTGAATTCCCGGGTGATATCTTTCAGCCCGAAGGCCAACGAGCCAAGATCGTAGGCATCAAGGAAAATACCGCCGAGGGCGATTCCCATGACGATACGCGCGTTATTGCGCCCGCTGCTGCCTTCGTTTATGAGGCGCGAGACGTCCGCCGCGCTGCCGATCCATTTTACTTCCCCGCCGGGCGACGCAGAGGTTGCCGCAGGCGTCGCGTTAATTACATCAGTCATGGTGTTGTGCTTTTTTCTCTTATAAAGAGTTTCAGAGTAAACAGCGACGCGGGGGTGAAAAAATCACTTTTGGTTATAACTCATAACTAAGTCATTGTAGTGAAAGGATTATCTTTGGTTTTCTCATTTGCCGCTATGATTGGCTAAAAAAGTGGGAAATAGAATGCGTTTGTGGCGGCAAAACGGCCCGGCCCAGGCGGCCGGGCGCGGAGATTATTTCTGCTCTGGCGTTTTTTTCTTCTTCTTAAAGCGTGACCAGATTTTCGTTTCCTGACGGCGCCACAGACGCTGGATATTGTCGTGATGGCGTAGCAGGATCAGGCAGGAGAGCATGGAGACCGGGAAGGTGTACTGCGGTTTGAACCACCAGACGTAGAAAGGGGCTACCAGCGCGCTGACGATAGCGCCCAGCGAGGAATACCCGCTGAGCAGAATAGTCAGCAGCCAGGTGCCGGCCATTACGCCGGTGAGATCCCAGCCGATGGGCGCGATAGCGCCAAATGCGGTCGCCACGCCTTTACCGCCGCGGAAATTAAAGAACACCGGCCAGATATGGCCTACGCAGGCGGCGATCGCCACCAGCCCGAGCCAGAACGGCGTCAGACCGAGCGCCCAGGCGCCCCAAACCGGCAGCATCCCTTTCAGGACATCAAAAATTAATACCGTTACGGCTGCTCCCTTGCCGCCAATTCGGAGTACGTTCGTCGCCCCGGGGTTGCCGGAACCGCTATCGCGAGGGTCGGGCAAACCAGCAAGACGGCACACCAGAATGGCGCTGGAAATTGAGCCGCAGAGGTAGGCGAGGATAACTAGTCCAGGCGCGATTGCACTCATCAGCTGTTCCATTTTGAAAACGTCGTTAGAACCCCACCCATTTTCGTGTTAACAGCTTGTTGGCTTTCTCTGCGCGATAGGTTACATAGTGATGCTGCTATGTTCCCGTAATCTTGCTGCGTCGCCGCTGTCAGGGCACGTGAATTCTTTAGGGGATGTCTTTGCATCTGTGGATAATACGCATAATTCGCCGGAAGTGGTATCCGGTTTAGCCAAAAAGCAGGCAGGTCGTGATGGATATTGTATTTATAGAGCAACTTTCGGTAATCACCACTATCGGTGTTTACGACTGGGAACAGACCATCGAACAGAAATTAGTGTTCGATATCGAAATGGCGTGGGATAACCGCAAAGCGGCCGCCAGCGACGATGTGAGCGATTGCCTGAGCTATGCTGATATCAGCGAACTGGTTATCAACCACGTTGAGGGCGGGCGTTTTGCGCTGGTCGAACGGGTGGCGGAAGAGATAGCCGATCTACTGCTGCAAAAATTCAATTCTCCGTGGGTGCGGATTAAAGTCAGCAAGCCTGGTGCGGTGGCCCGTGCGGCCAACGTTGGCGTGATCATTGAACGTGGCAGTAATCTGAAACAAAACGTTTCTCGTCATAATGTTTAAACAAATTTGTTTTATACCGGTCTTAGTGCCTGGATTTTAATTTTACTTTTTATTTTAAGGGTTTATTGAATGGGCGATTTACACTCGCTGCTGATAGCGGCAATTTTGGGTGTGGTTGAAGGGTTGACGGAGTTTTTACCGGTTTCCAGTACGGGACATATGATTATCGTTGGCCATCTCCTTGGTTTTGAAGGGGATACCGCCAATACTTTTGAAGTCGTGATTCAACTAGGTTCTATTCTCGCCGTCGTCGTGGTGTTCTGGCGTCGACTGTTTGGCCTGATTGGCATTCATTTTGGCCGTCCTCTGCAGCATGAGGGCGTAAGCCAGGGGCGCTTGTCGCTGATTCATATCCTGTTAGGCATGATCCCGGCGGTGGCGCTGGGGCTGGTGTTTCATGACCTGATTAAATCGCTGTTTAACCCGGTTAACGTGATGTACGCGCTGATTGTCGGCGGCTTCCTGCTGATCGCGGCGGAGCTATTTAAACCGAAAGAGCCGCGCGCGGTGGGCATTGATGATATGACCTATCGTCAGGCGTTTGCCATCGGTTGCTTCCAGTGTCTGGCGCTGTGGCCGGGCTTCTCTCGCTCCGGGGCGACCATTTCCGGCGGCATGCTGATGGGCGTTAGCCGCTATGCGGCATCCGAGTTCTCATTCCTGCTGGCGGTACCGATGATGATGGGCGCCACCGTGCTGGACGTCTACAAGAGCATCGGCTTCCTTAATACCGGGGATATTCCGATGTTCGCCGTCGGTTTTATCATGGCGTTCATCGTGGCGCTGATTGCGATTAAAACCTTCCTGCAGCTGATTAAACGTATTTCGTTTATTCCGTTTGCAATCTACCGCTTTATCGTCGCGGCAGCCGTCTACGTGGTCTTCTTCTAAGGCCCTGGCCCTCAGCCTTGCGGCTGGGGGCAACGTTGTTCTTTCCACTGCCCCACGGCCGCAATTCTGCGCCGCGTCAGCTCTTCGCGAATCTCCGGTCCTTTGAAACCTTCCGCTACCACCTCTTTAGTGGAAACCGACTGCGCGACTTCCCAGGCCTCAAGCAGCAGGCGCCCCTGCGGATAATCGCAGGATTCAAAACCGGTACGCCCGCGCACGTCGGCCTCGCTGGTGAGGGCGATTTGCTGTACACGCTGCGGCTTGCGCCAGGCATCGATGCTATCAAACAGCTTCACGATGGTTTTTGGCTGCAGAATCGGCAGGGTGTGGATCAGATCGTGGAATTCGGCGACCAGTCTGGCCAGATCGCGAATATCGTTCGGCACCCGCAGGCGCTGGCAAATCTGTTCCACCAGTTTTACACCCGCCGGGCCGTGGCCGTGGTGGCGCGGCCAGAACTCTTTGGGCGTTAAACCTTTGCCGAGATCGTGGCACAGGGTGGCGAAACGGACATCGATGGCCGGCGATAGCATCGCCGCCATGGTGAGCGTCATCAGGGTGTGAACGCCGGTGTCGATTTCCGGATGCCATTTGGCCGGCGCGGGGACACCGTACAGGGCGTCGATTTCTGGGAACAGCACCTTCAGCGCGTGGCAGTCGCGCAGGGTCTGGAAAAAGACCTGCGGATTACGCGTGCCAAGCGCGTTTTCCGTCTCTTTCCATACCCGCTCCGCGGTCAAATGCGCCAGTTCGCCGGCGTCCGCCATCGCGCGCATCAGCGCCATGGTTTCATCGGCAATGCGAAAACCGAGATGGGCATAACGTGCGGCAAAACGCGCGACGCGCAGTACGCGTAGCGGATCTTCGCTAAAGGCCGGGGAGACGTGGCGCAGCAGGCGCTGGCGTAAATCGGACTGGCCGCCATAGGGATCGTAAATCTGACCGTCAGTGTCCTGAGCCAGCGCGTTAATGGTGAGATCGCGGCGCAGTAGATCTTGCTCAAGGGTGACGTCAGCGGCGGCATAACAGGTGAAACCGGTATAGCCGGAACCGGATTTACGTTCGGTACGCGCGAGGGCGTACTCTTCACGGCTTTGCGGGTGAAGAAACACGGGAAAATCGCGGCCTACCTGCTGGTAGCCCGCGTCGAGCAACTGCTGGGGCGTGGCGCCAACCACCACCCAGTCTCTGTCTTTGACCGGTAGTCCTAATAACGCATCTCGTACCGCACCACCGACCAAATAAATCTTCACGCCTGTTTCTCCCGCATCGACTTTTCGCAAGATGATACGTAAGTCTGGCAGAGAAGACGAATTAGTTCATCCACCGGTCTTTACGCTTGCGGCTCGGTACCAGATGCGGCAGCACCAGACCAAGGATCAGACCGACGCCAAGCACGCCGCCGCCGTACATAAACCACTGCATGATAATGGTACGCTGTTTATCATCAAGCTGCAGATTCGCCGCGTTCACCTTTTTCTGAGCGACAACCAGCTCGTTTTTCAGCTTTTGGTTCTCTTCTTTCAGGGCATTGATCGCGCCATCGCTACCGGCGACTTTTTTCTGCATGTCGGCGGTACGCTGGTTCCAGGTGGCGTCAATATTGTTCAGCTTGTCGGTCAGCGTTTTGACCTGATTTTCCAGATCCGGCACGCGAATGCGCAGGCTGGGCTCGTTGCTCAGCTCTTTCAGCGGGATCCAGGCGGTACGGCCGTTGCTATCGCGTACCTGCGCGTAATTCGTGCTGTCGTTGGTTTGCAGAACGTCGACGGCTTCGCCGGCGTTAATGGTGCCGACCAGACGATAGTTATCGCCAGGACCGCTGCGAACCCAGGTGCTCAGCTCATCGGAAACGTAGCGCTTTTCTTCTGCGTGAACCGCCGTAGCGGCGCTAAGCGCTAGCAATGTAAAGGTAATAAGGCGTAATTTTGGCATCAGGTCATCGTTTGGTCATAAAAAGTTGAACGATAGTAGTGGCATCGCCAGAGCGACGCAAAGTTTTCCGCCACAATCGGAATCATCCAAATGCAGCTGGCAAATGCGCATTGCATGGCGATTCGCCGCAAAATACTATTTACTGACAAAAAATATCGTCATTAGTTCGCCGCATTTTCCCGGCGACGCTTATCAGGTGGAAGAATTCAGCCATGGCTCAAGAAATCGAACTGAAGTTTATCGTTGCCCACGACGGCGTTGAGGCGCTGCGCCAGCATCTCAATTCGCTGGATGCGCAGCACACGCCGGCAGGCCAACTGCTGAATATTTACTACGAAACCGCCGATAACTGGCTGCGTCGGCACGACATGGGGCTGCGGATCCGCGGCGATCGGGAGCGTTATGAAATGACGCTGAAAATTGCCGGTCGGGTGGTGGGCGGCCTGCATCAGCGTCCGGAATACAATATTCCGCTGGAAAAAGCAGAGCTGGCGCTGGATAAACTGCCGGCAGAAGTTTGGCCGCAGGGGCAGTTGCCGGCAGAACTGGCGCAAAATGTGCAGCCGCTGTTTAGCACTGATTTCCTCCGCGAAAAATGGGTGGTGAAAGAGGGCAGCAGCCAGATTGAGATAGCTCTTGACCTTGGCGAAGTGAAAGCCGGTGAGCATCAGGAAGCCATTTGCGAACTGGAGCTTGAGCTGTTGAGCGGCGATACCGCCGACATTCTGGCGCTGGCGCATCGTTTACTGGCAACCGGCGTGCTGCGTCAGGGCAGCCTGAGCAAAGCGGCGCGCGGCTATCAGTTGGCGCAGAGCAACGAAGCGCGCCCGGTTAAACCGTTAACGGTAGTAGGCGTGGCGGCGAAAGCCAGCGTCGAGCAGGGGCTGGAAGCGGCGCTGGAAAGCGCGCTGGCGCACTGGCTCTATCATGATGAAGTCTGGAACCAGGGCAACGCGGCAGCTAAGCGTGAAATCCAGCGGGCGATGGCTCGCGTACGCCATGCGCTGGTGCTATTTGGCGGCATTGTGCCGCGAAAAGCCACCGTACAGTTGCGTGAATCGCTCACTGAGGCCGAAGCGGCGCTGGACGGCGCGGAGAAAGCCGAAGCGGCGTTGTTCAACCGCGCCACGGTTGGCGCCAAACTGCTGCTGACCGAATGGCTGGTTACCCGCGGTTGGCGTTCGTTCCTCAACGAGGCGGGGCAAAAGAAAATCGCCGGTTCGTTCAAACGCTTTGCCGATATCCAACTGTCGCGAGCGGCGGCGGAGCTGAAAAGCAACTTCCAGCAGACGCAGGACGACTATAGCGATCGGCTCACGCGTCTGGCGCGCGAGATCGACAGCATTCAATTGCTTTCCAGCGCCTATGCCGGGGTAGCCGAGGCCTGGCTGGAAAACTGGCAAGAGGTGCGCCGCGCTATCGAGAACAATGACCGCAGCGTCATCGAATATTTCCGTCGTCAGGCGCTGGCCGCGGAACCATTCTGGCTGCATAGTGGAAAACGATAATTTCAGGCCAGGGAGACCCCTATAATGGCGCTTTCTTCGCAGTTACAGCAGCACTGGCAGACGGTTGTGAACCGGCTTCCGGCAGATTTTCCCCTGCAAACGTTAAGTTTGCAGGCGCAGTCGGTGATGACATTCAGCGAGTTCGTTGAACAGAATCTGGTCGCTCAGCCGCAGTGGCTGGCTGAACTGGAAAGCGCTCCGCCGCATGCCGACGAATGGCGCCATTACGGCGACTGGCTGGCGGAACAGCTACAAGAGGTGACTGACGAGGCCGCGCTGATGCGCGAGCTACGCCAGTTCCGCCGCCGGATGATGGTGCGTATCGCCTGGGCGCAGGCGCTGCTGCTGGTGAGCGAAGAGAGCAGTTTGCAGCAGCTCAGCGCCCTGGCGGAGACCTTAATCGTCGCCGCCCGCGACTGGCTGTACGCCGCCTGCTGCCGGGAGTGGGGGACGCCGTGCAATGCGCAGGGCGAAGCGCAGCCGCTAATGATCCTGGGCATGGGGAAACTGGGCGGCGGAGAGCTTAACTTCTCTTCCGATATCGATCTCATTTTCGCCTGGCCGGAACACGGCGCCACCCAGGGCGGACGCCGCGAGGTGGATAACGGCCAGTTCTTTACCCGTCTGGGCCAGCGATTAATCAAAGTACTCGATCAGCCGACGCAGGATGGCTTCGTCTACCGCGTGGATATGCGTCTGCGACCATTTGGCGACAGCGGCCCGCTGGTGTTGAGCTTTGCGGCGCTGGAAGATTATTACCAGGAGCAGGGGCGCGACTGGGAGCGCTACGCGATGGTAAAGGCGCGGATCATGGGCGATAACGACGGCGTGTACGCCAACGAACTGCGCGCCATGCTGCGCCCGTTCGTCTTCCGCCGCTACATTGATTTCAGCGTCATTCAGTCTCTGCGTAACATGAAAGGGATGATCGCCCGTGAAGTGCGCCGCCGCGGCCTGACAGACAACATCAAGCTCGGCGCGGGCGGCATCCGCGAAATCGAATTTATCGTTCAGGTTTTCCAGCTGATCCGCGGCGGTCGCGAACCGGCCTTGCAGCAGCGCGCGCTGTTGCCGACGCTGACGGCGATTGACGAGCTGCATTTGCTGCCGGAAGGCGATGCCGCCCAGCTGCGCGAAGCCTATCTGTTCCTGCGCCGTCTCGAAAACCTGCTGCAGAGCATTAACGACGAGCAAACCCAAACCCTGCCGCAGGATGAGCTTAACCGCGCGCGCCTGGCGTGGGGGATGCGCGTCGCCGACTGGCAGACACTCAGCGCACAGCTTGAAGAGCAGATGCGCCGCGTGCGTCGCGTCTTTAACGAGCTTATCGGCGACGACGAGGCGCAATCGCCGGATGAACAGCTGGAAGAGTACTGGCGTGAACTGTGGCAGGACGCGCTGGAAGAAGACGACACTACGCCGGCGCTGGCGCACCTTGATGACAACGATCGGCGCAGCGTGCTGGCGCTGATCGCTGATTTTCGCAAAGAGCTCGACCGGCGCACCATTGGCCCGCGCGGGCGGCAGGTACTCGACCAGCTGATGCCGCATCTGCTCAGCGAGGTCTGCTCACGGGCGGATGCGCCGCTGCCGCTGGCGCGAATCACCCCATTACTGACCGGAATCGTCACCCGTACCACCTATCTGGAGCTGCTCAGCGAATTCCCCGGCGCGTTAAAACACCTGATTAGCCTGTGCGCTGCTTCACCGATGGTTGCCAGCCAGCTGGCGCGCCACCCGCTGCTGCTGGACGAACTGCTGGATCCGAACACGCTTTATCAACCGACGGCGACCGATGCGTACCGCGATGAACTGCGCCAGTATTTGCTGCGCGTGCCGGAAGAAGATGAAGAACAGCAGCTGGAAGCGCTGCGTCAGTTTAAACAGGCGCAATTGCTGCATATCGCCGCCGCCGATATTGCCGGCACGCTACCGGTGATGAAAGTGAGCGATCACTTAACCTGGCTGGCGGAGGCGATGATCGACGCGGTGGTGCAGCAGGCGTGGCTTCAGATGGTCGCCCGCTACGGTCAGCCGACTCATCTTCGCGACCGTCAGGGGCGCGGTTTTGCGGTAGTGGGTTACGGTAAACTTGGCGGTTGGGAACTGGGTTATAGTTCCGATCTCGATCTGGTCTTCCTCCACGACTGTCCGATGGAGGTGATGACCGACGGTGAACGGGAAATCGATGGCCGCCAGTTCTATCTGCGCCTTGCCCAGCGAATCATGCATCTTTTCAGCACCCGCACCTCGTCGGGCATCCTGTATGAAGTGGACGCTCGCTTACGTCCATCCGGCGCGGCGGGCATGCTGGTGACCACCGCCGATGCCTTCGCCGATTATCAGCGCAATGAAGCCTGGACCTGGGAGCATCAGGCGCTGGTTCGCGCCCGGGTGGTGTATGGCGACCCGGCGCTGCAGGCGCGCTTCGATGCGATCCGCCGCGATATCCTGACCACGCCGCGTGAAGGCGCAACGCTGCAGACCGAAGTACGTGAGATGCGGGAAAAGATGCGCGCTCATCTCGGCAATAAGCAGCGCGATCGCTTTGATATCAAAGCCGATGCCGGAGGGATCACCGATATTGAATTTATTACCCAATATCTGGTGCTGCGCTACGCGCATGAAAAGCCAAAGCTGACGCGCTGGTCCGATAATGTGCGTATTCTGGAACTGCTGGCGCAGAACGGCATCATGGATGAGGACGAGGCGCGGGCGCTTACCCATGCCTACACTACGTTACGCGATGCGTTGCACCATCTGGCGCTGCAGGAGCTGCCGGGCAACGTTGCGCCGGATGCTTTCGACGGCGAACGTCAGCAGGTGAGCGCTAGCTGGCAGAAGTGGTTGATGGCTTAACTAACAAATCGGGTGTGCTATTATCGCGCGCAAAGTTTGCATCTCGCAGGAGAGAGTAATGAAAGTAACGCTGCCAGAGTTTGAACGTGCAGGAGTGTTGGTGGTAGGCGATGTGATGCTGGACCGCTACTGGTACGGCCCCACCAGCCGTATTTCCCCGGAAGCCCCGGTGCCGGTGGTGAAGGTGGAAAATATCGAAGAACGCCCTGGCGGCGCGGCTAACGTGGCGATGAACATTGCGTCGCTCGGCGCGACTTCTCGTCTGGTCGGCCTGACCGGTATCGACGATGCCGCGCGCGCGCTTAGCAAAGCGCTGGCTGACGTAAAAGTGAAGTGTGATTTCGTGTCGGTACCGACGCATCCGACCATCACCAAGCTGCGCGTGCTGTCGCGCAACCAGCAGCTGATCCGCCTCGATTTTGAAGAGGGTTTCTCCGGGGTCGATCCACAGCCGATGCATGAACGTATTCAGCAGGCGCTGGGTTCGATCGGCGCGCTGGTGCTGTCAGACTACGCGAAAGGCGCGCTGGCCAGCGTGCAGACCATGATTAAGCTGGCGCGGGATGCCGGCGTTCCGGTGCTGATTGATCCGAAAGGCACTGAATTTGAACGCTACCGCGGGGCAACGCTGCTGACGCCGAACCTGTCTGAATTCGAAGCGGTCGCCGGAAAGTGTAAAGATGAAGCGGAAATCGTCGAACGCGGGATGAAAATCATCGCCGACTTCGAGCTTTCCGCACTGCTGGTAACGCGCTCCGAGCAGGGTATGACGCTGCTGCAGCCGGGTCGTCCGCCGCTGCATATGCCGACCCAGGCGCAGGAAGTGTATGACGTCACCGGGGCAGGCGACACGGTTATCGGCGTGCTGGCGGCGACGCTGGCGGCGGGTAACACGCTGGAAGAGGCCTGCTATTTCGCTAACGCCGCGGCCGGTGTGGTGGTCGGCAAGCTGGGGACTTCCACCGTTTCGCCAATCGAGCTGGAAAACGCGGTGCGCGGGCGTGCCGATACCGGTTTTGGCGTGATGAGCGAAGAAGAGCTGAAACAGGCGGTCGCCGCGGCGCGTAAGCGTGGCGAAAAAGTGGTGATGACCAATGGCGTCTTCGACATTCTGCACGCGGGTCACGTTTCGTATCTGGCCAATGCGCGCAAGCTGGGCGATCGTCTGATCGTCGCCGTCAACAGCGATGCCTCAACCAAACGTCTGAAAGGCGAAACCCGCCCGGTGAACCCGCTTGAACAGCGGATGATCGTGCTGGGAGCGCTGGAAGCCGTCGATTGGGTCGTGTCGTTTGAAGAAGATACGCCGCAGCGGCTGATTGCCGGGATCCTGCCGGATCTGTTGGTGAAAGGCGGTGATTACAAGCCGGAGCAGATCGCCGGCAGCGAAGAGGTATGGGCCAACGGCGGCGAAGTGCTGGTGCTCAACTTTGAAGATGGCTGCTCGACTACCAATATTATCAAGAAGATTCAGAAAGATAGCGACAAGTAATCAATACGCTTTACCGCTCTGAACGGAGCGGTCTACAACGGCCTGCGGGGATACCTTCGCGGGCCGTTTTTATTTAATCATGCGGAAAATGATTTAGCGCAATAAATAACCCGGTTAAGCGCATTTTTCGTACAAAATACGTTAAGGTAAGCGTAAATACTGAAGTGAGTAAAAGGCATATGACCAATCAGAACGCCAACGGCTGAAGGAGTATGCGGATGAACCATAACGATATGTATTCTATGAAGAACTTCGATTTTCTGGCACGTAGTTTCGCCAGGATGCACGCGCAAGGCCATTCGGTTGATCTTCAGGCTATTGTCGGCAATATGGATGAGGAACATCGTGAATGGTTTTGCCAACGCTATGAGCTTTATTGTCGTCAGGTGAATAGCCCGGCCGAGTTAGAGCACTAAGCCAAATGAAAACGGGCCATTCAGGCCCGTTTTTTTATTGCTGTTCTTCGCTCTTCGGCGCAGCTGAACGGCTTTCCAGATCGCTAATGCGCTGCTCCAGTAAAGCCAGCTTTTCGCGGGTGCGCAGCAGAACCTGAGTTTGCACATCGAACTCTTCGCGGCTGACCAAATCCAGACGAGTTAACTGCGATTGCAGTACCTGGCGGATTTTCTTTTCTACGTCATCTCCAAGATCGCGAAGGCCTTTCGGCATCGATTCATGGACCTGGCGGGCGATTTGTTCAATTTTTTTCGGGTCAATCATGGCGGATTCCTGCACTGGTCTAGTTAGCGTTCATTGTAGTGCGAACGGGAGCGCCTATAAACCACAAATGTAAGATGTCGAGTGAGTAGCCATTGATGAAGATAGTTAATGGCGTTATAGTTATCTCGCTTATTCTCAGGGCGGGGCGAAATTCCCCACCGGCGGTAAATCAACCTGCGCGTTGAAAGCCCGCGAGCGCTTCCAGTGAAAACGGGAAGGTCAGCAGATCCGGTGTAATTCCGGGGCCGACGGTTAAAGTCCGGATGGGAGAGAGTAACGGCTCAGTCGGGTTACGATCCGCTTGCGTTGACTTTTGCCGCTAAACCGGCACTCCTAAGACTGCCCTGATTCTGGTAACCATAATTTTAATGAGGTTTTTTTACCATGAATCAGACGCTCCTTTCTTCTTTTGGTACCGCTTTTGAACGTGTGGAACACGCTTTAGACGCACTGCGCGAAGGCCGCGGTGTGATGGTGCTTGATGATGAAGACCGTGAAAACGAAGGCGATATGATTTTCGCCGCCGAAACCATGACCGTTGAGCAAATGGCGCTGACCATTCGTCACGGCAGCGGCATTGTCTGCCTGTGCCTGACCGAAGATCGCCGCAAGCAGCTTGACCTGCCGATGATGGTGGAGAACAACACCAGCGCCTACGGCACCGGCTTTACCGTGACCATTGAAGCGGCAGAAGGCGTAACCACCGGCGTATCTGCCGCTGACCGCATCACGACCGTGCGCGCCGCCATTGCCGATGGCGCGAAACCCTCCGATCTCAACCGTCCGGGCCACGTCTTCCCGCTGCGTGCGCAGCCTGGCGGCGTAATGACCCGGGGCGGCCACACTGAAGCGACCATCGACCTGGTGACCCTTGCGGGCTTTAAACCGGCAGGCGTTCTCTGTGAACTGACTAACGACGATGGCACCATGGCGCGCGCGCCGGAGTGCATCAAGTTCGCTCAGCAGCACAACATGGCTGTTGTCACCATTGAAGACCTGGTGGCTTACCGCCGCGAGCACGATCGCAAAGCCAGCTAAGTTACCGCTGTTCTGATGACAAGCCCACTTTACGGTGGGCTTTGTTGTTTCTGGGTCGAGCTAATATGCTTTCTCTACGGGTACATGGGAGAGATTTTTCACCTTCAAATTTTCTGATGATGATCATCACGCTTATCTGAGTTTATCTGCGGCTAAAAGCGCGTAATGTGAAGGAATCAAATACTCCCTACTGAAGGATACCATCATGTCCCGTACCCGTATGCCAGCGTTGTTTTTAGGCCATGGTAGCCCGATGAACGTGCTGGAAGATAATATCTATACCCGCGCCTGGCGTCATCTCGGCGAAACGCTGCCGCGGCCGAAAGCTATCGTGGTTATTTCCGCGCACTGGTTTACTCGCGGGACGGGCGTGACGGCGATGGAAGCGCCGAAAACCATTCATGATTTTGGCGGTTTCCCGCAGGCCTTATACGATACGCACTACCCTGCGCCGGGATCGCCGGAGCTGGCGCAACATCTGGTTGAGCTGCTGGCGCCGGTGCCTGTCACCCTCGATAAAGAGGCGTGGGGGTTTGACCACGGTTCGTGGGGGGTACTGATCAAAATGTACCCTGATGCCGATATTCCCATGGTTCAGTTAAGTATCGATAGCACTAAGCCCGCGGCATGGCATCTGGAGATGGGGCGTAAGCTGGCGTCGCTGCGTGATGAAGGCATTATGCTGGTGGCGAGCGGCAACGTGGTGCATAACCTGCGTACCGCGCGCTGGCATGGCGAAAGCACGCCGTATCCGTGGGCCCAGTCGTTTAACGACTATGTCAAAGCGAATCTGAACTGGAAAGGGCCGGTCGAAGCGCATCCGCTGGTGAATTATTTAAGCCATGAAGGTGGTTCGCTCTCTAACCCAACGGCTGAGCACTTCCTGCCGCTGCTCTATATTCTGGGAGCGTGGGATGGTGAAGAGCCGATAACGATCCCGGTCGAAGGGATGGAAATGGGGTCGCTGAGCATGCTGTCGGTGGTCGTGGGCGCCGCGTAACGGCAGCTATCGCACATGAAAAAACCCCGGCCACTCAGGTTGCCGGGGTTTGCCGTTATTCGACGAAAATGTGCGGATAGAAACGCGAAAGATCCTGGGTGATCAGCGCCCGATCTTCACGGATGCCGATCCCGGCAGGCTGGTCGTTAATAAGCCAGCTGCCAATCAGCGTATAGCTATCGCCAAATTTCGGCAGCGGATAAAACTCCTGCACGATGGTGCCTTCTTCCCCGTACGGACCTTCCACCGCCTCCACCACTTTGCCATTTTCAACGATCGACACGTTGGCGCCTTCGCGGGAGAAGATCGGCTTAATGACGTACTTCTCAAGCTGCGGATGGTTATCTTCGCTGAAGTAAGCCGCCAACAGGTTAGGGTGGTTGGGGAACATTTCCCACAGCATCGGCAGCAGCGCCTTGTTGGAGATAATGCTCTTCCACGCCGGCTCCAGCCAGCGTACGCCGGCGTCTTCCAGCTTGGTGGAGAACATCTCGCGCAGCATAAATTCCCACGGATAGAGCTTGAACAGATTGCCGATGACCTGATCCTGTAAATCGGTAAACTGACCTTTCTCGCCAAGACCGATATCTTCGATATACAGGAACTCGGTGGCGACGCCCGCTTCTGCCGCACAGTCCTGCAGATACTGCACGGTGCCGCGGTCTTCAACGGTATCGCGGCAGCAGGCCATATGCAGCAGCTGGAAGCCAAACTGTTCACGCAGCTCGCCGAAGCGTTCAATCAGCTTTTCCTGCAGGCTGTTGAACTGATCGCTGTCGGCAGGCAGATTACCGGCGTTAAGCTGATCTTCCAGCCAGATCCATTGAAAGAACGCTGCTTCATATAGCGAGGTTGGCGTATCCGCGTTGTTTTCCAGCAGCTTCGGTTCGCCCACGCCATCCCAGGCCAGATCCAGACGCGAATACAGCGACGGCTGGTTGGTTTTCCACGACTGACGCACAAAGCCCCAGGTGTGCTTAGGGATGCGGAATTTGGTCATCAGCTCGTCGCTGGCGATCACTTTCTCAACGACCTGTAGACACATTTGATGCAGCTCGGCGGTGACCGCTTCGAGCTTTTCAACCTGCGCCAGCGTCAGCTTGTAGTAGGCCTCTTCGCTCCAGTACGGCTCGCCGTACATGGTGTGAAAGTTGAAGCCATACTCGGTCGCTTTCTCGCGCCAGTCCGGGCGCTCGGTAATGCTGATTCTTTCCATGCCGCTTAACCGCCCATCGAGCGTGAAGAGGAGCTGGAGCCCGCGGCGCTACGCTGCATCGTCGATTGCTTAGCGACGGATTCGCCAAAACCGCCGCGGGTGACGGTCGTGGTGGTGGCCGGTTTCGGCGCCATCGCGGTTTTCGGCACGTTCATGGTACGGCCCGGTTGCGCTGCGCCATAGCTCTTACCGCTGGCATCGGTGTACTGGCCGTAGGCCGGGCTGGCCGGGTTCTTCGAGCTAAACAGCGGCTGCTGCGCGGCCATGCCGCCGCCCATCAGGCGACCCATCATGTAGCCGGCCATCAGCGGCATCCAGAAGCTGCCGCTGCTTTGCGCCTGTGCCTGGTTTTCCGGGGCGACGCCCGCCTGAGCCGGCGCCTGCTGGCATTGGCCTTCGCCAAACTCGGCGACGCAGTCTTCACGGCTGGCGTATTTCGGCGCGGTGCGCGCGGCTTCTTTCACCGCGTTATTGTAGGCGGTGGTGCACTCTGCGGCTTTGCTTGGGTTAGCCGCGGAGCAGTCATCGGCGTTCTGATACAGAGAAACCGTCTCGTCAGTTTTTTCACAACCGGCGAGCATAAAGACGGCGGTGACGGCAAGGGCGACCGGCGTCAGGTGGCGAGCGCTCCAGCTTTTGCGGAACGACGCATGATTAATATTTTTTGTCCGTTTCATATTTGTCTTCCAGGACCCAGTGGTAGTGCGTTTGTCAACGCTCAGGATAGAGTATGAGTGGTGGAAAATGAAGCGAAAGAGGGGAAAAGCGGAGGTCTTTACGTTGCCTTACGTTTAACGCCCCGCCTGACCCGAAGGCCAGACGAGGCGTCATCGCGTTCAACGATTAGTGGCTAAACGGATTAGAACCGCTGGTCTTCGTCGTACGGGCGGCAGCCGGCTGTGCGGAAGCGGTGTTCGCATAACCGTCAGCGGCGGCGTCCTGCTGCGGATTTTCCGGCGCGACGCTGTCCGGTGAAGTCGGAATCGCTTTACCCAGCGTGTTGTTCAGCGCGATCAGATCCTGCTCGTTCAGCGTGCCGAGAGCGGACTTGATGTTCAGCTCGTTGATCAGGTAGTTATAACGGGCGTTGGAGAGCTGCTGCTTGGCGTTGTACAGCGTGGTGGTCGCATCCAACACGTCAACGATGGTACGCGTACCCACCGAATAACCCGCTTCCATCGCATCCAGGGAGCTCTGCGCAGAGACAACGGCCTGTTTGTAGGCATTGATGCTGCTGATGGAGGCATTCACGTTGTTAAACGACGAACGCACGGTCTGCACCACGCTGCGGTGCGCGCTTTCCAGCTGCTCGCTGGCGCCGACGAAGTTGTACTGCGCCTGTTTCACCTGCGAGTTAACCATCCCGCCCTGATACAGCGGCAGGGAGAAGCTCAGGCCGACTTTGTTTTGCCCGACATCGGCGTCCTGGGAAATGTTTTTGGAACCGCTGTAACGGTTATTAGAGACACCGGTAGAAGCATTCAAATCAAGAGTAGGTAAATGACCATCCTGCGCCTGGCGAATCTGCTCACGCGCCAGATCCTGGTTCAGACGCGCCTGCAGCAGCGACAGGTTGCGGTTTTCCGCTTCCTTCAGCAGCGCGTTCACCGCCTGCGGTTTGCTGGTTTTGAAGCCGTTAACGTTCAGCGACGCCAGCTCCGGGTAGTAGTTGCCGGTGACCTGACGAAGCTCTTCAACGGCGTTGTCGAGGTCGTTACGCGCGGTCACTTCATTTGCCAGCACGGCGTCGTATTGCGAGCGGGCGTTTTGTACGTCGGTGATGGCAACCAGGCCCACGTTAAAGCGCTGGGTGGTTTGGTCCAACTGACGATAGATAGCCTGTTTCTGTGCTTCGGTATAGGAGAGCGTATCGATAGCGGCCAGGACTTTAAAGTAAGCCGTCGCGGTATTCAGAATCAGCGTTTGCTGGTCAGTCTGATAGGTGACATCCTGAATGCCCGCCGCTTTTTCCTGCAGGGTCAGCGCGCGCCATTTCGACATATCGAACAGGGTTTGCGTTAACTGCAATGAACCGCTGGTGACGTTGGAGTTCTGGTTTTTGTAATCACGGAACCCGCTGGTATAGGTATAATCCGCGCCCAGACCGAGTTGCGGCAGTAATGGGCTTCGCGCTTCGTTGATCTTTTCGAATGCAGCATCGCGATCGGCTGCCGATTTACGCAGGTCAGGGTTGCTAATACGCGCCTGCTGATAAACCTGCAACAGGTTCTCTGCCTGGCTCATGGCGCTGAAGCCAGTCAGGCCCAGGCCGATAAGGATGGGAAAAAGTTTCTTCATTTGCATTCCTTGTTGTGAAGCATTTAGCGCTACTCAAATTCTAAAAATAATCGCTGATTGTATCGACTCTGTCGCCGTAAAAAGTTGGCGTTACGTGCCATAGGGCGGTAATTTGCACCAATCTAACATACAGGCTGTAAAACGGTAGCCAAACGGCCTATAAATCCCTACTTTCGGATGAGCAGGACACAGACAATGAGCAAACCTAATCAGCAGGGAATTACCTTCTCTAAAAACGATGTAGAAATTATTGCACGGGAAACGCTCTATCGCGGTTTTTTTTCGCTCGATTTGTATCGTTTTCGCCATCGCCTGTTTAACGGCGGGATGAGCGGCGAGGTTACCCGCGAAATTTTTGAGCGCGGGCACGCCGCGGTCTTGCTACCCTTTGACCCGGTGCGTGATGAAGTTGTGCTGGTCGAGCAGATCCGTATCGCCGCCTATGATACCAGCGAGAGCCCGTGGCTGCTGGAAATGGTCGCCGGGATGATAGAAGAAGGCGAAACGGTAGAAGATGTCGCCCGCCGGGAAGCGCTGGAAGAGGCCGGGCTTGAAGTTGGGCGCACCAAACCAATATTAAGCTATCTGGCAAGCCCAGGCGGCACCAGCGAGCGGTTATCGATCCTGGTGGGCGAAGTTGATGCATCGACGGCAAAAGGCATTCACGGCCTGGCCGAAGAAAACGAGGATATTCGGGTGCATGTGGTGAGCCGGGAACAGGCTTACCAGTGGGTAGAAGAGGGGAAAATCGACAACGCGGCTTCTGTCATCGCCCTGCAATGGCTGCAGCTGCATTATCATAGCTTACGAAACGAGTGGAAATAATATGAAGCGTTATACACCTGACTTCCCGGAAATGATGCGCCTGTGCGAAACCAATTTCGCCCAGCTGCGCCGCCTGTTGCCTCGCACTGAGGCGGTCGGCGATATGGCGAACTATCAGGTGGGGGCGGCGCAATATCGATTAACGGTGGTCGAATCGACCCGCTACACTACATTAGTGACAATAGAACAGACTATGCCTGCGGTGAGCTACTGGAGCCTGCCGTCAATGACGGTGCGCCTGTATCACGACGCCATGGTGGCTGAAGTGTGTTCAAGTCAGCAGATTTTTCGCTTCAAAGCGAGATATGATTACCCTAATAAAAAGTTGCATCAACGCGACGAAAAGCATCAAATTAATCAGTTTCTGGCCGACTGGCTGCGTTACTGTTTAGCACATGGAGCGATGGCGATTCCGGTTTGTTAGCGTCGTGAAACCTAAGGACACCATTTGGAAAGCCTGTTAAACCTACCTCTGGCTGGTGAGACCAGAGTCAGGATATTACAAATTACTGATACTCACCTGTTTGCTGAAAAACATGAAACGCTGTTGGGTATCAATACCTGGGAAAGTTATCAGGCTGTATTGGATGCGATACATGCCTCACAGCGTGAATGCGACCTGATTGTAGCAACAGGCGATCTGGCGCAAGACCACTCTGCCGCGGCCTATCAGCATTTCGCTGAAGGCATCGCGAGCTTTGCCGCACCCTGCGTCTGGCTGCCGGGAAACCATGATTTTCAACCGGCGATGTACAGCACGCTGCACGATGCCGGCATCTCCCCCGCAAAACGCGTCCTGTTGGGCGATCATTGGCAAATCCTGCTGCTGGACAGCCAGGTCTTTGGCGTGCCTCACGGTGAGCTGAGCGATTTCCAACTGGAGTGGCTTGAGCATCAATTGAATGCGGAACCTGAGCGCTACACGCTGCTGTTACTGCATCATCATCCGCTGCCGGCGGGCTGCAGCTGGCTTGATCAGCATAGCCTGCGCAACGCCGGGGCGTTAGACCACATCCTGAGCAACTATCCGCGGGTTAAGCACCTGCTATGCGGCCATATTCACCAGGAGCTGGATCTCGACTGGAACGGGCGGCGGATGATGGCGACGCCATCGACCTGCGTGCAGTTTAAACCGCATTGCGCTAATTTCACCCTCGATACCGTCTCTCCAGGCTGGCGCTGGCTTGAACTGCATCCTGATGGCGTGTTGACGACTGAAGTCTGTCGTCTCAGCGGCGCCGAGTTTCACCCGGATATCGCTTCAGAAGGATACTGATGTCTACTCTTCTTTATCTGCACGGATTTAACAGCTCGCCGCGCTCGGCAAAAGCGACGGCGCTGAAAACGTGGCTGGCGCAGTACCACCCGGAAATTAACATGGTGGTGCCGGAACTGCCTGCTTTCCCGGCGCAGGCGGCAGAGATGCTGGAAGCCATCGTGCTGGAGCACGGCGGCGAGCCGTTAGGCGTGGTGGGGTCGTCGTTGGGCGGCTACTACGCCACCTGGCTGTCGCAATGTTTTATGCTGCCGGCGGTGGTGATTAACCCGGCGGTGCGGCCATTTGAACTGCTGAACAATTTTCTTGGCCCCAATGAGAATCCGTACACCGGGCAGCAATATGTGCTAGAGTCTCGCCATATTTACGATCTTAAAGTCATGCATATCGACCCGCTGGAAGCGCCTGACCTTATCTGGTTATTGCAGCAAACGGGCGATGAAGTGCTTGATTACCGCCAGGCTGTTGACTACTTCGCCTCCTGCCGTCAAACGGTCGAGGAGGGCGGTAATCACGCATTTGTTGGCTTTGAAGATCATTTCACCCAGATTATCGATTTTCTGGGCCTGCGCTAAGCGGTTCAGAACGACCTACGAATACACACCATGACGCAATCTTCATATAACGCTGATGCCATTGAGGTACTCACCGGGCTTGAGCCGGTTCGCCGCCGCCCGGGAATGTACACCGACACAACCCGTCCTAACCATCTTGGTCAGGAAGTTATTGATAACAGTGTGGATGAAGCACTGGCCGGCCACGCCAAACGCGTGGAGGTCATCCTCCATGCCGATCAATCGTTGGAGGTTATCGACGACGGGCGCGGGATGCCGGTTGATATCCACCCGGAAGAAGGGGTTCCGGCGGTTGAGCTGATCCTTTGTCGGCTGCATGCGGGCGGGAAGTTTTCTAATAAAAACTACCAGTTCTCCGGCGGCCTGCATGGGGTGGGGATCTCGGTCGTCAACGCCTTGTCTAAGCGCGTGGAAGTCAACGTGCGCCGCGATGGTCAGGTCTACAGCATCGCCTTTGAAAATGGGGAAAAAGTTGAAGACCTGCGCGTCACCGGCACCTGCGGTAAACGCAACACCGGTACCAGCGTCCATTTCTGGCCGGATGAAAGCTTCTTCGATAGCCCGCGTTTCTCCGTCTCGCGGCTAACTCACCTGCTGAAAGCGAAAGCGGTGCTGTGCCCGGGCGTGGAAATTGTGTTCCGCGACCAGGTGAACAACAGCGAACAGCGCTGGTGCTATGCGGACGGCCTTAATGATTATCTGTGCGAGGCGGTCAACGGCCTGCCGCTGCTGCCGGAAAAACCGTTTGTCGGCAACTTCTCCGGCGAAACGGAAGCGGTGGATTGGGCGCTGCTGTGGCTGCCGGAAGGCGGCGAACTGCTGACCGAAAGCTACGTAAACCTGATCCCGACTATGCAGGGCGGTACGCATGTTAACGGTCTGCGTCAGGGGTTGCTCGACGCGATGCGCGAGTTTTGCGAATACCGCAATATCCTGCCGCGCGGCGTGAAGCTGTCGGCGGAAGATATCTGGGATCGCTGCGCGTACGTACTGTCGGTGAAGATGCAGGATCCGCAGTTCGCCGGGCAGACGAAAGAACGTCTGTCGTCGCGTCAGTGCGCGGCATTCGTCTCCGGGGTGGTTAAAGACGCCTTCAGCCTGTGGCTGAACCAGAACGTACAGGCGGCGGAGCTGCTGGCGGAAATGGCCATTTCCAGCGCCCAGCGCCGCCTGCGCGCCGCCAAGAAAGTAGTGCGCAAAAAGCTCACCAGCGGCCCGGCGCTGCCGGGTAAGCTGGCGGACTGCACCGCGCAGGACCTGAACCGCACCGAACTGTTCCTTGTCGAAGGGGATTCTGCGGGCGGTTCGGCGAAACAGGCGCGCGACCGTGAATATCAGGCGATCATGCCGCTGAAAGGCAAGATCCTGAATACCTGGGAAGTCTCTTCCGATGAAGTGCTGGCTTCGCAAGAGGTGCACGACATTTCGGTGGCGATTGGTATCGACCCGGATAGCGATGATTTAAGCCAGCTGCGTTACGGTAAGATCTGTATTCTCGCCGATGCCGACTCGGATGGTCTGCACATCGCTACCCTGCTGTGCGCGCTGTTCGTGAAGCATTTCCGTACCCTGGTGAAAGAGGGCCACGTGTATGTCGCGCTGCCGCCGTTGTATCGTATCGACTTGGGTAAAGAGGTTTACTACGCGCTGACGGAAGAAGAAAAAGCCGGCGTGCTGGAGCAGTTGAAGCGTAAGAAGGGCAAGCCGAACGTACAGCGCTTTAAAGGGCTGGGCGAGATGAACCCGATGCAGCTACGTGAAACCACGCTCGACCCGAACACCCGCCGCCTGGTGCAGCTCATCATCACCGATGAAGACGAGCAGCAAACGACCGCGGTGATGGATATGCTGTTGGCCAAGAAGCGTTCTGAAGACCGTCGCAACTGGCTGCAGGAAAAAGGCGATATGGCGGATCTCGAAGCCTAAGCCGACGTCAGCCGCCAGATGCGAAAAAGGGAGCCTGAGGCTCCCTTTTTTACTTCTGTCGGGCTTATACGCCAGCCTGCAGAATGCGGATGCTGGTTTCCAGCACGTCGCCTTTGACCGCTTCAGCGTAAGCCTTCATGTGCGGCGTTTGCAGATGCGCTTCAAGATGCGCGACGCTTTCCCACTGCTCGACCATAACGATCGAATCCGGGGCGGAGGTCTGAAAACTCACGCCAGCGGCGTGGTCAACCAGCGGCGCGTAGCCGTGGCAGCCTTCTTCCTGCAGTACCACAGGGACAATTTTAGCGAACTGATCCAGTACCGCCTGACGGTGGTGTTGGCCCGGACGAGTACGAATTTCGGCAATCACTGTTAACATGGTTAACTCAACTCCTTCTGTATGTAGGCTTCTAGTTAACCAAAAATCGCCGCCAGATGCTTGCGATATTCTGCGATGACGTGTGGAACGTCAGGCATTTTAATCACGTCGTTGGCGATAAAGGTCGGCATCGCGCTCATGCCAAGGAACTGATTGGCTTTGTGGAACGGCAGGTAAACGCCATCAACGCCGACGCCGTGGAAGAATTGATCTTTATCGGTGAAGGCTTCCATCGGCGCATTCCAGGTCAGCGACAGCATATACTGTTTACCCTGAATCAACCCGCCGGAGCCATATTTTTTGCTGTCATCGGAGCGGGTACGGCCATCGCTGGCGTACAGAGAACCATGGCCTTCGGTGAAGACGTCATCCATGTACTTTTTCACGGTCCACGGCGCGCCCATCCACCAGCCCGGCATCTGCCAGATAACCACGTCGGCCCACAGAAAATTCTGCACTTCTTCTTTTACATCGTACTCGCTTTCCGCGCGGACGATTTTAACATCATGCCCGACGTCGCGCAGGTAACCATCCGCGACCTCGGTCAGGGTGTCGTTCAATTGGCCATTAGAGTGAGCGAATTTTTTCGCCCCGTTGATAATCAGGATGTTGCTCATTTTTTGCCCTCAACCTATTAAATTTGTCGGCAATTTTACCCCGCGAAGCGGGGCAGTAAAATGAGCAAAATGTGCAAAGTCTTTTGCATTTTTGGCAATAATGTGGCTACCAGTAAACGCGCGCCTCGAAGCCGCCGTCGCGCGCGTTAGCAAAATCAACCCGCATGCCGTGCAGTGCGGCGATGCGGCGAACGATCGATAAGCCTAATCCGCTGCCGGGGGCATCCTGGCCCGGCGGGCGATAAAAACGCTCGCCAATGCGCGCCAGCGCTTGCGGGCTAATGCCTGGACCATTGTCGCGGACCCGGAATTCGCGGGCGGAAAGGGTGATATCCACCTGGCTACCGCGCGGGCTGTAGCGTATGGCATTATCCAGCAGATTGCGTACCAGCAGGCTGAGCAGCAGCGGCTGGCCGGTGCGGACGATATTGCTGGCGTTCAGATGCAGGCGTAACTCAATGGCGGACTGCTGCGCGTGGTGATACATCTCCATTACAGCCGACTGCAACAGGTCGTCGATAGCGACCGACTGCACGTCATCCAGTTGCGCAAGGGAATCCAGCCGCGACAGCGTAAGTAATTGATCGACCAGCCGAGTGGCGCGGTCGATGCCCTGATGTAATTGCGCCAACGCTTTATCCCGGCCTTCGGGATCGTCCATCGAAAGCTGGGCGACTTCGGTTTGCACCTTCAGCGCCGCCAGCGGGCTGCGCAACTCGTGGGCGGCATCAGAAGTAAAACGGCGCTCGCGCAGCATGGTTTCGTGGGTACGGCTGAATAGCTGATTCAGGGCATCGACCAGCGGGCGAACTTCCGAAGGGATTTTGTCGTCCGACAGACGTTCCGCCGAATCCGGCGCGCGCTGGCGCAGGGTTCGAGCCAGTTTCTTCAATGGCGCCAGCTCGCGGCTTAATAGCACGATGAGCAGCACGAACATCAGCGGTAGCGCGACCAGCCACGGCGTGAGCTGCGAGGTAACGATATCCATCGCCATTTCCCGGCGATAATCCCACTCCTGGCCGACGGCGATACGATGACGGCCGTCAGCGGTGGTCAGCCACAGAAAACGCCATTCGTCGTCATCGCCACGCAGGTAGCCATCGCTGAAGCCTTCGCGCTGCGAACCCCATTGAATATCTTCGCCGTTTTCGCCATCGTTAAGTACCATTTTTCCGTCGCGGGTGAAGATAGCGAAGGCCAGCGCGTCATCATCAAGATGGCCGTGTTTAACTTTTTTCTTTTCGCGGATTTGCGTCGGTCGCGCCTGTAGCTCATCGACATTCATCGCGCTCAGGCGGCGGGCGAAGAGCAGTTGTTGGGTATCAAACAGCTTATCCAGCTTTTCGCTGGTCTGCTGCCAGGCGATCACGCTGGCAATCCCCCAGGCGGCGCTGGTCAGCAGGACAAACAGCAGCGTCAGGCGCAGGCGCAGGCTCAGACGGGCGAGTCGTTTCATGCGTCACCCAGGGTATAGCCGATGCCGTGCACGGTGCGGATAAAACCGCTGCCGAGTTTGCGACGCAGATGGTGAACGTGAACTTCCACGGCGTTGCTGGAGACCTCGTCGTCCCAGTTATAAAGCTTTTCCTCGATAAGCTTACGCGGTAATACGCGCCCCGCGTTGCGCATAAGCAGTTCCAGCAGGGCGAACTCCTTCGGCTTCAGCGCCAGGCTTTCACCATCAAGGCTGGCGGTTAAGCGGTTCGGGTCGAGAGTCACCTTTCCGTGGCGTAGCTCGCTGCTGCTCTGGCCGTGAGCGCGGCGGATCAGCGCCTCGAGACGCGCCGCTACCTCAATGAGGGCGAAGGGTTTACACAGATAGTCATCGGCGCCAAGCTGTAGCCCTTCGACCCGCTGGCTCAGCGCGTCGCGGGCGGTGAGGATCAGTACGGGTTCATTACGACCTTTATCGCGCCATTCGCGCAGAATATCGAGACCGTCAATGCCGGGGAGAGTCAGGTCAAGTATCGCGGCGTCGTAAGGGGCGCTATACAGGGCGTTTTTGCCCTCCTGGCCTGCGGTGAACCAGTCGATGCTGAAGCCCATTTTGCTCAGCCCGGCTTTGATGCCGTCGCCGATCAGTTTGTCATCTTCCACCAATAATATGCGCATGTTTCCCTCCGACGATCCCGTTTCTTTGCGCAGTAAACCGCGTTGATGCAGGGGATGTACAGCATTAAAATTTCTTTTTTCCGCTTAAGAAGTCGTTAAGTTTTGTCAGGCGTAATAGGAGCCATACCAACACATAAGGGAGATTATAAAATGAAAAAAATTGCTGCGATGACCGCGATTATTGCTTTGGTTTCCATGCCGGTACTGGCCGCCGGGCAGGGTGGATTCACCGGACCGTCTACTACCACTACCTCGCAGGCCGGCGGCTTCACCGGGCCGAGCGGCGCGGTGACCACCGTGGCGAACGCCAAGTCGCTGCGCGATGACACCTGGGTGACCCTGCGCGGTAAAATCGTCGAGCGCATCTCTGATGATCTGTATAAATTCCAGGATGCCTCCGGCGTGGTGAACGTCGATATCGACCACAAGCGCTGGAATGGCGTGACCGTCGGCCCGCAGGATACGGTAGAAATTCAGGGTGAAGTCGATAAAGACTGGAACTCGGTAGAGATCGACGTGAAGCAGATCCGTAAAATCACGCCATAATGCCCGCGCCAGAGTGCGCAAGATCGGTCAGGAATCGCTATCCTCGCTCTGGCAGAGTGTGTCGCGTGGAGGAGACGATGAACGATATTAAGGCCAGCCCGGCGTACGTCGGGCGTTTTCAGCGAGTCTGTTTGTACATTGAGAACCATCTTGATGAGCCGCTAACGCTGGAGGCGCTGAGCGCGATTGCGTATAGCTCGCCTTACCATTTTCACCGGCAATTTAGTGCGTATACCGGCGTTCCGCTGTACCGGTATATTCAGTGGTTACGCCTGCGGCGCGCCTGTTGGCGCCTGGCCTTCAACCCGCACGATAAAATCATCGATATTGCCCTTGATGCGGGATTTCAAAATTCGGAGTCGTTCAGTCGCGCCTTCCGTACCGCGTTTGATCAAAGCCCGACTCAGTTCCGTCAGCGACCGGATTGGGCCGAGTGGCATCGACGCGTACCGAAACATACGCTACAGGAGCAAACTTCGATGGACGTAAACATCATTCAATTTCCAGCCACAAGGATCGCCGTATTGCAACATCGCGGGAGCCCGGACCTGGTCAACGCCACCGCCGCGCGTTTTATCGCATGGCGCAAAACGAGCGGGCTGTCGCCAGTCGCCACCAGCGAAACCTGGGGCATTGCCTGGGACGATCCGCAAACAACGCCAGGCGACGCGTTTCGTTTTGATATCTGCGGCACCGTCGATCGGCCGATTAGTGAAAACGCGTTTGGCGTGATTAACGGCGAGATCCCGGCAGGCCGTTGCGCCGTGGCCCGCCACCACGGTTCGCTGGACACGCTGGCGCAAAGCGTCTGGTTCCTCTATCGCGACTGGCTACCCGCCGCCGGGGAGACGCTAAGGGATTTTCCGGTGTTCTTCCGCTACCTCAATTTTGTGCATGAAGTTGGCGAGCATGAACTCCGCACCGATATTTATTTGCCGCTAGCCTGATTGATATCCTCATCCTCTTTAACCGATCTCACTTCCTGTGACTCAGGGCGTGAGATCGGGTATTATCGCGGGTAGTTTTGCCGCCGCAATGGCCGCGTCCCAGATTGAGGATCCACGATTAATGAGCGATATGGCAGAGCGCCTCGCGCTACATGAATTCACGGAAAATGCCTACCTGAACTACTCCATGTACGTCATCATGGACAGGGCATTACCGTTTATTGGCGATGGCTTAAAGCCGGTTCAGCGCCGCATTGTCTATGCAATGTCCGAGTTGGGCCTGAACGCCAGCGCCAAGTTCAAAAAATCCGCCCGCACCGTCGGCGACGTGTTGGGTAAATATCACCCGCACGGCGACAGCGCCTGCTATGAAGCGATGGTGCTGATGGCGCAGCCGTTCTCTTACCGCTACCCGCTGGTAGACGGGCAGGGGAACTGGGGCGCGCCGGACGATCCGAAATCCTTCGCGGCGATGCGTTACACCGAATCCCGCCTGTCGAAATACGCCGAACTGCTGCTCAGCGAACTGGGTCAGGGCACCGTCGATTGGGTGCCGAACTTTGACGGTACGCTGCAGGAGCCAAAAATGCTGCCGGCGCGTCTGCCGAACATCCTGCTGAACGGCACCACCGGCATTGCGGTCGGTATGGCTACCGATATTCCGCCGCACAACCTGCGTGAAGTGGCGCAGGCGGCGATTACGCTGCTGGAAAAACCGAAAACCACGCTCGATGAGCTGCTGGATATCGTGCAGGGGCCGGACTACCCGACCGAAGCGGAAATCATTACCCCGCGCGCGGAAATTCGCAAAATCTACCAGAACGGCCGCGGTTCGGTGCGCATGCGCGCCGTGTGGACGAAAGAAGACGGCGCGGTGGTGATTAGCGCGCTGCCGCATCAGGTGTCCGGCGCGCGCGTGCTGGAACAGATCGCCGCGCAGATGCGTAACAAAAAGCTGCCGATGGTTGATGATCTACGTGATGAATCGGATCATGAAAACCCGACCCGTCTGGTGATCGTGCCGCGTTCCAACCGCGTGGATATGGAGCAGGTGATGAACCACCTGTTCGCCACTACCGATCTGGAAAAGAGCTACCGCATCAACCTCAACATGATCGGCCTGGACAATCGTCCGGCGGTGAAAAACCTGCTTGAAATCCTGACGGAGTGGTTGACCTTCCGTCGTGATACCGTGCGTAACCGCCTGAACTACCGTCTGGAAAAAGTCCTCAAGCGCCTGCACATCCTCGAAGGTTTGCTGGTCGCGTTCCTCAACATTGATGAAGTGATTGAGATAATCCGCCACGAAGATGAACCGAAGCCGGCGCTGATTGCCCGTTTCGGCATCAGCGAAACCCAGGCGGAAGCGATTCTGGAATTAAAACTGCGTCATCTCGCCAGGCTGGAAGAGATGAAGATCCGCGGCGAGCAGAGCGAGCTGGAAAAAGAGCGCGATCAGCTGCAGGCGATTCTGGCCTCCGAACGCAAGATGAATAACCTGCTGAAGAAAGAGCTGCAGGCCGATGCCGATACCTTTGGCGACGATCGCCGTTCGCCGCTGCGCGAGCGCGAAGAAGCGAAGGCCATGAGCGAGCACGATATGCTGCCGTCCGAGCCGGTCACTATCGTTCTGTCGCAGATGGGTTGGGTGCGTAGCGCCAAAGGCCACGATATCGATGCGCAGGGGCTGAGCTACAAAGCCGGCGATAGCTGGAAAGCGTCGGTGAAAGGCAAGAGCAACCAGCCGGTGGTGTTTATTGATACCACCGGGCGCAGCTACGCCATCGACCCGATTACGCTGCCTTCCGCCCGCGGCCAGGGCGAGCCGGTCACCGGTAAAGTGACGCTGCCGCCGGGCGCCAGCGTAGAACATATGCTGATGGAGGCAGACGATCAGAGGCTGCTGATGGCCTCCGATGCCGGCTACGGTTTCGTCTGTACCTTCAACGACCTGGTGGCGCGCAACCGCGCCGGTAAGGCGCTGATTACGCTGCCGGAGAACGCGCATGTGATGCCGCCGCTGGTCATTGAAGACGATGCCGATATGCTGTTGGCGATTACCCATGCCGGACGCATGCTGATGTTCCCGGTGAGCGATCTGCCGCAGCTGTCGAAAGGCAAAGGCAACAAGATTATCAACATTCCGTCGGCGGAAGCCGCCTCCGGCCAGGATGGTCTGGCGCACCTGTTTGTCCTGCCGCCGCAGAGCACGCTAACTATCCACGTCGGCAAGCGTAAGATCAAACTGCGTCCGGAAGAGCTGCAAAAAGTCACCGGCGAGCGCGGCCGTCGCGGTTCGCTGATGCGTGGCCTGCAGAAAATCGACCGCGTGGAGATCGACTCCCCGCGCCGCGCCTCAGCTGGCGACAGCGAAGAGTAAGATCCGCATCCTTCACCCGGCTGGAGGATGCGAAAATTTGCCGCAAAATCGTTGTTTATTCAGGCATTGCGATTAACATGTCCTCCAGGGGCGGAGATTTTCCGCCCCGCGTTGAGAGGGCAGCGGTGTCCTGAGCCTGTGATTCAACGGATATAACGCTAAGCGGTTTGGGTTTCAGAGGAAGCTATGTTATTTATTTTTCGACTAATTTTTGTTGTCATTTATTGCATCGTCGTGTGCATATTTGGCAGTCTTTACTGCTTGTTCAGCCCGCGCAACCCTAAGCACGTCGCGACGTTTGGTCATCTGTTTGGCCGCCTGTCCCCGGTATTTGGCCTGAAAGTCGAACTGCGTAAGCCTGCGGACGCGGAAAGCTACGGCAATGCGATCTACATCGCTAACCACCAGAACAACTATGATATGGTGACAGCATCGAACATCGTGCAGCCGCCGACGGTTACCGTGGGTAAAAAAAGCCTGTTATGGATACCGTTCTTTGGCCAGCTTTACTGGCTGACGGGCAACCTGCTGATTGACCGCAATAACCGAACCAAAGCGCACGGCACTATTGCCGAAGTGGTGAATGCGTTTAAAAAGCGTAAAATTTCGTTCTGGATGTTCCCGGAAGGGACCCGCAGCCGCGGCCGCGGTCTGCTGCCCTTTAAAACCGGCGCGTTCCACGCGGCCATCGCCGCTGGCGTACCGATTATTCCAGTATGCGTGTCGAATACATCGAACAAAATTAAACTCAATCGCTGGAACAATGGTCTGGTGATTGTCGAGATGCTGCCGCCGGTCGATACCAGTCAGTTTGGTAAAGATAACGTGCGCGCGCTGGCGACACACTGCCGCGAGATGATGTCCGCTAAAATCGCCGAGCTGGATAAAGAAGTGGCCGAGCGCGAAGCGGCTGGAAAGAAATAATACAGGAAACGCCGCGAACGCGAGCGTATTGCTGGCGGGAAACGAATTCCCTTTTTGCATTGTCAGTATTTCATGGAGTTAATATGTCACTCAGTCGGCGTCAGTTTATTAAGGCTTCAGGTGTAGCGCTGTGCGCGGGCGCCGCGCCGCTGAAGGCTCATGCCGCCGGCCAGCAGCCGGTGCTCCCCATTCCGCCTCTGCTGGAATCCCGTCGCGGTCAACCGCTGTTTATGACCCTGCAACGTTCTCACTGGTCATTCACCCAGGGAACGCGCGCGCCGGTATGGGGCATCAATGGCCGCTACCTGGGGCCGACCATCCGCGTCTGGAATGGTGATGACGTCAAACTTATCTACAGTAACCGCCTGACCGAAAATGTTGCCATGACGATTCGCGGCCTGCAGGTGCCGGGGCCGCTGATTGGCGGCGCGGCGCGCATGATGTCGCCGAATGCGGATTGGGCACCGGTATTGCCGATTCGCCAGAGTGCGGCCACTTTGTGGTATCAGGCGAATACCCCGAACCGGATGGCGAAACAGGTTTACAACGGCCTGGCGGGAATGTGGCTGGTAGAAGACGAGGTCAGCAAAAACCTGCCGATCCCGAACCACTACGGCGTTGATGACTTCCCGGTGATTATTCAGGATAAGCGGCTGGATAACTTCGGCACTCCGGAATATAGCGAACCGGGCAGCGGTGGTTTCGTTGGTGATACCCTGTTGGTCAACGGCGCGCAGGGGCCCTATGTCGAAGTCTCTCGCGGCTGGGTACGACTGCGTCTGCTGAACGCATCTAACTCGCGCCGCTATCAGTTGCAGATGAGCGATGGTCGTCTGCTGCACGTTATCTCAGGCGATCAGGGCTTCCTGCCGGCGCCGGTCTCACTTAAGCAATTGTCGCTGGCCCCCGGCGAGCGGCGTGAAATTCTGGTCGATATGACCAACGGCGATGAAGTGTCGATTACCTGCGGTGAAGCGGCGAGCATTGTCGACCGTATCCGCGGTTTCTTCGAGCCGTCGAGCATTTTGATCTCCACGCTGGTGCTGACGCTGCGTCCGACCGGGCTGCTGCCGCTGGTTACCGATAGCCTGCCGGTACGCCTGCTGCCGACCGAGCTGCTCTCCGGTACGCCGCTGCGCAGCCGTGATATTACTCTTGGCGACGACCCAGGCATCAATGGCCAACTGTGGGATCCGCAGCGCATTGATATCACCGCTCAGCAGGGAACGTGGGAGCGCTGGACCGTGCGCGCCGACCGCCCGCAGTCGTTCCATATTGAAGGCGTGATGTTCCAGATCCGTAACGTTAATGGAACGATGCCGTTCCCGGAAGACCGAGGCTGGAAAGATACCGTATGGATCGACGGGCAGGTAGAACTGCTGGTGTATTATAACCAGCCTTCCTGGCCGCACTTCCCGTTCCAGTACCTGAGCCAGACGCTGGAGCTCGCCGACCGCGGCTCGATTGGCCAGATCCTGGTGAATCCGGCGCCGTAATATCCGCAACCCTGGCCGCAACCCGGTCAGGGTTTGAGAAAATCCTCCTTCATTTCCACTATCATTCCGGCTTATAATCCACGCCCTTTTGGTTATTTTTTTATCATTTTCCCCGGAAGCAATATGAGCGCAATATCCCTGATCCAACCGGATCGTGACCTATTTTCCTGGCCGCAATACTGGGCTGCCTGTTTTGGCCCTGCGCCATTTTTACCGATGTCGCGTGAAGAGATGGATCAACTTGGCTGGGATAGCTGCGACATTATTCTGGTGACCGGCGACGCCTACGTCGACCATCCAAGTTTCGGCATGGCTATCTGCGGCCGTATGCTGGAAGCGCAGGGATTCCGCGTAGGGATCATCTCCCAGCCGGACTGGAACAGCAAAGAAGACTTCATGCGCCTGGGTAAGCCGAATCTGTTCTTCGGCGTCACTGCGGGCAATATGGACTCAATGATCAACCGTTATACCGCCGACCGTAAGCTGCGTCATGACGACGCCTATACTGCCGGCAACGTCGCGGGTAAGCGCCCGGACCGCGCGACGCTGGTTTATACCCAGCGCTGTAAAGAGGCGTGGAAAGACGTGCCGGTGATCCTCGGCGGTATTGAAGCCAGCCTGCGCCGTACCGCGCACTACGATTATTGGTCCGATACCGTACGCCGCTCGGTGCTGGTGGATTCGAAAGCCGATATGCTGATGTTCGGCAATGGCGAGCGCCCGCTGGTAGAAGTGGCGCATCGTCTGGCGATGGGCGAGGCCATCGGTGATATTCGCGATGTGCGTAATACCGCGATCATGGTAAAAGAAGCGCTGCCGGGCTGGAGCGGCGTTGATTCCACGCGTCTGGATACGCCGGGCAAAATCGACCCGATTCCGCATCCGTACGGTGAAGACCTACCGTGCGCCGATAACAAACCCGTGCCCCCGAAAAAAGCCGAGGCCAAAGCCGTTGTCGTGCAACCGCCGCGGCCAAAACCGTGGGAAAAAACCTACGTGTTGCTGCCATCCTTCGAGAAGGTCAAAGGCGACAAAGTGCTCTATGCCCACGCGTCGCGCATTCTGCACCATGAAACCAACCCCGGCTGCGCCCGCGCGCTGATGCAAAAGCACGGCGAGCGTTATATCTGGGTTAACCCGCCGGCGATCCCGCTGTCGACTGAAGAGATGGACAGCGTCTTTGCGTTACCGTACAAGCGTGTGCCGCATCCTTCTTATGGCGATGCGCGTATTCCGGCCTACGAGATGATTCGCTTCTCCATTAACATTATGCGCGGCTGTTTCGGCGGCTGTTCTTTCTGCTCGATCACCGAACACGAAGGGCGCATCATCCAGAGCCGCTCCGAAGATTCGATCATTAATGAAATCGAAGCGATTCGCGACACGGTCCCCGGCTTTACCGGCATTATTTCCGATCTTGGCGGCCCAACCGCCAATATGTATATGCTGCGCTGCAAATCCCCGCGCGCCGAGCAGACCTGCCGTCGTCTCTCCTGCGTCTACCCGGATATCTGCCCGCACATGGACACCAACCATGAGCCGACGATTAATCTGTACCGCCGCGCTCGTGACCTGAAAGGCATTAAGAAAATCCTTATCGCATCGGGTGTGCGTTACGACATCGCCGTAGAGGATCCACGCTATATCAAAGAACTGGCGACCCACCACGTCGGTGGCTATCTGAAGATCGCTCCGGAGCATACCGAAGAGGGGCCGCTGTCGAAGATGATGAAGCCGGGCATGGGCAGCTATGACCGCTTTAAAGAATTGTTTGATACCTATTCGAAGCAGGCGGGTAAAGAACAGTACCTGATCCCGTACTTTATTTCCGCCCACCCAGGGACGCGCGATGAAGATATGGTGAACCTGGCGCTGTGGCTGAAGCGTCATCGCTTCCGTCTCGACCAGGTACAGAACTTCTATCCGTCGCCGCTGGCGAACTCAACCACCATGTATTACACCGGCAAGAACCCGCTGGGTAAAATCGGCTATAAGAGCGAAGACGTGGTGGTGCCGAAGGGCGACAAACAGCGCCGTCTGCATAAAGCGCTGCTGCGCTATCACGATCCGGCAAACTGGCCGCTGATCCGTCAGGCGCTGGAAGCGATGGGTAAGAAGCATCTGATTGGTTCACGCCGTGACTGCCTGGTACCGGCGCCGACGCTGGACGAGATGCGCGAAGCGCGTCGCCAGAATCGCCATACCCGCCCGGCGCTGACGAAGCATACGCCAGTTGCGCATCAGCGCCAGACGCCAGCCGCCTCGGGGGCGAAAAAGCGTATCAAGCCGAAGACGGCGTCCCGCTAAGCCGCTTCCCCGGCGGTTCCGATCGCCGGGGGAAAGCCTGTCACATAAGGAGAGAGAACGATAATGACGCCGGTAATCCTGTCACGACAGCAGCTGGATAGGTTGTGGGAGATAGACCGCAGCGAAATTATCGACACCCTTTATAAGCTCGATAATGGCCAACTCCAGGCGTACCCGCAGTATTATGATGTGCGAGGTTGGGATCCTCACGATCGCCAGGTTTATACGCCTATTCACGAGGCCTGCTACGATCGCGGCGGTATATTTTTCGCCTTTTCCGAGCAGAATAAAATTATTGCCGCGGCGGCGATGGATACTTTGCCAAGGGGTGAAAAGGGCGATCTGCGCCAACTGTTATTCTTTTATGTGGGCGCGGCGCAGCGCGGCCAGGGATGGGGGCGACGTCTGTTTGACTATGCGCTGCAGCAGCTTCCTGCTCTGGGCGCATCAGGCCTGTATATTTCGTCCATCCCCAACAAAAGCACCGTTGATTTTTATCTCTCACAGGGCTGTCGTTTAATTGATGAGCCCGACCCGGAGCTGTTTGCTCTGGAGCCTGAGGATATTCATTTGATCTATCTGAGCGCTCCGTAGAAAGAATGTCTGGCGGTTGTGCTTTTGGCATAAGGGAGGAAAGGATGCAAAAGCCGTATTTACTCACATTACTGATCTCGCTTTGCTTATTACAAGGCTGCGTGACCCGCTATCAGTCTCAACCTGAAGTTAACGGGCAACTGCTGGATAACGCCGGCAAACCGATCGCCGGGGCGAAAATTACGCTAACCGGCAGCGGCGACAGCGCGGATACGTTGTCTGATAGCGATGGGCGATTCAGTTTTAATAAAGCGCATAAATGGGCGTTCTATCTGCCGATTGGCCCTATCGACTGGATGCATCGCGCGGAATTGCATTTTACAACCCCGCATGGGGAATATGCCTATCTGCTCACCTCGCGAATGGGTAATGCCCACGAGTTAGACGGCGCGCAATATCATGTGCGATGCAAAATTCCGGCCGCAGCAATGACGCCGCCGCCGGAAATATGTTATCGGGTGGGAGATTAACCGCCGAACTGATCCGGGTCGGGGCCGAGACGTTTGCCCTGGTCCAGCTTAGCGATTTCACTGAGTTCGTCTTTGTCGAGACGGAAGTCCCAGACGTCAAAGTTTTCCGCAATACGCGATGGCGTGACGGATTTCGGGATCACCACCAGTCCGCTGTCGAGATGCCAGCGAATGACGATTTGCGCTGGCGTTTTGCCGTATTTATCCGCCAGATGGTGAATAATTTTCTGATCGAAGACCCCTTTGCCGCCCTGCGCTAATGGGCTCCAGGATTCGGTCTGGATTTTGTGGGTGGCGTTCCATGCATGCAGTTGACGCTGCTGCATTAACGGGTGCAGCTCAATCTGGTTAATCACCGGAGCGACGCCGGTTTCATCAATCAGCTTTTGCAGATGTGGCACCTGGAAATTACATACCCCAATGCTTTTTGCCAGCCCTTGCTGCTGCAATTCGATCAGCGCCTGCCAGGCTTCGACGTAATGGCCTATCGCTGGCACCGGCCAGTGAATTAAATAGAGATCCACATAGTCCAGTTTCAGCTTGCTCAGGCTCTCTTTTAGCGCTTCATGCGGCCGTTTTTGATCGTCGTTCCACAGTTTGGTAGTGATGAAGAGCTCATCGCGATTGACGCCCGCGCTGCTTAACGCGTTGCCGACGCCAGCCTCATTTTGGTACGCGGCGGCGGTGTCAAAAGAACGATAACCGACTTCCAGCGCCTTATGAATGGCGGAGACGACTTCCTCGTTGCCTGCTTTCCACACGCCGAGACCCAACTGCGGCATCAGGTTGCCGTCGTGTAGTTTTATAACGGTTGGATGTGTCATGCCTTCCTCCTGTTAATGAACTCAGCGTGAAAAATCCGCCGAGGGGTAGCATTAAGTCTGGACGAAATAGCTAAAAACGGTAGTAAAAACACCTCTCCCCGGCGTTTGTTTAACGTAAGGAGAGGTGAATCAGGTGGGGAGAACTTAGCGGGCAGCCTCGTAAATACGGCGGCTGACGTCCAGAGTGATATCCTGATTTTCGCCAAGCTTAGTCATGCCGTGCTCTTCCAGTTTCGCCAGCAGCGCCGGGATGGAGCTACCGTCGAGACCGTAATCGGAAAGGCGTGTCGGCACGCCCATCTGCTCGAAGAAACTCCGGGTTGCGGCGATAGCTGCATCGATACGTTGCTCTTCGGAACCTTCGGTAATATTCCACACGCGCTCGGCGTACTGCAGCAGCTTAGCGCGCTTGGTATCGCGTTTTTCATTCCACAGCGCCGGCAGCACGATAGCCAGCGTCTGAGCGTGATCCAGGCCGTGCATCGCCGTCAGTTCGTGGCCGAGCATATGCGTCGCCCAGTCCTGAGGGACGCCTGCGCCAATGAGGCCGTTCAATGCCTGCGTCGCCGCCCACATAATGTTGGCGCGCACGTTGTAGTTCTCCGGCTCCTGCAGCGCTTTCGGGCCATCTTCCACCAGCGTTAGCAGAATGCCCTCGGCGAAACGGTCCTGAATTTTACCATCAACCGGGTAGGTCACGTACTGCTCAACGGTATGGACGAAAGCGTCAACGACGCCGTTAGCGACCTGGCGTGGCGGCAGGGTGTAGGTATAAACAGGATCGAGGATCGCAAAGACCGGCTGAACGTGTTCGGACATAAACGCGCGTTTATCGCCGGTGGTTTTACGCGAGATAACCGCGCCTTTATTTGATTCGGAACCGGTCGCCGGCAGGGTCAATACTGAGCCCATCGGAATAGCGCGGGTAATCTTGCTGCCGTAGGTTTCCAGAATTTCCCACGGATCGATATTCGCGTCATAGTGCGCGGCCGCGGCGATAAATTTGGTGCCATCGAGCACCGAACCGCCGCCAACCGCCAGCAGGAAGGTCACGTTCTCTTCGCGGGCGAGTTTTACCGCGTTCATCAGCGTTTCGTAAGACGGGTTTGGCTCAATCCCGCCGAATTCCAGCACGTCAAAGCCAGCCAGCGCGCTCAGTACCTGGTCCAGTACGCCGGTTTTCTTCACGCTACCGCCGCCGTAAGTCACCAGCACGCGAGCGCCGGCTGGGATTTGTTCGCGCAGCTCGGCGATGGCGCCTTTGCCGAACAGAATGCGGGTTGGGGTATGTAAATTGAAGTTATTCATGGCTGGTGCCCTCATAAAGATGAAACTCCCGGCAGAAAGGACGACTCTCTACCCGATGGCGGCTATTGTGTTCCTGCGACCGTTTCCTCTCAATGCACATTCCTGCCATTGTCTTGCCCATTTCTCCATTGGGCTGGAGAAAAAGAAGGAAACTACGCACAATAAGCTTGTAGAAAAGTCGTCGGAGAAGCAGCGAAAATGAACCGTGCCGAGATATGCCAGCTATTAACAGATAAAGTTAACAATCTGAAAGATAAGCAAGAAATGCTAAGTGAACTGCTGCCGGATATCCGTCTGCTGTACGGGACGCAGCCGGGCACCCGTACGCCGGTGATGTACCAGCCGGGGATCGTTTTTCTCTTTTCCGGCCATAAAATTGGCTATATCAATGAACGAACCTTCCGTTATGACACCAACGAATACTTACTGTTAACCGTCCCGCTACCGTTCGAATGCGAAACCTTCGCGACTCCGGAAGTGCCGCTGGCGGGAATGCGGCTGAATGTCGATATTTTGCAGTTGCAGGAGCTGCTGATGGATATCGGCGAAGATGAGCTTTTTCAGCCGTCGGTCGCCTCCAGCGGGATCAACTCGGCGGTGTTATCGGAAGAGATCCTCTGCGCGGCGGAACGCCTGTTAGACGTGATGGAGCGACCGCTGGACGCGCGCATTCTCGGCAAACAGATTATCCGCGAGATCCTTTATCACGTCCTGATTGGCCCCTGCGGCGGCGCGCTGCTGGCGCTGGTCAGCCGACAGACGCACTTTAGCCTGATTAGCCGCGTTTTAAAGCGTATTGAAAGCCAGTACACCGAAAACCTCAGCGTCGACCAGCTGGCGGCGGAAGCGAATATGAGCGTCTCGGCGTTTCACCATAACTTTAAATCGGTCACCAGCACCTCGCCGCTGCAGTATTTGAAGACCTATCGTCTGCATAAGGCCAGAATGCTGATGATCCATGACGGCATGAAAGCCAGTGCGGCGGCGATGCGCGTCGGCTACGAAAGCGCCTCGCAGTTTAGCCGCGAGTTTAAACGCTATTTCGGTATTACGCCGGGTGAAGATGCCGCGCGTATTCGCACGATGCAGGGGATTTGATAAGGATGCGGCGCCTGTAGCCCCGGTAAACGGTAGCGCTACCGGGGATTTTGAGGCCATCCGGGGCGAGTGAATCAGGCGCTGCAGTATTTCTTCTTGATAACGACGATAACCGTACCAACGAGGCCAGTCACCAGCAGGGCGATCGGCAGCACCATCAGGCAGGTCATGACCTGGTCTTCGTGGTTTTTCACGAACGGGATCATGCTCAGCGCATAGCCAAGACCGGTGACGACGCCAACCCACAGCAGGCCGCTTAGCCAGTTAAAGAACTGGAAACGACGATTCGGCAGGCCGGAAATGCCCGCCATGGTTGGCAGCAGAGTGCGGACAAACGCCAAAAAGCGCCCGGCCAGCAGCGCCAGCAGGCCGTGTTTATCAAACATGTTGGTGGCGCGCTGGTGATATTTGTGCGGCAGATGCGACAGCCAGCCTTTCACCATATTGGTATTACCCAGCCAGCGCCCCTGTAAATAGCTCAGCCAGCAGCCGAGGCTGGCGGCGGCGGTTAGGATGGCGAGAGTGGGGACAAAATCCATGACGCCTTTAGCGATTAGCGCGCCGGCGAGCAGCAACAGGCTATCGCCCGGTAAAAACGAAGCCGGCAGCAGCCCGTTTTCCAGAAACAGGGTCGCGAACATGACCAGATATACAAAACCCACAACGTGAGGGTTTGCCAATGCGGCAAAATCATGTTGCCACAGCGCGGCGACAATCTCTTGAATGACAACCATGGACTTTCCTAAGTGGTACCGTTTTTCGACTAGTGTACTCCTGAAGCGGCCCGAGCACCTTGATCTCGGGCGCAACAAAAGCGGCCGCTTTTCTGAAAGCGTCCGCTTTTGTTGCCACTTCCTGTCACTTTACACGATACGCGCGAAGCCTGCCGCTAAATCCGCCAGCAGATCGTCAACATTTTCTAAACCTATGTGCAGTCGAATAAGGGTACCGCTGAAATCCACTTCCGCCTCGGGGCGGATGGCCGCGATATGTTCCGGCTGGTTGGCGAGGATCAGCGATTCGAACCCCCCCCATGAGTAGGCCATGCTGAACAGACTGAAGTTGTCCAGATAGGCTGCCAGCTCGGCGTCGGTGAGGCGCTTATTGAGAACGAAAGAGAACAGACCGCTGCTGCCGCTGAAGTCGCGCTTCCAGAATTCGTGGCCCTTACTGCCCGGCAGCGCCGGATGATTGACCCGCGCCACCTGTGGGTGCTGCGCCAGCCATTCGGCGACGCGCAGACTGCTTTCGTGATGTTGGCGCAGGCGGACGCCAAGCGTGCGTAAACCGCGGCTGGTCATATAGGCGGTGTCGGCATCGACCATCTGGCCCATTAGATAGGCGTTTTCACACAGTTGCTCCCAACAGCGGGCGTTGGCCACTGCGGTGCCGATCATTCCGTCGGAGTGGCCAATTAAATATTTCGTTGCCGCCTGGATAGAGATATCGATACCAAAATCGAGCGCTTTAAACAGCACCCCTGCCGCCCAGGTGTTATCGATCATGATAATAGCTTCCGGCGCGACGCGGCGCACGGCGGCGACGATGGCCGGCACATCATGCACTTCCATGGTGATCGAGCCGGGGGATTCGAGGAACACCACTTTGGTATTGGGTTGAATCAGATTGGCGATATCCGCGCCGATGAGCGGATCGAACCAGCCGGTGGTCACCCCGAGCTTTGCGAGGATCTTAGTGCAGAAGTCCTGGCTGGGTTCATAGGCGGTGTTGGTCATTAACACGTGGTCGCCCTGTTCGACGAAGGCCAGAATCGTGTTGGCGACCGCGGCCGCGCCGCAGGGGAAGAGGGCGCAGCCGGCGCCGCCTTCCAGTTCGCACATGGCTTCCTGCAGCGAAAAGTGGGTCAGCGTGCCGCGGCGGCCATAAAACAGCTCGCCTTTGGCGCGGTTACGGGTGGCGTGTTTTTTAGCCTCGACGGTATCGAACACCAGCGATGAGGCGCGCTGGATGACGCTATTCACCGAACCCTGAGTATATTTTTTGCGGCGCCCGGCGTTGACCAGCGCGGTATCAAGATGTTTATCAGCCATGTTCTGCAAACCTGTTTTTATACGTCTGGACGTCTAAACTACCATGAATCCCGGTTTGTGTACCGGGTCGTAAACGATACAGGCAAAAATTTTCCCGAAACCGGCGTCAGCCGCTTTTTTACTGCGTAAGCGCAAAGAAAATAAACGTGATTTGCTGCACAGTGTAAATACTAATGAGAACCACTATCAATTCGATGCCGTTTTGATATTATTATGCTCAGTTTTTGTGATTGATGTCCTGGAGAAACAGTGTGGGTAATAATTTGATGCAGGCGGATCTCTCCGTTTGGGGTATGTATCATCACGCCGATATTGTCGTTAAGGTTGTGATGATTGGCTTGATTCTGGCTTCGGTAGTCACCTGGGCTATCTTCTTCGGCAAGGGCGCCGAAATGTTGTCCAGCAAGCGTCGCCTCAAGCGTGAGCAGCAGCAGCTCAGCGAAGCGCGTTCTCTCGATCAGGCTAACACTATCGCGAATGGATTCCATGCTAAAAGCCTGACCACTCAGTTGATTAACGAAGCCAATAATGAGCTGGAACTGTCGGCAGGCGTGGATGATAACGAAGGTATTAAAGAACGTACCGGTTTCCGCCTTGAGCGTCGTGTGGCGCAGGTTGGCCGCTATATGGGCCGCGGTAACGGTTATCTGGCGACTATCGGCGCTATTTCCCCGTTCGTCGGTCTGTTCGGTACCGTCTGGGGCATCATGAACAGCTTTATCGGTATCGCGCAAACGCAGACGACTAACCTCGCGGTTGTCGCGCCGGGTATCGCAGAAGCGCTGCTGGCAACGGCGATTGGCCTGTTTGCCGCGATTCCGGCGGTGGTTATCTATAACGTCTTCGCCCGCATGATTGCCAGTTACAAAGCGTCTCTTGGCGACGTGGCCGCGCAGATTATGCTGCTGCAAAGTCGCGATCTCGACCTGAACGCCAGTGGTTCTCAGCCGCTGCGTCCGGCGCAGAAATTACGGGTAGGTTGATCCGCTATGGCGATGCATTTTAACGAAAACCTCGATGATAACGGCGAAATGCACGACATTAACGTGACGCCATTTATCGACGTCATGTTGGTGCTGTTGATTATCTTCATGGTGGCGGCGCCGCTGGCCACCGTGGACGTCAAAGTCAATCTGCCTGCTTCATCCAGCCAGCCGCAGCCGCGTCCGGAAAAACCGATTTATCTGTCGGTGAAAGCCGACAAATCGATGTTCCTCGGCAACGATCCGGTGACTGAAGAGAGCGTGATTGCCTCGCTGGATGCGCTGACTCAGGGCAAGAAAGACACCACCGTCTTCTTCCGCGCTGACAAAACCGTCGACTACGAGACGATGATGAAAGTGATGGATACGCTGCATCAGGCCGGATATCTGAAGATTGGTCTGGTGGGCGAAGAGACCGTCAAAGCGAAGTAATTTTTCCCAGGATATCTCCCGAAAGGCCAACACTGCGTTGGCCTTTTTTATTTCCCCGCCGCCTGCGCATCGTTTTGATATGGGCCAGCTGCGATATAATGGCGGCCATTTTTACAAACTGACAGGACCTTATGGAACGCTTTCTGGAAAACGCTATTTATGCTTCGCGCTGGCTGCTGGCGCCGGTTTATTTCGGCCTCTCGCTGGGGCTTATCGCGCTATCGATAAAATTTTTTCAGGAGATATTCCACATCCTGCCGCATATCTTCAGCGTCAGCGAGTCGGATCTGATTCTGACGCTGCTTTCGCTGGTCGATATGACGCTGGTGGGCGGGCTGCTGGTGATGGTGATGTTTTCCGGTTATGAAAACTTCGTTTCGACGCTGGATATTAACGAAGGCAAAGAGAAGCTCAACTGGCTTGGCAAAATGGATGCGACATCGCTGAAAAACAAGGTGGCGGCGTCGATTGTGGCTATCTCTTCCATTCACCTGCTGCGGGTGTTTATGGATGCGAAGAACGTGCCGGATAATAAGCTGATGTGGTACGTCATTATCCATCTCACCTTTGTGCTTTCAGCCTTTGTGATGGGCTATCTCGATCGCCTGACCAAGGTAAAGCACTGATGTGACAACTTACCCGGCAGCTTTGCGCCGCCGGGTAAAGGCATTACGCCTGACGTTTGTCTTCGGTCTGCGTGTCGAAATCGCGGGCGTCATGGCGCTCGTGCAACTGCTCGTCGAGCGGGCCATTGGTGCGGTTAACCATCCGTCCGCGCTTCACCGCCGGGCGATTGCCCACGTCCTGCGCCCAGCGCAGCACGTTAACGTAGCTGCCGGCATCGAGGAATTCCGCGGCGTTATAGACGTTGCCCAGCACCACGTTGCCGTACCACGGCCAGATCGCCATATCGGCGATAGTGTACTCTTCCCCCGCCACAAAGCGGCCACGCGCCAGCTGCTTATCCAGCACGTCGAGCTGACGTTTCGCTTCCATGGTAAAGCGGTCGATGGCGTACTCGATTTTTACCGGCGCATAGTTATAGAAGTGGCCAAAGCCGCCGCCGAGGAACGGCGCTGCGCCCTGTAGCCAGAACAACCAGTTTAGCGTTTCGGTGCGTCCGGCTGGGTCTTTCGGCAGGAAGAAACCAAATTTTTCCGCCAGATAGAGCAGGATGCTGCCGGATTCAAATACCCGGGTCGGCGGAGTAGTGGAGTGGTCGCTCAGCGCCGGGATCTTCGAGTTCGGGTTAACTTCCACAAAGCCGCTGGAAAACTGATCGCCTTCGCCGATACGAATCAGCCAGGCGTCATACTCAGCGCCTGCGACGCCCAGCGCCAGCAGCTCTTCCAGCATGATCGTCACTTTCTGCCCGTTCGGCGTGCCCAGCGAATAGAGCTGCAGCGGATGATTGCCAACGGGCAGCACTTTCTCGTGCGTCGCGCCGGAAACCGGACGGTTGATATTGGCGAATGCGCCGCCGTTATTCTGTTTCCATTCCCATACTTTCGGTGGTTGGTAGTGATTGTCGGACATACTGACCTGCCTCTTTGGTAAGGTGTACAAAAAGTCTAGCAGCTAATCTCAGGCCATAATCCGCGCGGCCCACACGCTGACGTCATCGCCGCTGCCGAGATCGGGCTGCACCAGGCCATTGACCATAAACGTCGGCGACACATGAATGCCGTTCTGGCGGGCGTATTTACTGTGCCATTTGATCTCGTTTTGCAGCTCCGGACGGGCAAACGCCGCCGCCAGCGACACGTGGCTGTAGCGTTCAAGGCGTTCGATAATTTGCTGCGGGGTGGTATTCATGTTCGGCCCGCTGCAGTGGTCGGTGAATTCAAACTCTTCACGATGATCGGCGACCGCCTGCAGGACTTTGTGCGCCTGCTCTCTGCCGTGCGGCAGGGTGGAGGCGGCCAGCACGCAGCGCACTATCACCCCGGAAAACAGATGCCACGGCTGGGACTGCAGGCGAATCTTAATCGTGACGTTCTCGGCGCCCACTTCATCCAGCAATTCATCGAGTTTATTGAAGGCGCGAACGGAAAACGGACAGGTTGGTTCGAGGAATACTTCAAAAGTCCGCGGTCCGTGTCCCCAGACCAGCGGCTGGGCATTGAGATGCGAAGGTGAGCTCATTGTCGACTCCTGATGTAGTGATGTTTTTTTGTTATGTGTTGGCTAACAATATCACTTCTGCCAATGGACGCCGGGTTATTTTCTATAAGGGCACGTTTAGCGAATCGAATGAGTGGTATCATCATTTCACCTCTGTCTGGTAAGTGCCTGCGGCAGGATAAGAAGAGGGAGTTTTGTTCCGCCAACTGCCCGGGCTGCATTAATTTGAGGTCAGGCTAAATGAGTAAAGGATCGACCAGTATTGACGCCCCTTTCGGCACGCTTTTAGGCTACGCGCCGGGCGGCGTGGCAATTTATTCTTCGAATTACAGTAGCTTAAATCCACAAGATTATCCGGATGACGCCGCTTTCCGCAGCTATATCGGCAACGAGTATATGGGGCATAAATGGCAGTGCGTAGAGTTCGCGCGACGCTTTTTATTCCTCACCTACGGCTTTGTTTTTACCGATGTCGGTATGGCTTATGAAATCTTCTCGCTGCGCTTTCTGCGCGAAGTGGTGAATGACAACATTCTTTCCCTGCAGGCCTTCGCCAACGGCTCGCGTCGTCCGCCGATCGCCGGTTCGCTGCTAATCTGGCAGAAGGGCGGCGAGTTTAAACATACCGGCCACGTGGCGGTGATTACGCAACTGGTGGGGAATAAGGTCCGTATCGCCGAGCAGAACGTCATCCACGCGCCGCTGCCGCAGGGCCAGCAGTGGACCCGCGAGCTGACGCTGGAAGTGAAAGACGGCGTCTACACCATCAAAGATACCTTTGCCGATACCGAAATTTTAGGCTGGATGATCCAGACCGCCGATACCGAGCACAGCCTGCCGCAGCCGGTGCTGCCCGGCGAGGAGATGAAAATCAGCGGCGCGCGGCTGCCGAATAAAGGCCAGTTCCGTGGTAACTGGCTCAATGAGAAAGACGCGCTGCAAAAGGCCTATGTTGAAGCCAACGGTCATTTCATCAATCAGGATCCTTACCAGTACTTCACCATCAGCGAGAGCGCCGAACAGGAGCTGATTAAAGCGACCAACGAACTGCACCTGATGTATCTGCACGCCACTGATAAGGTGATGAAGGATGACAACCTGCTGGCGCTGTTCGATATTCCGAAAATTCTCTGGCCTCGTCTGCGCCTCTCGTGGCAACGCCGCCGTCATCATATGATTACCGGGCGCATGGATTTCTGCATGGATGAGCGCGGGCTGAAGGTGTACGAATACAACGCCGACTCTGCCTCTTGCCATACGGAAGGCGGATTGATCCTCGAACAGTGGCTGAAACAGGGCTATCGCGGTACCGGCCATAATCCGGCGGAAAATCTGCTTGAGGAGCTGGCGGGGGCGTGGAAGCACAGCCGCGCGCGGCCGTTCGTGCACATCATGCAGGATAAGGATCTTGAAGAGAACTACCATGCCCAGTTTATTCAGCGTTCGCTAACCGAGGCGGGCTTTGAGAGCAAAATTCTCTTTGGCCTTGATGAGCTGCGCTGGGATGCCGCCGGACAGCTTATCGATGGCGATGGCCGCCTGGTTAACTGCGTGTGGAAGACCTGGGCGTGGGAAACCGCCATCGAGCAGGTGCGGGAAGTCAGCGCCGATGAGTATGCGGCGGTGCCGATTCGTACCGGTCATCCGCAAAATGAGGTGCGCCTGATTGACGTCCTGCTGCGCCCTGAAGTATTGGTATTCGAACCGCTGTGGACGGTTATCCCCGGCAACAAGGCGATTCTGCCGGTGCTGTGGTCGCTGTTCCCGCATCATCGCTATCTGCTGGATACCGATTTTGTGGTCAATGACGAGCTGGCGAAAACCGGTTATGCGGTCAAACCGATCTCCGGGCGCTGCGGTAATAACATCGATCTGATAAGCCCGCACGATGAGGTATTGGATCAGACCAGCGGGCAATTTGTCGATCGCAAAAATATTTACCAGCAGTTGTGGTGTCTGCCGAAGGTTGACGGCAAGTACATCCAGGTGTGCACTTTTACGGTGGGCGGTAACTATGGCGGAACCTGCCTGCGCGGCGATGATTCGCTGGTGGTGAAGAAAGAGAGCGATATTGAGCCGTTAGTCGTGCTAAAAGACGACGAGTAGCGGCCGCAAACCGGGCAGCGGCTAGCATCGCAGCCCGGCACCTGCAAAGCTTCAACGTACAACTAACACAACAACAAGACAGAAAAGGAAAAGCATATGCACGATCGGCGCCTCGCCGCCCGCGCGGGTGAACTTAAGCCCTCCGCCGTCCGCGAACTTCTCAAACACAGTAAACTGCCCGGCGTTATTTCGCTTGGCGGTGGTATTCCGGCTCCGGAACTGTTTGATACCGAAGGTCTCAACCTCGCGGTGCAAAAGGTGATGAGCGAACGTTTTAATGATGCGTTCCAGTACGGCCTTACCGAAGGTTATCCGCCGCTGCGTCAGGCGGTGAGCGAAATCTGCCAGTCGCGCGGCGTGGCCTGCTCGGCAAGCCAGGTGTACATCACCTCCGGCTCGCAGCAATCGCTGGATATTGTCGCCCGCACGCTGCTCGATCCGGGCGATGCGGTCGTCGTTGAACGCCCGACCTACCTTGCCGCGCTGCAGGTATTCCAGCTGGCGCAGGCGAACATCCTGAGCGTCGATACCGACGATAACGGCATGCTGGTTGAACAACTGGCCGATCTGCTGGAGACCACTAAGGTTAAAGCGGTCTATCTGGTGCCGACGTTTGGTAACCCTGGCGGTAAAACCCTCAGCGACGATCGTCGCCAGCGGCTGGTAGCCTTAGCGAAGCAACATGATTTTGTGATCATCGAAGACGATCCCTACGGCGAAATCAGCTTCACCGATAAAGTGCGTCGTCCGCTGTATCAACATGCGATCGAACAAGGCTGTGAAGATCGGGTGGTGTACACCTCCACGTTCTCCAAGATCCTCGCGCCGGGAATGCGTATTGGCTGGATCGTGATGCCGGAATGGCTGGCGCACCAGGCGGTGATCGTGAAGCAGGCGGCGGATCTGCATACCAATATGCTCTCTCAGGTTATCACCGCTGAGTATCTGGGAATGAATCGCCTGAACGATCAGATCGCCCTGATCCGCGAAGACTACCGTAAGAAGTGCGTGGCGCTGGCTGATGCGCTGGAAAGCCGTCTTGGCGAGCATCTTGAGTTTAGCCGCCCGGAAGGGGGAATGTTCCTGTGGGCCCGTTTCCGCTATCCGTTCGATACCATGGCGTGGCTGAAAAAGACGCTGGAAAACGGCGTGGTTTACGTACCTGGTGAAGCGTTCTACAACGATAATCCGGATACCCGCACCCTGCGTCTTTCCTATTCGACCGTTTCTGAAGCCGGTCTGCTGACCGCCGTCGAACGTCTGGCGAAATCGCTGTAATCTTTTGTCTCCGCACCGATGACCGGTGCGGAGAGCTTTTAATCGGGGGAGGGGTTACTCCTACTCGGCGATGCGATCGTCAAGCCAGATAAGCATCAGGGAAGAGAGAAAAGCGACAGCAATAGTGCCAATAAACAACAACATAAAAATTTCCTCAGGGGTTTTATTATTTTTCTAATGTAACCGGTGAGTGGCTATTTTTGTTTGCAATGGTGATTTTAGTGTCACGCTGAGCCGTTGCAAGGGTAAAAAAATCATCAGCGTCAACATCGAAATTCAGGACGATTTCCCGGTATTTTCTGGCGTTAACGAGTTCTTTAGCTTCTTTCATACTACTGGCGATAATAGTAGGCATCAGTTTCATCTCAGTTTGAAAACTAGCAGGCAAAATAAAAGCTTGTTCGTATCAGATCAACATTTTTTTGCTACTTTACACATCACCAGAAAGTCTGTCTTCGCGCAATCGTAACCAGAGTGGGAGCGTATGCAGAAGCGGAGGCCAGATGACCCCGCTCACCGTCTTAAATCTGATACTGCCAGGAGAACAGGAAGCGCTTTTCGGCTTCATCGAGATAGGTGTTGTTATCCTGCACGTAGGTCATAAATTTCACCGAGTTATGCTCGGTCAGGTTATATCCCACGCCGACCCCGGCGAAATAACCTTTATAGTTATCGCCATCGTCGTTTTTCGAGCCATACGATCCACCGGCGAAACCTAACAGGCGTAGATCGGCGCTCAAAGGTTTCAGAACAAAGGCGCCGAGATAACCGCTGCTGCCGGAGATATTCGTCGATTCAAAACCGTTTTCCGGCGACGGCATGCCGTTAAAACCCGACTGCGAACAGGCGCTAAGTTGATCCTTATTACAGGCCATATGGTCGCCGGTATTATAGGTATAACCGGCCATCGGGAATATTTGGAAGCCTGCTGGTTCAAAGCCAAAATAACTCAGCGGCAGGAACGTACCGATAGAATAGTTGGTTTGTGAGGAGTCATCGGGATAAACATTTTTCCCAAAGTTAAAGTTAAAAATACCAATGGGAAATAGCCATGAACCGCCGACGCGCCATTCCGTGGCGTCGCTATTAATACGCACATTGAGTTTCCGCGCTTCGTCAAAGGCCAGCGAGCCGGAAAATGCGAGATTGCTGTCGTCCAGATCGTAGTTATCTGACCACGTCACGCCGACTTTGGTGGTCACTTTAGTCGGGTCATCCGCCGATTTCTCGGCGTTGGTTTTAACTTCCCCCGTCTGGGCAAAGAGCGCGCCTGGCAGCAGACCGATACACAGCGCACATACCGGGAGATATTTAATAAGCATAAAAAATTCACAATTAAAAAATAAAATACAACCAACTACTGTACACGACGATATTCATCGCTAATATCACCGATATATTTAATTTTGCATTTGCCTGTAAGGCGTTTTAATTATTTACGCTATACCCGTCATACTTCAAGTTGCATGTGCGTTGGCAATAACTCGGCCCATCCTTGGGCCTCGCCCTTACGGGCGCTGTAAACAGCGTTCAAATTCGTTCCTGACGAATTTGTCCTCGCGCACCCCAGTCACTTACTGGAGTAAGCTCCTGGGGATTCCCTGCGTCGCCGCCTTCCTGCAACTCGAATTATTTAGGGTATATAAAAAATTAACCCGCGCGCGGCGGGTTAATAATGTAAACGATATTAAATAGTATTTATAGCAGGCCAATCTCTTTCGCGGTGCGGTCCACGGCGCGTTTGGTTTTTTCAACCAGTTCATCGAGTTCGCTATGTCCAGCTATCAGCGCCGGCGCCATGATCATGCGCCCCAGCGTCGAGCGGATAATCACGCCTTCCTCAAAGCCGATGGTGCGACAGCGCCAGGCCAGTTCGTTCTCGTTGGCAAAGCGTTTGCGAGTGGCTTTATCTTCAGCAAACTGCAGGGCGGCCACCAGCCCGGCTCCCTGCACCTCGCCAATAAGCGGATGATTTTCAAACACTTCACGCAGCGTTTTTTGCAGATAGGGGCCGCTATCGGTGCGAACTCGGGTGACGTGGTTTTCATCGCGCAAGGCTTTCAGGTTGGCAATCGCCACCGCGGCCGCCACCGGGTGGCCGGAATAGGTCAGGCCGTGTGGGAAAACGCCGCCTTTTTCCACCAGCACGTCGGCCATGCGCTTGCTCAGCACCAGGCCGCCCATCGGTACGTAACCGGAGGTTAGCCCCTTGGCAATCGACAGCGTATCCGGTTCAAAGCCAAAGTACTGATGCGCAAACCATTCACCGGTACGGCCAAAGCCGCCAATCACCTCATCGGCGCACAGCAGCACGTCATATTGCCGGCAGATACGTTGGATCTCCGGCCAGTAGCTTTCCGGCGGGAAGATCATACCGCCCGCGCCCTGGAACGGCTCGGCGATAAAGCCGGCGACGTTTTCCGCGCCCAGCTCAAGGATTTTCTCTTCCAGTTGGCGGGCGCAGCGCAGGCCGAACTCCTGCGGCGTCAGGTCGCCGCCGTGCATAAACCAGTAGGGTTCATCGATATGGGCCACGTCCGGGATCACCCCGCCCATTTCATGCATGAACTTCATGCCGCCGAGCCCGCTTGCCGCCAGCGTGGAGCCGTGATAGCCGTTCCAGCGGCCAATCATCACCTTTTTCTCCGGCTTACCGAGGATCTGCCAGTAACGGCGAACGGTGCGAATCAGCACTTCATTCGATTCCGAACCGGAGTTGGTGTAGATAGCGTGGCTGTAGTGCGGCGGCAGTAGGCTGAACAGTAGCTCGGAAAGCTCAATCACCGCCGGGTGGGTCGTGTGGAAGAACATATTGTAATAGGGCAGTTTGGCAAACTGCGCCGCGGCGGCGTCCGCCAGATCCTGGCGGCTGTAGCCCAACTGGGTACACCACAGGCCGGACATTCCATCGAGGTATTTATTCCCGTCGTTGTCCCACAGGTAAAGTCCTTCGCCGCGTACCATGACGCGCGCCCCTTCGGCGTTCAGCGCTTTTTGATCCAGGAAGGCATGAATATGGTGAGCCGCATCTGAATGTTGGTAATCGGACGTCGAACGGTTCTGATTGCTTGGATTAGTCATTTCGTCTCTCCTGTCTGCTGAAACTGAAACCAGGTGGTTTTGAGGCTGGTGAATTTATCAAAGGCGTGCAGCGACAGATCGCGGCCAAAGCCCGACTGTTTGTTGCCGCCAAAGGGAACGGTGACGTCCAGCGCATCGACGGTATTTACCGAGATCGTTCCGGCGGTCAGCTGCGCGGCGACGCGATGGGCGCGGTGCAGATTGTCGGTCCACAGCGAGGCGGCCAGCGCATAGATATGGTTATTCGCCAGATGGACCGCCTCCTGCTCGCTATCGAAGGCGCAAACCGCCAGCACCGGGCCAAAAATTTCCTCTTTCCACAGCGCCATCTCTTCGTTCACGTCGGTCAGTAGCGTCGGCTGAACGTAGTTGGCGACGCCGTCTATTTCCACCGTACGGCCGCCGGTAAGCAGCGTTGCTCCCTCGTCTTGCGCGCGGCGGATAGCCGCCATCACTTTTTCGGCATGGGCGGCGCTGACCATAGCCCCCATGCGGCTTTGCGGTTCGAGCGGATGCGCCGGAGCCCAGGCCTGCATTTTTTCCTGTAGTTTGGCAATGAAGGCCGCGTAAATCGGGCGCTCAACCAACAGGCGGGAGTTTGCCGAGCAGACTTCGCCCTGATTAAAACAGATACCAAAAGCTGCTTTTTCAGCGGCCAGGTCGAGATCCTGGCAGTCGGCGAAGATGATATTGGCGCTCTTGCCGCCGCACTCCAGCCATACCTGTTTCAGGTTGGACTGGGCCGAATAGGCCATAAAGGCTTTGCCGACGGCGGTTGAGCCGGTGAAGGCGATGACATCGATATCGTGATGCAGTCCCAGCGCGCTTCCGGTTTCGGTTCCCAGTCCGGTCACCACGTTAAGCACGCCTGGCGGAATACCGGCCTCCAGCGCCAGTTCGCCCAGACGCAGGGCGCTAAACGGCGAGTTTTCCGAGGGCTTGAGGATTACGCTATTGCCGGCGGCCAGCGCCGGACCCAACTTCCAGGAGGCGAGGTCGAGCGGGAAATTCCACGGCACGATGGCGGCAACCACGCCGATGGGCTGGCGGGTAATGGTCGCCAGCGCGCCGGGCCTGGCGGGAGCCACTTCATCGTAGAGTTTATCTACGCTTTCGGCATACCAGCTGAGGATGTGCGCGGCGCCGGGGACATCAATGTTCAGCGCATCGTTGACCGGTTTCCCCATGCTGACGCTCTCCAGCAGCGCCAGCTCTTCGCGATGCTGAAGGATCAGCGCCGAGAGACGCAGCAGCGCGCGTTTACGCTCCTGCGGCGCCAGCCCAGACCAGACGCCGGAAGTAAACGCGCGGCGCGCGGAGGCGACGGCAATATCGATATCTTCTGTCTGCAGCGAGGTGACTTCCGCCAGCAGCGTATTGCTGGCTGGGTTAATGGCGGGACAGGTTTTACGGCTTTTCGCGACGTACGGTTGACCATCGATAATGGCGTGGCTGATAAAGCGCTGCTCCTGCAGCTTGCGCTGCCAAAAGTTTCTATCAGACATGAACCCTCTCCTTCGCATGTTGCGTAATTGTTATTTATTTGTTTCTTTGAGTTCATGATGCAGGAGGCCAATGCGGCGAGAAAGGACTAAAAATCTAGGCAACCTCTATAAAAATCGTTGTTAGCCAGGATTGGCTATTTTCTGTGATCCAGGGCGGGAGGTCGGGCGTTGTGATGGCGTTCAAAAATCGGGGAGGTGCAATTTTTCAATAGGCTGTAATGCAAAGAGTTTTTATTTGCGGTCAGTTTTCTACAACCCCGGAGCCTGCGTGCTTTTGGCGATATTAAATATTCTCAAATTAAGGCATTGAGAATATAAATACTACTTAAGGGGAAATGAATAACGGTGAAACGATCGAGTTCATCAGCCTGTTTTCATGAGCGGCAGCACGATTAATACGTTGTAATATAAGGTAGTTATATGCCTTGTTTTTTCTCATCCTGCTTATACTGGCCGAAGTACTATCCTCCGGCGCTCGCAATTTTTTCGCCAGATATCTGTTAATTTTCTGTAAAAATCTGATCGCTGTCGGATTGTTGATCTTTTTCACGGCAGAGGGTTGCAGGTCAGGGTATTCATCGTTTAAAGCTAATCAGCCTGCCTCCTTGATGATAAAAAAATAAGGTATCACATGCCCCATTTCACCCTGAAACAGCTCAAATACTTTGTTGCCGTCGTCGAGGCGGAAAGTATTGCTGAAGCCTCACGCCAGCTGCATATCGCGCAGCCGTCAATTTCCATCGCCGTGAAGACGCTGGAAGATATGTTTGAGCAGCAGTTTTTTATTCGCCACCATGCCCAGGGGGTATCAATGACCCCGAGCGGGCAGCGTTTTTATGAAAAAGCCAAAGAACTGCTGCGGCTCTCTTATCAATTTGAACAAAACTCGAAGGCCGATAATGAGCTGGTCTCCGGAATTATTTCCATCGGTTGTTTTGAGACCGCCGCGCCGCTGTATATGCCGTCATTGATGGCCGGGTTTAAGAAAATTTATCCCGAAATCACCATTAAAATTTACGACGGCGAGCAGCACGAGATTGCTCACGGTCTGCACCGCGGGCGTTTTGACCTGGCTTTTCTCTACGACCTCGAACTGGATACCTCGATTTATACCGAGAGCCTCAACGCGCCGCAGAAACCCTATGCGTTGTTACCGGCGGACCATCCACTGGCCCAGCGGCACGCCGTACGGCTGTCCGAGCTGAGCAATCTGCCAATGATCCTGTTGGATGTGGTGCCAAGCAAAAACTACTTCATCAGCATTTTCAAAGATAAGGGCTACAACCCGCAGGTGGCCTACAGTTCACCGTCGATTGAGATGGTGCGCTGCATGGTCGGCCAGGGGCTGGGCTTCTCGGTGCTGGTGACGCGCCCGGTGAACGACATGACCTATGACGGCCAGCAGGTACGCTGTGTGGAGATTCAGGATGAAATGGCGAATTCCGCGCTGGTGATGGCGCACCTGCGCAGTAGTGAACCGACTAAACCCACCAAACTGTTTATGGAGTATTGCCGCAACGCGGTATTAAGCCCGCCGCAGCAAGAAGTGAAAGTCGCCTGAATGAGCAAATTTACCCGCGATTAGCGCGGGTAAATATATTCATGTAATATTTTCTGCGTTTTATTGCCTATAAAAAAACGAAGCTCTGACAATATTTTTATGAGCCTCGAAGTCATGGTTATTTTTCCTTTCAAAATCTCGTGCCTGAAAAATAAATACCGCGTATTCGCGTGGCGGAAATGGCCTGAAGGCAGGTAGAGACCGCTGCATCATTATTTTATTCTCAGGTACTAAATTTATAATAATTTACCTGTGTATAACGGTTTATTAACCTCGGTGATGAGCAGAACATCATCCGAAGGACACATATATGACCGTAGAAAAAATACAAATTGAGACGCTGGTTGTTGGCGGGGGGCAGGCCGGTATCGCCATGAGCGAGCACCTGAGTAAACAGGGTATTTCGCATCTGGTCGTGGAAAAGAATCGCATTGCCGAAGCCTGGCGTACCGGCCGCTGGGATTCGCTGGTGGCGAACGGCCCGGCGTGGCATGACCGTTTTCCGGGCATGGAGTTTAAAGGCGGCGACCCCGATGCCTTTATTGCCAAGGATGATGTTGCGCAATACTTTGTTGATTATGTGCGCGAATTTAATCTCCCGGTGCGTACCGGCGTGGAAGTCAAAAGCGCGGTGCGTAACCACGGGCGTCCGGGGTTTACCATTGAAACTACCGACGGCGTGATTGAAGCGCTGAATATTGTCGCGGCGACCGGGCCGTTCCAGAAGCCGGTTATTCCGCCGATCGCCCCGCGCGACAGCGCCATCCATCAAATTCATTCGGCGAAATATTACAACCCGCAACAACTGCCGGAAGGCGCGGTGCTGGTGGTGGGCGCGGGCTCGTCCGGCGTGCAAATCGCCGATGAACTGCAGCGCGCGGGCCGTAAGGTTTATCTGTCGGTCGGCGCCCATGACCGCCCGCCGCGCGCCTATCGTAACCGGGACTTCTGCTGGTGGCTGGGGGTATTAGGCCTGTGGGATGCCCCGGCCAGCGAACCCGGTAAAGAGCACGTTACCATCGCGGTTAGCGGCGCGCACGGCGGCCACACGGTTGATTTCCGCGAGCTGGCGCATCGCGGTATCACGCTGGTTGGTCTCACCGAATCCTTCGCCGGGGGAACCGTCTCCTTTAAAAATAATCTCGTCGAAAATATTCGCCTCGGCGATGAAAACTACCTGGCGCTGCTGGATGCCGCCGATGCTTACATCGCCGCCAATGGCCTGGATTTACCGGAAGAGCCCGCCGCACGGCAATTCTTAGCGGACCCGGACTGCATGACGTCGCCGATCCTGTCGCTCGATCTGGCGCAGGCGGGGATTAACACCATTATCTGGGCCACCGGCTATGCGGTGGACTACAGCTGGCTCAACGTCAACGCTTTCAACGAACAGGGCCGTCCTCAGCATCAGCGCGGCGTCTCCAGCGAACCGGGTGTCTACTTCCTCGGCCTGCCGTGGTTATCGCGCCGGGGATCAACCTTTATCTGGGGCGTCTGGCACGACGCGAAGCATATCGCCGACCATATCGCCACCCGCCGTAAATATAGCCAGTACAAAGACGCCAGCCAGCGTTAATCATGACTTACTGAACAGGATAACCATTATGCCGACCCATACTCGTATTCGGATGTTCAATACCAAAGAGACTTACCCTAATCAGACGCTGGACAATGATTTATGTCAGGCGGTGCGCGCCGGTAATACCGTCTATGTTCGCGGCCAGGTAGGGACGGATTTTGCCGGCAATCTGGTGGGCCTTGGCGACCCTAGAGCGCAGGCGGAACAGGCGATGAAAAACGTCAAACAGCTTCTGGAAGAGGCGGGGAGCGATCTGTCACATATCGTCAAAACCACCACCTATATTATCGATCCGCGCTATCGCGAACCGGTCTATCAGGAGGTAGGCAAGTGGCTAAAAGGCGTGTTCCCGATCTCCACCGGGCTGGTAATTTCCGCGCTGGCGCAACCGCAGTGGCTAATGGAAATTGATGTAATCGCCGTCATCCCTGATGACGCGGCGAAATAAGGAGGCAGAATGACATTTTCGATTGCCGCACGCTGCCCGGAAAGCGGGCAGTTTGGTATCGCGATCAGCTCTTCAAGCATTGCCGTCGGCGCCCGCTGCCCGTGGCTGCAGGCGGGGGTAGGAGCGGTATCGAGTCAGAACATTACCTTACCGGCGCTGGGGCAACTCACTCTGGTGCAGATGGAGCAGGGGCTGACGGCGGAGAAAGCGATGCGTCGGGCGCTGGCGGAAGACGACTTTAGCCGCTATCGGCAGATTATCGCCATCGACGCCAGCGGCCAGACCGCGTGGTTCAGCGGCGATAAAACGCTGGGGACCTGGCATGTTGTGCAGGGCGATAACTGTATCGCCGGCGGTAATATGCTGGCATCTGAGGCTGTTATTGCCGCGATGGCGGCAACGTTTTCGCAAACCGAAGGCGAGCTGGCGACGCGGCTGGTTGCCGCGCTGCAGGCCGGTGTAGCAGAAGGCGGCGAGGCCGGGCCGGTCCATTCGGCGGCGGTGAAAGTGGTAGATGATTACTCCTGGCCGCTGGTGGATCTGCGCGTCGACTGGAGTGAAACGGACCCGATTGGCGAGCTGGCGGCGCTGTGGCAGGCCTATGAACCGCAAATGCAGGCTTACGTGACGCGCGCGCTCGACCCGCGGGAGGCTCCCAGTTACGGAGTACCCGGCGATGAATAGTCGATTACAAGATATTCTGGCGCGGCTGCTGGCGTTTGACACCACCAGCCGCGAATCGAACCTGGCGATGATCGACGATATTGCCGATTATCTCCACGGCTTCGCAATCGAAACGCAGCTTTTTTATGATGCGGAAGGGCGAAAAGCTAATCTCTATGCACGACTGGGCCCTGCGGGGCCCGGCGGCGTTATGCTCTCCGGCCATACCGACGTGGTGCCGGTTGACGGCCAGCCATGGACGGTTCCCCCTTTTGCCCTCACGCAACGCGATGGCCGCTGCTACGGCCGCGGTAGCGCCGATATGAAAGGCTTCCTCGCCTGCGTACTGGCCGCCATTCCTGATTTTCTCGCCCAACCGCTACGCATGCCGCTGCACCTGGCTTTTTCCTACGATGAAGAGGTGGGATGTCTTGGCGTACGCAGCCTGGTCGCCCATCTGCAGGCGTCGGCAGAGAAACCGGCGATGTGCATCATCGGCGAGCCGACGGAGATGCGCCCGGTCTATGGTCACAAGGGGAAGCTGGCGATGCGCTGCGATGTTCACGGCCACGCTTGCCACTCCGCTTACGCGCCTGATGGCGTGAATGCGATTGCCTGGGCGGCAAAGCTGATTGGCCGCCTGGACGAGCTGGGCGAGCAGCTGGCGCTTCGCCAGGATTCGCGTTTTGATCCGCCTTTCAGCACCCTGCAAGTGGGGGTGATTAAGGGGGGCGCGGCGTTGAATATTGTACCTCAGCACTGTCAGTTCGATTTTGAAATTCGTCATTTACCGGATGTTTCGCTCGATGACACCCTGGCCTCGCTGCAGGCGTATGCCGAAGGCGAACTGCTGCCAAAAATGCGCGCGACGGCGGCGGAAGCGGCTATTACCTTTCAACCGCTCAGCCAGTATCCCGGCCTGCTGAGCGACCCGCAGTCGGCGTTCGCCGGCTGGCTGGCGCAGTGGGCAGAATGCGAGGATTTTTCAACGGTCGCTTTTGGCTCCGAAGGCGGATTGTTTGATGAGGCCGGCGTGGCCACGCTTGTTTGTGGTCCGGGGAGCATGGAGCAGGGGCATAAGGCGGATGAATTTGTTAGCGAGGCGCAGTTGGAAAAGTGCGCGCAGATGTTGAAAAACCTCTGCCGCTGGATGTCAGCTTAAACGCCGGCGCGCCGCAAAGGCGGCGCGCTTTCTTGTAGTCCTTAAACCTTCTCTTTTGCAAAAGCCATGCTTTTAACACTCTTCGCTTTCGAGAAATAATAATAGACCGGTGAGACCACCAATAAACCTATAATCCAGGAGAGATCCGCACCGCCGAAGGTGAGGGCGATTGGCCCGGTATAAATTGAGGTCGACATAAACGGCACTTCGACCAGAATACCGAGGATATAGCAGGATATTGCCGTTGCATTAAAGTATCCGTAAATACCGCCATCGCGTTTAAAGAAAGACTCAACGTGATATTCGCCGTGGGCCACTAAATAATAATCGACCAGATTAATCGCCGTCCACGGCACCAGCACATACAGCAGCACGGTAATAAAGTTGGTGTAGATTAGCAGGAAATTTTCCTGGCCATAGATGGCGAGGAATATCTCCAGCAGCATGGTCAAAATAGCGGTGATAATGCGTGCCCGCGCCATCGGCGACCAGCCGTCGATAAAGGTCTGGCCGAGCGTCAGGGTACAGAGTACGCCGCAGTACAGCATCATCGAATTGGTGGCGGCGATCCCCAGCGCCAGCACGATAATCACTATCGCCCCCATGCTGCCGGTCAGATCCATAATCCCTTGAATGATATCGTCATTACCGATACAAATCGCCACCAGCACCCCGAGCACCATCGGCAAATAGGAGCCGAGAATGCAGCCAAAATAGCTGGCGTAAAAGACGCTTTTATCGTTGGTGCTGTAGGGCATATAGCGTGAATAATCAGAGACATAGGGCGCATAGGCCAGTTGCCAGAGCGCGGCGATAGACACGGCGCCGAGAAAACCGACGATGTTGAAGCCGCCGCGGTCGGCAAAATCGCCCGGCAGGCCATGGATGAAGACTATCCACACGAAGGTTGCCGCCAGTACGATACCGGAAATCCACGACATGATCCGCGCGTAGGAGTGGATGATCTTATAGCCAAAGATGGTGGCGAACAGGCTTAGTGCGCCAACCACGATAATCCCAATGTCCGAGTTCATCGGCTGATAAATCGCGTGCATCGACTGCCCGCCGAGCACCAGACTGGAGGCGGTAAAGCCGATATACATCAGTACGACAATCGAGACCACCAGCACGGAGCCATAGGATCCGAACTGGCCCTTGGTCTGGACCATTTGCGGCACCCCGAGTTTTGGCCCCTGCGCCGAATGCAGCGCCATAAAGAGCCCGCCGACCAGGCTGCCGATAAATAGCGCAATCACTGACCATAAAAAGGAAAGATGAAAAATCGTCACCGACATCGCGCCGGTGATGACCGTTAACAACATAATGTTGGAGCCAAACCAAATGGTAAAGAGATCGCCTGGTTTGCCGTGACGCATATTTAAGGGGATAGGTCTGATGGTATTACTTTCAAGATTCTCGACATTAACAGATTGATGTTTTGTCATGGTGCTCTCTCATTATTTTGGTCTTCATCAGCGTAAGAGTGATATTTCAATGAGGAGTACAGCTAATCTACTCATCACAACATTTCATTCACCATTTTTACAACTCTGTATCATTTGCGAAATGACAAAAAATATCGGTGCTGGATATAAAAAAACTGCTTTACCTGGCGCTGGAAAAACGCCGCACTTGTGCGTTGCGCGTTTTTTAGAGCTTTATGCTTCGCGCTTAATTTTTTACTGGCAAACCCGCTGATGGTTTTTTATCGGGCAGATAAAACTCTGCCATATTGCGAGGGGATTAGAATGATGAACCATAGAGAGAAATAACAATTCCCTGTTTTTATTGCGGTCTAATGAGATAGATGTTTGACCCCATAAAATAATGGGGAAATAAAATAATTAGCTGATACATCATGACATTAGAATTGTCGTATTGAGTAACCTAAAGTCACACAGATAATGTGGATAAGGGCGTTATGCGAGGCGCTTCACAATAACCAACAGATAATCAATATAAGGGCAGGAATGCGACATCCTGCCCGAAAATAATTAATAACCGACTTTATAAACCCGTCCGCTTTGGATCCCTTCGACGCTGCGGCGGTAGGCCTGCGCCACCGCTGCGGCCGGTACGCTGGAGAAACCGGGGAAAAAGCCGTCATAGGCTTCGACGGATTCACTGAGCACGGTGGGGCTTATCAGGTTAATGCGGATCCCGCGCGGTAATTCACAGGCGGCGGCGCGAACGAAGCCGGCCAGTCCGGCGTTAACGGTGGTGGCATTCACCCCTTGAGCGATGGGTTCATCGGCGACGATGCCGCTGATAAGGGTGATGGAACCGCCATCGTTAAGATAATGCTGGCCGGTGAGGGCGAGGCGAATCTGCCCCAGCAGTTTATCCTGCAGTCCCTGGTCAAAATCGCGGTCGGTCATTGTGCTTAGCGGGCCAAAGTATAAGCTGCCGGCTGCTGAGACAATGGCATCGACTGGACCAATTTTCTCGAACAGCGCCTGCACGCTGTGCTGCGAGGTGATATCAACCTGCTCGTCGCCGTGGGTCCGGCCAACGCGGATAACCTCATGCTGGCGGCTCAGTTCTTCCGCAACCGCGCGGCCAACGGTACCACTGGCGCCAATAATGATAATTTTCATCGCAAACTCCTCAGTGAAGTGAGCCTCTATTCTTTAATTAATCGATTGTCGGATAAACTGGCTAAAAGTTAGATGATTGCTAACCAGAGGTTTGTAATATGGACAAGCTGCGTGGAATGGAGACGTTTGTCGCGGTGGTGGAGTGCGGCAGCTTCACCGGCGCGGCGGCGCGTCTTGAGATGTCGGCGGTGATGGTCGGCAAATATATCGCCTTACTTGAAGGCCAGCTCGGCACCCGCCTGCTGGAGCGAAATACCCGCCGGCAAAGCCTGACCGATGCCGGGCGAGTCTATTTTGACGAGGCGCGGCGTGTGCTCGAGCAGGTGGCGAATGCCGAGCGTTCGGTTGAGCGATTACGGCTGGCCCCTGCCGGTACGCTACGGGTGAGCGCGCCGGTTTCTTTCGGCGCCAGCATTATCGCGCCGCTGACCGCCTCCTTTCTGCAGGCCTGGCCAGAGGTACGCGTCGAGCTTGATTTGACGAACCGCATGGTGGACCTGGTGGATGAGGGAATCGATCTGGCGATTCGCATCGGCGATATCCAGCGTACCGACCTGGTGGCGAAGTATCTCGCCCCTTATCGCATGGCGATCTGCGCGGCGCCGGATTATCTGGCGCGCCACGGCACGCCGCAGACGCCCGCTGATTTAGCCGGGCATCAGTGTCTTTCGCATACGGTGTGGACCGCGCGCAACGAGTGGCGGCTGCCGGGCGCTGCGGAAGAGGTACGCTGGAAGCGCGACGCGGTGCTGCGCTGCAACGATGGCTACGCGCTGCGTATGGCGGCGGTGGCCGGCGCCGGGCTGTTATTGCAGCCGGAAGTGCTGCTGGCGGAAGATTTAGCCAATGGCCGACTGGTGCGTATTTTACAAAATTACACTCCGGAACCGAGGCCGATACACCTGCTGTGGCGCCAGGATCTGCGCCCGTTACCGAAACTTACCCGCTTCGTCGAACATTTGTTAAAGGAAGTGAACGGTATTTATAAGCTATGATTATCGTGTCTGATGAAAGCATTCATCGTGAAACAGTAATGGAGGTATGGATAGATGGGATTATTAAGTTTTGTGAAAGAAGCGGGCGAGAAGATCTGGGATGCCGTCTCCGGCTCCAGCAAGGAAGATCAGGCTGACAAGCTGAAAAAACATATTGATAGTCTTAACCTGCCTGGTGCCGAAAAGGTCAATATTGCCGTAGCGGACGATGGTACCGCGACGGTAACGGGCGACGTCGGTTCACAGGAAGATAAGGAAAAAATTCTGGTCGCGGTAGGTAACGTAACCGGGATTGGCCAGGTCAACGATAGCGTTACTGTGACGCAGAGCGGAGCGGAAAGTCGTTACTATACGGTTAAATCCGGTGATACCCTCAGCGCCATCTCGAAAGCGATGTATGGCTCCGCCAATGACTATCAGCGTATTTTTGAAGCCAATAAACCGATGCTGAAACATCCCGATAAGATCTATCCGGGGCAGGTACTGATTATCCCGGCGAAGTAAGCCGTGAATCAGGGATCAATAGCAACGTTTTGATGGAGACTGTAATGGGATTATTAGATCAAATCGGCGGCGTGCTTGGCGGGCAGGCTGGCAAAGCTGAACAACTTCAGGCGATCATGACCTGGATTGAACAGCAGGGCGGTATTCAGGGAATCCTGGAAAAATTCCGCAACGGCGGCTTAGGTGAAATCGTCGAGTCGTGGCTTAGTCAGCAGAGTAATATGTCGGTGAACAGCGATCAGATTACCTCGGTGTTCGGCTCGCCTGCGCTGCAGGATCTCGGCGCCAAACTGGGCGTTGATTCGCAAACCGCCTCATCGCTGATTGCGGAATACCTGCCAAAAATCGTCGATGGCCTGTCGCCGCAGGGCGAAGCGCCGGCCCAGGGCGACCTGGTCTCCGCAGGGCTTAATCTACTGAAAGGTAAGTTATTTAGTTAAACGCTTGCCGTTTGAGTTTTAACTTATCACATAATACGGGCCTGAATAACGGCCCGTATTTTATTATCCGCCATAAATTCACCGCGTCGCGATTATTTATTCTGTATTAATAATTGACAACTTACCGCCGCGTTGAAAATATCATTATTTAATCTTACCGGAACGGTTATGATAAATTTTTATGATATTTATCAGGTGTTCTGATGGGCTAATTAGTTTTTTTATTTCCTGTAGCCATAAACAAAGTAATTTACCCTTTTGCTAAATAATGCGCATTATCTCCAAAACATAAAAACACCTGCACATCACAACCATTATTAATGGTTCCTGACTTTGGAGAATGCTATGCCGACCAAAGAATCATCGCCGCCGCTTATTGAGAAGCACACCATTGGCTATATTCCGCCAGAAGATCGCCACGGTAAAACCCGCGATCTCTTTACCCTGTGGTTTGGCGGCAATATCGCACCGCTGCCGATCGTCACAGGCGCCCTGGGGGTACAGATCTTTCATCTGAATCTGCTGTGGGGGATCGTTGCGATTTTAGTCGGCCATCTGGTTGGCGGGGCGCTGATGGCGCTGCACTCGGCGCAGGGGCCGCAGATGGGGATCCCGCAGATGATCCAGAGCCGCGCGCAGTTTGGATCTTTTGGTTCGCTGCTGGTGGTGGCGATCGCCGGGGTGATGTACGTCGGTTTCTTTGCCTCGAACATCGTGCTGGCCGGGCAGTCGCTGCACGGCATCGCCCCTGCCGTCCCACTGCCGGTGGGGATCGTGATCGGCGCGGTGGGATCCTGCGTGATTGGCATTATCGGCTACCGATGTATTCACATTCTCAACCGAATCGGCACCTGGGTGCTGGGCATCGGCATTATGGTCGGCTTTGGCTACATCTTCACGCATCTGCATACCGCCGATTTCTTAACCCGCGGCGGCTTTTCCTTCTCGGGCTGGCTGGCTACCGTGTCGCTGGCGGCGTTGTGGCAGATCGCCTTCGCCCCGTATGTTTCTGATTATTCGCGCTACCTGCCGGCGGATGTGCCCGTCGCCGCGACGTTCTGGACCACCTATCTTGGCTCGACGCTCGGTTCCAGTCTGTCGTTTATTTTCGGCGCGGTAGCGGTGCTGGCGACGCCGGTGGGGCTGGAAACCATGGATGCGGTAAAGCTGGCGACCGGCGCGATCGGCCCGTTGATGCTGGTACTCTTCCTGCTGAGCGTCATCAGCCATAACGCGCTTAATCTGTATGGCGCGGTGATGTCGGTGATAACCCTGGTGCAAACCTTCCTGTGGCGCTGGATCCCCGGCAGCCGCAGCCGCGCGCTGCTGTCGGTCATCGTGCTTATTTGCTGCGTGGTGGCGGCGATCTTCGCCTCGGCGGACTTTATCAGCCACTTTATCGATCTGGTTCTGGCCCTGCTGGTGGTGCTGGTGCCGTGGACCGCGATTAACCTGATCGATTTCTACGCCATTCACAAGGGCAACTACGATATTAACTCGATATTTCAGGTGGATGGCGGCATCTATGGCCGTTACAACCCGCACGCGCTGCTGGCCTACGCCATCGGCATCCTGGTGCAGATCCCGTTTATGAATACCCCGCTATACGTTGGCCCGGTCTCGGCGTGGTTTAACGGCGCCGATCTCTCCTGGCTGGTCGGCCTGCTGGTGACCTCGCCGCTGTACTATTGGCTGGCAAGCCGCGATAGCGCCTGGCGTCGCCGTCAGGTTAGCCTCAAGCAGGCGATGGATTAAGTTATAAAGCGGAGCGCCGCTGGCTGGCCTTACGGTACTGCAGCGGCGTCTGGCGCATCATCTTTTTAAAACAGGTAATGAAGTAGGTCACCTCGCCAAATCCCACCGCCAGCGCGATGGCATCAATGCTCTCATCGCTATTACGTAGCAGATCGCAACTGCGTTTTATTCGCCGGGTGAGCAAATATTCATGGATATTGCCGCCGGTCTGCTGACGAAAAACCCGCGAGGTATAGCTGCGTGAAAGTCCTAGGTCGCAAGCCAGCTGATCGAGAGAAAACTTGCTGGCATAGTGGGCTTCGATCCAGTTCATAATCCGCGAGGCGACGGTCTGCTGGCGCGGCGGGTAGCGTTGCGGCTGCTCGGGTAGAAACGTCATTAGTTGCATCATCAAAAACGCCACCTCGCAGGCGGTGGTCTGCTCGTTATCCTCCAGACGCTGAAACTGTTCAAGGATCCTTTCGATAAATGCCGCGTGCTCGCTGAGGTCGTAAATTTGCGCCGGCAGATTGCTGGCGGCCAGCGCCGCGAACTGGGCCTGATGGCGCGGGAAAGCGCTGAGCGCGCTCTCGACGACCGACTGCTCAATGTGCATGGTGGTGCGGTGATAAGGATTTTTATCGCTATGATCGACCTGCACTTTGTGCAAACGGAAGGGCGGAAAGATAAATAATCGCCCCGGACGGGCGGTGTAGTGCTGGTTATCCACCACCACGATGCCGTAGCCGCTGGATATATAAAGCAATTCGACGCATTGATGCCAGTGGTAGTAAAGCACGCTGGTGGTATACATGCGATTAAACGAAATGGCCTGCCGATCGAGCGTAATACGTTCCAGCAGTTGCGCTTCGCCCATTTTGCCTCCAGGACAACAGATTTAAATTTTTACGCCATCATTTGCAATTTATCCTCCGCGCGGCCGACAAAATCCAGCAAAAATGAAATGGCGGTTTAATTTTGTGAGTCCGCTCACTCAGCGCCGGGAATAAAAGCGGTTACTCTTCATCCAGACGTCGCACACGTGGCTTGATAAAAGCCTAATAACAATAACTTACCTCTATCCTCGTGTTATGCGGGAGGACCCTGTGCAACCTGAAAACATTCATCTGGATAACCCACTGACAAGCCGGGAAGAGGTGCTACGGCTGGTCAATGAAATGTTGAACGCGGTGGCGCCTTATTTTAAAAACGACGCCAGCCGCATTGATTTAGCGAACTTCACCGCTCACTACGGCCAGCAGGTCGCGAGCATGGAAACCTTTTCCCGGCTACTGTGGGGCGTGACGCCGCTGTTGGCTGGCGGCAGCGAGCCGCAGCATTTCTCCTTCTATTTACAGGCGATAAAAAACGGCACCAATCCGCAGCATGCCGATTACTGGGGCGAAGTCGCGCCTTACGATCAACGCATTGTCGAGATGGCGGCTTACGGATTATTGCTGGCGCTGGCGGGCGAAACCGTACTGGCGCACTTCACTGCTGCGGAAAAAGAGAATTTATGGCGCTGGTTAAAGCAGTGCGAGACCCAGGATATCCCGGATAATAACTGGCACTTCTTTCCGATTCTGGTGCAGGTTGGCTTTCATTATTGCGGTATGCCGACCAATCCGCAGGCGCGGGAAGATCATTTCGCCGCCATGGAACGTTACTACCTCGGCGATGGCTGGTACTCGGACGGTCCGGGCCGCCCGCGCGACTATTACATTTCGATGGGCTTCCATTTCTATGGCCTGATTTACGCGAAGCTGATGGCTGATGTCGATCCGCAGCGCTGTGCGGAACTGCGTCAGCGGGCCGCGCATTTCTCCTCTGACTTCATCCATTTCTTTGCCGATGACGGCGCGGCGATCCCGTTCGGCCGTAGTCTGACCTATCGCTTTGCCGAAGCGGCGTTCTGGAGCGCGGCGGCCTTCGCCGGGCTGGAAGTCTTTTCGCCGGGCGTGATGAAAGGCATCGTGTTGCGCCACCTGCGCTGGTGGCTGAAGCAGCCGATGTTCGACCGCGACGGCGTACTGAGCGTTGGCTACAGCTACCCGAACCTGGCGATGGCGGAAGATTACAACGCGCCGGGTTCACCGTACTGGGGGCTGAAAACCATGCTGGTGCTGGCGTTAGGCGAGGGCGACGCCTTCTGGCAGGCGGCTGAGTTGCCGCTGCCGCCGCTGCCCGCGCAGCACACAATAGCCCATGCGGATCAGGTGCTGGTACATCAGGCCGATCACCTGTGGATGCTAACTTCCGGCCAGCTGGAGCTGAACAACTTCGTTAATACCGAAGCGAAATACTGCAAATTTGCCTACTCCACCCGTTTTGGTTTCACCATTGAGCGGGGGCGCTACGGGTTGAACCATGCCGCCCCCGATTCGATGCTGCTGCTGGCCGAAAAGGATAATTACTGGCGCGGCCGCCGCGAATGCCAGCAGGTGGTCACCGCTGATGGCGTCATTTACAGCCGCTGGCTGCCATGGCGCGACGTGGTGATTGATAGCTGGCTACTGGCGCTGGGCGACTGGCAGCTGCGCGTCCATCGTATAACTACCCACCGCGCGCTGGATTGCGCGGAAGGCGGCTTTAGCCTGGCGAACCGTCCGCTGCCGCAGGCGCAGGAGCGTGACGGCGCCAGCTGCTTACGCAACGCCCGCGATATCTCGGCAATTTTCTGTTTACATCCGCACACCCGCCGTGGCGAGACGGTACTGACGCCGCCGAACAGCAATCTGTTGTTCGCCGAACGCGCGGCGGTGCCGGTGCTGCGCGGCGAGCTTGATGCGGGGACGCATTGCCTGGTAAGCGCGGTATGGGCGGGGAATGCCGCCGACTTCGAACCGCAACACTGCCCACAGGCCTTCATTAGCGATGACGCGGTACGCTTCGTGACGGCACGACAAGAAACGACGCTCGTTCTGGCCCCGGAGGCATCGCTATGAGCACATCATCGTCCGTACGCGCCGCGCAGTACAAAATGAGTACCTTTATTTTTCTCTATTTTTTCACCTGGTCATCCAGCTTTGGCCTGTACGCGCTGTGGCTGAGCCAGAAGGTAGGTCTCGATAGCATTACCATCGGCAGCGTGTTCGCCATTAATGGCGTTTTCGCGGTGGTCCTGAAACCGGTGTACGGCTACATCATGGACAAAATCGGCATGAGCAAGTGGCTGCTCTATTTTGTCTGCGCCATTTCCGCGCTGATGGCGCCGTTCTTCGCGCTGGTGTACCAGCCGCTGCTGCAAAGCCACGCGACGCTGGGGATTATCATCGGCGCGCTGTATTTGAGCCTTGGCTGGTACGCCGGGGTGGCGGCTTCCGAATCTTATGCCGACCGCTTTAGCCGTCTGTACGGGCTGGAGTTTGGCCGTATCAGAATGTGGGGTTCGCTGGGCTGGGCGATGGCGGCTTCGGTCTCCGGACTGCTGTTTAACTTCACGCCGCTGGCTAACTTTTTGCTCAGTAGCGGCACCTCGGTACTGATGCTGCTGGTGCTGATTAGCCTTAAAATCGGTGATGAACAGCTGCGCAATAACAACGTCATTTCCGCGAATAAGATCGTCTTTGCCGATGTGTTGATGCTGCTGAAAAATCGCAAATTCTGGATGTTCAGCCTCTACGTCGCCGGAGTCGCGTGGATGATGTTCATCGCCGAGCAGCAGTTCCCGCGCTATTTCGTCTCGTTCTTTGCCACCAAAGAGCAGGGCAACGCCTGGTACGGCTATCTGAGTACCGTCCAGTCGGGGATGGAGTTCGTGATGATGATGTTTATCCCGTGGCTGGTGAACCATTATGGCGCCAAGCGCGGCCTGCTGTTCTGCGGCTGCGTGGTGGGGGCGCGGCTGATTGCCTCCGGCCTGACCAACGACCCGATTGTCATCTCCATCATCAAACCGTTTTACGGCGTTGAGATCGCGCTGCTGCTGATTTCAGTTTTCAAATACATCGCCGAACACTTCCATCGTCGGGTTAACGCCACGATGTACCTGCTGGGTTACCAGGCAATGATTTACGTCGGATCGATTGTGGTCGCGCCGCCGGCGGGTTACCTGTACGACAAAATCGGCTTTGAGCATACCTATCTGCTGATGGGCTGCTGCGCCCTGACGTTTACGCTGATTTCCGCTTTTACGCTATCGCGCTGCCAGTCGAAGCGCGATGCCTCACGACCCTTTACTCCGGCTTTAGATACCGCCTCGGTTGAACCGGCCAAACATTAATTCAGGAGTTGTTATGACCAAATCTGTTATCACCGAAGCGCTGCGGCCGATAGAACTGCATCAGGTCGACCGCCTGGCGTTGAGCCAGAAGCTGGAAGACGCGCTGGCTCGCGTGACGCGCAAGCTGGACAAAAATATCGTTGCCTTCGGCGATAAGTTCCCCGGCGAAGCCTGTGAAAACGGCATCTGGCCGCGTACCGATAACGTAGAGTGGACCACCAGTTTTTGGCCGGGCCAGCTGTGGCTGGCGTGGGAGATGACCGGCAAAGCGCACTACCGCGAAGCCGCTGAGCGCTATTTATCGTCGTTCGCCCGGCGTATTGAGCAGCGTATCGACACCGCGACCCACGACCTCGGCTTCCTTTATTCGCTCTCCTGCATCAGCGCCTGGCGGCTCACCGGCAATGAAGCCGCTCGCCAGTCGGCGCTGCTGGCTGCAGAGCGCCTGATGGAGCGTTTTAACCCGACGGCCAAAATTATCCAGGCGTGGGGCGACTTAAACGATCCGGAGCAGCAGGGGCGAATGATCATCGACTGCAATATGAACCTGCCGCTGCTGTACTGGGCCAGCGAGCAGACCGGCGACCCGCGCTACGCGCAGGCGGCAACGGCGCACGCCGGGCAGGCGGCAAACTATATCGTGCGTGAAGACGCTTCGACTTATCACACCTACTATATGGATGTGCAGACCGGCGAGCCGCGCTTTGGTAACACTCATCAGGGCTACAGCGATACTTCATGCTGGTCGCGCGGCCAGGCGTGGGGCATTTACGGTTTCCTGCTGAGCTATCAGCACACCGGCGATAAGCAGATGGTTGAACTGTCGCGCAGCCTGGCGCACTACTTCCTCAACCGCCTGCCGGAAGATGATGTTTGCCATTGGGATCTGGCGCTGCTCGGCACCGATGCCGTGCGCGACAGTTCGGCGGCGGCGATTGCCGCCTGCGGCCTGCTGGAGCTGGTCAAGGCGCTGCCTACGCTCGACGCCAACCGCGCGTATTACGAAGAGATGGCGCTACGCATTGCGCTATCGCTGACCGACAACTACCTGGCTCACGACGATGACCCTACCGAAGGGTTGCTGCAGCACTCGGTTTATCATATGGGCAGCGGAAAGGGCGTCGATCAGTGCTGTAGCTGGGGTGACTATTTCTATCTTGAGCTGCTGGCGCGGCTGCGACAGATTTGGTACCCGTACTGGTAATCCTCAAGGAATGGAGAACGAGATGAAAAACGTAGCCGTGTTATTAGCCCCCGGGTTTGAAGAGGGGGAAGCGATAGTCACTATCGATATCCTGCGCCGTCTGAATATTGCGGTGCAGACAATTGCCTGCGGCGAGAGTCGCGAAGTGGTGAGCTACCACGCTATCCCGATGATAGCGGATAGCACCCTGAAGGCCAGCTTTGATCAAACCTTTGATGCCGTGGTGTTGCCGGGAGGCCCGGAAGGCAGTGTTAATCTGGCGAAAAGCGCGGAGGTCATTGCCTTCGTTCGCCGCCACGATGAAGCGGGTAAATATATCTGCCCGATTTGCTCCGCCGCCGCCCGCGTGCTGGGCGGCAATGGGCTGCTGAAGGGGCGTCGCTATGTCTGTTCCGGCGATCTTTGGCAGCAGGTGAGCGATGGCGTGTACGTGGATGCCGACGTCGTGGAAGACGGCAATCTGCTCAGCGGCCGGGGGCTGGGCAAGGTATTTGATTTCGCTTTCACCCTGGCGGCGCGGTTACAGGGCGATGAAGCGCCGGCGCGCGAACAGGCGGAACATATTTATTATCCGTGGTAGAGGAAAATAGCCAGTGACTGCTAAAGGCGCCTTAGTGGCGCCTTTTACTTTTGTAGCGCCCTCTCATGTCGCCTGGTTATTAGCGCGTCAAGGATTGCCTTAATCTCACTTAAATGATATTAATTATCATTCTCATAATAAAAACATAATAACAATATTAATACCTGGCAAGGATGTGAGCTTAACGAACAACCACTTTAAGTTAGGCATGAATTAGGGAATAGGTATGAGAATTAACAAGATCCTCTGGCCGCTCACCGCGCTTGTGGTAGGGCTGAATAGCCCGCTATCCGCCGCCAAATCTTCCGACGATAGCGATGAAACGCTGGTCGTTGAAGCCACCGCAGAACAAGTACTTAAGCAGCAGCCGGGCGTTTCAATTATTACCAGCGAAGATATTAAAAAGGACCCTCCGGTCAACGACCTCTCCGATATTATTCGCAAAATGCCGGGGGTGAACCTCACCGGCAACAGCGCGTCAGGCACCCGCGGTAATAACCGCCAAATCGATATTCGCGGTATGGGGCCGGAAAACACCTTAATCCTCATTGATGGCGTCCCGGTGACCTCGCGTAACTCCGTACGCTATAGCTGGCGCGGCGAGCGTGATACCCGCGGCGATACTAACTGGGTACCGCCGGAACAGGTTGAACGTATCGAAGTCATTCGCGGCCCGGCGGCGGCGCGCTATGGCTCCGGCGCGGCGGGCGGGGTGGTGAATATCATTACTAAACGCCCAACCAATGACTGGCATGGCTCGCTCTCGTTATACACCAACCAACCGGAAAGCAGCGATGAAGGGGCCACCCGACGCGCCAACTTTAGCCTGAGCGGGCCGCTGGCCGGCGATGCGTTGACGATGCGTTTGTACGGCAACCTGAATAAAACCGATGCCGACAGCTGGGATATTAACTCTTCCGCGGGGACGAAAAACGCCGCCGGCCACGAAGGGGTACGCAACAAAGATATTAACGGCGTCGTCTCCTGGAAGGTGAATCCGCAGCAAATTCTCGATTTTGAAGCCGGATATAGCCGTCAGGGTAATATCTACGCCGGCGATACGCAAAATAGCTCTTCCAGCGCGGTGACCGAAAGCCTGGCGAAATCTGGCGCAGAGACTAACCGCCTGTATCGACAGAATTACGGTATTACCCATAATGGAGTCTGGGATTGGGGGCAAAGCCGCTTTGGAGTCTATTACGAAAAAACCAATAACACCCGTATGGATGAAGGTTTATCCGGCGGCGGCGAAGGGCGTATTTCGGCGGATGAGAAATTCACCACTAACCGCCTGACCTCCTGGCGCACCAGCGGCGAACTCAATATTCCGCTGGATCTATGGGTCGATCAGACTCTGACCGTTGGCGCGGAGTGGAACCGCGATGAGCTTGACGATCCCTCTTCTACTGGTTTATCGGTGAATGATAATAACATTGGCGGTATTCCCGGTTCAGCGGCGGATCGCAGCAGTAAAAATCATTCACAAATTAGCGCCATCTATTTTGAAGATAATATTGAACCGACGCCCGGAACCAATATTATTCCCGGCCTGCGTTTTGATTATCTTAATGAGTCCGGCGGCAACTTTAGCCCCAGCCTGAACCTGTCGCAGGAATTAGGTGATTACTTCAAAATTAAAGCCGGGATTGCCAGAACCTTTAAAGCGCCAAACCTCTATCAATCCAGCGAAGGCTATCTGCTCTATTCGAAAGGCAACGGTTGCCCTAAAGATATTACTTCAGGCGGCTGCTACCTGATTGGTAATAAAGATCTCGATCCGGAAATCAGCGTGAATAAAGAGATCGGCCTGGAGTTCGCCCTCGACGATTATCATGCCAGCGTGACTTATTTCCGTAACGATTATCAGAATAAGATTGTGGCCGGCGATGATATTATCGGGCAAACCGCTTCCGGCGCTTATATCCTCCAGTGGCAGAACGGCGGTAAAGCGTTAGTGGACGGCATTGAAGCCAGTATGGCGTTCCCGCTGGTGAAGGATCGTCTGAAATGGAATACCAACGCCACTTACATGATTACCTCGGAACAAAAAGATACCGGCAACCCGCTCTCGGTTATTCCGAAATACACCATCAACAACTCCCTGGACTGGACGATTACCCAGGCATTTTCCGCCAGCGTCAACTGGACGCTGTATGGTAGACAAAAACCGCGTACCCATGCGGAGTCGCGCAGCGAAGATACCGGCGGCCTGTCGGGTAAAGAGCTGGGGGCTTATTCGCTGGTTGGTACCAACTTTAATTACGATATTAATAAAAATCTGCGTCTGAACGTGGGGGTCAGCAATATCTTCGATAAACAGATCTATCGTTCATCCGAAGGGGCGAATACCTATAACGAACCCGGTCGGGCCTATTATGCCGGAGTGACGGCGACATTCTGATCGCATCGTCATCAGTATACTGCCCGCAACCGCGCGGGCAGTATCAACGCTGGGTTAAGGACAGCTATGCTGGTTGGACGCTTTTTCGCGACTCATATCCAGCAGCGCGCTGTGGAATGAGGCGTTAAACATCGGCCCGTGCCCCAGGCCAGGGAAATCCCAAAAGGCGGCATTAACCCCTTTCTCTTTCAGCGTGGCGAGGGTGGCATGTACTTTAGTTAGCGCTTCAGCGGCGTGCGTTGCCCGGTTATCACCCGGCGTCGCCGAACCCTCCATAATGGCCAGGCTTTTGGCGCAATATGATGCGGGCTCGACCGCCGTGATTCGGTTCAGCAGGGCAAAGTTATCCCGGCCAAGCGAAGGGCTGGCGCTGTAATATGAATGGAAGAACGAGGACGAAAGCCAGGAGTCGAGCGCGAACAGGCCGCCGTATGAGTGGCCCCACAGGCCGCGGCGCTGTGGGTTGATTTTCAGCCCTTGCTCCGCCTTAGCGGCTATACGCGTTTCCAGTAATTGACGGAAGTCTTCACTGCCGCCGCTTTTGCGGCCAACATATGTTTCATTATTCTTTCTGACTGCCGGCGTATAGTCGTAGGCCCGGCCGTTAAGATCGAATGGCAGGTTGGTCTGATAACCGACCGCGACGATCACCGGCGGCGATTGCGCCGCCAGCTGCTTGAGTAGTTCGTCAGACAGGCGATCCATTACCGCATTACCATCAAGCATATATAGCACGGGATAGCCCGTTGGTGGCGCGGCTTTATTCGGTATGGCCGTCCATACCCGATAGTGGCGAGCGCCGTCGGCGGAATCGAACTGATTGACGCTGAAGTGGTAAAACGCTGAACCCTTATCGGCGATATTGGGCCCCAACGGCTGCATATCCGGTTTTGCTAAGCCTGAAGCGCTATAGCTGAGGGTGAGGCAAGAAAGAACGGCAAAAAGCGCCTTGCGCGGGCGCGTAGAGCGAGACTCGCGGGCATACATCTGATGATTATTCCTTTTCCGCAGGTGAAATTTTCGTTATTCAGAAAGCACATACAGTTGCCTGAAAGCGCTTGCTGGTCAAGTCAACCCTGCAGTAAGCCGAGCCCATCAAGCAAGGCGCCGCGCCACCAGGCGTAGTCGTGCCCGCCGGTGTAAATGGCGCAATGACTATCAACGCCGGACGCCTGTAGCTGCTGATGAAGCTGCTGGACGTGAGGCACCGTCGAACCTTCCAGTGAGCCCACACACAGGCGGATACGGACAGTACGCGGCGGCGCAGACAACACATGTTCGCTGACCCATGAAGTATCGGTTGCGCTAAATAAATGGGGGCGACTGCCGCCATCTGGCGTCCACCACATAGAAGGCGAATGGCTGAGCACCAGACCGAAAGTTTCCGGCGCATGGCGGGCGGCCATCAGCGCGCTGACGCCGCCGAGGCTCTGCCCGGCCAGGACGGTGCGTGAGCGATCCGCCCATTTTTGTCGCGGCTGTTCGCGGCGAATGGTCGGCAGGAGATGTTCCGCGACGTCCCGTATCAGTTCGCTGCGCCCGCCGAGTATCGTGGTGCGCTCGCGCTCATCGATATTGTCGATGCCCAGCAGCGCCACGGGAACAATGCGGCGGCTATCGATCGCGGCGTCGATGGCTGCGCACACCCCAAGATGATCGAACCAGGTTTCGCCATCGGGTAGCACCACCAGCCCCAACGGCTGCGACTTATCAACCGCGGGCAGGTACAGACGCACCTGCCGTGATTGCCCGGCAACGATCCGTTCTGAGGTCAGCAAGGTGCCGGCGTGGCGGCCTCCGCGCCATTCGGATTGAGCGGGGGCGTTATCAAGCGCCAGCACCGACTCCCGCACGCCGTCGCGAATAGCGATCCCCGGCGTCTTATTGAGCGGATCGGCCTGTCCGGCGAGAGCGGCAAAGCGGCTCCCAAGCTGGTTAACAACCTCTTCCGGCGTGCCTGGCGGGATCTCCACCAGTGAATAAGAGCCGCAATAGTTGGCCGGCAGGCGCAGCGTCAGGGTCCAGATATCCGTTGCGGGAATCTGGGTCATCAGCCCTTTTGCCACCTGTTCTTTGTCGGTTACCCGGTTTAATCGCAGATAAACGCCTCTGAGCGGATGGCGGGCGCGCCACAAAAAAGTGACTTCACGTTCATCGGCTGCGCCGTCCACCGTTGTTACTAGCGGTACCGGCAGCGATGCGGCCTGCTGCCAGAAATGAGAAAGATAGGTAATGTTGCCGGTCGCCAACTGGCGGCGCAGGCCGGCGATAGCCGCTGAAACCGGCGGATGTGGATTGATATTGAACATTCTATCTCTTTGAAAAATCATGCTACCAGTAAAAATAGCTAAAGCGGCTGTTCAGCGAACAGCCGCTTTAGGCGTGTTGATTAAGGTCTAACGCTTACCATCACTATCCCACGATTTCTCCCGTTATGTCGTGTTGGTTGCGTGCATCTGCCGGGCCGACGCTATCGCGCCATAAGCGGGCGTAGAGGCCGTTCGCCGCAAGTAATTGCTCGTGTGTACCGTATTCTGCGAGCCGCCCTTTATCGACAACGGCGATCAGATCGCAGCGCTGGGCAGTGGTCAGGCGGTGCGCCACGATTAGCGCCAGGCGTTTTCTGGCACGGGCGACTTCGGTTAACGAAGACATGAGGCGCTCTTCCGCGCGGCGATCCAGGCGCGATGTGGCTTCATCGAGCAGCAGGACGTGGGCATTCGCCAACTGGGCGCGAGCCAGCGCAATCAACTGACGTTGTCCGGCGGATAAATCCGCGCCGCCGTTATTGACTGGCGTGCGGAAACCTTGCGGGAGCTGACGTACCAGCTCAAACAGGCCTGCCTGCCGTGAAGCGATCTCAACTTCGGCATTGCTGCTGGATGGCCGCGAATAACGTATATTCTCCGCAATATCGCCGCTAAAGAGCGCAACATCTTGATCGACCAGCCCGATCTGACGGCGGTAATCGGCAAGGGTTGTCGCCGTCATCTGTCGTTCCCCAATGCCGATGGTCCCGCTGGTGGGCGAATAGAGTCCGGCGATAAGTTTAATCAATGTCGACTTCCCGGCGCCGCTGCGGCCAACGACCGCCACGACATTGCCCGCGGGGATGGTCAGGGTGAGCTTGTCCAGCGCTGGCTCAGCGCTGCCGGGATAACGGTACGTAACTTCATCAAGCTGTAATGCCCCCGTGGCCGGCTGGGTGGAGGAAGGGGTGACGTTTTCCGTCTCTTCGGTCGCCAACAGTTCATCAATATGTTTACCGCTGGCCGTCGCCTGCTGGAAGGAATCCACAATCCCGGATAATTGCTGTACCGGGCCGTAAAACTGCCCCAGCAACAGGAAGAATGCCGCCAGCACCCCGGCGGTCATTTCGCCTTCGGCCACCCTCGATGCGCCAACCAGAAGCACGGCGGCATAGGAGGCCTCGGTACAGAAGGTCAGGAAGGGGAAGTAGACCGCAAGATATTTCTGCGCGCGTACGCGGGTGGCGCGGAAGCGATCCGATAATGCGCGCAGCCGGGCGGCCTCTTGCTCCTGTTGACCATGGGATTGCACGACGCGCAGGCCGGAGACTTTCTCCTGCAGAGTGCTATTCACCTTGCCGATTTCAAGGCGCGCCTGGGCATAGGCTGGAGAGCTCAGGCGACGATAAACCCAGGTCGCCAGCGCGACTACCGGCACTGCGCTTAAGGCCGTCAACGCCAGAATGGGGTCGAGCCAGAACATGGCCGCGGCGATGGCGAACATCGTGACCAGGCTGGTGGCCGCGCCGGCAAGGCCGTTTTGCAGAAAGCGGGCGAGGGAGTCGACATCGACGGTCATCCGGGTCAGGCGTGAATCAACGTGCTTTTCATGCCAGGGGAGGGCAAGACGCAGCATATGGCCGAAGCTGCGCAAGCGTACCGTATGTTGAACCGACTCCGCCGCTCTGGCGGCGAAGATGGTTTGTAGTGAATAACAACACCAGCTTATGACCACCAGGCACAGGGCGAGCAGGGCGCAGACGCCGATAGTCGCCATATCGCCTGCGGCAACCCCCGAGTCAATACCGCGCTGCAGCAGTATTAACACGCCGACGCCAGCGGCAGAATCCAGCGCGATCAGCAGGGCGGCGATGATGAACATCCACGCCACCGGCCGCAGCAGCGAGGTCAATCTACGTCCCTCTCCGGCCAGCGCCTGTTGAACCGCCTGTTCCGGCACGCGGGTCATGCGGGCGACAAAACCGTTGCCGTCAACTTCCGGCAACGCTTGCGGCTCCTCGTTCTGCATCGCTGGCGTTGTTGGCCAAAGATCGCGGCAGCCGCCGGCGCCAGGTTCGAGGAAATCCCCGTCGCCGGTCATCAGCGCGCGGAACGCCGGGCAGCGAGACTCAAGCTCAGCCTGGCTGCCGATGTCCACCACTTGCCCTTTATCCAACACCACAATTCGACTGGCCAACCGCAGCGTTGCCCGGCGGCGGGCAATCACCAGCAGCATGTGCTGGTCATCGGCGTAACGACCCAGCGCGGCATTGATCTCCGCTTCGGTACCGGCATCTACCGCCGATGTGGTGTCATCGAGAATCAACAGTTCCGGTGCGGTAATCAGCGCCCGCGCCAGCGCGATGCGTTGCCGCTGTCCACCGGAGAGGTTAGTACCGCGCTCGGTTAGGCGGGTATCGAAGCCTTTCGGTAAGGCATTGATAAACTCGCTGGCGCCTGCCGCCGCCGCCGCGCGGCGAATATCTTCCATCGTCGCCTGCGGGTGGCCGTAGGCGATATTTTCCGCGACCGTTCCGGCAAACAGAAAGGCGTCTTCAAATACCATCCCCACCTGACGGCGTAACGCCTCAAGCTTGAGATCGCGAAGGTTCTGCCGACCGGTGCTGGTGTCTAGCCAAATATCGCCAGCGCTGGGATCGTAAAAGCGCGCCAGCAGCATTAGCAGCGTCGATTTACCGGAGCCCGACGCGCCGACTACCGCCAGCGTTTCACCCGCCTGTAGGGAGAAGGAAACATCGCTCAGGATACGGCTGCCGCCGCCATAACCGAAGTTCACTTTTTCTAACTGCAGGCCAATAACACGACCATTGAGCGCTTCGCTACCGTCAACCATTTGCGAACGGGTGTCGATCAGAGCGAATACCCGTTCTACGGATGCCTGGGTACGTTGGGCGATCACCAGGAACGACGCCAGCACACGGGTAGGTCCGGTCAACATGGCGAGGAAACTGGCAAAGGCCACGAAGGTCCCGAGGTCAATTCGCCCGTGCATCACTGACCAGCCGCCGTAGCACAGTAGAACGATTTGCCCGAGTACCGGTAGCGCCAGCATGGTAGCGCCAGGCATCGCCTGCGAAATGGCCGCGCCGATGCGCACGCGCACCATCTGTCGCGACTGACGATCCAGCCAGCGCGTTTCGCGCAGTTCCGCCACGCAGGATTTCACCACCGAGATCTGCGCCAGAACTTCGCGCATGTGCTCGGTCAGATTCGCCAGCCGGTCTGAAGCCAGCCCCGTCTGAGCGAATACCCGACGACGGGCGCGCAGCGCGGTAATGGCAAGACACGCCAGCACGCAGACCACGATTAGCGTCATGGCCGGCGACATCCACAGCATCACGGCAATACCGGCGATGTAGTAGGTAAATACCGCCAGCGGTACCGGAGCCATCTGCAATAGGGTATGCATTTGCTGCAGATCGCTATTGGTCCGTGAAATCACCTGTCCGGTACGCAGCGCATCCTGGCCTGCGCCATCGAGCTTTTGAATACTGTCGAACGCTCGTCCTCGCAGGGTGTGCTGCACCCACAGCGATAGCTCGCCAGCATAGCCGCGTCGTACATAGTTACCGATGAAATCAAAAAAGGCGATCAGTAGCAGTCCGCAGGCCAGCCACGGCAGGCGGGTAGGATTTCCCGCCAGCGCATCATTTACCGCCTGCCGCGTCAGTAGCGGCGTCAGCGCGGCCAGCAGAATGGTCGACACCGACGCCACCACCACGATGGCGCTAAGTTTCTTACGTTCCCAGCACACGCGCGCAAGGCGGATTATCCAGGACCGCGCGGGTGTGGGAGAGTGAGTCGCAGGCATTAAGCCTCCTCCGTCAATTTAAAGATGAAATCCGCCACGGCGGCCATTACCCTTTTTGCGCCATGGCGGCCAGTTCTTTCGCCACCTCGGTTGGGCAGGCCTGCGCCGCCATTTCCGCCGCCACCTCTTCAGAGGCCGTACGTAATGCGCAATCGTCGAGGAAAGCATTGATCATGCTGCTCGACAGACCTCCGTCGCCGGGGATGATCCCGCAGCCGCGATCGACTACCGCGCGGGCGTTTACTGGGCGATCGGCCCCCTGGCCGAAAACGATCTGTGGAATACCCGCGTGCAGCGCCGTCAGGGTGTTGCCAGCGCCGCCGTGATGGATAAAACCATCGGCGCCGTTGAGGAAGGCGCCCATCGGGATCCAGTCAACCAGGCGAACGTTTGACGGCAACGCGCGTAGATCGGAGCGCGCATTGGCTGAGAGATGCAGAATGATCTCGGCATCGACTTCACTGGCGGAATCCATCACCCAGGAGATCAGATCGAGGCCATCGACCATCGGTTTGACGGTGCCCAGGCTGACCAGGAGCCGTTTGCGATCGGGCGTGCGTTCCCACCATTCTTCCCAAACCGCACCGCCGTTATACGGCACGTATTGCATGGGAATGATCGGTTCGCCATCGTTTTGCAGGATGCTCATACTCGGCGGCGTCACGTCGATCCACGCCATATCCTGCGGCGGAGCTTCGACGCCGTGGCGGCGGTAGGCGTCAGTGAGCGAGCGCGTCACACCTTTGATATGCCAGGGGGTGTGGCCGAAGCCGACAGTTTGCATGACCACCGGGATATCGTATTTGGCGGCGATCAGCGGCCCGACGACGCCGAGGGGAGGATAGACGATAAGGTCGGGCCGCCAGTGTCCGGCAAACTCCACCAGTTGGTCGGCCATCTCTTCGCTGAAGAACGAGAAGTTGCCCATTTTGGTGCCGATGTTACTTTCCTTCCGCTGCGCCTCGCGGCGGCGATAATCGGCCTCCGAATCGAAGCCGGGCGCGGCATCAAACACCACCAGCCCTGCCTCGGCCGCCTTTTGGGCGAATTTACCGCTACTGGCGATCAGCACTTCGTGACCGTTAACGCGAAATGCCTGCGCCAAAGACAGCACCGGGTATAGCAGCCCATAGAGTGGTGGGCCAACAAACAGAATGCGCATGAGAAAATCCCTCTCCGCTTGACGAACTAATTCAGGAAGTCGACGCAGTCAATATGCCGGCCAGCGCGACGTTAACTATCGTTAACCCGGCTGTGCCTGGCGCTGCGCCATTTTTTAGTTTCGCCAGCGCGACGCACGGCAACGCCGGCGACCCTATCGCAGGCGGTGAATCCGTAGCGCACGCTGACGAATCGGGAATTCCCTGTCCCGACTTCCATTAACGCTTGCGCGTCATTGTCCTGATGAACGGCCTGACGCGCCGCCGCACTGCCACGGCGGCTTGTGAGACCGCATTTGCCGGGTGAGAGGCTGGTCAACGCGCTGGGCGATGTCCGTAATTCCTGAAGACACCGTGTCGCATCATCCTGATAGCGTCGCCTTCGCGGGTCGGTAAGGGACAAAGCGCCGTTGTTCAGGCGATGCTCGTTCCCATACGGCCTCGGTATACCTTGCCAAAGAAATCACCAATGCAAATGCTAATGAGAATAATTACCAATATCATTTGCAAATTGCAATGATAAGTAAAAACTTAATGGAACGGGTAAACGTTTATAGGACAAATCGCAGGTGAGCTTTTCAGGAGGGGCGATGGGTTCCGGTAAGTGATGTTGTTCTGCTGGGACAAAGGCCAATCGGTTATTTTTTTATTGCGGAAAGCGGCTGCTTACCGCTGTTCATTACCCGCGTATGATTTGTGATATGATGAAAAAGCGAAACTTTTTCTCTTTTTTCCAGGTTAAACGATACTTATGAGCGCGTTCGATCACTCGTCAGATGACACCCAGGAAACTATCGGCAACAGCCTGCGCCGACGCCCACTGGCGCGCAAAAAGTTGTCTGAAATGGTGGAAGAAGAGTTGGAGCAGATGATTCGTCGCGGCGAGTTTGGCGAAGGTGGACAGCTTCCCTCCGAACGTGAGCTGATGGCGTTTTTTAACGTCGGGCGCCCGTCGGTACGTGAAGCGCTGGCTGCGCTCAAGCGTAAGGGCCTGGTGCAAATCAACAATGGCGAACGTGCGCGAGTCTCGAGACCGTCGGCGGACACCATCATTTCCGAGCTTTCCGGGCTGGCGAAGGATTTTCTCTCCGCGCCTGGCGGTATCGCGCATTTCGAGCAGTTACGTCTTTTTTTCGAATCAAGCCTGGTGCGCTATGCGGCTGAGAACGCCACGGATGAGCAGATTTCCCTGTTAAGCAAGGCGTTGGAGATTAACGGCCAGTCGCTGGATGATAACGCGCAATTTATTCGCTCAGACGTCGATTTCCACCGCGTGCTGGCGGAGATCCCCGGCAACCCTATCTTTATGGCGACGCATGTTGCTTTGCTTGACTGGCTAATCGCTGCGCGGCCGAAAGTGTCGGAGCAAGAGCTTCATCATCATAATAACGTCAGTTTTCAAGAGCATATCGCCATATTTAACGCCATACGCGATCGCGATCCGGACGAAGCCGATCGTGCGTTGCAAACCCACCTCAAAAGTGTTTCCGCCACCTGGCGTGCCTTAGGTAAAACCAAAAAATCCGCTAAATGATCCCTGCTTCGCGATCGGTTTAGTGAACTCGATCGCACAATAAGCTTTCCCTATTGTACTGCTTTAAAAATGATCTGGTATAACAGGTATAAAGGTACATAGTTAATCCAGTCAACATCATTACGAGGTATATATGGTTAGCCATTTACGTGGCGTGATGCCCGCGCTTCTGACCCCATTCGACGCACAGCAGAACATCGATCGGGCGAGCCTGCGTCGGTTAGTGCGTTTCAATATTGAGCAGGGCGTTGATGGGGTTTACGTCGGCGGATCGACCGGGGAGGCCTTCGTTCAGAGCCTGTCCGAGCGCGAAGAAGTCCTTGAAATCGTAGCGGAAGAGGCGAAAGGGAAAATTACCTTAATTGCGCATGTTGGTTGCGTCAGTACGGCGGAAAGCCAGCAGCTGGCGGTGGCGGCTAAGCGCTATGGTTTTGATGCGGTTTCCGCGGTAACGCCGTTCTACTACCCGTTCAGCTTTGAAGAGCACTGCGATCATTATCGCGCAATTATTGATTCTGCTGATGGGATACCGATGGTGGTCTACAACATTCCGGCGCTGAGTGGGGTAAAACTGACCTTAGAGCAGATTAACCAACTGGTGACATTACCGGGGGTGGGCGCGTTAAAACAAACGTCTGGCGATCTCTATCAAATGGAGCAAATCCGTCGCGCGCATCCGGAACTGGTGCTCTACAACGGCTATGACGAAATTTTCGCTTCCGGCTTGCTGGCGGGCGCTGACGGCGGGATCGGTAGTACCTATAACATTATGGCCTGGCGCTATCTGGGGATCGTGCAGGCGCTGAAAGAGGGCGACACCGCGAAGGCGCAGCAGCTGCAGCATGAGTGTAATAAGGTCATCGATCTGTTAGTCAAAGTGGGCGTATTCCGTGGACTGAAAACGGTGCTGCACTATATGGATGTGCTCTCCGTACCACTCTGCCGTAAACCGTTTGCGCCGGTAGAGGATAAATTCCAGGCCGAATTGAAAGCGCTGGCGCAGCAGTTAATGCAGGAGCGCGGCTGATTTCTCGCCGGAGACGCTCATAAACTGCGCTTTCGATAAGAGATTTAATCAGACATCTGAAGCGGGCGTCATCCGGCAACAACGATATTCAATTCATACCAAAGCGAGTGGGCGCAGCCCATCGCGGGAGACTCACCATGAGTACAACAACCCAGAATATCCCGTGGTATCGTCATCTTAACCGGGCGCAGTGGCGGGCATTTTCCGCTGCCTGGTTAGGGTATTTGCTTGATGGTTTTGATTTTGTCTTAATCGCCCTGGTGCTCACTGAGGTTCAGGGGGAATTTGGTTTGACGACGGTACAGGCGGCAAGCCTGATTTCCGCCGCTTTTATCTCTCGCTGGTTTGGCGGTTTGATGCTCGGGGCAATGGGGGATCGCTACGGTCGCCGCCTGGCGATGGTGACCAGCATTGTTCTTTTTTCGTTGGGTACGCTGGCCTGCGGTTTTGCCCCTGGCTACACCTCTCTCTTTATTGCCCGGCTGGTTATTGGGATGGGCATGGCGGGAGAATATGGCTCCAGCGCTACCTATGTTATTGAAAGTTGGCCGAAACACTTGCGGAATAAGGCGAGTGGATTTCTGATCTCTGGCTTCTCGGTTGGCGCCGTCGTCGCCGCGCAGGTTTATAGTCTGGTGGTGCCCGTTTGGGGCTGGCGTGCGCTCTTTTTCATCGGCATTGTCCCCATCGTTTTTGCCCTCTGGTTGCGTAAAAACATTCCGGAAGCGGAAGACTGGAAAGAGAAGCACGAAGGTAAAGCGCCGGTACGTACGATGGTCGATATTCTCTATCGCGGCCAGCATCGGGTGCTAAACATCATCATGACCTTTGTGGCAGGCGCGTCGTTATGGTACTGCTTTGCCGGCGAGGCGCGTATTGCCGGGTTGGTTGCGCTGCTGGGCCTGGTATGCGCCATTATCTTCATCAGTTTCATGGTGCAAAGCAGCGGTAAACGCTGGCCGACCGGCGTGATGTTGATGGTGGTGGTGCTCTTCGCTTTCCTCTACTCCTGGCCGATTCAGGCGCTGCTACCTACTTATCTGAAAACTGAACTGGCCTATGATCCACATACTGTTGCTAACGTATTGTTCTTTAGCGGTTTTGGTGCAGCTGTCGGCTGCTGCGTCGGCGGTTTCCTCGGCGACTGGCTGGGGACCCGTAAAGCTTACGTTTGCAGTTTACTGGCTTCGCAACTGCTGATCGTTCCGGTATTTGCGATAGGCGGCACCAATGTCTGGGTACTCGGTTTGTTACTGTTCTTCCAGCAAATGCTGGGTCAAGGAATTTCAGGGATCTTACCGAAGCTGATCGGCGGTTATTTCGAAACCGATCAGCGTGCTGCGGGTCTGGGATTTACTTACAACGTCGGTGCTTTGGGCGGCGCGTTAGCGCCGATTCTCGGGGCGTTAATTGCTCAACGCCTGGATTTAGGCACCGCGCTGGGTTCGCTCTCCTTTAGCCTGACGTTCGTGGTGATCTTACTCATCGGGCTTGATATGCCAACTCGCGTCCAGCGGTGGATCCGCCCGGAAGCCATGCGTACCCATGATGCGATCGATGGCAAACCGTTCAGCGGCGCAGGGCCGTTTGGTCGCGGTAAAAGCACATTAGCGAAAAGTAAAAATTAACCATGGCGCCCGGCCAATCACGAATGTTTGCCTAAGGATATGATGATGTCTTTACTTGAACAGCTTAATCAAAACATTGCGCAATCTGGTGGTTTGATAGTTTCCTGCCAGCCTGTACCAAATAGCCCGCTGGATAAGCCTGAAATTGTCGCTGCGATGGCCCTGGCGGCGGAGCAGGCAGGGGCGGTCGCGCTGCGTATTGAGGGCATTGAGAATTTACGCGCCACCCGCGCCGTCGTTTCTATTCCTATCATCGGGATTATGAAACGCGATCTCGACGATTCGCCAGTCCGGATCACCCCGTTCCTTGAAGATGTTGATGCGCTGGCGCAAGGCGGGGCGGATATTATCGCCGTGGATGGTACCGATCGCCTGCGTCCGGTTACCGTTGCGGCACTGCTGGCGCGAATTCATCAGCATGCTTTGCTGGCGATGGCCGACTGTTCAACTTTTGAAGATGGGATGGCTTGCCAGCAGCAGGGGGCCGACATTATCGGGACGACGCTTTCTGGCTACACGACGGTGAAAACGCCGGAAGAACCCGATTTCGCTCTGGTGAAAACACTCAGCGAGGCCGGATGCCGGGTGATTGCGGAGGGGCGCTACAATACCCCGGCGCAGGCGGCAACTGCGATGCGCCAGGGGGCATGGGCCGTGACCGTTGGCTCTGCCATCACTCGTCTTGAGCATATCTGCCAGTGGTATAACTCGGCGTTAAAAAAGGCGGTGTCATGACTACGCTTGCTATTGATATCGGCGGAACCAAACTCGCCGCCGCGCTGGTGGATGATGACCTGAACCTCCTTAAACGCCGTGAGTTGCCGACACCCGCCAGCAAAATGCCGGAAGCGCTATGTTCGACGCTGCAAGAGCTGATCGTGCCGTTGTTTGCTCGCGCCCAGCGAGTGGCAATTGCCTCTACCGGAATAATTAGCGGCGGCGTGCTGTCGGCCATCAATCCCCATAATCTGGGCGGTTTGCAGCATTTTCCGCTGACGCAGACGCTGGAAAAAATCACCGGCCTACCCACACTGGCGGTTAACGATGCGCAAGCTGCGGCATGGGCGGAATACCATGCTCTGGGGGATGAATGTCGCGACATGGTTTTCATCACGGTATCCACAGGTGTAGGGGGCGGCGTAGTGAGTAATGGTCGGCTAATCACCGGGAATGGCGGTCTCGCCGGCCATCTGGGCCATACGTTAGCGGACCCGAATGGACCGCTATGCGGTTGTGGTCGGCGCGGCTGCGTAGAGGCTGTTGCTTCCGGACGTGGAATGGCGGCCGCCGCTCAGGGAGAACTCAGCGGATGTGATGCGAAAACGATTTTCATGCGTGCCGGGCAGGATGATGAGCAGGCTATTGGGCTTATTCACCGTTCGGCACAGACCTTAGCGAGATTGATCGCTGATGTAAAAGCGACAACGGATTGCCAGCGCGTGGTGGTCGGTGGCAGCATCGGCCTGGCGGAAGGTTATCTGGAGATGGTGAGAGCTTACCTTGCGCAGGAACCGTCGGTATATCACGTAATGTTACAACCCGCGCATTACCGACATGACGCGGGATTGCTGGGAGCGGTGTTACTGGCTCGGGAGAATAACTCATGATAGCAGGTGATATTGGAACGCTAACCGCCTCCGGGATACATCCCATTTTAGCCGAAGCGTTGATGCTGGCGGTAGCCGCTTGTCCACAGGAGAAATCTCCTGGACGTTTCAATCTACGCGGTGACGATATTTTTATGAACGTCATGGTATTTACTACCCAGCTAGCGGAAAGTAAAAAATCGGAACAGCATGCGCAATATATCGATATTCAACTGTTGCTAAGCGGTGAAGAACGTATTCTGTGGGGAATGGTAAATTGTGCACAGCAGTGCGAAGCGATACACGTTGAAGAGGATTATCAGTTGTGTAATGCGATTGAAAATCAGCAGGCCATTACGCTACGGCCTGGTAATTTCGTGATATTTATGCCTGGTGAGCCGCATAAACCTGGATGTATTACGACATTGCCGCAGGAGATTAAAAAGGTAGTCGTTAAGGTTAATGTTAGCCTTTTGCAAAACGAATACTGATGCTGAGATTATTCCTGGTTTTGTTTGTGTAATGTGTTCTTCATTTAAATCTGCAAAATTTAAACTAGCTTATTAGGGGGCTCCTTTTCTTAAAACATGCAATATAGGGACTGTTATGGCTATTGATATGTATCTGAAGGTTGATGGGGTAACCGGTGAATCTAACGACTCAAATCATAAAAATTGGATAGATGTTTTGTCATTTAGCTGGGCGGCTGAGCAGCCTGGGAATATGAGCGTTGGCGGCGGTGGCGGAGCGGGTAAAGTTAATTTTCAGGACCTTTCGGTACAAGCATTGATAGATAAAGCAACGCCGGCAGTTCTCAAGTTTTGCGCTAGCGGTAAACATGTCGCTAAAGTCGAACTATCAATTTGCAAAGCCGGCGGTTCGCAAATTGAGTATTCGCGTGTTGTCCTTGAAGATGTTCTGGTGACGAAAACCAGTTTTAGCGGTGTGGGTCATACCGACACTATTATGGTGAATTACCTGTTTCAGGCATCTAAAGTTAATCTGCATTATTGGGAGCAGTCTTCTCAAGGGACCAAAGGCGCAGAAACTAAATCGGGTTGGGATATCAAACAGAATAAAGAAATTTAATCGACGCTGGAGCGCCTGCAATGCCAGATATTACCTCCGAGATAAATGCGGTTCTCTCCGATCATTCCCGGTTTGACGCAGAGCAGCTGGATATTATTATTTCATTCGTCAATGAACTGGATAAAGGAACTTTGAGTCAGTTTGAGAACGCTCCGGATCGCACGATTATGGATACCTATGAGCGCTTGCTTGCTGCCAGTAAAGAGCCTGCGAGAAGACAACGCGACGAAGAATACGAACTGGAATCTTTGACGGGGGCCAGTCGTCGTACTACCACCATGAGCAATCATGCCGCGTTTTTTGATCGCTTCAGAACAACGCCCGCGCATATGTATGGTTACGGCGGCAACGTCTACCGGGATCAGACAAAAAGCTATTACGATGTGGCCGGTAAAATACTGGCAGGCATTGGCGGTCTCGCTTCTTTTGGCGCAGGTACCGCCGCCATTGCCGCCTCGCAGGCGGGTTCGTCGCTTTCGGGTATAGCGGCGCGTTATGCGTTATCTTCTGTCGGCGCGACCGGCCTGGCCGCTGGCGCGATGGCGTTGCTCCGTAATAATTTTTCCGATGTTCAGGTGGCGACGAATAAAGATTTTCTCGAAACCATCAAGTCTATCGCCAAGCTAAGAAACAAACTGAATGATTTCTTCCAGGGCCTCAACAACAAGGTCTATTCGGATAAGACAAAAGCAGAAACGGCGCTCAACAATGAAATGAAGTCACATCCGTTACGTTTTGGCGTCGGTTCAGGAAGTCAGGTAGTACATGCAAACCTGGCCCCGATTCAACGTTTGGTCACTCAGGACTTTGTTACCGTAAACCACGAGATCAGAGCCAAAATTTTGCCGAAGGGTACAAATTCAGCCTGGAGTGTTGCGGTTTCGAGCTCAGAAATGGGTTGGGATGAACGGGTATTGGACCAGGCTAACATGGGTATTCTGCAGCAGGTCGTTCATCAGCTTTAACGAGGTTGTGTTGGCGGCGAATAATCGAACGCAGTTCGATGGAGAGTCCGGCTGCAGAAAAGTAAAAACCCACCTTTTGGGCGGGTTCTTTAAATAGTGGTGCCCGGACTCGGACTAACGCCGCAGG
>NZ_JBEAHX010000009.1:0-164533 GCF_040062145.1 Klebsiella sp. JN_Kp121
TTTCAATCCCCTGCTCTACCGACTGAGCTATCCGGGCAACGGGGCGCATTAAACCTGATTCACCGCGCCTCGTCAACGAAATTTATAAATTTCGCAGCAGACTGCACAATCTATCACCACTTTGCCGTAAAAGCACGCGTCGTCAGGCAAAAAAGGCCGTCCACGCGACCGAAATCGGCATTGCCAGCAGCAGGGCTGGGAGCATATTGACCACCGCGAACATCTTAATCCCGCAGATACGCAGGCCGGTCGCCACCAGCAGCATACCGCCGACGGCGCTGAAATCGGCCATCATCATCGGCGTGGTCAGCGGCATGATAAGCGAGGCGCAAGCCGCCAGACTCAATTGAATCAGCAGCATTGGCACACAGATTGCCGACACCGCCAGCCCCAGCGTGCAGGCGAAAATCGTGGCGGTGAAAAAGTCGAGAAACGCTTTGGCGATAAGGATGCTGGCGTCGCCGGTCATTCCTTCGCGCATGGCGCCAAAAACACCGGTACCGCTGGCGCAAAACAGCACGATGATCGCCACGTAGCTCTGAATATAAGACTCGTGGGCCGAGGCCTTTTTCCTGCCCTTTGGCGACAATAGCTGCTGGAGTTTGCTTACCAGGGTATTGATGCCTTTCTCCATATTACACACTTCGCCGAGTAGCGCGCCGACCAGCGTCGCCAGCACCATCACCGGCAGGTTGGCGCACTTGATGACCAGTAAAATACCAATCCCCAGTGATGCCAGCCCAAAAATCGAGGTCATCGAGGTGCGGATCCGTTCCGGCAATCGTTGGCTCAGCAGCGCGCCCAGTACGCCGCCGACAAGCACCGCGCTGGCGTTAATAAATGGCCCTATAACCAAAGTAAACTCCTGTTAATTATTCCTGATGTCCGCATTATTATGACGTTGTTTCGCCGCTAAGGCTTGCGGATACGTGGGGATAATGCATATGGATTTCATCTTGCGCCACTTTCGGAAAGGTGCCATGATTGCGCGGATTTTCACCTCTTTACCCTGAGGCCGCCGGGATGACGACATCGCCATTACATCGCCGTTGCCGCTGCGTACTGCTGCGCGGTATGCCTCGTTCCTTACTCTCCCTGTTCACCATGCGGTGAAGGCCACGTATGCTCACTGTAGGACAACAGTAAGATCGGACGCGTCTGCTTTTACTGATGTCCGGCGGTCGGAGCTGAATTCCGTCAGACCCGGACACATCGTTGGGCAAGGCTCCACCTTTGCCTGAGATTTTTATACTCCCGATACGGGCATTTGCGCTTATGAAATCTATGCACATTGCCGCCAGCTGCGAGCTGGTCTCCCGTCTGTCCACCCATCGTCAGGTTGTGGCGCTGGACAGCACTGATTTTACCGATGCGGCAGCGGTCGTCATCACCGCGGCGGATAGCCGCAGCGGTATCCTGGCCCTGCTCAAGCGCAGCGGATTCAATCTGCCGGTCTATCTATTTAGCGAAACGCAAACGGATAAACCGGAAGGAGTCGTCGCGGTGATTAGCGGCAAAGAGCAGGAGTGGCTGGAGCTGGAAGCGGCCGCCTGCGGCTATGAAGAGAAACTGCTGCCGCCATTTTTCAATACGCTTAGCCAGTACGTTGAGATGGACAACAGCACTTTCGCCTGTCCCGGCCATCAGCATGGCGCGTTCTTTAAAAAGCATCCCGCGGGCCGCCAGTTCTACGAGTTTTTCGGCGAGAACGTTTTTCGCGCTGACATGTGCAACGCCGACGTCAAGCTCGGCGATCTGCTGATCCATGAAGGTTCGGCGAAGCACGCGCAGAAATTTGCGGCAAAAGTCTTCAATGCCGATAAAACCTACTTCGTGCTTAACGGCACTTCCGCGGCGAACAAGGTCGTGACCAATGCGCTGCTGACCCGCGGCGATCTGGTACTGTTCGATCGCAACAACCATAAATCAAACCACCATGGCGCGCTGATCCAGGCCGGGGCGACGCCGGTCTATCTGGAAGCTGCGCGCAACCCGTTCGGCTTTATCGGCGGCATCGACGACCACTGCTTTGATGAAACCTACCTGCGCGAGCTGATCCGCGAAGCGGCGCCGGAAAAAGCCGACGCGGCGCGCCCGTTCCGCCTGGCGGTGATCCAACTGGGCACCTATGACGGCACGGTGTATAACGCGCGCCAGGTGGTCGATAAAATCGGCCATCTCTGCGATTACATCCTGTTTGACTCGGCGTGGGTCGGTTACGAGCAGTTTATCCCGATGATGGCTGACTGCTCGCCGCTGCTGTTGGATCTCAATGAAAACGATCCGGGCATTTTTGTGACGCAATCGGTGCATAAGCAACAGGCCGGTTTTTCGCAGACTTCGCAAATTCACAAGAAGGATAACCATCTGCGCGGCCAGGCGCGTTTCTGCCCGCATAAGCGGCTGAATAACGCCTTTATGCTGCATGCTTCCACCAGTCCGTTTTATCCGCTGTTCGCCTCGCTCGATGTGAATGCCAAAATCCATGAAGGAGAGAGCGGTCGGCGGCTGTGGGCGGAGTGCGTGGAGCTGGGTATCGAAGCGCGTAAAGCGATACTAGCGCAGTGTAAATTATTGCGGCCATTTGTGCCGCCGCTGGTCGGCGGGAAACCGTGGCAGGAGCATTCGACGGCGACTATCGCCAGCGAACGTCGCTTCTTTAGCTTCGAGCCGGGCGCGAGCTGGCACGGCTTTAGCGGTTATGCTGACAATCAATACTTTGTCGATCCGTGTAAGCTGCTGCTGACCACGCCGGGCATCGATGCCGATAGCGGCGACTATACTGAGTTTGGCATCCCTGCAACCATCCTGGCGCACTATCTGCGCGAAAACGGCATTGTGCCGGAGAAGTGCGATCTCAACTCGATTTTGTTCCTGCTGACGCCGGCGGAAAGCGCGGAAAAACTGGCGCGACTGGTGGCGATGCTGGCCCAGTTCGAACAGCATATCGAAGCGGATTCGCCGCTCGCCGAGGTACTGCCGACTATTTACAACAAATACCCTGTTCGCTACCGCGATTACACCATTCGCCAGCTGTGTCAGGAAATGCACGATCTGTACGTCAGTTTTGATGTTAAAGACCTGCAAAAGGCGATGTTCCGCAAGCAGAGTTTCCCGCCGGTGGTGATGAACCCGCAGGACGCCAACCGCGAATTTATCCGCGGTAACGTTGAGTTGGTGCGCCTGAGCGAGGCCGAAGGCCGCATCGCGGCGGAAGGGGCGCTACCGTATCCGCCGGGCGTGCTGTGCGTGGTGCCGGGCGAACTCTGGGGCGGCGCGGTACTACGCTACTTCCTCGCGCTGGAAGAGGGGGTCAATATGCTGCCGGGCTTTTCGCCGGAGCTGCAGGGGGTTTATAGCGAAACGGATGCCGATGGTATTAAGCGGTTGTATGGGTATGTGTTGAAGAAATAAAAAAACGCCCCGCCGAACAGGCGGGGCGTTTTGCTTTTGCCAATCAGGCGTTCTGGCGCGCGGCGGCAGGCTGTCTGACGTGTTGATACTTGAACAGCGCCACGAAAGCGACGGCCAGCACCAGCGAGTAGGCGGCGAAAATCAGCCACACGCTTTGCCAGTTAGTGATCCCCTCAATGGTAAAGTGCTCGACAACTTTGCCGCTCACCATCCCACCAAGGATACAGCCGAAGCCGTTGGTCATCATCAGGAACATTCCCTGGGCGCTGGCGCGGATTTCCGGACGCACCTCTTTCTCAACGAACACTGAACCGGAGATGTTGAAGAAATCGAAGGCGCAGCCGTAGACGATCATCGACAGTACCAGCAGCACGGTACCGAACGGCGTCGGGTCGCCGAAGGCGAACAGGCCGAAGCGCAGCATCCACGCCACGATACTAATCAGCATCACGTTCTTAATGCCGTAGCGGCTAAGGAAGAACGGGATGGTCAGGATAAACAGCGTTTCGGAGATCTGCGAAATCGACATCAATACCGACGCGTGCTCGACGATAAAGCTGCCGGAGAACAGCGGGTCTTTATCGAAGCTGTGCAGGAAAGTGTTGCCAAACATATTGGTGATCTGCAGTTCGGCGCCGAGCATCATAGAGAAGATAAAGAAGATTGCCATACGCTTGTTTTTAAACAGCGCAAAGGCGTTCAGGCCGAGCATCTCGGTCCAGCTCTGGTTGCGCTGGGCGTTGGCGACCGGAATATGCGGCAGCGTCAGAGTGAACAGCGCCAGCAAGACCGACAGCGTCGCGCCGATATAAAGCTGCATATGGCTAAGCTCGAAGCCCGAGAAGCTGACGCCCCACATGGCGAGGATAAAGCCGATGGTGCCCCAGATACGAATTGGCGGGAAATCGGTCACGATATCCAGCCCCGCCGACTGCAGGCGGTAGTAGGAGATGGTGTTGATCAAGCCAAGCGTCGGCATATAGGCCAGCGAGTTAAGCAAGATCACGAGGAACATCTCGCCTGGCGTAGTGACCTGCGCCGCGAGGTACAGCGTTAACGCGCCGACCAGGTGGCAGATGGCATACACCCATTTGGCGCTGATCCATTTATCGGCGACGATCCCGAGCAGCGTTGGCATCAGAACGGCGGCGATACCGAGCGAGCTATACACCGCGCCGATGGCCGCGCCGTCAAACTTCAGGGTGACGAACATGTACGAGCCGAGCGTGGTTAGCCAACTCCCCCAAAGGCAGAACTGCAGGAACGACAGTATTTTTAACTGCAGCTTAAGATTCATGTATTTATCCTCACGAATGTGGGCTGGTGATGTTTTTTAAATAACATAACCACCGTTATTTTGATGCGATTCTATCATTCACCGGTTGAAGGCTTCTGTTAACTGCCGCAGAAAATCGAAAGATATTACGAAGTATGTCGTAAAAAAGAGAGGCCCGGCGAGATGTCCGGGCCTGGGTGAAAGAAGCGTTACTTACGGCGGTAGCTTTTCTGCGCGGTATTCACTTTATACAGATAACGGCGCGATTCGGCAGACGGATGGCGGGTGGTGAGCGTCTGGTAGACGTCGCCTGGCGCCATGCTGTTAATGATGTTCGCCGCCTGGACTTTATCGCTGGAGAAGACGCGCAGTACGCTGCCGGCGCCGCCGTTATAGGCGGTGATCACCGCGTAGCGACGCGAGGTGGGGTTATCGATGCCGGCGAGATAAACGTTGTTCAGCATCGCCAGATAGGCGGTACCGGTATCGATGTTATTCGCCGGGTCAAACAGATAGCTGCGGCTCGGCAGGCCGGATTTGCCCTGCGAGCGGAAGACGTCTTTCCCCGCGCTATGCTGTACGACCTGCATCAGCCCCATGGCATCCGCGTGGCTCACCGCATAGGGGTTAAACGATGATTCTGTTTGCATAATCGCAAGGATCAGCGACTCATCAACGCCATATTTACGCGAGGCCTGGCGCACCATGCCGAGATATTTATGCGCACGTTTATCGAGGTGGTTAGGCACCAGGTTGATAGTGATGCTATAGACCACGCGCAGGCCATTGCTGCGGCTCTTCAGACGGGTTTGCAGCAGATAATCGGCATAGCGCGCGGCGCGCCACTCCCAGCGGATGGATTCGCCGGTGTTATCGACGACCTGGCCGTAGAGGAACGGTTCTTTGGAAATCTGAATATCATCGACATCGGAATAGAGGTCGATAGAGTTGGGGTCATCGCCCATCAACAGAGTTTTGATAATCGCCTGGCGTAACCGTCCTTGCGGATCGGTTCCGGCGATGGTCTCGACGGTAATCGTACCGGCATCAAAGTTGATGTGGCTGCGGGTTTGATATTGATCGGTATATTTTACGTAGTCCTTCGGCCCGGCGAGCAGAACTTCGTTATACCCCCAAATGTTCTCGATGTTATGGGCAAACTGGCCCATCAGGATATCGAATCCGTTAGTGTCCTTGACCCAGGCCTCGTTATATTCGGCGCCTTTTTTATTGGAACTGGAACAGGACACGAGCAGTGGCGCAATCAGCGCGAGCGCTAAGTATTTTTTCATCATTCCGGGAGTGCGTGTTGTGTTTGTTTGGTAAAGGCCGTGAGGCCCTTACTGTTTTTCCGGCGGCGTGTAGCCTTCGATGTGAACGTCTTTCCCTTCAAACAGGAACTGCACCATCTCCTGTTCCAGCAGCTTGCGGTGCTCCGGGTTCATCATGCTGAGTTTTTTCTCGTTGATCAGCATGGTCTGCTTATGCTGCCACTGCGCCCAGGCCTCTTTGGAGATTTCGTTGTAAATGCGCTTACCGAGCTCGCCCGGATAGAGCTGGAAATCCTGGCCGTCCGCTTCACGCTGCAGGAAAGTACAAAAAATCGTTCTGCTCATAATCAATCCTCTTTTATAGCCGAAAAAACTAGACCGGCGTTCCGGCTTTCAACTGTTGCAACAAGCGCTCCACGGGGGCCGCCAGTCCGACCGATGGCGGCTGCGCTAAGTTATACCAGAGTGCGTTACCTTCATCCATGCATGCGCCAGATGAGTGCACTGTAAGCCACATCGGCACAATATCCAGGTGGAAATGGCTGAAAGTGTGGCGGAAGGCGGTTAATTGCGTCAGATTATCGGCCTTTATCTGACGTTGCGCCAGCCACTCACGCAGCCCGGCTTCATCCTCAAATTGCGGAAAACAGAACAACCCGCCCCATAAACCCACCGGCGGACGTTGGGAAAGAAATACCTCGTCGCCGTGCTGCATCAGCAGGAAGTAGCCGGTGCGTTCCGGGATGGTCTGCTTCGGTTTTTTCCCCGGATATTCCGCCCATGAATGGTTAGCGTAGGCCACGCAGCCGTTACTCAGCGGGCACAGTTCGCACTTCGGCTTCGAGCGGGTACAAACCATGGCGCCGAGATCCATCATCGCCTGGTTGAAGCGTTCTACGCCCTGCGCCGGCGTCACCTCTTCGCTTATTTCCCACAGCCGTTTTTCCACCTCTTTTTTCCCCGGCCAGCCGCTCACAGCATAGCAGCGGGCGAGTACCCGCTTCACGTTGCCGTCGAGAATCGGATAATGCTGACCGAGCGAAAGGGATAAAATCGCCCCCGCCGTCGAGCGCCCGACGCCGGGAAGCGCGGCCACCTCTTCAAAGGTTTGCGGGAACACGCCGCCGTGTTGCGTGGCAACCTGCTGCGCGGCTTTATGTAAGTTGCGCGCCCGTGCGTAGTAGCCAAGGCCGGTCCACAGATGCAGCACTTCATCCAGCGGCGCGTTGGCTAAATCAACAACCGTTGGGAAACGCGCCATAAAGCGTTCAAAATAGGGAATAACCGTGGTGACCTGGGTTTGTTGCAACATCACTTCGGAGAGCCATACTTTGTAGGGCGTCTTGGCGATTTGCCAGGGCAGGGTTTTACGGCCGTATTTGTCGTACCAGTCCAGGACCTGGGCTGAAAATTGCGCGGCGAGAAAAGTCAAAGCTACGGCTCCGGAATCGCGATTACAGGGTGGCAGATTGCAGCACAAGGGCGAGTGGCTGTAAACCCTTGCATCCGCCGGGTAACTTTGGATAATGCCCGTTTTCCGAACACATTCACAAGCAGACTTAACTTTTATGAAAAACGACGTCATTTCTCCGGAATTCGATGAAAACGGTCGCCCGCTGCGCCGTATTCGTAGCTTCGTCCGTCGCCAGGGCCGCCTGACGAAAGGGCAGCAGCATGCGCTGGATAACATTTGGCCGGTGATGGGCGTTGAATTCAACGATGCGCCGCTCGATTTCGCCGCCCTGTTTGGCCGCGAAGCGCCGGTCACCTTAGAAATTGGTTTCGGTATGGGCGCCTCGCTGGTGGCGATGGCGAAAGCTAAACCGGAGCAAAACTTCCTCGGTATTGAAGTGCACTCGCCGGGCGTCGGCGCATGCCTGGCTTCCGCGGAAGAAGAAGGCGTACAAAATCTGCGCGTAATGTGTCACGATGCGGTCGAAGTGCTGCACACTATGATCCCGGATAACTCGCTGAATATGGTGCAGCTGTTTTTCCCTGACCCGTGGCATAAAGCGCGTCATAATAAACGTCGTATCGTGCAGCCGCCTTTCGCCGAGCTGGTAAAAAGCAAACTGAAGCTGGGCGGCGTCTTCCATATGGCGACCGACTGGGAAGCCTATGCTGAGCATATGCTGGAAGTGATGTCTTCGCTGGAAGGCTATCGTAACCGGTCGGAAAGTAACGATTACGTACCGCGTCCGGAATCGCGCCCGGTAACCAAATTTGAACAACGTGGCCATCGTCTTGGCCACGGCGTATGGGACTTAATGTTCGAGAGGGTGAAATAATGGCCAAGAATCGTAGCCGTCGTCTGCGTAAAAAAATGCATATCGACGAGTTTCAGGAGTTAGGTTTCTCCGTAGCCTGGCGTTTCCCGGAAGGAACCAGCGAAGAGCAGATCGACCAGACGGTCAACGATCTGATCGAAGAGGTCATTGAGCCGAATAAACTGGCCTTTGACGGCAGCGGCTATCTCTCGTGGGAAGGGCTCATCTGCATGCAGGAAATCGGTAAATGTACCGAAGAGCATCAGGCCATCGTTCGTAAGTGGCTGGAAGATCGTAAATTAGCGGATGTGCGCACCAGCGAACTTTTTGACGTCTGGTGGGACTAAGTTTGACAAGGGGCGGCAATTGCCGGCCCGATTTGTCTTAAGGGAGTAAAATGATGCGCAAAACGCTGCTGGCGGTGGCGCTTTCCGTCACCGCTTTGTCTGCCCACGCGGACTACCAGTGTAGCGTCACGCCGCGTGACGATGTGATCCTCAGCCCGCAGCAGGTGCAGGTGAAGGGTGAAAACGGCGATCTGGTGATTAAGCCGGACGGTAATCTGACCTTTAACGGTAAAGCCTATGACCTTAGCGCCGCCCAGCGCGAACAGGCGCAAGATTATCAGGCCGGTCTGCGCAGCAGTCTGCCGTGGATTGATGGTGGTGCGCGTTCGCGCGTCGAAAAGGGCCGCAAGGCGCTGGATAAAATCATCACCGAACAGGTCGGCGCCAGCAGCAGTATGCATAGCCGCCTGACCAAGCTGGACGCGCAGCTGAAAGAACAGATGAACCGCATTATCGAACGTCGCAGCGATGGCCTGACTTTCCACTATAAAGCTATCGACCAGGTTCGCGCCGATGGCCAACAGCTGGTGAATCAGGCGATGGGCGGCATTCTGCAGGACAGCATTAACGAGATGGGCGCCAAAGCGGTGCTCAAAGGCGGCGGCAATCCGCTGCAGGGCATTCTCGGCAGTCTTGGCGGCCTGCAAACCGCAATCCAGGATGAGTGGAAAAACCAGGAAGCGGATTTCCAGCAGTTCGGCAAAGATGTTTGCAGCCGGGTGGTCTCGCTGGAAGAGAGCCGCAAAGCGCTGGTTGGTTCGTTAAAGTAAGCAAGATTTCGCGGCCCGCATTTCTTTGGGCCGCGCACTTCTCCACTCAGGCGCGGCCGTGCGACACGCGTGAACGGCGAGCCAGAGAATCAATGATTACCGCAATCGCCAGTACCGCGCCGGTAATGATATAGCGCAGCGAAGACGGCAGGTTCAACAGCGTCAGCCCATTTGAAATCGACTGAATCACGATGATCCCCAATAGCGCGGACCAGGCGCTGCCGCGTCCGCCGAACAGGCTGGTGCCGCCGATCACCGCCGCGGCGATGGCGTTGAGGTTGACGTCGCCGGTGCCGGCCTGCTGGCTGGCGGAAGCCAGTCGCGACGCCGCGAGAATGCCGCCGAAGGTCGCAAGCGTGGTACACAGAACAAAAGCGCTCACATAAATCGCCCGCACGTTAATCCCCGAACGGCGCGCCGCTTCACGGTTGCCGCCGACCGCGAACATCGAGCGACCCCATTTTGTCCGTTTCAGCGCATAGTTGAGGATCATCACGCAGGCGACAAAGAGACCGAAAATCCACGGAATACCGCGCCCCTGATTGAGGTAAAGCACCGCGGCCTCGAAGATAATCGTCAGCGCGATCGCGCGCGCCAGTAGCGAGCTGACTCCCTCGGCGGAAAGATTGGCCGCCAGCCGCCGCGAGCGTTTTTTCAGACCAAAGACAATAATCGCCAGTCCTGGCAGCAATGCCATCAGGTGTGAGAACCAGCCGGGCATCACCAGCAGTTGGCCAAAGCGCACCAGCGGCGAAGTATAGGGCAGGTTGATGCTGCCGCTTGGCCCGAGGATATACAGTTGCATGCCCAGCAGCGCCAGCAGGCCGGCGAGAGTGGCGACGAAACTTGGCATTCCGACGCGGGTATACAGTAGCGCGTAGACCAGCCCGACGGCCACGCCGCAGGCCAGCGCCACGGCGATGGCTCCCGCCAGCGGCCATCCTGCGTTCACCCACAGCACGCCGACGATAGCCGATGCCAGGCCGCTCATGGAGCCGACCGACAGGTCTATCTCGCCAAGCATCAGAACGCAGACGATGCCGAGCGAGATAAACCCGACCGTCGCGCAGTCAAACAGCAGGTTCACCAGGTTATTCGGCGCGATATAGACCGGGTTGAGAAAGGTGAAAACCAGGGAAATCACAATCAGCCCGGCTATCACCGGCGCGGTGCCGAGATCGCCGGTTTTGATGCGGGTTATCTGCGCGCGCAGGGCGCCAAACAGCCCCTCGTCGTGACGAACGCGCTCATCGCTGCGATCCAGCGCGGTGTGGGATGCGGTCTTACTGTTCATAAAATTACATCGCTCCGGAAGTTGTTGGCTGTGATTTACGTTCAACCCGGCGTGAAACGGCGTTTTCCGTCGCGCCGGTGATCGCGGCGACCAGATCCTGATTGGAAGCATCGGGCGTGAAGATCCCTTTGTTGCGCCCGAGACGTAGCACCACGATACGGTCGGCGACGGCGCGAACGTCTTCCATGTTGTGGCTGATGATGATGACGCCAAGCCCGCGCTCGCGAACGCGCTCAATCAGGTTGAGCACTTCCGCGGTCTGCGCGACGCCCAGCGCCGCGGTGGGCTCATCGAGCATAATGATTTTAGGGTTCAGCAGCAGCGAACGGGCGATGGCGACGGTCTGCCGCTGGCCGCCGGAAAGCGATGCCACCGGTTCGCGTACCGACGGAATACGTGCCGCCAGCTCCTGCAGCAGCGTCCAGGCTTTCACTTCCATCGCCACTTCATCGAGCTGGAACGGCGAAATTTCATGACCCAGAAACAGGTTTGCTACCACATCAAGGTTTTCACACAGCGCCAGATCCTGAAACACCGTGGCAATACCGTATTCCAGCGCCTTGCCGGGGCTATCGAGGGTGACGGGGTTGCCGTCAAACTCAATGGTGCCGGAGGTCGGCTGGTGGACGCCGGCGAGGATCTTCACCAGCGTGGATTTGCCCGCGCCGTTGTCGCCGACCAGCGCAACTACCTCGCCGGCGTGGACTTCTAATTCGATATCCGTCAGCGCGGACACCGCGCCAAAATGTTTAGAGACGTTGCGCAGTTGCAGTATTGGCCGCCCGGTGGCGGAGTTGTGTTGTTGTTGCGGCATACAAAACGACCTCAATCATGGCGAAATCGCGCCCGCTGCGGCGGGCGCAGGGGCAAAGGTTACTTGCTGATGCCTAACTTCTGGCAGGCGGCGGCGTACTCGCCGCTACACACCTGATCCCAGGTCTGGATTTTTTTATCGAAGATTTCCGCTTTGATGTTTTTGGCCGTCACCACTTCCGGGGTAAATAGCTGGGAAGGGGTGTTGTACAGGGTGGTGCTGGCCTGCGGTTTTTTGCCCTGAATAAAATCAACCGCCACTTTGGCCGCCGCCGCGGCGACGATCTCCGATGGCTTGGAGATGGTGTTGTACTGGTCGCCGGCGATGATCAGCTGCAGCGCGGCGATAGTGGCGTCATTGCCGGTGACCGGCGGCAGCGGCTGGACCCCGGCAGCCTTAAAGGCGGCAATTGCGCCGCCGCCGGTACCGTCGTTTGCCGCGACCACGCCCTTAATTTTGTCGCCAAAGCGGGTAACCTGCCCGGCGGTCCACTCCTGGGCTTTCGGCGGCGCCCACTCCGGGGTGTCGAATTCGGCCAGCGTTTTGTAACCGGACTCTTTCAATCCGCGATGGATACCGTCGCGGATCAGCCCTGCGGCGGCATCGGTTGGCGAACCGTTAATCTGCAGCACGCCGGCATCCTGCGGCACGCCGCTCGCTTTCAGATGGTCGGTGAGAGATTTCGCGATGGCGTAACCAATGCCCTCATTATCAAATGAGACGTAGAAATCAGCCGGTTTGTTTGGCACCGGGCGGTCATAGGCAATGACCTTGACCCCCTGCGCCTGGGCGTTTTCGACCAGCGCGGCGGCGGCGGAAGAGTCAACCGGATCCAGGACGATCACTTTCGCCCCCTGGGCAATAACCGAATTAAACTGCTGCTGCTGGAGCGACGCGTTGGCGTTGGCATTCTGATAGATGACCTTACATTCCGCGCAAAGCTTGCTCATTTCCGCCTTAAAACCGGGGAAGTCGTGCTGCTCATAGCGGGTAGAGGCCTGATCGGGCATTAAAAAGGCCACGGTGGCGGACTCTGCAGACCAGGCTGAAGCCGTGACGGTGCCGGATAGTGCGGCGAGTGTGATAAAAATATTACGGTAATTCATTGTGTTACCCTCTTTTTTATAGGCTTAAGCCCGCCGGGTTGCGCCGACGTTACAGAGACTTTTTTTAATCAGAGTTACCAATAATTCACATGTAGGATACGTCGGTTTTACATTTGCTCAACCGATGAAGCAGGATTACCACTGCGCAAAAAATGAGTCAAGAAAAGGAAAAAAGTCGATCGGATTTTGTGATTCGCTGCAAATAAGTGAACAAAAAAACGCCAGTCGATTTGACCGTGGCGGGAGAGGATGTAAGGGGAAAAATACGGGCGACGACGTGCCGCCCGCAGGGATTACTCTTCGCTGAGGAACAGCTCCAGCAGCGAATTTAAAAACAGTTTACCGTGCTCGGTAATTTGCCAGTTTTGCGCATCTTCCAGCAGATAGCCTTCGGCGATAGCGGCATCGATTTGCGGACGGATAACCTGCTCATCAAGGCCGGTATACAAGCTGAACTCCGCGCGCGGCGCGGCCTCCAGCAGGCGAAAGCGGTTCATAAAGAACTCGAACGGTTTATCCGCCGCGTCCACGTCGTGCTGGCGCTCCAGGTAACGGCCTTCCATGTAGCCGCGCGGGTGACGGGTTTTCGCCGTACGCAGAATTCGGCCATCAGGGAAGGTCACTTTGCCGTGCGCGCCGCAGCCAATACCCAGATAATCGCCAAAGCGCCAGTAGTTGAGATTGTGCTGGCACTGATAGCCTGGTTTGGCGTAAGCGGAGGTCTCGTACTGCTGATAACCTGCGGCGCTTAGCAATTGATGCCCCTGCTCGAAAATATCCCACAGCGCATCGTCATCCGGTAATACCGGCGGGCGCGAACCAAACAGCGTGTTCGGCTCAATAGTCAACTGATACCACGACAGATGCGGCGGATTGAGCGCGATCGCCTGGCGTAAGTCATCCAGCGCTTCTTCCAGCGACTGGTCCGGCAGGCCATGCATTAAATCGAGGTTAAAGCTACGCAGCCCCAGGCCGCTCGCCAGCCGCGCCGCGCGCTTTGCCTCTTCCGGACCGTGAATACGCCCCAGACGCTGCAATTTGGGCTCGCTAAAGCTCTGTACGCCGATGGAGATACGGTTGACCCCGGCACGCTGATACTCAACAAAGCGATCGGCCTCCACGGTCCCCGGATTGGCTTCCATGGTGATCTCCGCATCTGCCGCCAGCGGCAGGCAGGCGCGCACGCCATCCAGCAGGGTTTGCATCGCCGGGCCGGAAAGCAGGCTTGGCGTACCGCCGCCGATAAAAATAGTCTTAATTTCACGTCCCTGTGCGTATGGCGCATCGTGGCGCAGATCGGCAAGCAGGTGCTGGACGTAGTCGTCGTGCGGCACTTCGCCCTTTAACGCATGCGAATTGAAATCGCAGTACGGGCATTTCTGCACGCACCACGGGATATGAATATAAAGACTCAGAGGCGGCAAATTAGCCATTACGTAATGCTTCCAGTAACAGTTTCAGCGCCTGCCCACGGTGGGAAATGGCGCTTTTCTCTTCACGGCTCAGTTCCGCTGCGGTTTTACCCTCGGACGGAACAAAGAAAATCGGGTCATAGCCAAAGCCGCCGCTACCCGCCGCCTGGCGAGTAATCACGCCCGGCCAGCTGCCGTGGCACACCAGCGGTGTCGGGTCTTCGGCATGGCGCAGATACACCAGCACGCAGTGGAACTGGGCCTGACGTTGCTCATCGGGCACGTCCTGCAGGGCATCCAGCAGCTTTTCCAGATTCTGCTGGTCGCTGGCGTTCTCACCCGAGTAGCGAGCGGAGTAAATGCCCGGCGCGCCGCCCAGCGCATCCACCGCCAGACCCGAGTCGTCGGCGATGGCCGGCAGGCCGGTGACCTGCGCGGCATGACGCGCTTTGAGGATCGCGTTTTCGATAAAGGTCAGGCCGGTTTCTTCGGCGGAATCGACGCCAAGCTCGGTCTGGGCGACGACGTCGAGCCCAAAATCTTCCAGCAGCGAGGCCAGCTCGCGAACTTTACCGGCGTTGCCGGTAGCGAGTACAACTTTTTGCATATTCAATCCTGTTTAGTCAGTCAGCGCCGCGACGGCGGGCGGGATCTGCTGCGGGTGAATGATTTTTACCTGTTTGTGACGGCCCAGTTCGCCTTTTTCGATAAGCACCTGGCTTTTCGCGACGCGGAACTGTTTAGCGAGATATTTAACCAGATGGGCATTTGCCTGGCCGTCGACGGGTGGGGCGGTGATGGCGACTTTGAGCTCGTCGCCATGCAGACCAACAAGGCTGTCGCGGCTGGCCTTTGGCTGAATATACAGCCTGAGCATCAGCCCGTCAGCGCAGACTTCAACGGCACTCATAGCGCCATCCACAGCCCCGGAAGCAGGACATTGCCAGTAGCTTGCAGCAGCTCGGCGATACCCATGTTAATCACGTACAGCAGCAGGACCAGCACCATCGGCGAAAAGTCGATGCCGCCCATGGATGGCAGCAGGTTGCGGATCGGGCGCAGCAGCGGGTCGGCCAACTGCATCAGCACGTATTCCACCGGGCTGCGGCCCTGGCTTACCCAGCTCATGATCGCCATCAATAGCAGCACCCAGAAAATCAGCGAACCGATGGTTTTCAGCAGGATCAGCACCGCGGCAATCCAGATAATCGGCTGGAAGGTGACCACCATAAACAGCACGATAGCCTTGATAACGCAGAGCACGAAGGCGACCAGCAGGGAGGCGCTATCCAGCGGCCCCATTGCCGGGATAATCCGGCGCAGCGGCCCGACGATTGGCTGGGTCGCTTTCACGACGAACTGTGAAAACGGATTGTAAAAGTCGCAGCGCGCCCACTGCATCCAGACGCGTAACAACATGACCATTGTGTAGAGCTCAATGACCGTTGAGAGCAGGAAGGTCAACGTCTTCATGGCGTTCCTCAGATTCCTTATTTTTTGCTGTAGTCGCGCGCGCCGAAGATTGCGGTCCCGATGCGCACCATAGTGCTTCCCGCCGCGATAGCGGCTTCCATGTCATCCGACATGCCCAGAGAGAGCGTATCAACCGAAGGGTAGAGCGTTTTCAGTTGCGCGAATGCTACCGCCATTTGTTGGGCGACGGCAAACTGCCTTTCATACTCTGACTCTGGCGCCGGAATGGCCATTAACCCGCGAAGCTGTAGGTTCGGTAAGGCGGCGACGCCGGCGGCTAAAGCGTCAAGCTCCGCCAGCGGGATCCCGGATTTACTCTGTTCATCGCTGATGTTGATTTGAATCAGCACGTTCAGCGGCGGTAAATCCGCCGGACGTTGCTCGCTCAGGCGGGTGGCGATTTTCAACCGGTCGACGGTGTGGCACCAGTCAAAATGCTCGGCCACCAGCCGGCTTTTGTTGGACTGCAGCGGGCCGATGAAGTGCCACTGCAGACCGCTGGCGCCCGCCTGCTGGAAATAGCGGATTTTATCCACCCCTTCCTGGACGTAGTTTTCGCCGAATGCCCGCTGTCCTGCGGCCATCGCTTCTTCGATAGCGCTCGCAGGTTTGGTTTTACTCACTGCAAGCAACGTAACTTCTTCTGGAGCGCGGCCGCAGCGGGCGGCGGCGCCTGAGATTTTATCCCGGACCTGTGCCAGGTTATGCGCAATATCGTTCATATTCCGAGGATCAGTTATGGAGCTGGAAGAAATCGTGGCCCTTAGTGTAAAGCATAACGTCTCCGATCTACACCTGTGCAGCGCGTATCCGCCGCGCTGGCGTCGTTTGGGAAAGCTTGAGCCTGCACCGTTTACTTCGCCGGATGTTGAGGAAATCCTCACTCGCTGGCTTAACGACCCACAGTTGGCGCAGTGGCGTGCTGATGGCCAGGTGGACTTTGCCCTGGCCCTCTCAGATGGGCCGCGGCTGCGTGCCAGCGCTTTTGCCCACGCGCGCGGCTTGTCGTTGGCGCTGCGTCTTTTGCCGCAGCGATGCCCGCAGTTGGGTGATTTGGGCGCGCCCGCTGCGCTTAGCGAACTGTTAAATGAAGAGAGTGGTTTGATCCTGGTTACCGGCGCTACCGGTAGCGGCAAGTCGACCACCCTGGCGGCGATGGTGGACTACCTCAATCAACATCGTCATGGCCATATTTTAACCCTTGAGGATCCCGTGGAGTTTATTCACGCCAGCAGGAACTGCCTGATCCAGCAGCGCGAAATCGGTCGCCATTGCTCCTCCTTCGCGGCGGCGCTACGTGTGGCGCTGCGTCAGGACCCGGACGTCATCTTATTAGGTGAGCTACGCGATAGCGAAACCATCCGCCTGGCGCTGACCGCGGCCGAAACCGGGCACCTGGTGATGGCGACGCTGCATACCCGCAGCGCGGCGCAGGCCGTCGAGCGGCTGGTGGATGTGTTCCCGGCGGAAGAAAAAGAGCCGGTTCGCAGTCAGCTGGCAGGGAGCTTATGCGCCGTGGCGGCGCAAAAATTGTTGCCAAATGCTTCCGGCGGCCGGGTTGCGCTATACGAACTTTTAGTGAACACGCCAGCGGTGGCAAATTTGATCCGCGAAGGAAAAACGCATCAGCTACCCGGCGTGATGCAAACCAGTCAACAGGCAGGAATGCAAACCTTTGCGCAGAGTTTTCAACAACGTGCGTTAGCAGGTGAGTTATAGCCCATGCCGTGATGAAACAAAGGTGGTATTCATTAAATTGTTAATTCAGTGTTCAATTAATGTTTTGATTAATGATTTCATAATACAAATAAGTGGTACGACCTAAGCCGAAATAATGAATGTTATGACAGCGGGCTTACATTTACCCCGCTTAACCAGGAAAAAAATGGGATTACCTTTTGACACTTTTGCGGGGTTCGATTTATGCTGTTTACGGGAATAGGAAGATTCTCATGAAATGATGTTTCAATATCCAAAGTGTATTTGAAAATATAAATACATTATTGAACGTTTAATTTTCAGTTAATTTAACCGCTAAGATGGCGGGGTACTGCTAAGGAGAGTTTCAAGTGATTAATTTATCGGAGAATTTACTGCATTCGCGTCAGGTGACTTTCATTACTCATCCGTCCATTCAGAGTAATGCATTTGCGACGTGGTTGACTGAGAAGCTATCCGTAAACGTAACTCTGCATAATATCAACAAACCGCTAACTCAACGTCTGGCAAAAGACTCTGTAATATTGTTTGATATTGCCGTCTCTAATAAGAAATTGAATGGCGTGTGGCGAGATATTATTCGCGTACAGGCAGATAATCCGCGTCTGTTGATTATCAATAGCGCGCAAAAGTATGAGCTTTACGAAATGGCGCAATGGCCTGCGTTATATGGCGTATTCCGCCATGACGATGACCAATCGCGCTTAATTGAGGGCGTCAAAGCCGTATTAAATGGCGAGCAGACGGCTGAATTGAGCGTGATGCACCCGGCGCTGTATTCTGCTGATCAGGTCACGGCGCCGACGGAGAACTCACCGTTGACCGAGCGTGAATGTGAGATCCTCAACGAGCTGCGCTGCGGCGCAACGAATATGGATATTGCCCGCGCGCTGTTCATCAGCGAAAACACGGTACGTACTCATCTGTACAATGTGTTCCGCAAATTGAGCGTGAAGAACCGTACCCAGGCGGTAAGCTGGGCGAATGAACATCTGCGTCACTGATTGCCCGGCGGCGCTACGCTTGCGCGGGCCTACGGGTTATGCCAGCGAGGGGGTTGTAGGCCGGGTAAGGCGAAGCCGCCACCCGGCGCAAAAGCGGCTCCGCATCCGCTGCCATGATTGCCCGGCGGCGCTACGCTTGCGCGGGCCTACGGGTTACTCCAGCGGGGGTTTTGTAGGCCGGGTAAGGCGAAGCCGCCACCCGGCGCAAACGCGAATCTATGCTTCGCTTTCATCCCAGAGCTACCGATCAGTATCCCTGTTCGAAATAGCTTTCGAGGATAACCACGGCAGAGGCGGAATCAACGCTGCCTTTATTGAGCGCGCGAAAACCTCCGTGTTCGAACAGCCCTGCGCGGGCTTCGACGGTGCTTAAACGCTCGTCGTGGAGGGTGATTTTCACGCCGAAGCGGCCATGAATTTTATTGGCGAAGTTACGTGCGCGCGCGGTTAGCGGCTGTTCGGTGCCGTCCATGTTCAGCGGCAGGCCGACAATCACCGCTTCCGGCTGCCACTCTTTCAACAGCTTTTCGATGATGTTCCAGTCCGGTTTGCCGTCCTGCGCTTTCAGCGCCGGGAGCGGACGCGCCGTGCCGGTAATGCGCTGCCCAACGGCGACGCCAATGCTTTTAGTGCCAAAATCAAAACTCAGAAAGGTACCGCTCATTATGCATGCCCCGCGTCGGCAGGCATCGTCACGATATCGATACCGATAAGTTTGGCCGCTTCGCGCCAGCGGTCGGCAATCGGCGTTTTAAACAAAATATTCTGATCGGCCGGTGCGGTAAGCCAGGCGTTATCGAGAATTTCCTGTTCCAGTTGCCCTTTTTCCCACGACGCGTAGCCCAACGCCACCAGCACGTTGCTCGGTTGTTTATCGGTACCGAGGGTTTCCAGCACGTCGCGTGAGGTGGTAATCACCGTGTTGTCGGAGATACGGATGCTGGAGGAAAAATCAGACGGCGGCGTGTGCAGAATAAAACCGCGATCCTCCGCCAGCGGGCCGCCGACCATCACCGGCTTATCCAGACGGATATCCGGGTTGCGCGGCTGCGGCGCGATTTTCAATTTTTCCAGGATCCCTTCCACCTGCAAATTTTCCAGCGGCTTATTGATGATAATGCCCATGGCGCCATCGTCGTTGTACTCGCAGATATAGACGACGGAGCGACGGAAAAGAGGGTCCTGTAGCGCAGGCATGGCAATCAGAAAGTGATGCTGTAAATTCATTGTCAGAGGTTCTGTTCCTGGTTTAAAAAAACAACACCCAGTATGCGGGTAAAGTAGAAACGTGTCGATGCACTTTGTTTTACCGGCGCCCGAGGGGCGCCTTGCGGGCGGGCGTTTGCCCGCCCCAGTGCTTATTTGTTGATACGTTTTTCGATGGCGTCCATCAGCATGCCGGTAATCGACACGTCCGGGAAAGCGGCTTCGATTTCGCGCACGCAGGTCGGGCTGGTAACGTTAATTTCGGTCAGGCGATCGCCGATGATGTCCAGGCCGACGAAGATAAGGCCTTTGGCTTTTAGCGTTGGGCCAACGCGGCGGGCGATTTCCCAGTCGCTTTCGGTCAGCGGACGCGCTTCGCCACGGCCACCGGCAGCCAGGTTGCCGCGCGTTTCACCGCCCTGCGGGATACGCGCCAGGCAGTATGGCACCGGCTCGCCGTCTACCACCAGCACTCGTTTGTCGCCGTCTTTGATGGCCGGCAGATAATTCTGCGCCATGCAGTAGCGGCTACCCAATTCAGTCAGGGTTTCGGAAATGACGCCGAGGTTCGGGTCGCCCGCTTTCACGCGGAAGATTGAGGCGCCGCCCATGCCATCCAGCGGTTTGAGAATGATATCGCCGTGTTTTTCCCAGAACGCTTTCAACTGGGCTTTATTACGGGTGACCAGCGTTTCCGGGGTTAGATCGGAGAACCAGGCGGTAAACAGCTTTTCGTTACAGTCGCGCAGGCTCTGCGGCTTGTTGACGATAAGCGTACCTTTCTCTTCGGCGCGCTCGAGAATGTAGGTGGCGTAGATAAACTCGGTATCGAACGGCGGGTCTTTACGCATCAGGATAACGTCGAGATCCGCCAGCGGCAGGTCCTGTTCGCCGGTGAACGCGTACCACTTGTCGTAATTCTGCTCGACGCTCAGCGTGCGCGTACGGGCGCGGGATTCGCCGTTGATGAGATACAGGTCTTTCATCTCCATGTAATGGAGTTCATAGCCGCGACGCTGCGCTTCCAGCAACATAGCGAAGCTGGTGTCTTTTTTGATGTTGATGGATGCGATAGGGTCCATCACGATGCCGAGCTTGATCATTCTTTTCTCCATTAGCGCTGTCGTGTTTGCGGAACGTTGCGCCAGATTTTAGCCCAGATCGCCAAAACGCACCTGCAGCGCGGTGATGGCGGTGAGCGCGGTGGTCTCAGTACGCAGAACGCGCGGTCCCAACAGGATATCAGTAAACTGATAGCGAGCGGTCATCGCTATCTCTTCCGCCGACAGACCGCCTTCCGGGCCAATCAGCAGGCGAACACGTTCAACCGGCAGCGGCAGCGTATTGATGCTGGCGCTGGCGCGCGGGTGCAGGTTGAGCTTAAGGCCGTTTTCTTCCTCGGCGCACCAGGCTTCCAGCTGCATCGCCGGGCGAATCTCCGGCACGATGTTACGGCCGCTCTGTTCGCAGGCGGCAATAGCGATTTTCTGCCACTGCTGAATCTTCTTCTGCAAGCGTTCGGCATCCAGTTTAACGCCGCAGCGCTCGGAAAACAGTGGCGTTATGAGGCTTACGCCAAGTTCGATCGATTTCTGGATGGTGAATTCCATTTTTTCGCCGCGTGACATCACCTGGCCGAGATGGATATGCAGCGGAGATTCACGATCGTCGAGCTGGCCACGGATAACCTCGACCATGACGTTTTTCTTACCCGCTTCGGTGATGACCGCATCGAAAACCTGATTGCTGCCGTCAAACAACTGGATTTCCTGACCTTTGCTCATGCGCAGGACGCGGCCAACGTGGTTTGCCGCGTCTTCGCTGAGGGCGATGTGGCTGCCGGGGGTAATGCGTTCCGGGTGGTGGATGCGAGGAATGCGCATGCTTGATATTCCGTTCTTCGCGCAGATAGCGTCTTCCCCTGAGCGGGGAAGACGGCGGCTGCAAATTAACAATTGCCGCTAGTGTAGGTTAGCTCTTTTGCGCCTGGCAAGCCTGCTGGACGTAAGGATTGTGGTTGCCCTGTACTTTGGCGATTCGCTCATCGCGCTCGCACTCCCAGGAGGTCACCGGATACTGCTTATCCCAGGCGGTAAATAGCTGAGTTTGCTGGCGGGAAAGAGTCAGCTGATAGCGGTCGCGCATATAGAAGTAGGTGCGAGCGATCGAGCCGCGGGCGCGTACCGGCGGTTCGGCGACTTTATCTTTGAAATCGACCTTCATGGCGCATTGACCATACTGCCCATCGCCGCCGTTCCACTGACTGTACATAAAGTTGCCGCGGTCGCCATTGACCTCGCCGACCGCAGGCTGCAGGTTATGCATATCGCTTTCCATTTTGCGATATTCCGGATCTTTGGCGCAGTTTTTACGTCCACCATCCTGCCAGCACTGGCGCTGGTGGCCGAACTGCCACGCCGGAACCACATGTTCCCATTCGACCCGGCTGGCGCGGTTCTCGTTTTTACGCACTTTGTAGCCGCAAGATTCCAGATCGATAACGCCTTTTTTACCCTGCCAGTCGATTTTACAACCGCAATAAAAGTCGCCGGGGACGTCGGCATTCACTTTTACGCCAGCGGCTTTCGCCTGGGAAAAACTATGAATACCAGCTGCCGCAAGCGGGCCGCTGGCTGCCACGCTGAACAACGCGACGGCAAAAACATACATACGGGACATCGTAAACTCCGTGTCAAAACGAGCCCGCAACGTAGCGAATGAGGGTGTCAGATGCAATCAGTCAGATCAGAAAGTTTCTAATTAATTCCGGTGGTTACTTTTCCGCCACCAGCAGATCGCCGCAGCGAACGCAGCGGTAGGTGGCTTCACCGCGCACCACGCGGTTATGACGACGAACGGTGAGCTGATGCTGCTGGCACTGGCAGCGATAGGGGAAGGTGTTCTGGCGTACCGAATCGAGCTCAAAGCGGTGGGTGCGGCGGGCGGGGACGCCCAGCACGGCCTCCATCATCCATTTCCACTCTTTACCGTGCGGCGCGACGCGGCCAAAGTGTTTCCACACCAGCAGATGCGCCAGTTCGTGCGGTACCACTTCATCGATAAACGCCTGCTGGTTTTCCAGCAATAGCACTGGATTAAGGCGGATCTCGTTTTTCTCCAGCCACGCGGTGCCTGCGGAGGTGCCGCGCTGCTGATAAACCAGCGTCGGTTCCGCATAGCGGCGTTCCAGCTTGAGATTGGCGGTGGCGAGATGCTCCCGCAGGCTACGCATGACGGCCTGCTGGATAGCGATGGGAATACGGGGTGTTTTCATAGCGCCAGAGGATAGTGCGCCGCGCGGGGGAGAGCAAGAAGAAGCTTCCTCCCAAAGGGGAGGAAGCACAGAGGGGATTAATCGCGAGCGCCGATTTCGCGCAGCGGACGTCCCTGCATCAGGTTGCGTTCAATATGTTCCAGCGAGACGTTTTTGGTTTCCGGAATCAGCCAGATAGTCAGCAGGATAAACAGCACGTTCAGACCGCCGTAGACCCAGAAGGTGTTGGCGCTGCCGAGAGAGTTCAGCATGGTCAGGAAGGTGGCGCCGACGATCATATTGGCAATCCAGTTGGTCGCGGTGGAGCAGGTGATACCGAAATCGCGGCCTTTCAGCGGCTGGATTTCCGAACACAGTACCCAAATCAGCGGGCCGGCGCTCATCGCGAAGCCGACGATAAACATCAGCAGCATCAGTACCGCGAAGTACTGTGCGGTAGCAGAATGAATACCGATATGCATCATGCTGCCCAGTACGCCCATACCGGCGGCCATCACGATAAAGCCGAGGATCAGCGTCGGTTTGCGGCCCCAGCGGTCGACCAGGCCGATAGCGATAAAGGTGGCCAGTACGTTGGTCAGGCCGACGATCACGGTGCCCCACATTTGCTCAGTGGTATTGGCATAGCCCGCCAGTTCAAAAATCTTCGGCGCATAGTACATGATGACGTTCATCCCGGTGAATTGTTGCATGATCTGCAGCAGGACGCCGAGGAACACCGCACGGCGGAAGTTGCTGTTCTCTTTGAACAGCGCCCAGCCGGACTGTTTGACTTTCAGGCTTTCGCGGATTTCATCAAGCTCGCGTTTGGCTTCGGCGCTGGTATCTCGCAGGCGCAGCAGGACGCGCTCGGCATCGACGAAACGGCGTTTAGCGGCAAACCAGCGCGGGCTATCCGGCAGGAAGATAACGCCGATCAGCAGCAGGACTGCCGGGATGATAATCACGCCGAGCATCCAGCGCCACGCGCCGCTATAGCTGAAGGCGGTGTCGGAAAGATAGGCGCCGAGAATACCGATGGTAATCATCAACTGGTACATCGAAATCATACTGCCGCGGATTTTCTCCGGCGCGATTTCCGACAAGTATAGCGGCGCGGTGTAAGAGGCGACGCCAACCGCCAGCCCCAGCAATACGCGGGAAATTAGCAGGATTTCGACGTTCGGCGCGGCGGCGGAAAATAGCGAGCCCGCAACGAACAGGATCGCGCCGATCATCAGGCTTTTTTTACGCCCAAGTTTGAAAGAGAGCCAGCCGCTGCCCACTGCGCCGACGGCGGCGCCGAACATCATGGAGCTGACCACCCACTCCTGGGTGTGTGCGCTGATTTGGAATTCATTGGCAATGAACGGTAAGGCGCCGGCAATAACGCCGATATCAAGGCCGAACAGTAAGCCGGCCAGCGCGGCGAGGAAACAGACAAAGAACGTCATCGTCTTGTTTGAACGCCCTTGTTTTTTATTGTCAGGCATAACGCCCTCCAGTTGAGTTATTGATTCTGTCGATGCTTAGAGTAGGGGAGTGCAGGACAAAAAAACGTGATTACAATCACGACTGTGTAATCGGTTACACTAAGGTAAAGATATGTAATCAGCAAAAACATATTCAAATCATAGATATAAAAGGCAATTATCGCCAATAAGATTGCGCTGAAATGGCGAAATTCGACATGGTATGTAACATTGTGAAAAGAATTGGCGTCAACAGAAAGCTCAGTTACGCCAGGCTCTATAGCAGATATGTAATCGCTTCCATTATCTATGGCCTGCATGGCAAAAAAAGGGCAGGAAGCGTTAGATGTGGGGAATGAGGGGCAACAAAAAGGCCAGCGCGGGGCTGGCCTTAAGTAGTCAAGCGGGGTGGCTTATTTCAGGCCAGCCGCTTCGCGCAGCAGGGCTGCTTTGTCGGTTTTTTCCCATGGGAAATGTTCGCGACCAAAGTGACCGTAAGCCGCGGTCTCTTTGTAGATCGGGTGCAGCAGATCCAGCATCTGAATCAGGCCGTATGGACGCAGGTCGAAGAACTCGCGTACCAGCAGGGTCAGCTGTTCAGAAGGTACTTTTTCGGTGCCGAAAGTTTCTACCATGATCGAAGTCGGTTCAGCGACGCCGATGGCGTAGGAAACCTGAATCTCACAACGATCGGCAAGACCTGCGGCAACGATGTTTTTCGCTACATAGCGCGCCGCGTAGGCTGCGGAACGGTCAACTTTAGATGGATCTTTACCGGAGAACGCGCCGCCGCCGTGGCGAGCCATGCCGCCGTAGGTATCAACGATGATCTTACGACCGGTCAGACCGCAGTCGCCCATCGGGCCGCCGATAACGAAACGGCCGGTCGGGTTGATGAAGAACTTGGTCGAAGCGTTCAGCCATTCGGTCGGCAGAATCGGCTTGATGATCTCTTCCATCACTGCTTCCTGCAGGGATTTCTGATCGATATCTTCAGCGTGCTGAGTAGACAGAACTACCGCATCGATGCCGACGATTTTGCCGTCGTCATACTGGAAAGTGACCTGGCTTTTCGCGTCCGGACGCAGCCACGGCAGGGTGCCGTTTTTGCGGACTTCAGCCTGGCGCTGTACCAGACGATGAGCATAGGTCACCGGAGCCGGCATCAGCACGTCAGTTTCGTTAGTGGCATAACCAAACATCAGGCCCTGGTCGCCCGCGCCCTGTTCCAGCGGGTCGGCACGGTCAACGCCCTGGTTGATGTCCGGGGACTGTTTACCAATGGCGCTCAGGACGGCACAAGAGTTGGCGTCAAAGCCCATATCGGAATGCACGTAGCCAATTTCACGCACCGTGTTACGGGTGATCTCTTCGATATCAACCCATGCGCTGGTGGTGATTTCACCGCCAACCAGAACCATGCCGGTTTTAACGTAGGTTTCGCAGGCTACGCGCGCTTTCGGATCCTGTTCGAGGATCGCGTCCAGCACGGCATCGGAGATTTGGTCAGCAATTTTGTCTGGATGCCCTTCTGATACAGACTCGGACGTAAAGAGGTGTTTTGCCATGTTTTATTTTACCTGTGAGTATTCGTGTAGCTCATACTGTTGTGTAGAGAGGCTTTGATAGATGACCCTACCAAGGCTTGCAGGTAGTGACACGAGCAGTCTGAGTGTTAATCAGTATAGATGGATTAACTTCTGGATGGCTATTTTAGGTCAGAACTTCATCGCATTTCCACATTTTTTTGACATCACCCGCATTAATGGAAAAAGCGTGGTGGAAATTTTTCCTGACAACCCCGGCAAGGCGCGTATTTTTATTTTGCATTTTACCCCGCTTCTCGGTATAAAACGCCGCGCGCGGCTCATTAAAAAAGCGCACGAAGCCCCATCTCGTGACGCCACTTCCAGCCGGGTTAAGCACTCTGTTACACAGCGGCGGTTTCGCCGGCTGTTCGATATGTATAGCTTTGGCTTGTCGCTGGCCTGTTTCGGGGCAGTGTGGAGGTGATACCAGATAATGAACCAACGTTTTTCGCCTGATTCGTCGCGTCGTTCTGTCGCGCAATTCTATCCCGCAATCTGCATCTCTTTCGTGCAAACCTGCCGATGTTCTACCCATCTCGGCGCTTCTCAGGATTCCAGGGCCTCCAGGCTTTTTGAAAACTGAACAAGGGCGCTCTTGCGTGAGCAAGGGTTTTCTCGTGGTTTCTCCGGGCTGTCACACCAGCTTCGGGTACGTGTTTTACTATATATGAATAAGAAACCGGTCGCGCAGCTACAGTGCCAGCACTATCTGCTGGGATTAAAGGCTGTTCATGGGTTGTTATCGCGTCTGTCGACTGCGATAGTAGTTAATATTACAAGTTGAGGTTCGCTATGTCTGACGACATGTCTTTGGGTTCGCTTTCGTCAGCAGGCGAACACGGTGTACTACGTTCCATGCAGGAGGTTGCGATGAGCTCCCAGGAAGCCAGCAAAATGCTACGTACCTACAATATTGCCTGGTGGGGTAATAACTATTACGACGTTAACGAACTGGGCCATATCAGCGTTTGCCCGGATCCTGACGTCCCGGAAGCGCGCGTCGACCTGGCCGAGCTGGTCAAAGCGCGCGAAGCCCAGGGACAACGCCTGCCGGCGCTGTTCTGCTTCCCGCAGATCCTGCAACATCGTCTGCGCTCGATTAACGCCGCCTTCAAGCGCGCGCGTGAATCCTACGGTTATAACGGCGACTATTTCCTTGTCTACCCGATCAAGGTTAACCAGCACCGTCGCGTGATTGAATCCTTGATCCACTCCGGCGAACCGCTGGGGCTGGAAGCCGGTTCGAAGGCTGAACTGATGGCGGTGCTGGCGCACGCGGGGATGACCCGTAGCGTGATCGTCTGTAACGGTTATAAAGATCGCGAATACATCCGTCTGGCACTGGTGGGTGAGAAGATGGGCCATAAGGTCTATCTGGTCATCGAGAAGATGTCGGAAATCGCCATCGTGCTGGAAGAGGCCGCCCGTCTGAACGTGGTGCCGCGCCTTGGCGTGCGTGCGCGTCTGGCTTCGCAGGGCTCCGGTAAATGGCAGTCCTCCGGCGGCGAGAAATCCAAATTTGGCCTCGCGGCGACGCAGGTGCTGCAACTGGTCGAAATTCTGCGCGAGGCAGGCCATCTTGAGAGCCTGCAACTGCTGCACTTCCACCTCGGCTCGCAGATGGCCAACATTCGCGATATCGCCACCGGCGTGCGCGAATCGGCGCGTTTCTACGTCGAGCTGCATAAGCTGGGCGTTAATATTCAGTGCTTCGATGTCGGCGGCGGTCTGGGCGTGGACTATGAAGGGACCCGCTCGCAGTCCGACTGTTCGGTGAACTACGGCCTGAATGAGTACGCCAACAATATCATCTGGGCGATCGGCGATGCCTGTGAAGAGAACGGCCTGCCGCACCCGACGGTGATTACTGAGTCCGGCCGCGCGGTGACCGCGCACCACACCGTACTGGTTTCCAACATTATCGGCGTCGAGCGCAACGAATACACCGAGGCGACCCCGCCGGCGGAAGACGCCGCGCGTCCGCTGCAGAGCATGTGGGAAACCTGGCTGGAGATGCACGAAACCGGCAACCGCCGCTCGCTGCGTGAATGGCTGCATGACAGCCAAATGGATCTGCACGATATCCACATCGGCTACTCCTCAGGCACCTTCAACCTGCAGGAGCGCGCGTGGGCGGAACAGCTGTATCTGAACATGTGCCATGAGGTGCAAAAACAGCTCGATCCAAGCAACCGCGCCCATCGCCCGATTATCGATGAGCTGCAGGAACGTATGGCGGATAAAATCTACGTCAACTTCTCGCTGTTCCAGTCGATGCCGGATGCCTGGGGTATCGATCAGCTGTTCCCGGTGATGCCGCTGGAAGGGCTGAACAAGTCGCCGGAACGCCGCGCGGTGCTGCTGGATATTACCTGCGACTCCGATGGCGCCATCGATCACTATGTTGACGGCGACGGGATCGCCACCACCATGCCGATGCCGGAATACGACCCGGAGAACCCGCCAATGCTGGGCTTCTTTATGGTTGGCGCTTATCAGGAGATCCTCGGCAACATGCACAACCTGTTCGGGGACACCGAAGCGGTAGACGTCTTCGTCTTCCCTGACGGTAGCGTTGAGGTTGAGCTCTCCGATGAGGGCGATACGGTGGCGGATATGCTGCAGTATGTTCAACTGGATCCGAATACGTTGCTGACCCAGTTCCGCGATCAGGTGAAAAATACCGGCCTCGACGCCGAGCTGCAGCAGCAGTTCCTCGAAGAGTTCGAAGCGGGTCTGTACGGGTATACTTATCTTGAAGATGAGTAACTAAGAGTTATCCGCTGGCGGGCCGGTTTATATTCCTGAACCGGCCCTTTTTTATAAATGAAATCTGAAACATCATGGTAGCTGCTTTTTAAAATGACAAAGGTCCGTACACTGCCGCAGGGAATTAACATTCAGTGAAACAGGGACGGAATATGAAAAGCATACCGCGTTACGGTCTTATTATCGGTTTATTATTTTTAAGCGGCTGCGCAAAACAGCCGGAGTACAATACCCGCACGGCACTCTCCACTGAGGTTGCCACCCGCTGGGGCAGCGACGTTCACTCAACGGTTAAAGGCGTGTCTGCAGAACGCGTAGATTCCCATCCTGATGAGATCGTACTAATTAATTATTCCGGTCAATATCAAACCGGGTTTGACCAGCGCTATAGCATTCGTAATAGCGATCTGGAATATGCGGTACGCGATGCTAATTTTAACTCTCTCCCTATTACTCGTCGCTATAATAATTCCACGGGAAAATGGCAATACGCCATTGCGGCCCGCGTTGGTACTCAGTATCAATTATATGTCCGTAATTATAGCCACAGCGTGGATTATGAAATTGTCGCCACGGTGGATGGTCTCGATGTCCTGAGCGGTAAGGCCGGTTCACTTAACAACAACGGCTACATTGTGCCTGCTGGTGGCTCGTTAGCGATCAAAGGCTTTCGTAAAAACAGCCGTATCGAGACGGCATTCGAATTTTCAAACGTCGCGCAATCTTATGCCGCCCATTCCGTAGAGGGCGACACGCGTAACGTTGGAGTCATTGGTTTTGCGGCCTTCGCTTTACGTGGAAAAGAGCAAGCGTCGCTACCGCCGTGCGCGAGCCAGGCCTTCCCGGCGGACGGTTTCGCCCCGGCGCCTTGTCAAAAATAAACGTCCCGCTTGCTGCCGGGCGTTTTTCGGGCGATAATTTATGCCCATAAGCAGTAACCCAATTCAAACCCTTCCTCGTCGGGCCTAACGACGCGGAGGGGTTTTTTTATACTTATTTTTTACGTACCACGACTGCGAAAAGAGGTCATATCCATGAGCACTTTAGGTCATCAATACGATAACTCCCTGGTATCCAACGCCTTTGGTTTCCTGCGTCTGCCGATGAACTTTATGCCGTATGAAAGCGATGCGGATTGGGTCATCACCGGCGTGCCGTTTGATATGGCGACCTCCGGGCGCGCAGGCGGCCGTCATGGCCCGGCGGCGATCCGTCAGGTGTCAACCAACCTCGCCTGGGAGCACAACCGTTTCCCATGGAACTTCGACATGCGCGAACGCCTGAACGTCGTGGACTGCGGCGATCTGGTCTACGCCTTCGGCGACGCCCGCGAAATGAGCGAGAAACTGCAGGCGCACGCGGAGAAACTGCTGGCGGCCGGTAAACGCATGCTTTCCTTCGGCGGCGACCATTTCGTCACCCTGCCGCTGCTGCGTGCCCACGCCAAGCATTTCGGTAAAATGGCGCTGGTACACTTCGATGCCCACACCGATACCTACGCCAACGGCTGTGAATTCGACCACGGCACCATGTTCTACACCGCGCCGAACGAAGGGCTTATCGATCCGAACCACTCCGTGCAGATCGGTATTCGTACCGAATTCGATAAAGATAACGGTTTTACCGTGCTTGATGCGGGCCAGGTTAACGACCGCAGCGTCGATGACATCATCGCTCAGGTGAAGCAGATCGTCGGCGATATGCCGGTGTACCTGACCTTCGATATCGACTGCCTGGATCCGGCATTTGCGCCAGGTACCGGTACGCCGGTGATCGGTGGACTCACCTCCGACCGTGCGATCAAACTGGTGCGCGGCCTGAAGGATCTGAACATCGTCGGGATGGACGTGGTTGAAGTCGCCCCGGCCTATGACCAGTCCGAAATCACCGCCCTGGCGGCGGCGACTCTGGCGCTGGAGATGCTATACATTCAGGCAGCGAAGAAAGGCGACTAAGCCTATCCCCGTCATACTTCAAGTTGCATGTGCGTTGGCTTTCCTCGCTCACCCCAGTCACTTACTTGAGTAAGCTCCTGGGGATTCTCTGCGTCGCCGCCTTCCTGCAACTCGAATTATTTAGGGGATAGAGGTATTTACTGCTGCTGCGCGACGCATGCGCAGCAGCAGTACGCCGCCGGCGCACAGCGTGATCAGCTGCGAGGCCACCAGAACGGAAAAACCTGAACTGACCGATCCCACCGATTTCATCACCACTCCCATTAGCAGCGGAATAAACGCCGCGCAGATATTGCCAGTGCCGTTAATGATCCCATAGGCGCTGCCCACAGCTTCGCGCGGGGCGTGATGCTGAACCACCGCGGGGATCGCTGCCCCCTGTAATCCCCAGAAAATGTTCGCCGCCAGCAGAAACAGCGCCAGCATCGCCGGCTGCTGGCTGAGCATCAGCGCCAGCACGGAACCGGCGGTGAGTAGGCCGCCGATAATAAACAGCAGCGGCGCCTGCTCCGGGCGCATTTTGTCGAGGAGCACGCCGCCAAGAAACTTTGAGCCGAGGCTTAACAGAAAGGGGACTGCCGCCAGCAGCCCGGTGGCCTGTAGTGAGAAGTGGTGCTCGTCGCGCAGCCAGGCGGGCAACCAGGCGCTACTCCCCCACAGATAGCTGAGCGTGGCGATTTCCACCAGCAGGATCCAGCCTAGCAGCGGCGTACGCCAGGCGAGGGAAAAAGTTTGGCTGAAGCCCGGCTTCGCGCGCTGGGCGGTCACTTGCGGCGCGGGGAGAAACCGCCAGATTAATCCGCCGCCGAGTAGCAGGTTAAGCAGCGCCAGCGCGTAGAAGGAGCCGATCCAGCCAACGTGCGCCATCAGCCAGGTGACCAGCGGGAAGCCTACCGCCAGCCCCAACGATACGCCAAGGGCGGTCAGCGCATTCGGCTTGCCTATTTCATCGGCGGCGAAGTTGTCGTTGATAAAGCGCGTTTTCAGTGAGAACAGCGGCCCCTCCGCCACGCCAAGAACAATGCGCGCGATTAACATTCCCATTAGTGAACCGAGTAACGGGGAAATGGCGCACACCAGCGCCCATATCGCAATGCTGCTTAACAGTCCCTGACGATAATGCCATCTACTTTCTATAACTGGTGTTAATAATAATGCCGAAAACCCATAACCCAGAAGAAAGCATGTCATTAGCATGCCTTGTAACATTCTGTTTTCATTTAACTGAAAATGGGCAGCGAATTCCGGGTTAAGGATCATCACCGAGATATTTACCCGATCGACGTAGGAAATAATTATTAACAAAAGTAATGCTATTACCCCTTGCCATCTTGCCGCCATTCGTTGTCTCCACGCTTAATTTAATGATTGCCAGTTATTATTTTTTAACGCCAGAAATAGTTACATGAGTAAAATGGTTCACCTGTGAAACTCATTGTTTTTAAATGATTAAATAAAGAGTTGTTTCATGGGTGAAACACCATGGTTTCCGCTGTTGCCCATTTTTAATGATCGATTTGAAAAGAAGTCAATAGTCGTATGTGAAATTTAAATCGGCATTTTTATTTATAATGGATCACCGCTTTAAATATCATCATTTCATCTGAATGCAGTTTTTCGTGATCAATTGCACACTTAGCTAATTTAAAAGCCATTCATTAACAAGTTCGTCACATTAACGCTTGACGAAACATTCACCGCTTTTATATTGACCGTATTAAATAAGAAACAGAGTTTCATATATGAAACAAAAGCCTGGAGGATTGCGATGAGCTGGATAGGCGTATGTGACGCGGAGCAAGTACAGGAAGATTTCCCATATAGCGGCAATATCGACGGTAAGGAAATCGGTATTTATCTGATTGATGGCGAATATTACGCGCTGGAAGACGTTTGCCCTCATGCCTATGCGCTCCTGAGCCAGGGCTTTGTCGAAGATGGCAAGGTGGAATGCCCGCTGCATGAGGCGGTGTTCGACGTCAAAACCGGCCAGTGCCTGCATGGGCCCGGCGGTCGCAACCTTAATCGTTACCCGGTGCGGGTATACGACAATCAGATCCAGATTACCTTTATCGAGGAGAACGTGGCATGAGCGAATCCCTGGACTTCAACCCGGCGCTACCGGAAAGCCGCCAGTTTACGCCACCGGCGGAAGGCGGAAACGGCAATATCCATAAGCCTGGCGACTATCACAATCTGATTTGGCAAACCCGCAGCCGGGTGCCGGAAAACTGGGAACTGCAGCTTATCTCCACCCTGGAAACGTTGTTCGAGCAGGGCGCGGAAAGTCTCGGTGAACTGGTGAACGGCCTCAATGGCGTCAGGATGCATGACCAACAGGGCGAACCGTGGAGCGAAAGCAGCTTCCAGGCATTTTTACAGGTTAACGGTTACTGAGGACACAGCGATGACGACAACGGTACAAAACTATCTTGATAAAGGACTGCGCGGCCTGTGGTATCCGGTGCTGGCGAGCTGGGAAGTGCAGTCTGCGCCGGTAGGCATTACCCGTCTCGGCGAGCAGATCGTGGTCTGGCGGAATAAAGACGGTCAGGTGCAGGCGCTGGAAGACCGCTGCCCGCATCGCGGCGCGCGCCTGTCGATGGGCTGGAACTTAGGCGATCGTATCGCCTGCTGGTATCACGGCGTGGAAGTCGCCGGCAACGGCGAAGTCAAAGACGTCCCGGCGGTTGACCGCTGCCCGCTGGTCGGCCAGCAGTGCGTGCGCAGCTACAACGTGCAGGAAGCGCACGGGGCAATCTTCCTGTGGTTCGGCGTCACCGCCGACCAGCAGCCGGATGAACTGAGCTTCCCGGAGGAACTGGCCAACCACGAAAAATACAGTAACTTCCTGTGCACCGCGGCGTGGAAATGCAACTACCAGTACGCGCTGGAAAACGTGATGGACCCGATGCACGGCACCTATCTGCACTCGTCATCGCACTCGATGGCGGAAGGCGATCGCAAAGCCGATATGGTGCTGCAGCCGACGAAAACCGGCTTTATCTTCGAGAAAAAAGGGCAGAGCGGCGTCAACTTTGACTGGGTTGAATTGGGCAACAGCGGCGCCTACTGGATGCGCCTGTCTATTCCGTACAAAAAGCGTTTCGGGCCGGGCGGCCACTTCTGGATCGTCGGCATGGTGGTTCCGGAAGATAACGACAACTGCCGCGTCTTTTTCTGGCGCATCCGCGGCGTTCAGGGCTGGCAGCGCGATCTGTGGCGCTTTATGTACCGCAACCGTCTGGAAAAACTGCACTGGGAAGTACTGGAACAGGATCGCGTGGTGCTGGAAAGCCTGGCGCCGAACGCCCGCGATCATGAATATCTCTATCAACATGACGTCGGTTTGTCCCGCCTGCGCCGCATGATGCAGAAAGCGGCGAAAGAGCAGTTAGCGCTTCGCGAAGCGCAGCAGGGTGCCGCCTGATGAACGGCCTGCTGAACGGTAAACGTATTGTCGTCACCGGCGCGGCGCGCGGCCTCGGTTACCATTTTGCCGAATCCTGCGCCGCGCAGGGCGCGACGGTGGTGATGTGCGACATCCTGCAGGGGGAGCTGGCGGAAAGCGCTCATCGCCTGCAGCAGAAGGGCTATCAGATCGAATCCCACGCCATCGATCTTGCCAGTCAAGCGTCGATCGAGCAGGTCTTCAGCGCCATCGGCGCGCAGGGGCCTATCGATGGCTTAGTCAATAACGCGGCGATGGCCACCGGCGTCGGCGGTAAAAATATGATCGATTACGATCCGGACCTGTGGGATCGGGTGATGACGGTCAATGTCAAAGGCACCTGGCTGGTGACCCGCGAGGCGGTACCGCTGCTGCGCGAAGGGTCGGCGATCGTCAACGTCGCTTCGGATACCGCGCTGTGGGGCGCGCCGCGGCTGATGGCCTATGTCGCCAGTAAGGGCGCGGTGATTGCGATGACCCGCTCCATGGCCCGCGAGTTGGGTGAAAAGCGGATCCGTATCAACGCCATCGCGCCGGGACTGACCCGCGTTGAGGCCACGGAATACGTTCCCGCCGAGCGTCATCAGCTGTATGAGAACGGCCGCGCGCTCAGCGGCGCGCAGCAGCCGGAAGATGTCACCGGTAGCGTGGTCTGGCTGCTGAGCGATCTTTCGCGCTTTATCACTGGCCAACTGATCCCGGTCAACGGCGGTTTTGTCTTTAACTAACAAGTGAGGCGGTATGGCGAACGATCAGGAAGTGAAGTACCTGGTACCGGGTCTGGAGCGCGGTTTACAACTGCTGCTGGCGTTTGGCGAACAGCATCGCGATCTGACCTTTGCCGAGCTGCATCGGCTGGTGGATATGCCGAAAGCGACCGCCTATCGCGTGGTGCAGACGCTGGAATATATGGGCTTTCTCGAGCGTAACGCCCGAACCAATACCTTTTCGCTGGGCATGAACGTACTGCGTCTGGGCTTTGAATATATCGCCTCACTGGATGTCGCTCAGGTGGGTCAGCCGGTCATCGAGCAACTACGCGATATCAGCCAGTGCAGCAGCCATCTGGCGATCCGCGACGGCCGCGACATTATCTACATCGCCCGCGTCAGCGCCGCCGGTTCGCGTATCAACCAGGTCAGCGTCGGAACGCGGCTACCGGTGCACTGCACCTCGCTTGGCCGCATGCTGCTGACCGATGTTTCCCGCAGCGAGTTTGAACAATTGTTCCCGAATGAACGTCTGCCGGGCAATACGCCGGGCCAGCTGTACGACCGCGAAGCGCTGTGGCAGATGGTGCAGCAGGATAAAGCCCGCGGCTACGTGATTGGCGAATCGTTCTATCGCCACGGCATCTCATCGATTGTCTATCCGGTCTTTGACCGCAGCGGCCGGGTGGCGGCGGTCGTCAGCATTCTGGTGCCGTCGGACGAGATCCCGCAAAGCGATCGCGAACGGTTGCAGAACGACGTCAGTATGGCGGCGGACAAAATTTCCGGCTTCCTCGGATATTTGTCACAGGCAAGTTAAATCAACAACTTAACGGCAGACGCTTGATTGCGTCGGGCATGTTTTACGCCCAAATTCGGGCGACTGAACGGTAAAGAGGCGACGAATAATGAGTATTACCGGAATTGAAAAGCTGGAATTTGGCGTAGACGACCTGAACCACAGCGCCAAATTTATGCGCGATTTTGGCCTGACCGGCGACGCCAGCGGCCGCGCGTTTACCACCCTCAGCGGCGCGCGGGTCGAACTTAACCCGACCGATGCCGCCGACCTGCCGCCAGCCTTTGAGGCGGGCAACACCCTGCGTCGCATGACCTGGGGCGTGGCGGATCGGGCGGCGCTGGATGCGCTGCGCCCGAAGCTGGAACGTCAGCCCGCTTTCCGTGAAATCGACGGCGCGCTGGAGTGCCGCGATCCCAACGGTATGACGCTGCGGGTGCAGGTTAGCCAGCAAACGGCGGTTGAACTGAACGTTGAACCGATCAACCAGTGGGGCGATGTGCGTCGCATCGACACCCCGAGCCCGGTGTACGACCGCGCGCAGCCGATTAACGTCGGCCACGTGGTGTTCTTCGTGGAAGAACTGGCGGCGGTGGAAAGTTTCTATCGCGAAGTACTCGGCTTCCAGGTGTCAGACCGCTACATCAATCGCGCGGTGTTCCTGCGCTGCGGCGTGCGCGGCGGACACCATAACCTCTTCTTATTGCAGTTGCCCAACCGTAAGCGCGGGCTAAACCACGTCGCGTTTACCGTACGGGATATTCATGAAGTGATCGGCGGCGGCATTGCGATGAATAAAAACGCGTGGAGCACGTTTATCGGTCCCGGCCGCCATCCGGTCTCCTCGGCCTACTTCTGGTATGTCAACAGCCCGACCGGCGGCGCTTTTGAGTACTACACCAACGATGACTATCTGACGGAAAACTGGCAGCCGCGCGAGCTGGAGCATTCACTCGTGTCCTTTACCGAATGGGCGGTGGAAGGCGGTATCGATCACGATACCCGTCGCCAGCAGAAAAAACCGGAGGCGGTATGACGGCGCGGATAGTCATTATCGGCGGCGGCCAGGCTGGCGGCTGGGCAGCGAAAACGCTGCGTGATGAAGGGTTTAGCGGCGAGATTTGCGTGGTTGCCGAAGAACAATGGGATTTTTACGAGCGCCCGCCGCTGTCGAAAGCGGCATTGCTGGAGGCCGAACCGGCGCTGCCGCGGTTATTCAGCGCCGAGGCGCAACAGGCGCTGGATCTGCGCTGGTACCGCCCGCTGCGCGCGGAATCGATCGACCGGCAAAATAAAACCCTGGCGCTGAGCAACGGCGAAACGCTGGCGTACGACCAACTGCTGATCGCCACCGGCGGCCGCGCGCGGCTGCCGTCCGAGGCCTGGGCGCAGCATCCGCAGGTCTATACCCTGCGCCACTGGCAGGACGCGCAGCGTCTGAAGCAGCGGCTGGCATCGGCAACGCGGCTGGCGATCGTCGGCGGCGGCTGGATTGGCCTCGAAATCGCCGCCTCGGCGCGCAAAAGCGGCGTAGCCGTGACCCTTTATGAACAGCAGCCGGCGCTGTGCATGCGCTCGGTCAGTATGGAGGTCTCGCAGGCGCTGAATGAGTTGCATCGCGGGCAGGGCGTTGATATTCGCCGCGGCTGCGGCGCGCTGGAGCTGGAAGATGATAACGGCCTGCCGACGCTGCACTGCGATGGCCAGCGGGAAACCTTCGATGCGGTGGTGGTGGGGATCGGCGTCGATCTGAATCTCGAACTGGCGCGCGATGCCGGGCTCACTGTCGAACGCGGGATTGTCGTTGATGCCCAGGGGCGCAGCAGCGATCCGGCGATTTTCGCCGCCGGCGATGTCGCCCAGCACCATCAATACGGCCTGTGCATTCAGTCGTGGGCCTTTGCGCAAAATCAGGCCATCGCGACGGCGAAAGCGATGCTCGATCCGCAGGCCAGCGGCTACGACGAGGCGCCGTGGCTGTGGTCGGATCAATACGATCGCAATATCCAGATCCTGGGGATCCCGCAGGCGGGCAGCCGCACCATCGTGCGTGACGAGCCGCAGGGCGCGCTCTACTTCTCGCTGAATGCCGATGGACGTTTAACGCAACTGGTGGCCTTCAATAATGCACGTACCGTGAAGCTGGCGAAGCGCTGGATGGCGGCGGGGAGGGATCTCTCTGACGTCCCGCTCGCTGACCCGACTTTCTCGCTGATGTCATTGCGATAATTAACGCGAACCCTTAAGGGGGAGAAATGACCACATTAGAGACTAACGCCGCGCCTGCTGAGGCGAGCGGCGAGGGCGTCCGCACGCCTGAAAAGGCGGTTCGTTGGGCCATTCCGCTGTCGCTGCTGGCCTGCGTACTGCTGGCGTTTTTCGACAAAATTAGCATCGCCGCGCTGTTTTCCGATAGCCATTTCCAGCAGGCGATGGGGATCGATTTCGATACCACCCGGCTGGGTATTCTGATGAGCGCCTTTCTGTTGAGCTACGGCTTCTCGTCAGTGTTGTTAAGCGGTCTTGGCGACCGGATTGCGCCGCTGCGCTTGCTAACTGGAATGATGGTGGTGTGGTGCATCCTGATGGTGATCATGGGTTTCACCCACAACTACGCGCTGATGGTGACGCTGCGCATCCTGTTGGGCATTGCTGAAGGGCCGCTGTTCCCGTTGGCGTTCGCCGTGGTGCGCCACACTTTCCCGCAGCGGCTACAGGCCCGCGCCACCATGCTGTGGCTGCTCGGCACGCCGGTTGGCGCGGCGCTGGGTTTCCCGCTGTCAATTTGGCTACTCAATACCTTCGGCTGGCAGAGCACCTTTTTCGTGATGGCGATGCTGACGGTACCGGTGCTGATTTTTGTGCGCATCGGGCTGCGCGGCGTGCAGCTGGAGGCGAAAGTCGGCAGCGATAAAACGTCGCAGGAAGCACGCCGCAACGCGCGTCGCGAGCTCTTCGTGAGTCCGCATTTCTGGATGATCTGCATTTTCAACATCGCCTTTCTCGCCTATCTGTGGGGGATCAATGGCTGGTTGCCGGGCTACCTGATTAAAGGCAAAGGCATTCATCTGGAACACGCCGGCTGGCTGTCGTCGATGCCGTTTATCGCCATGCTGCTGGGCGAAATTATCGGCGCCTGGCTGTCCGACCGCGTCGATAAGCGCGCCGCCGCCTGCTTTATTTCCCTGGCGGGCGCCGGAATCGGGCTGGCGGCGGTGATGCATTTTAGCGCGCCGTTGCCGGTGATCGCGGCGATGAGCTTTAGCACCTTTATGTGGGGCACCGGCGCGCCAAACATTTTCGCGCTGCTGGCTAAAGCGACCCATCCACGGGTCAGCGCCACGGCGGGTGGAATTTTCAACGGGCTGGGAAACTTTGCCGGGGCGCTATCGCCGGCGGTGATGGGCGCGCTTATCGCCTTCACCCATAGCATGGATTCCGGGCTGATTTTTCTGGCGGTGATGGCGGCGGTGGGCTGCGCCCTGTTACTGCCGCTGCTGAGACGTTACTGAGGATAAAACGATGACTGATTCAACCGTAACTGCAAAACAGAGTTTGAAACCTGACCATCTGACGATGGAAGAGTGGGTGGAGTCGCGTATCGCGCGCTTTGAAGGCCGTAAATACGACTGGAATGCGCTGAAATTCCAGGCCGATTTCGATCCGAAATATCGCCGCGCGCAGATGCGCTACATCGGCACCGGCGCCACCGGCGTCGCCAGTGATACCAACACCGTTCCGGCCGAGCACTTCACCTTCTCCACCATGGTGTTGCCGTCCAAATGTGAAGGCCCGCTGCACCTGCATGATGACGTAGAAGAGGTGTTCTTCATGCTCAAAGGGCAGATCACCCTGATGATTCAGGACGGCGACAACTATACCGAAACCGTGCTGCGCGAACGCGATCTGATCTCGGTGCCGCCTGGAATTTACCGCGGTTTGTTTAACCACGGCGAAGAAGAGGCGCTGATGTGCGTGATGCTCGGCACCCATAAGCCGCATATTCCGACCTACCCGGAAGATCATCCGCTGGCAAAAGTAAAACGTAACTAAGGGGCGATGATGACGGGGTTTCGTGAACAAGGAAGCGGTATTCCGCTGACGCTGCTGCACGGCATCAGTTCCGGCGCGGCCTCCTGGCATAAACAGATGACGCTGCCCGGCTACCGCGTGCTTGCCTGGGATATGCCCGGTTATGGCGAGAGCCCGATGCTGGCGGCAACGCCGGCGGTTGCCGGTGATTACGCCGACGCCCTGGCGCGAATGCTGGACCGCGCTGGAGTAGAGCAAACCATACTGGTCGGCCATTCGCTGGGCGCGCTGGTGGCGGCCGCCTTCGCCGCGAAATACCCGCAGAGGGTGCTTTACCTGGTGCTCGCCGACGTCGCGCAGGGCTACGGCCAGGCGGAAGCCGCACAGCGGGAAAAAGTCTGGCAGGGACGTCAACAGCAGATAGCGCTGGGCGGCGAGGCGATGGCGCAGGGGCGGGCGGCAAAACTGCTGCGCCCCGGCGCGCGCGAAGCCGATGTGGCGACGGTGGCGGCAGGTATGCGCAGGCTGCGTAGCGAAGGCTACCTCGCCGCCGCCTGGATGCTGGCGCATGACGACATCCACCGCTGGCTTGCCGACTATCGCGGTCGTCTCTCGGTGTGGTGCGGCGAGCAGGATGCCATTACCCAACCGGAGCTGGTGCAGGGAGTGGCGCTGCGTTACGGCGCCCCTTACATCGCCATCCCGCAGGCTGGACATGCCAGCTATCTCGATAACGAAACCTTTTTTAATCAACTGCTTTTACGCATAGGGGAAGAGGTGCGCGATGAATGCACAAATTGAAGGACGCGTCGCGGTAGTCACCGGCGGCTCGTCAGGGATCGGCTTTGAAACGCTGCGCCTGCTGCTGGGCGAAGGGGCGAAGGTCGCGTTTTGTGGCCGCAACCCGGATCGGCTGGCCAGCGCCCATGCGGCGTTGCAAAACGAATATCCAGCAGGCGAGGTGTTCTCCTGGCGCTGCGACGTACTGAATGAAGCGGAAGTTCAGGCCTTCGCTGACGCGGTCGCCGCGCGTTTCGGCGGCGCCGACATGCTGATTAATAACGCCGGGCAGGGCTATGTCGCCCACTTCGCCGATACGCCGCGCGAGGCCTGGCTGCACGAAGCCGAACTGAAACTGTTCGGCGTGATTAACCCGGTAAAGGCCTTCCAGCCGCAGCTTGAACAGTCGGATATCGCCTCGATTACCTGTGTGAACTCGCTGCTGGCTCTGCAGCCGGAAGAGCACATGATTGCCACCTCTGCTGCCCGCGCCGCGCTGCTCAATATGACGCTGACCCTGTCGAAAGAGCTGGTGGAGAAAGGCATCCGCGTGAATTCCATTCTGCTGGGAATGGTCGAATCCGGGCAGTGGCAGCGCCGTTTCGAAAACCGCAGCGATAAGAGCCAGAGCTGGCCGCAGTGGACCGCTGATATCGCCCGCAAACGCGGGATCCCGATGGCGCGCCTCGGCAAACCGCAGGAACCGGCACAGGCGTTGCTATTCCTCGCTTCGCCGCTGGCCTCCTTTACCACCGGCGCGGCGCTGGACGTTTCCGGCGGTTTCTGCCGCCATCTGTAAGGAAAGATGATGAAAAAGGTCATGTTAATCGGCTATGGCGCGATGGCGCAGGCGGTGATTGAACGCCTGCCGCCGCAGGTGACGTTGGGTTGGATCGTCGCCCGCGAATCGCATCATGCGGCGATCCGCCAGCAGTTCGGCCACACGGTGACGCCGCTTACCGATCCGCTGCAGTGCGAAGAGACGCCGGATCTGGTGCTGGAATGCGCCAGCCAGCAGGCGGTCGCGCAGTACGGCGAAGCGGTGCTGGCGCGCGGCTGGCATCTGGCGGTGATCTCGACCGGCGCGCTGGCGGACAGCGAACTGGAACAGCGTTTACGTCAGGCGGGCGGCAAGTTGACGCTGCTGGCTGGCGCAGTAGCCGGGATTGACGGCCTGGCGGCGGCCAAAGAGGGGGGGCTTGAACGAGTGACCTATCAGTCGCGTAAAAGCCCGGCCAGCTGGCGCGGCAGCTATGCCGAACAGCTTATCGACCTCAGCGCGGTCAATGAAGCGCAAATTTTCTTCGAAGGCAGCGCCCGCGAGGCGGCGCGGCTATTCCCGGCAAATGCCAACGTGGCGGCAACCATCGCGCTGGGCGGTATCGGCCTTGACGCGACCCGAGTACAGCTGATGGTCGATCCGGCGACGCAACGCAACACCCATACGCTACACGCCGAAGGATTGTTCGGCGAGTTTCACCTGGAGCTGAGCGGCCTGCCGCTCGCCAGCAATCCGAAAACATCGACCCTCGCGGCACTGAGCGCGGTACGCGCCTGCCGTGAACTGGCATAACGCAGAGAGGCTGAGATGGACGAATTAGACATTTTTATCGGCGGCCAGTGGCGTCGCGGCGGCGGCAATTTGATGCACAGCCAGTTTCCGGCGGATGGCGCTATTAACGCGGCGCTGTATGCGGCAAGCCTCGATGATTTACAGGAGGCGATCGACTGCGCTGACCGCGCCTGGCGGGAGCCAACGTGGCGGGCGATGCTGCCGCATCAGCGGGCGAAGATCCTGCATAAAGTCGCCGATCTGATTGAAGCACAGCTTGATGCGCTCACCCAAAAGCAGAGCCGCGATAACGGTAAACCGCTGGCGGAAGCGCGAGGGCTGGTGATGAGCGCGGCGGGGACGGCGCGCTATTTTGCCGCCGCCTGCGAACTACTGGAAGGGGAATTGCCGACGCCGCGGCAGACGGATCTATTGACTCTGAGCCGCTATGAGCCGTTGGGCGTGGTGGCGGCGATCACCCCGTGGAACTCGCCGATCGCCAGCGAAATGCAGAAGGTGGCCCCGGCGATCGCCGCCGGAAATGCGGTGATCCTCAAACCGGCGGAAGCCACGCCGCTCATGGCGCTGGAGCTGGCGAAGATCTTTGAGCAGGCCGGTTTACCCGCCGGACTGCTGAGCGTGCTGCCGGGTAAAGGATCGATTATCGGCGATGCGCTGGCCCGCCATCCTAAGGTGCGCAAAATTTCCTTTACCGGCGGCACCACCACCGGACGTCACCTGGCGCACGTGGCGGCGGAAAAGCTGATCCCGGCGTCGCTGGAGCTGGGCGGCAAATCGCCGACCATCGTGCTGGAAGATGCCGATATCGAACAGGCGGTGCGGGGCATCTGCTACGGCATTTTCAGCTCCGGCGGTCAGGCCTGCATTGCCGGCTCGCGGCTGTTTGTCCATGACAAAGTGTATCCGCAATTAATGGCCCGCCTGCTGGAGTTAACCCAAGGGCTGCGGGTTGGTCATCCGTTCAGCGCTGGCACCCACGTCGGGCCGCTGATCAACGATAAACACCGCCAGAGCGTGCTGGAGTACGTCGAGCTGGCGAAACGCGAAGGCGGCAGCGTGCTATGCGGCGGCGAGATCCCGGCGGATCCGGCGCTGGCGGCGGGGAGCTACTTCCTGCCGACCATCATTGAAGGGTTGAACAATCAGGCCCGCGTTTGCCAGGAAGAGATCTTCGGGCCGGTGCTGGTGGCAATGCGTTTTCACGATGAAGCGGCGTTGATCCGCGAGGCCAATGATTCGGTCTTCGGACTGGCGGCGGGGATCTGGACGCGCGATACCGGCCGCGCGCTGCGTCTGAGCGAGCAACTGGAAGCCGGTACGGTGTGGATCAACACCTACAAAGTTTTCTCCATTTCGACCCCGTTTGGGGGCTTTAAAGAGAGCGGTCTGGGCCGCGAAAAAGGGATCCAGGGGCTGAAAGCCTGGATGCAACAAAAGAGCATTTATCTGGCGACGGGTAATAGCGTCAACCACTGGTGCGACTGAGAAAGGGTGAGCAATGAGCGAAATGATAACCGTCGGCGATGCCATCGCCAGAACGCTGGAGCAGTATCACGTTGAAGCCATTTATGGCGTCATTTCTATCCATAACCTGCCGATCGCCGACGCCGTCGGCCAGCGGGAAAAAATCCGCTTTGTTCCGGCGCGCGGTGAAGCGGGCTCGGTGACCATGGCTGACGCCCACGGCCGTTTTTCCGGGCTCGGCGTGGCGCTGACCAGTACCGGCGCGGGCGCGGGTAATGCGGTTGGCGCGCTGGTTGAGGCGATGAACGCCGGTACGCCGCTGCTGCACCTGACCGGACAGGTCGAAAAAGCCTGGCTGGACGCCGACACCGGTTTTATTCATGAAACCCGCGATCAGTTGACCTTCCTTAAAGCCAGTTCGAAGCGCGCTTACCGCATTAGCAACGCCAACCAGGCGGTGGCTATCCTGCATAAGGCGATTCAGGAGGCGCAGACGCCGCCGTGCGGCCCGGTCTCGGTGGAAATTCCCATCGATATTCAGAGCGCCAAAATTCCGCTTTCACTGCTGACCGCGCCGTTGAAACGCGCTCCGGCGGTTGAGCCAGAAGCGTCGCTGGTCGATGCGCTGTGGGCGCAGCTTAAGCAGGCGAAGCAGCCGCTGCTGTGGCTTGGCGGCGGCGCGTTAGAGAGCGGCGAGGCGGTGAAGACGCTGGCGGATGCCGGGGTGACGGTGATTTCCAGTACCCACGGCCGCGGCATTCTGGCGGACAGCCATCGCGCCAGCCTACGCGCGTTTCATAATTCTCCCTCGGTTGAAGCGCTGATTTCACAATGTGATTTCACACTTGTGGCCGGTTCCCGGCTACGCAGTAACGAAACGCGCTCGTGGACGTTGGAACTGCCCACGCCGCGGGTGCAGATTGATATCGACCCGGCGGCGGCCAGCCGTAACTACCTGATGGACAACACGCTGGTGGCGGACTGCCGCGCTTTATTAGACGCGCTGGCGACGCGAGTACAGGGCCGGATGTGGGGCGATGCGCGTTGGGATAGCCAGCTTAAAGCGGCGGTAGAGGCGGCGGAGCAGGGGCTGCGCGACCAGTGCGGCGCTTACGCTAAATTGAATGACGCGATTGCGCAGGCGCTGCCCGATGACGGCATCCTGGTGCGCGATATTACCGTTTCCGGCAGCCTGTGGGGCAGCCGCCTGTTCCGCGCTCACGGCCCGTTGATGAATATCCATTCTCTGGCCGGCGCCATCGGTATGGGGCTACCGATGGCGGTGGGTACCGCGATTGCCAATCCGCAACGGAAAGTGGTCGGCCTGGTCGGCGACGGCGGCCTGAGCCTCAACCTTGGCGAACTGGCGACTCTGGCGCAGGAGAAGGCCAACGTGACGCTGTTGATTATGAACGATGGCGGCTACGGCGTGATGCGCGGTATTCAGGATAAGTACTTTGGCGGCCGCCAGTATTACAACGAGCTGCACACGCCGGACTTTACCCTGTTGGCGCAGGCGATTGGCCTGCAGGCGTGGAGCGTGGAACGCGCTGAGGATTTCCAGGCGGTGATGACCGAGGCGCTGGCGATGCCGGGGCCATCGGTGGTGGAAGTGAAAATGGGCCAGATTGGCGCACTGCGCTTTGCCGGCCCGCCGCAGAAGACGCTGTATTAATGATAACCCAGTGACCCCAACCCTCTCCCTTCCGGGGAGAGGGTACCGCACGGCACAGGGGGTTAATCAAGGCGCCGGACGGTTGCTCCTGCGAGCCGGGAGAGGGCCGGCTCACAGGAGAGGGTTCATGACACGGTTAAAACACGTTAAACGGATATTCGACGTAGAACCGCACTTCATTACCGCTGACGTTATAGTCGCTGGCGTTGCTGGAAACGCGCAGCACCGAATAGCGGAGTCTCAATTTCAAATCTTTCGCCATGCCGTTTTGCACCTGGTACTGCACCTGGTTGAACCATTCGTGTTCTTTGCCGTTGCTGGTCTCGGCGGTTTTAATGTTATCGCCGCGAACGTAGGCGGTGGTCCAGCTCAGGCCCGGTACGCCCAGTCCGGCAAAATCCAGGCCATAGGAGGCCTGCCAGGAGCGTTCATCCTCGCCGTTAAAATCGGACCAGTAGGAGTTAGCCAGCCAGATGGTGTTGCCGCCATCGCCAACGCCGCCCTGATTCTGATACCCGCCGTAGTGGTAGCCGGTGCTGCCGCTGCTTTGCTGGTAAGCGACTTTAAAGGTATGAATATCCCAGATGTAGCTGGCGGCCAGGCTCCAGATGCTGTTGCTGCGCCCGGTGTCATTGGCGTCGGCATATTCTTGATCTAAGCGCGAGTTATAGCCATTGAAGTCAACAATCAGCTGCTGGTCGGCGGCGAACGGCTGCTTGTAGTTCAGGCCGAGATACTGCTTATTCAGCACGTCCTCGACGTGCGAAGCGTAAAGCGCGCCGCTAAGTTGGTCGTTGAATTGATAGCTGGCGCCGCCAAAGGTCAGGCTCTTCAGGCCGCTATTGTGGCTGTCGTCGCTTTTGCGCTGCTGATCGGTGAGATAACCGGCGTTAATTTCCAGACCGTCGATTTCTCTTGAGGTCAGCATGGTACCGGTATAGCTCTCGTACAGCAGCCGCGAGTCATCGGCGTAGACGATGGGCAGCATCGGGCGCTGGCTGCCGTAGCTGAGTACGGTATTCGAGAAGCGCATTTTAGCGGTAGCGCCAAATTTTGCTAAATCGGACTTCGCGCGGCCATCGTCATCCTGGGCGAAAAAGTCGATACCGCCCGCGCCGCTGCGGCCGCGGCCGCCGTCGAGGCGCACGGCGTACTGCGCAATGCCGTCAACGCCGAAGCCGACCGGCCCTTGAGTAAAGCCGGACTCGAAGGTAGCGATGATACCCTGACCCCATTCGGCTTTATCCGGCAAACCATCGCGATAATCGCGTTTGATATAAGCGTTACGTAAAAAGAGATCGAGGTGGCTGTCTTCAATAAAGCCCTGACTGGTAGATTGTTGGCTGGCGAAAGCCGGCGCGGCGGCAATAATGCCAAGTGCGAGTAATGGTAATTCTTTTTTCACTGAGGGCACTTCTCTGTCTGTCGATATATTCAAGGGAATCACTGCCAGTCAGATATTCTCCTGAAATAATGTCGAAAGCAATCATTGTGTGAGCAGTTATTGCAACCGGAAACAGGCTGTATGGCGCATGAGCCGTGCGCCAGGTAGTAAGGGGTGGACTATTTATTATTCGGCTAAAGACGATTCTGGAAGCCAGATAGTGTGCGGCCTTTTTAATTTACCAAATAATATATTTCTGAATCGCCGGGCATAAAATAATTGGCTGTGATGCGCTGTGATAATAATTAACGGTTTGTGCGCTTAAATTATCAATTGATGCGGCTAAATATTTTTACGGGTATATAAAAAAGGGAGGCAATAATGCCTCCCGCTGTCGCTTATTTAATACCGTCGGCCTTCATGCGATCGCGAATATGCTGCGCGCGGGCTTCCGATGCCGGGTGATCGTCAAACATGGAGCTCTGACGGCCGGCTTCCAGCTTGGCCAGTTTTTCGAAGCTGGTGGCCAGCCCCGATGGATTGATGCCGCGTTTACGCAGCAGGTCGTAAGAGTAGTCGTCCGCTTCCGACTCCTGGCGCTGGGAGAACTGCGAGTTCACCAGTTTTTCGCCGAGATCGCCCAGCTGCGACTGCGACAGGCTGCCGACGATGCCGCCAGCGGAGGCCGCCGCCGCGCGCACGGCGTTAGTGCCCAGCGCGACCTGCATGCCTTTCTTCACGTGGCCCAACGCAACGTGGCCCATTTCGTGGCCGATAACCGCTTCCACTTCATTATCGTTCATCAGGTCCATCAGGCCGCTATAAACGCGGATGCAGCCGTTGGCCATCGCGAAGGCGTTGACGTCTTTTGTTTCATAAACCTTATAGTTGACCGGCTGACCGTTGATGTTATCGCCCAGCGCCGCGGCAATCTTGCTCAGGCGTTTGCTGTACTCGCTGCTGGCCGGAGAAATAGTGGCTTTGGCGTCCATCTCTTTACACGCCTGGTCGCTTAAGGTTTTTACCTGTTCGTCGCTAAGAGAGTAGGCCTGGAATGCTTCCGCGCCCGAGCTCAGCAGGGCGTTGGAGTCCATGTTCTGACATCCGGTTAACGTTGCTGCGATCCCGAAGGCAAGAAGGGTTGAGCGAATTTTCATTTTTATCTTCCACAATCTTATGGTTTTTTATCTGAATAATGGGCGACGACGGACCCGCCTCGTCCTGTGCAAAGTATAAATAGTATCTCATGATCCGGGCGAGTGGATTCCGCGGCAGCACAACGTGTTCCAGAGATTTCTTAATGGGCAAAAGGATGCTCCATGTACATGCTTTGTCGCTTGGGTTACATTGTTCACACTTTTTTCCGGCGTAGCCCAAAACGCGCTCTCGTCAAGTCGTTAAGGGCATGGCCTTATAACATCCGAACTGGAGTCAAAATGTCCTCACGTAAAGAGCTTGCCAACGCTATTCGTGCGCTGAGCATGGACGCTGTACAGAAAGCCAAATCCGGCCACCCTGGCGCCCCGATGGGCATGGCTGACATTGCCGAAGTCCTGTGGCGTGATTTCCTGAACCATAACCCGCAGAACCCGTCCTGGGCCGATCGCGACCGCTTCGTGCTGTCCAACGGTCACGGCTCCATGCTGATTTACAGCCTGCTGCACCTCACCGGTTATGATCTGCCGATTGAAGAACTGAAAAACTTCCGTCAGCTGCACTCCAAGACTCCGGGCCACCCGGAAGTCGGCTACACCGCAGGCGTGGAAACCACCACCGGCCCGCTGGGCCAGGGGATCGCTAACGCAGTCGGTATGGCTATCGCGGAAAAAACGCTGGCGGCGCAGTTTAACCGTCCAGGACACGACATCGTTGATCACTTCACCTACGCCTTCATGGGCGACGGCTGCATGATGGAAGGCATTTCTCACGAAGTGTGCTCCCTGGCCGGTACCCTGAAACTGGGTAAACTGGTGGCGTTCTATGATGACAACGGCATCTCCATCGATGGCCACGTTGAAGGCTGGTTCACCGACGATACCGCGAAACGCTTTGAAGCCTACGGCTGGCACGTGGTGCGCGGCGTTGACGGTCACGACGCTGACGCCATCAAACGCGCGGTAGAAGAAGCGCGCGCGGTCACCGACAAACCGTCCCTGCTGATGTGCAAAACCATCATCGGCTTCGGTTCGCCGAACAAAGCAGGCACCCATGATTCCCACGGCGCGCCGCTGGGCGACGCGGAAATCGCGCTGACCCGCGAAGCGCTGGGCTGGAAATACGCTCCGTTTGAAATCCCGTCTGACATCTATGCGCAGTGGGATGCGAAAGAAGCTGGCCAGGCGAAAGAAGCCGCGTGGAACGACAAGTTTGCCGCCTACGCCAAAGCCTTCCCGCAGGAAGCCGCCGAATTCACCCGCCGTATGAAAGGCGAAATGCCGTCTGACTTCGACGCCAAAGCTAACGAGTTCATCGCTAAGCTGCAGGCGAATCCGGCGAAGATCGCCAGCCGCAAAGCATCGCAGAACGCCATTGAAGCGTTTGGCCCGCTGCTGCCGGAATTCCTCGGCGGTTCTGCCGACCTGGCGCCGTCCAACCTGACCCTGTGGTCCGGCTCTAAGCCGATCAACGAAGACACCGCCGGTAACTACATCCATTACGGCGTACGTGAATTCGGTATGACCGCAATTGCCAACGGTATCTCGCTGCACGGCGGTTTCCTGCCGTACACCTCTACCTTCCTGATGTTCGTGGAATATGCGCGTAACGCGGTACGCATGGCGGCGCTGATGAAACAGCGTCAGGTGATGGTCTACACCCACGACTCCATCGGTCTGGGCGAAGATGGCCCGACTCACCAGCCGGTAGAGCAGGTGGCTTCCCTGCGCGTCACGCCGAACATGTCCACCTGGCGTCCGTGTGACCAGGTTGAATCCGCGATTGCGTGGAAATATGGCGTAGAGCGTCAGGACGGCCCGACCGCGCTGATCCTCTCCCGTCAGAATCTGGCGCAGCAGGAGCGTACCGCAGAGCAACTGGCAAACGTGGCCCGCGGCGGTTATGTGCTGAAAGATTGCGCCGGCCAGCCGGAACTGATCTTCATCGCCACCGGTTCAGAAGTGGAGCTGGCGGTTGCAGCGTGGGACAAACTGACCGCTGAAGGCGTGAAGGCGCGCGTGGTCTCCATGCCGTCCACCGATGCGTTCGACAAGCAGGATGCGGCCTATCGTGAATCCGTACTGCCGAAAGCCGTTTCTGCCCGCGTAGCGGTTGAAGCCGGTATCGCGGACTACTGGTTCAAATACGTTGGCCTGAACGGCGCCATCGTTGGCATGACCACCTTCGGTGAGTCTGCGCCGGCAGAGCAGCTGTTTGAAGAGTTCGGCTTCACCGTTGACAACGTTGTCGCCAAAGCGAAAGCACTGCTGTAATCGCTGGTACGGTGCGGGCATCAGCCCGCACCTCAACCCTCTCCTGTGGGAGAGGGTGCGAACACCAAAAACGGTAACCCCTGGGTTACCGTTTTGCTTTTATCTCGCCACCTGGCTTTTTGTAGGCGCTATTCCTCGAACATGTAACTATCCTGTAAATTATTCCAAAGAAAATGTGACGCAAGTCATATAGCTGGTTTATTGCTCTGGACAAACATTCCTTTTATTCCGACTTTGGCTTATTCTAGCTGAAGCGTTTCAGTCGTATAAATGTTCGACAATTAATCAATCAGTCGCAGTTTGCGACAGGTAAGGTTCCCCTAAAGGCGTTGCTGGATTACTCTGTCAGCCACCTCAAATCAGGGATAACCTTGCAGGAGACCTATGACCATACGCATCGCGATTAATGGCTTCGGTCGCATAGGACGCAACGTGGTTCGCGCTTTGTATGAATCCGGGCGTCGTGCGGAAATCACCGTGGTGGCGATCAATGAACTGGCGGATGCCGCAGGCATCGCGCATTTATTGAAGTACGACACCAGCCATGGCCGTTTTTCCTGGGATGTTCGCCAGGAGCGGGAACAGCTGTATGTCGGCGATGACGTCATTCGTCTACTGCATGAGCCTTCTATCGCCGCGCTGCCCTGGCAGGAGCTGGCGGTGGATGTGGTGCTGGACTGTACCGGCGTATACGGTAGCCGTGAACATGGCGAAGCCCATCTTCAGGCTGGCGCGAAGAAAGTGCTCTTTTCACATCCTGGCGGCAACGATCTCGACGCAACGGTAGTCTTCGGCGTCAACCATGATGAACTGCGCGCGGAGCACCGCATTGTCTCCAACGCCTCCTGCACTACCAACTGCATTATTCCGGTCATTAAACTGCTAGATGATGCCTACGGCATTGAGTCAGGAACGGTCACGACAATCCACTCCGCGATGCACGACCAGCAGGTGATCGATGCCTATCACCCGGATCTGCGGCGCACCCGTGCGGCCAGCCAGTCAATTATTCCGGTTGATACTAAACTTGCGGCGGGGATCACCCGTATTTTCCCGCAGTTTAACGACCGTTTTGAGGCGATCGCGGTACGTGTACCGACGATTAACGTCACCGCAATTGACCTGAGCGTGACGGTGAAAAAACCGGTAAAGGCCTGTGAAGTCAACCAGTTGCTGCAAAAAGCAGCACAGGGAGCATTTCATGGTATAGTTGACTATACGGAATTACCGTTGGTCTCGACAGATTTTAACCACGACCCGCACAGCGCCATCGTCGATGGTACGCAAACCAGGGTCAGTGGCGCGCATCTGATCAAAACGTTGGTCTGGTGCGATAACGAATGGGGCTTTGCTAACCGAATGCTCGACACGACGTTAGCGATGGCCGCGCAAGGTTTCAGGTAAGGCGCTGTGGCGCTTGCAAAACTTTATCAAGAATCAACGAGAGGATTCACCATGTCTGTAATTAAGATGACCGATTTGGATCTGGCTGGTAAACGCGTTTTCATCCGTGCTGATCTGAACGTACCGGTTAAAGATGGCAAAGTGACCAGCGACGCGCGTATCCGCGCCTCCCTGCCGACCATCGAACTGGCGCTGAAACAGGGTGCTAAAGTAATGGTTACTTCTCACCTGGGTCGTCCGACCGAAGGCGAGTACAACGAAGAATTCTCTCTGTTGCCGGTTGTTAATTACCTGAAAGACAAACTGTCTAACCCGGTTCGTCTGGTTAAAGATTACCTGGATGGCGTTGACGTTGCTGCCGGTGAACTGGTGGTTCTGGAAAACGTTCGCTTCAACAAAGGCGAGAAAAAAGACGACGAAGAACTGTCTAAGAAATACGCTGCGCTGTGTGACGTATTCGTCATGGACGCTTTCGGTACCGCGCACCGCGCGCAGGCTTCCACCCACGGTATCGGTAAATTCGCCGATGTCGCTTGTGCAGGCCCGCTGCTGGCCGCTGAACTCGACGCGCTGGGTAAAGCGCTGAAAGAGCCGGCTCGTCCGATGGTTGCTATCGTTGGCGGTTCTAAAGTTTCCACCAAACTGACCGTTCTCGACTCTCTGTCCAAAATCGCTGACCAGCTGATCGTAGGCGGCGGTATCGCTAACACCTTCGTTGCCGCTCAAGGCCACAACGTCGGTAAATCCCTGTACGAAGCGGACCTGGTTGACGAAGCTAAGCGCCTGCTGAGCACCTGCGATATCCCGGTTCCGACTGACGTTCGCGTCGCTACCGAGTTCTCTGAAACCGCCACTGCGACCCTGAAATCCGTTAACGACATCAAAGATGACGAGCAGATTCTGGACCTCGGCGACGTTTCCGCACAGAAACTGGCTGAAATCCTGAAAAACGCCAAAACCATTCTGTGGAATGGCCCGGTTGGCGTATTCGAATTCCCGAACTTCCGTAAAGGTACTGAAATCGTCGCTAATGCTATCGCAGACAGCGAAGGTTTCTCTATCGCAGGCGGCGGTGACACCCTGGCGGCGATCGACCTGTTCGGCATCGCTGACAAAATCTCCTACATCTCCACTGGCGGCGGCGCATTCCTCGAATTCGTGGAAGGCAAAGTTCTGCCGGCAGTAGCAATGCTCGAAGAGCGCGCTAAGCAGTAATTTAGTTCAGGCGGGGAAACCCGCCTGTTTTTCAGCGCGCTAACGTACAATTTTGTACAGCTCGCGAACCTTCTTCAACGGTCGAAGATACAGATACAGGACTAAGTAACATGTCTAAAATTTTTGATTTCGTAAAACCGGGCGTCATCACTGGCGACGACGTTCAGAAAGTGTTCCAGGTAGCTAAAGAAAACAACTTTGCTCTGCCAGCGGTAAACTGCGTGGGTACTGATTCCATCAACGCCGTTCTGGAAGCTGCTGCGAAAGTTCGTTCTCCGGTTATCGTACAGTTCTCTAACGGCGGCGCTGCGTTCATCGCGGGCAAAGGCGTGAAAACTGACGTTCCGCAGGGCGCTGCTATCCTCGGCGCTATCTCTGGCGCGCATCACGTTCACCAGATGGCTGAACACTACGGTGTGCCGGTTATCCTGCACACTGACCACTGCGCGAAGAAACTGCTGCCGTGGATCGACGGTCTGCTGGACGCGGGTGAAAAACACTTCGCTGCCACTGGTAAACCGCTGTTCTCTTCCCACATGATCGACCTGTCCGAAGAATCCCTGCACGAAAACATCGAGATCTGCTCTAAGTACCTGGCTCGCATGGCTAAAATGGGCATGACTCTGGAAATCGAACTGGGCTGCACCGGCGGTGAAGAAGACGGCGTGGACAACAGCCACATGGACGCTTCCGCACTGTACACCCAGCCGGAAGACGTTGATTACGCGTACACCGAGCTGAGCAAAATCAGCCCGCGCTTCACCATCGCCGCTTCCTTCGGTAACGTACACGGCGTTTACAAGCCGGGTAACGTGGTTCTGACTCCGACTATCCTGCGCGACTCTCAGGAATATGTTTCTAAGAAACACAACCTGCCGCACAACAGCCTGAACTTCGTCTTCCACGGCGGTTCCGGTTCTTCCGCTCAGGAAATCAAAGACTCCGTCAGCTACGGCGTTGTGAAAATGAACATCGATACCGACACCCAATGGGCGACCTGGGACGGTATCCTGCAGTACTACAAAGCGAACGAAGCTTACCTGCAGGGCCAGCTGGGCAACCCGAAAGGCGAAGACCAGCCGAACAAGAAATACTACGATCCGCGCGTATGGCTGCGTGCCGCTCAGACCTCTATGGTGACCCGTCTGGAGCAGGCATTCAAAGAGCTGAACGCGATCGACGTTCTGTAATTTAGCTTGCTGCGAGGTAATGAAGGGAAACGGCGTTTCCTTTTATTACCGGCATAAAAAAGGCTTCCTGCGGGAAGCCATTTTTTTTAGCGGCTTACACAGGTCCCTTTCTCCCCGGCTAATATCTGTGGCGCATCCTTTAACGCGCCGATAAAGGCGTTATTTCCGGTCTGTTTGACAAACTGAATGACCGCTTCCGCCTTCGGCCCCATTGCGCCGTCCGGCGCGGCAAATGGCGCGAGCGTCGCAATGGTGGCGTGATGCAACGGGCGAGCCTGCGGCGTCCCCCAGTCAACATAGACCGCATCGGCATCCGTCAGAATCAGCAGGTGGTCGGCATGAATGGCGCTGGCAAGCGCCGCCGCCGTCAGATCTTTATCGATAACCGCTTCGACTCCCCGGTAACCGTGCGTATCGGCAACCACCGGGATCCCGCCTCCGCCGCAGCAAATCACCAGATGACCGGCATCCATCAGCGTCTGAATGGCCGCGCTATCAACAATATTTAGCGGCTTGGGGGAAGGGACCACCCGACGGATATAGTCGCCATCCGCTTTCATCTGCCAACCATAGCGTTTTTCCAGCTCCGCCTGCTGCTGCGGCGGATAAACCGGGCCAATATATTTCCCCGGCGCCGCGAAAGCGTCATCATTTGCCGCCACCTCTACGCGCGTCATCAGGGTGCTGACCGGCGCACCGGCGTACTGCATCAGTTCCTGAGCGATAGCGAAGCCTATCATCCCCTGACTTTCCGCGACCAGAATATCCAGCGGCCAGGCGGGAGATTCCTGATAGGCGGCGTTTTGCAGCGCCAGCAATCCGACCTGCGGGCCATTGCCGTGTACGATCACCAGTTGGTAATCGCGGGCTAATTCCGCCGCCATCCGGGCAAAAAGTTGAATGCTGCGCTGCTGATTTTCCGCGCTGAGCACTTCTCCGCGCTGCAGCAGTGCATTACCACCCAGCGCAATAACGATTTTCTTTTTCATGATGACCTCATTGAATTATAGAAGTGCGCTAAAAATATCGTTTTAGCGGCCAGGTAATGTGATGAGGTCGCCACTTTATCGAGAGTAAAAAATATCTCGCTAATAAATATTATATTCGCTGGTTTTATTTAAATGTTTTTAAAGATGATTATTAGATTTTTTTTAATAATTTCGTCAGCAGTCTTTAGGAATTTAAAACAATGGATTTTGTGTGACTTTGTTCAAATGAAATACATGGTTACCCCGATATGGTTAGCGGAGTTAAAACATCCATCCTTCACCCATCCTCTGGGATGGCCTGAGGTGAATATTGTCGGGAGATAGCTTATGTCAGGAACGTATGAGGTAACCGAGGTGACCAAAAGAAAAGGAATACCCGCCTGGTGGGTCACGGTATTTCTTTTCTGGTTAGGTTGGGTATTTATGTATGCCGATCGCACGGTATTAAATCCGGTGATGGGTGAGCTGGAAAAAGAATTTGGTTTAAGCGGTACGCAATTAGGAGTGCTCAACTCCGTATTTTATTTTTCTTATGCATTGCTGCAGGTGCCGGCGGGGATCCTCGGGGACAAAATCGGTAAGAAAAAAGTGCTGGTGCCTGGGTTTATTCTATTTGGCGTTTTTACCGCGGTCACCGGTTGGGTAAAAAGCTGGTATATGCTGCTGTTTGCCCGCGTGGTCACCGGCGCAGGCGAGGGGACATATTATGGCCCGCAGTACGGCTTGTCTTCCGAGCAGATCCCGAAAAAGTTCCGCTCGCTGGGTAGCGCGATTATCAATAGCGGAATGGCCTTTGGCATCGCGTTGGGTCTGATGACCTCCAGTTGGCTGGTTTATGACCAGGGTTACTCCTGGCGGATGCCGTTTTATGCCATGGCGATACCTTCGGTGCTGGTAGGGGTTGCTATCTGGCTCTTTGTGAAAGAGAAAAAACGCACCGCCGACGCCGAGGGCAAGCCGGTACAAAAAGGCAAATTTAGCGATCTGTTGAAGAATCGTAATTTAATTCTGACCTATATCATGGTGTTCTGCAGCCTGTTTGGTTTCTTCGTTATTCTGACCTGGCTTCCTTATTATCTGCAAAACGAGCGCGGTATTGCCGGTAGCGAAACTGGGTTTATTTCGTCGCTGGTCGCGTGGATCTCTATTCCCGGCGCGCTGTTGTTCTCGGGGCTGTCGGATAAATTAGGCCGCCGCAAACCGTTAATTTTATTCCTCGTGCCGGTGGCGATTGCCAGCATGCTTTCCATTATTTGGATGCCGAGTATGACCGGCGTCATCGTGGCGCTGTGCGTGTACGGCCTGGTTGGCAAACTGGCGCTGGATCCGGTGCTGGTGGCGCTGGTCGCCGATAGCGTCGATGAGACCAATTACAGTACCGCGTTTGGTTTATTTAATTTTATTGGGATGAGCTCATCGATTCTGGCGCCAATTATTGCAGGGGCGGCGCGTGATATTACCGGCAGTCTGGCTTCGAGTTTTTATGTTTCCGCGGCGCTGCTGGTCATTGGTCTGGTCGCCATGCTGTTTTTAAAAGAAAAACGCACATAAAGAGGTAGCGGTAATGATTTACGCTTTTATTAAAAAGGGAAGCTTTCAGGATTCCGTAAGCCTGATGATTATCTCCCGAAAATTAAGTGAACGCCCGGAAGTGGATCAGGTTTCGGTCATGATGGGTACCCCGGCGAATAAATCGATGCTGGAGTCGACCGGATTCTGGCACCCGGATTTCGCCGAGGCGACGCCCAACGATATTTGTGTCGCAGTCCGCACGCAGGAAGCGCAGCCGGAAATTCTCGATTTAATCCGTGAACAATTAGAGAAAGAGCTGAGCGCTATCGCTAATGCATCGGGCAGTTCAACGCAGCTGGTCAAGGCGCGGCGCTGGGAGAGCGCCTGCCAGAAATTACCGGACGCGAATCTGTTGCTGGTTTCGGTGGCAGGCGAGTACGCCGCCGGGGTGGCGAAAGAGGGATTGTTAGCCAATAAGAGCGTGATGCTGTTTTCCGATAACGTCCCGCTGGAGCAAGAAGTTGAACTGAAAACGCTGGCTCGCGAGAAGGGGCTCATTGTAATGGGGCCGGACTGCGGGACGGCGATGATCGCTGGTAGTCCACTGGCTTTCGCTAACGTTTTGCCGCAGGGCGGAATTGGCGTCATCGGCGCATCGGGGACCGGCATCCAGGAAATCACCTCGCAGGTGGCGCTGCATCAACAGGGAATTAGCCACGCCATCGGCCTTGGCGGGCGCGATCTCAGCGCCGAAGTCGGCGGTATCAGCGCCCTGACCGCGCTGGAGATGCTGGCGGCCGATAGCGCGACGCAGGTTATCGCTTTTGTCTCTAAACCGCCTTCGCCCCAGGTGCGTGCCCGCATCATTGCCGCCATGCAAAAACAGAATAAACCGGTGGTGGCGCTGTTCCTCGGCAGCCGTGCCGAGCAGCGCCGCGAGGGCAACGTCTGGCTGGCGAACTCGCTGGCGGACGCCGCGCAACTGGCGGTACTGCTGATGCGGGTCGCGCAACAGCGGCAGAGCCAGCCGCAGGTTGCAGGCAAGGGGATTTATGGCTTGTACGCTGGCGGTACCCTTGCCGCCGAGGCCGCGATGCTGCTTTCCGCCCATCTGGGAGTGCCGGTCAGCGACAGCCACGCCGACGGTGTGATGCTGGAAGCCGGCGGGCATCGCATTGTCGACCTTGGCGACGATAGCTACACCCTCGGCAGACCGCACCCGATGATCGACCCCACCACCCGCAGCATTGAAATTGAGAAGCTGGCGGCGATGCCGGAAGTTGGCGTGCTGTTGCTGGATGTGGTGCTGGGCTATGGCGCCTGCGCCGATCCCGCCGGGGCAGTGGTTGAGGCCATCGAGCAGGTTCGCCGTAAACGTGTCGCGCCGTTGGTAGTTATCGCCACCATGACCGGTACCGATGCCGACCCGCAGGGCCGTAGCGAGCAGATAGCCATCCTGGGCAATGCCGGGGTCGCGGTGGTCGAAACCCTCGAAGAGGCGACGCTACTGGCGGTTAGCCTGACGCAGCATCAGCCGCAGAGCGAATCGACAGCGCATAACCCGCTGCTCGACGGCGTGCAGGTCATTAATGCCGGGTTGCGCAGCTTCGCGCTGGATCTACAAAGCAGCGGTACGCCGGTAGTGCATTATCAGTGGGCGCCCGTTGCCGGCGGTAACGCTCGTCTTGCCAGTTTACTCAAGCAGTTACATTAAGTTCAGAGGTATGGATATGTACTCATCAATTGCACAGGCTAACGAAGCCATTATCGAACGAATTAAAGCCGCGCGCCCGCATTGGGTTGCCGTCCGCCCTGCGAAAGAGGCGGTGGCTGAATTATCTTCTGGACGTAAATTACTGCACGCCGGGCCGCCAATCGCCTGGCAAGAGATGACCGGGCCGATGCGCGGAGCCTGTATCGGCGCTTCGTTGTTTGAAGGCTGGGCGACGAGCGAAGAAGAAGCCGTGCGGATGCTGGAGCAGGGAGAGGTGGAATTCATCCCTTGTCATCACGTGGGCGCGGTGGGGCCGATGGGCGGGATCACCTCGGCGAACATGCCGGTGCTGGTGGTGCGCGATATGGTTCATGGCAACCAATCCTGCTGCAACCTGAACGAAGGGATCGGCAAAGTGATGCGCTTCGGCGCTTACGGCGAGGATGTGCAAACGCGTCTGCGCTGGATGCGCGACACGCTCGCGCCGGTGCTGCAGGAGGCGCTGTCGCGGATGGAAAACGGCGTTGACCTGACGGCGATGATGGCGCAGGCGATTACCATGGGCGATGAGTTTCACCAGCGTAATATCGCCGCCTCGTCGCTGCTGCTGCGCACGCTATCGCCGGTCATTGCCGGCCTGGATCGGCCGAATGCGGAAATTGTCGCCGTGCTGCAGTTCCTCAGCGTCACCGATCAGTTCTTCCTCAACCTGGCGATGGCTTACAGCAAAGCGGTGATGGATGCGGCGGCGGAAATCAAAGCCGGCTCGGTGGTGACCGCCATGACCCGCAATGGCCGCGAGTTCGGCATTCGCGTTAGCGGTACCGGCGATCGCTGGTTTACCGCACCGGTGAATACGCCGCAGGGGCTGTTCTTCACCGGCTACAGCCAGGCGGATGCTAACCCGGATATCGGCGATAGCGCGATTACCGAAACGCTGGGGATCGGCGGCGCGGCGATGATTGCCGCCCCGGGCGTGACGCGGTTCGTCGGCGCTGGCGGAATGGGCGCGGCGCTGGAAACATCTGAAGAAATGTCTGAAATCTATCTTGCCAACAACCCGCTGTTCCAGATCCCATCATGGGATTTCAAAGGCGCCTGTCTGGGGCTGGATGTTCGTCGGGTCGTAGAAACCGGCATCACGCCGCTTATCAATACCGGTATTGCCCACCGCGAAGCAGGGATAGGTCAGGTGGGGGCGGGAACCGTTCGCGCGCCGCTGCTGTGCTTTGAAAAGGCGCTGGAAGCGTTAGCGGAACTGCACCACATCACTGCCTGAGTCGAGAAAGGGGCGGCGCTGCCGCCCCGGAGAGACGTCGATGAAAACCCTCAATGCGCTGGCCTGTACCGGCCTTGAACAGTTAGCCGATGGCGTGTGGCAGCGTCATAGCCGGTTTTCACAGGCGGTTAATTTCGTCCACGCCGATGGGACTTTACTGACGTTGTTTCGCTACGGCAAAGGTATGGGTCCGACGGGGATTCTGCTTAGCAGCACACAGTTTGCGCAGTTGGCTAATCTTCCGCGGCTGGTTAAGCAAGGGCGCTTGTTATGGGGGGCGGGAGTCGCCATCCGCCCGCGTCGGACGCTCAAACTTCGCTTTCCCGTCGGCCACTCGTTTCCTCTCGATCTTTCGTCTTATTCATGTCAGAGCGGACTTCGCGTTGCGCTCAATCAACCGTTAGCGGATATGCCGCTTTATTCATCTATTATGGGCGAGCTTGAGCGCTGGCGGCACGGCGATCTCCCGGACTGGGGATGGCTGATTGGCAACGGGCCGGGATTAACCCCCAGCGGCGATGATATGCTCGCCGGGATGTTGGCGATGCTGTACGGCGCCGGTTTTTCTGACCGCCTGCACGCGTTTATCCCCCCGGCGGATCAACTTACCTCGCTGACAACTTCGGTAAGCTGTAGCTATCTGAATAGCGCCAGGCGCGGCGAGTTTTCGCTGCCGGTGGTTAAGGTAATGCGCGGGCTGCGGTCGACAGGCGATCCCAGGCGGGCAATTCAGCGTTTGCTGGCGGTAGGTCATACTTCTGGGGCTGATACGCTGCTGGGGATGGCATTCGCGCAGCACTGGTTACAGAGAGTGGATTCAAGGAGAACGCATGCTCGATCAGGAAACCATCCGCACGTTTATACAGGTCGCCGAGACCGGGAGTTTCTCCCGCGCGGCCAGCCTGCTGCACAAAACGCCGGCGGCGATTAGCTATCGTATCAAAACGCTGGAGGAGCAGGTGGCAACGCAGCTCTTCTTACGCACGACCCGCTCGGTAAGCCTGACGCTGGCCGGGCAACATCTGCTTGAGCACTGTCGGCAGTGGTTGAACTGGCTGGACGTGATGCCCGATGAACTCCAGCAGATTAATGCCGGCGTCGAAAGACAGGTTAATATCGTTATCAATAATCTTCTGTATCAGCCGCAAAGCGCCGCGGATCTTCTGACCTGGCTACATCAGCAGTTTCCCTTTACCCGCTTTCAGCTTTCCCGCCAGGTCTATATGGGGGTCTGGGACTCTTTGCTATACGACGATTTCCAGCTGGCGATTGGCGTCACCGGCTCGGAATCCCTGTCCAACAATATCTCTTTATTGCCGCTCGGCGATATTCGCTGGCAGTTTGTGGTGGCGCAGAATCATCCCCTTGCCAGTCACCCCGCGGCGGTACTCTCCGACGACGCGCTACGCCGCTATCCGGCAATTAACATTGAGGATACGTCGCGGACTCTGACGCGTCGTGTCGCCTGGCTGCTCAATGGGCAAAAAGAGATCAAGGTTCCGGATCTCAGCACCAAGTTGGCCTGCCATCTTAGCGGTCTGGGGGTCGGCTTTTTGCCAGAAAGAATGTGCCGCGCTTACCTGGAGTCCGGCGCGCTGGTGGCCCGTGCGGTCGCCAACCCCCGCCAGCCTTCGCCGCTCTCCGTTGCCTGGAAGAATGCCGGCAGCGGTAAAGTTGTCAGTGAAATCGCCAGGGCGTTCGAGCGCAAAGAGGCATTAGTCAGCGGTTTTTTGCGGATGGTGGATTGTCCTGCGCAAGCGTAATGCTGCGTTAGTTTCAACTGGATCAGATTGAGAAATGGCATCTTCGGTGGTTTTTGTTTACCTTTAAAAGGTCATTTTCGTGAGAATGATCTCATTTGCTTTTTTTTGATATGACCCAAGGATTACTAAATGGAAGATTTGAACGTTGTCGATAGCATCAACCATGCCGGGACCTGGCTGGCGCGCAACCAGGAGTTGCTGCTGAGCTATGCCGTCAACATCGTTGCCGCTATCGTTATCCTGATCATCGGGATGATCGTGGCGCGCATCGTTTCTAACACCGTCAACCGCCTGATGCTGGCGCGTAAGATCGACGCGACTGTCGCCGATTTTCTCTCCGCGCTGGTACGCTATGCGATTATCGCCTTTACGCTGATTGCCGCCCTGGGCCGCGTTGGCGTGCAGACCGCCTCAGTGATTGCCGTGCTGGGCGCCGCCGGTTTGGCCGTGGGTCTGGCGCTGCAGGGGTCGTTGTCGAACCTTGCCGCAGGCGTGCTGCTGGTGATGTTCCGCCCGTTCCGCGCCGGTGAATATGTCGATCTCGGCGGCATCGCGGGCACGGTGCAGAACGTGCAGATTTTCTCCACTACTCTGCGTACCGTCGATGGCAAAATCGTGGTGGTGCCGAACGGCAAAATCATCGCTGGCAATATCATTAACTTCTCCCGTGAGCCGGCGCGCCGTAATGAGTTTATTATCGGCGTCTCCTACGATGCCGATATCGATAAGGTGAAACAACTGCTGACCGCGATTATCGAATCCGATGACCGCATTCTGCGCGATCGCGAAATGACCGTTCGCCTTAACGAACTGGGCGCCTCTTCGGTAAACTTCGTGGTTCGCGTATGGAGCAAAAGCAGCGACCTGCAAAACGTCTACTGGGACGTGCTGGAGCGCATTAAGCGTGATTTCGACGCCAACGGCATCAGCTTCCCGTATCCGCAGATGGACGTACACATGGTGAATCAGCAGGAAAAAGCGCAGTAATTTCTACCTGTAATGACACAAGACCGGCACCGCCGGTCTTTTTTTGTCTGTGGGTATTAGCTTTGCTTATTAATGATTAAAATTATCAATTTCCGCTAATGTTGGCGGCGCGCTATATTCTCCGGCATTAACGTTGAAACCGGAAAATTAAACGATGCTATCTTATTACTTTCAAGGGCTTGCGCTGGGAGCGGCGATGATCCTGCCGCTCGGGCCGCAAAACGCTTTCGTGATGAATCAGGGGATCCGCCGCCAGTATCATTTAATGATTGCGCTGTTGTGCGCGCTTAGCGATCTGGCGTTGATCTGCGCCGGTATTTTCGGCGGTAGCGCGCTGCTGATGCAGTCGCCGTGGCTGCTGGCGTTGGTTACCTGGGGCGGTGTCGCCTTCTTGTTATGGTACGGCTTCGGCGCGCTGAAGACGGCGATGAGCAATAATCTCGAGCTGGCCAGCGCCGAGGTGATGAAACAGGGGCGCTGGAAAATCATCGTCACCATGCTGGCGGTGACCTGGCTTAATCCTCATGTTTATCTCGATACCTTTGTGGTGCTCGGAAGCCTCGGCGGACAGCTGGCGGTCGAGCCCAAACGCTGGTTCGCGCTGGGGACGATTAGCGCGTCATTCTTATGGTTCTTCGGCCTGGCGCTGCTGGCCGCGTGGCTGGCGCCGCGTTTACGTACCGCGCGGGCGCAGCGAATCATCAACGTGCTTGTCGGGCTGGTGATGTGGTTTATCGCCCTGCAGTTGGCAAAAGATGGCCTGCAACATATACAGATGCTCATCAACCAGGCTTAGTCCGATGGACTTTCCGCGCGTAAGCGCTAAGCTAGCTGGCATGCGTCCTTAAAATGGGCGACCTAAGCAAGATGGAGAAACGACAGTGAAGTTAAAAGTCTTAGCCCTGGCGGCAGCACTCGGATTCAGCACTATGGCGGCGCAGGCAAGTGAATTGCCGGATGGCCCGCACATTGTGACTTCAGGCACAGCAAGCGTTGCAGCGGTTCCGGATATCGCCACTCTGGCGATTGAAGTTAACGTCGCGGCAAAAGATGCGGCATCGGCAAAAAAACAGGCTGACGATCGCGTTGCGCAATATCTCTCTTTCCTCGAAAAGAGCGGCATTGCCAAAAAGGATATCAGCTCGGCGAACCTGCGTACCCAACCTGATTACGACTATCAGAACGGCAAAAGCATCCTCAAGGGCTATCGCGCGGTGCGTACCGTCGAAGTTACCCTGCGTCAGCTCGATAAGCTGAATGGCCTGCTGGACGGCGCGCTGAAAGCGGGGCTGAACGAAATTCGTTCCGTATCGCTGGGCGTTGCGCAACCTGATGCCTATAAAGATAAAGCGCGTAAAGCGGCTATCGATGATGCGGTACATCAGGCGCAGGAACTGGCTGCTGGCTTCCACAGCAAGCTGGGTCCGGTCTATAGCGTGCGTTACCATGTTTCCAACTATCAGCCGAGCCCGATGGTTCGCATGATGAAGGCGGCTGACGCCGCGCCGGTCTCCGCGCAGGAAACCTACGAGCAGGCGACCATTCAGTTTGATGATCAGGTTGACGTGGTCTTTGAACTGCAGCCAGCACAGGCCGCCGCGCCTGCCGCGCCGGCGAAACCAGCTGAAGCGCCGAAACCGGCTCAGTAAGCCGTAGCGACAAAAAAGCCACTTCACTGAAGTGGCTTTTTTTATGCCCGCCGTTTAATCCTGGCGCAGCACCTTGTGGCCGTAATCAATAAGCGCATCGGTCACCCGGCGCATCATGCGGCTTTCCGGCGCAAAGCGGTGCCAGTAGAGCATCCGGCGCTGGAACAGCCCCGGCGTCAGGTCGATAAGCTCGCCGCTCTTCAGCTCCTTCTCGATCTGCAGATGCGGGATCATACAGCAGGTGGTGCCCTGACGCGCCAGCTGCACGAAGGCCTCCGACGAGTTGACGATATGGCAGGGCACGCTGCCCGGCGGCAGGTCGAAGTTTTGCTGCAGGAACGCCTGGTGCATATCGTCGAGATGATCGAAGGCGACCACCGGCGCTTTCAGCAGCGCAGAACGCGTTACCCCGTTAGGGAAATAGCGTTGCGCAAACTCCTTCGAGGCGACGAACAGGTAATCGAGCGCGCCGAGTTGATCGACCAGGCAGCTTGGCAGCGCCTGCGGCTGAATACTCACCGCGCCGACCACTTCCCCACGGCGCAAGCGCTCCTGGGTGCGGGTTTCATCTTCAACCTGCAGATTGAGGCGGATAGGGGAGTCGGATAACACGTTGGCCAGCGCCGGCAGCAGCCAGGTCGCCAGACTGTCGGCGTTGACCGCCAACGACAGCAGCAGCGGCGTGGAGCCGGTCTGCTCATCGCCAAGCCACTCTTCTTCCAGCAGCTCAACCTGGCGCAGCAGAGCCAACAGTTTTTGCCCCTGCTCGGTCGGGCGCGGCGGTACGGTACGCACCAGCAGCGGTTGGCCAAACATGTTTTCCAGCTGTTTGATACGCTGTGAGACGGCGGACTGTGTAATGCATAGCTTCTGCGCGGCGCGCTCAAACCCACGTTCCCTAATCACCGCATCCAGCGCTTGTAATGTTCTGTAGTCCGGTCGTTTCATTATTCTGGCGTACCCCCATAACTTTTCGTTAACCCGCACTATGACATAAATTTGTTTTTGATAAAGACGAAAATGGTCTGCTCAGATGTGTGATCGCCATCGCAGGGACATTTCATCCGCCGATGTTCTATAATGCGCGGTAAGTATTCACATCTCGGACGATAATCATGACGCAGGATGAACTGAAAAAAGCAGTCGGCTGGGCAGCGCTGCAATATGTACAACCGGGCACCATTGTCGGTGTCGGCACCGGCTCCACGGCGGCGCATTTTATTGATGCGCTGGGGACCATGAAAGGGCAGATCGAAGGCGCGGTCTCCAGCTCCGACGCCTCCACCGAGAAGCTGAAAAGCCTCGGTATCCCGGTATTCGACCTTAACTCCGTTGACCGCCTCGGCATCTACGTTGACGGCGCGGATGAAATTAACGGCCACATGCAGATGATCAAAGGCGGCGGCGCGGCGCTGACCCGCGAAAAGATCATCGCCTCGGTTGCCGATAAGTTTATCTGTATCGCCGACGCCTCTAAGCAGGTTGATATCCTCGGCAACTTCCCGCTGCCGGTGGAAGTGATCCCGATGGCGCGCAGCGCCGTCGCGCGTCAGCTGGTGAAGCTGGGCGGCCGCCCGGAATATCGTCAGGGCGTGGTGACGGATAACGGCAACGTGATCCTCGATGTACATGGCCTGGAAATTCTTGACGCTATCGCGCTGGAAAACGCCATTAACGGTATCCCGGGCGTGGTGACCGTCGGGTTGTTCGCCAACCGCGGCGCCGACGTGGCGCTGATCGGTACCGCCGACGGCGTGAAGACCATCGTCAACAAATAAGACGATCGGGGGGAAGTTTCGCGCTTCCCCCTAAATTTTTTTCTATGGCCTTAATTTGGTGACTTGTGTCACATTTACGTAACCTTTCTGAGTAACAATCTGCCATCTATTCTCTTTCTGGTGTTTTGTCCTGTCTTTTGCTTCAACGTGATATTTCTTCAGGTCGGCGAGGCAAACGTTCATATTGCCGCGATAGTTTTTTTTGATATGTTGCTGGAAGAGTTTTTGTTCAGCACGACATCAGTACCAATAAAAACAGGACGGGGAAATGGCTAAGGTATCACTGGAAAAAGACAAGATTAAATTTCTGCTCGTTGAAGGCGTGCATCAGAAAGCAATCGATAACCTTCGTGCGGCAGGTTACACCAACATCGAATTTCACAAAGGCGCGCTGGATACTGAAGAGCTGAAAGCGTCGATCCGTGATGCCCATTTTATCGGCCTGCGTTCCCGTACTCATCTGACTGAAGAGATCTTCGCCGCGGCGGAAAAACTGGTGGCGGTGGGCTGCTTCTGTATCGGCACCAATCAGGTCGATCTGGATGCGGCGGCAAAGCGCGGTATCCCGGTATTTAACGCCCCGTTCTCGAACACCCGTTCGGTGGCTGAGCTGGTCATCGGCGAGCTGCTGCTGATGCTGCGCGGCGTGCCGGAAGCTAACGCCAAGGCGCATCGCGGCGTGTGGAATAAGCAGGCGGTAGGCAGCTTTGAAGCGCGCGGCAAAAAACTGGGGATTATCGGTTACGGCCATATCGGCACCCAGCTCGGCATTCTGGCGGAATCACTGGGGATGCACGTCTATTTTTATGATATCGAAAACAAACTGCCGCTGGGCAACGCCACGCAGGTTCAGCATCTCTCCGACCTACTGAACATGAGCGATGTCGTTAGCCTGCACGTGCCGGAAAACGCCTCCACCAAAAACATGATGGGGCCGGAAGAGCTGGCGCTGATGAAACCGGGCGCGCTGCTGATCAACGCCTCTCGCGGCACGGTGGTCGATATCCCGGCGCTGTGCGATGCGCTGTCGCGTAAACACCTGGCCGGCGCGGCCATTGACGTCTTCCCGACGGAGCCGGCGACCAACAGCGATCCGTTTAACTCTCCGCTATGCGAATTCGATAACGTGATCCTGACGCCGCATATCGGCGGTTCAACTCAGGAAGCGCAAGAGAACATTGGTCTGGAAGTGGCTGGCAAGCTGGCGAAGTATTCCGATAACGGTTCTACGCTGTCGGCGGTGAACTTCCCGGAGGTTTCTCTGCCGCTGCACGGCGGTCGCCGTCTGCTGCATATTCATGAAAACCGCCCGGGCATCCTGACGGCGCTTAACCAGATTTTCGCCGCGCAGAACATCAACATCGCCGCCCAGTATCTGCAAACGACTCCGCAGATGGGCTATGTGGTAATTGATATCGAAGCCGATGGCGACGTCGCGCAGCAGGCGCTGCTGGCGATGAAAGCGATCCCGGGCACCATCCGCGCCCGTCTGCTGTACTAATTTGTTGTTGCCTCACGGGCAGGTCGCATACCTGCCCGTATTTTTTTAACGCCTTCCGGGCGCAATTCTCGAACCCGCATCACTTTCTACCAGCGCCAGGTTTTACCTGGCGTAATCACCGCTGGCAGCGGTATATCCCACTGTTCGCTCGGCAGCGTATCCACCTGCTGGCAGTCGTGAGCGTAGCCTACCGGCTGCAGGCGATACTGCCGCCAGTTCTGTAAAGTACGATCATAGAAACCGCCGCCCATCCCCAGGCGTTGACCGCTGGCATCGAAGGCGACCAGCGGGGTAATCAGCACATCGAGTTCGGCCAGCGGCAGGACATCGCGCACGTCGAGCCTGGGTTCGTAAATCTTCAGGCGATTAAAAATCAGCTGGCTTTGCGGATGGTAATGTAAAAACAGCAGATTGCCGGGGCTAAACGGATGCAGTACCGGCAGATAAACCCGCTTGCCCGCCCGCCACAATTGCTCGATCAGCGGTTGGGTATCCAACTCGCCGTCGAAGGAGAGGAACAGCGCCACGGTATGAGCGAGAACGACGGGCGGATACGCCATCATTCGTTCAGCGGCCTGCAGGGCGAAGCGCTGCTGCTGTTCGGCGCTAAGCGCGCGTCTACGCTCGCGGATCTGCTGGCGAATTTGCTGTCTGGAGAGCGGGATATCGGGCTGTATAGTCATGCTGGTCTCATTACGAGCAGGCGAAACGATACGGGAAAGTGTAATACAGGGCGGCACAGGCCGAAAACAACGTTGAGGGGATAATGCGAACTTAAGAAGGGAATCTCCGAGATGCCGCCGCAGGCTGTAACCCTTGAACCCTTGGTTCAAGGTGAATGCGTCGTCACAGTTTTAAGGCTTCTCGGGCGAACCGAGCATGCTCACCAACCGTGGAGCGCCACATTCTTGTGGTATGAAATATCGGCTCAGGGGACTGGCCCGCTTGCAAACATCTCAGAGAAATTTTGTTCTTGCGATTACTCTAACACAGTTAACGACAAAGTGTTATTCAAACTTCGACCCCGGTCTTTCGCTTATGCGACCTTGCTCAAGCAATGCCTGTTCGATGGTCTGCTGAAGCATGCGAATGCGCTGTTCCATACTGGAGGCGTAGTCGCGGGTCTTCGCTTTTTCCTGAGTCAACTCATAGCTGATGTTCAACGCGGCGATGAAGACCAGCTGCTCAGTATTTGTGACTCTAGTGCGTTCTTTTAAATCTTGCAACCGCTGATTAAGGTCTTCAGCTGCCTGATTCAGGGCATCCCTTTGTTCAGGCGGGCAATTCACTCGCAGTGAACGGCCAAAAATTTGGAGATCTACGGGTTGTGCAGACATGCCACCTTCCTGCTGATTGACTGCGCTGCCTTCACGTCCGAGCCCGGCTCTGCGAAGGGGCGACACTATAGCTACCCTGGTGCGGGGATACAAGCCCTTTTCTGGTTCACCAAGGTCCAAAGTGGTAGCATATCATGAATATTCCTCCCAACGATGACGAATGCGCATGTCTATACAGAACGAAATGCCTGGTTACAACGATGTAGACCAGTTACTGAACCAACAAGGGGTGGGATTAACCCCGGCCGAAATGCACGGTTTGATAAGCGGCATCCTTTGCGGCGGCAACACCGACAGCAGCTGGCAGCCGCTGGTGCATGACCTGACCAACGAAGGCCTTGCCTTTGGTCATGAACTGGCCCAGGCGCTGCGTAGCATGCATTCCGCCACCAGCGATTCGCTGGAAGATGATGGTTTCCTGTTCCAGCTGTATATGCCGGAAGGCGACAACGTCAGCGTTTTCGACCGCGCCGACGCGCTGGCGGGTTGGGTAAACCATTTCCTGCTCGGCCTTGGCGTGACCCAGCCGAAGCTGGATAAAGTGAAGGATGAGACCGGCGAAGCCATCGATGATCTGCGTAACATTGCGCAACTCGGCTACGACGAAGATGAAGACCAGGAAGAGCTGGAAATGTCTCTCGAAGAGATTATTGAGTACGTACGCGTCGCCGCGTTACTGTGCCACGATACCTTCGCGCGCCAGCAGCCAACCGCACCGGAAGTACGCAAGCCAACGTTACACTAAATAAAAACGACATTCAGGGGGCGTCATGACACAGCAGGAGTTTCTTTCTCGTCGCCAGGCATTATTGGCGCAGATGCAGCCGGGCAGCGCGGCGCTGATTTTTGCCGCGCCGGAAGCGGTACGCAGCGCAGATTCGGAATATCCCTACCGGCAGAACAGCGATTTTTGGTACTTCACCGGCTTCAACGAACCGGAAGCGCTGCTGGTGCTGATCAAAAGCGATGAAACGCACAATCATAGCGTGCTGTTTAACCGCGTTCGCGATCTGACGGCGGAAATCTGGTTTGGCCGCCGTCTGGGCCAGGATGCCGCGCCGGGTAAACTCGGCGTCGATCGCGCGCTGGCGTTTAGCGAAATCAACCAGCAGCTGTATCAACTGCTCAACGGCCTGGACGCTATCTATTTTGCCCAGGGCGAATATGCCTATGCCGATGAAATTGTGTTTAACGCCCTCGAAAAACTGCGTAAAGGTTCACGTCAGAACCTGCAGGCGCCGAACTCCGTCATCGACTGGCGGCCTGTGGTGCATGAAATGCGCCTGTTCAAATCCGCGGAAGAGCTGGAAGTGATGCGCCGCGCCGGTGAAATTTCCGCCCTTGCCCATACCCGGGCGATGGAAAAATGCCGCCCGGGCATGTTCGAATATCAGCTGGAAGGCGAAATTCTCCACGAATTCAACCGCCACGGCGCGCGTTTCCCGTCTTATAACACCATCGTTGGCGGCGGCGAAAACGCCTGCATCCTGCACTACACCGAAAACGAATCCGAACTGCGTGATGGCGATTTAGTGCTGATTGACGCCGGCTGTGAATACCGCGGCTATGCGGGCGATATCACCCGCACCTTCCCGGTTAACGGTAAATTCACTAAACCGCAGCGTGAAATCTACGACATCGTGCTGGAATCGCTGGAAACCGCGCTGGAGCTGTATCGTCCGGGTACCTCCATTTATGAGGTTAATCAGGAAGTGGTGCGCATTATGATTACCGGCCTGGTGCGGCTGGGGATCCTGAAAGGCGAGATTGACGAGCTTATCGCCAACAACGCCCACCGTCCTTACTTCATGCATGGCCTGAGCCACTGGTTGGGTCTGGATGTGCACGATGTCGGTAATTACGACACCAACCGTTCGCGCGTGCTGGAACCGGGAATGGTGTTGACCGTCGAGCCGGGGCTGTATATCGCCACCGACGCCGACGTACCGGCGCAATATCGCGGCATCGGCATTCGGATTGAAGATGACATCGTGATTACCGAAGATGGCAACGAAAATCTCACCGCCAGCGTGGTGAAGAAGGCGGATGAGATCGAGGCGCTGATGGCGGCGGCGCGCCAGTCATGAGCGTGCTGATTGTCGGCGGCGGAATGACCGGCGCGACGCTCGCGCTGGCCATCTCCCGTTTGACCGGCGGCGCGCTGCCGGTTCATCTGATTGAAGCGCAGGATCCGGCGTCGTCACGCCACCCAGGTTTTGACGATCGGGCGATCGCCCTCGCTGCGGGCACCTGCCAGCAGCTGGCGCGCATCGGTATCTGGCAGAACCTTGCTAAACGAGCGACGCCTATCCAGCGGGTACACGTCAGCGACCGCGGCCATGCCGGTTTTGTAAACCTGGCGGCGGCCGATTACGGCCTGTCGGCGCTGGGGCAGGTGGTTGAACTCCACGATGTCGGCCAGCGGCTGTTTAGCCTGTTGCGCGAGGCGCCGGGCGTCACCCTGCACTGTCCGGCGAAAGTGGAAGCGGTCAACCGCAGCCAGGACAGCGTCAGCCTCACCCTCGATAGCGGCGAAACGATCAACGGTAAGCTGCTGGTGGCGGCAGATGGTTCGCGTTCGTCGCTGGGCGCCCGCTGCGGCATTAGCTGGCAGCAGCAGCCCTATGAGCAACTGGCGATTATCGCCAACGTTAGCACCGCGTTGCCACACGAAGGCCGCGCCTTCGAGCGCTTTACCGAGCACGGTCCGCTGGCGATGCTGCCGATGTCGCAAGGGCGCTGTTCGCTGGTGTGGTGCCATCCGCAGTCGCGGCGCGACGAGGTGCTTAGCTGGTCTGACGAACGTTTTTGCCAACAATTACAGCAGGCGTTTGGCTGGCGGCTGGGGCGCATTACCCATGCCGGTAAGCGTAGTGTTTATCCGCTGGCGTTAACCACCGCCATCCGTTCGGTGTCGCACCGTCTGGCGCTGGTCGGCAACGCGGCGCAGACATTACACCCGATCGCCGGGCAGGGCTTTAATCTCGGCCTGCGCGACGTGATGAGCCTGGCTGAACTGCTTGCCGACGCCCACGGGCTCGGCGAGGATGCGGGCAATTATTCTCTGCTATGCCGCTACCAGGCGCGGCGAGCGGATGATAAAGCCGCCACCATCGGCGTGACCGATGGGCTGGTGCATCTCTTTGCCAACCGTTGGGCGCCGCTGGTGGCGGGGCGCAACGTCGGTCTGATGGCGATGGAATTATTTACCCCGGCGCGCGATGCGCTGGCGCAGCGTACCCTCGGTTGGGTTCCCCGTTAAGGAGTAGAACGTGCAAAGTGTTGATGTTGCCATTGTTGGCGGCGGAATGGTGGGACTGGCGGTAGCCTGTGGTTTACAGGGCAGCGGCCTGCGCGTCGCGGTGCTGGAACAAGCGGCGCCGCAGCCTCTTGACGCCGATGCGCCGCCGGCGCTGCGCGTTTCGGCTATTAATGCCGCCAGCGAAAAGTTACTGGATAAGCTGGGCGTCTGGAGCGAAATCATCGCCCAGCGCGCCAGCTGCTATCACGGCATGGAAGTGTGGGACAAAGATAGCTTTGGCCGCATTAGCTTCGATGACCAGAGCATGGGCTTTAGCCATCTGGGCCATATTATTGAAAATGCCGTGGTGCATCACGCGCTGTGGCAGAAGGCGCAGCGCTGTGCTGACGTTACCCTGCTGGCGCCTGCGCAACTGCAGCAGGTAGCGTGGGGCGAAAACGAAGCTTTTCTGAGCCTGCAGGACGGTAGCATGCTGACCGCGCGGCTGGTGGTCGGCGCCGATGGCGCCAATTCGTGGCTGCGTAATAAAGCCGATATTCCGCTGACCTTCTGGGACTATCGCCATCATGCGCTGGTGGCGACGATACGAACCACCGAGCCGCATCAGGCCGTGGCGCGTCAGGCGTTCCACGGTGAAGGCATTCTGGCCTTCCTGCCGCTTAGCGATCCGCATCTGTGCTCGATCGTCTGGTCGCTGTCGCCGGAGGAGGCGCAGCGAATGCAGCAGGCCGATACAGCCGCGTTTAACCAGGCGCTGAACATCGCTTTTGATAATCGCCTTGGCCTTTGCCAGCTTGAAAGCGAACGGCAGGTTTTCCCGCTGACCGGACGCTACGCGCGTCAGTTCGCCGCCCATCGTCTGGCGCTGGTTGGCGATGCCGCCCACACTATTCATCCGCTGGCCGGGCAGGGGGTGAATCTTGGCTTTATGGACGCCGCCGAGCTTATCGACGAGCTGAAGCGCCTGCATGCGCAGGGTAAAGATATCGGTCAGCATTTGTACCTGCGCCGCTATGAGCGCAGCCGCAAGCACAGTGCCGCGCTGATGCTGGCGGGTATGCAGGGGTTCCGCGAAATGTTTTCCGGCAGCCATCCGGCGAAGAAACTCCTCCGCGATATGGGGCTCAAACTGGCCGATTCGCTGCCTGGCGTAAAACCACAGTTGATTCGCCAGGCCATGGGCCTCAACGATCTCCCCGCCTGGTTACGTTAACCCCGTCACACTTCTTTTACCCGGCCTGCGTGCCGGGTGTTCTCTCTCATTTGAAATATTCTAATTTCACCTCTTTTTTCGCATTAGTTTTATTAATGCGCTCTTTTTTTTGTTAAAGAAATTAGGCCCGTAAAATCGCATAAAACACCATCATCACCTGACTGGTATGCTCATTATGTTAATTTTATGTGGCGTAAATCGCTTTTTTCCAGTCAATAACTCTGTAGGCTTTTCGGCGCGCTTTGGTCATAAGCTAATGTGATGTCCTGATTTACCTTATGGTTTAGCACCGGGTTCGGTGGTAAGTTCAGGCAAAAGAGAACGTTTGCGTCGGTGTCCGTAAGCGGTGCCGTCGCCGGATTTCGTGGCGCAAAATCGCCGACAATATCGTGGCTGGTTCCGTTTTATTCGATGAGGAAAAGATGGCTCAACAGACTCCGTTGTATGAACAACACACGCTGTGCGGCGCTCGCATGGTGGATTTCCATGGCTGGATGATGCCGCTGCATTACGGGTCCCAGATAGATGAGCACCACGCGGTGCGCGGCGATGCAGGGATGTTCGATGTGTCGCATATGACCATCGTCGATTTCCACGGCAACCGGATCAGAGAGTTCTTGCGCTATTTGCTGGCAAACGATGTGGCGAAGCTTACCACCCCAGGCAAAGCGCTCTACACCGGCATGCTAACCGCTTCCGCCGGCGTCATCGATGACCTGATTGTTTATTTCCTTTCTGAAGATTATTTCCGCCTCGTTGTTAACTCCGCCACTCGTGAAAAAGACCTCGCCTGGATTTCCGAACAAGCCGAACCTTACGGTCTTGAAATCACCGTTCGCGACGATCTGTCGCTGATCGCGGTGCAGGGTCCGCAGGCGAAAGCGAAGGCGGCGACGCTGTTCACCGACGCTCAGCGCCAGGCCGTGGAAGGCATGAAGCCGTTCTTCGGCGTACAGGCCGGCGACCTGTTTATCGCCACCACCGGTTATACCGGCGAAGCGGGTTATGAAATCGCTATGCCGAACGAGCAGGCGGCGGATTTCTGGCGCGGTCTGCTGGACGCCGGCGTTAAGCCTTGCGGTCTTGGCGCGCGCGATACCCTGCGCCTGGAAGCCGGGATGAACCTGTACGGCCAGGAGATGGACGAAGGCGTCTCGCCGCTGGCGGCGAACATGGGTTGGACTATCGCCTGGGAGCCCGCCGATCGTAACTTCATCGGCCGCGAAGCGCTGGAAATGCAGCGCGAAAAAGGCACCGAGCAGCTGGTTGGCCTGGTGATGACCGAGAAAGGCGTCCTGCGCGGGGGCCTGCCGGTACGTTTTACCGATAGCGACGGTAATCAAAAAGAAGGCATTATCACCAGCGGCACCTTCTCACCGACGCTGGGCTACAGCATCGCGCTGGCTCGCGTACCGGCCGGGATTGGCGAAACCGCGGTGGTGCAAATTCGTAACCGTGAAATGCCGGTAAAAGTGACTAAACCTGGTTTTGTACGCAATGGCAAAGCCATTGTGTGATTTCCCTTTTTTGGAGATGAATTGATGAGCAACGTACCAGCAGAACTGAAATACAGCAAAGAACACGAGTGGCTGCGTAAAGAAGCGAACGGCACCTATACCGTCGGGATCACCGAGCACGCGCAGGAGCTGCTTGGCGACATGGTTTTCGTTGACCTGCCGGAAGTGGGCGCCACCGTTGAAGCGGGCGCCGATTGCGCCGTTGCCGAATCCGTGAAAGCGGCTTCCGATATCTACGCGCCGATTAGCGGTGAAATCGTTGCCGTCAACGAAGAGCTGAACGACTCTCCGGAACTGGTCAACAGCGACCCGTATGCCGACGGCTGGATCTTCAAAATCAAAGCCAGCGACGAAGCGCAGGTTGCCGCGCTGCTGGATGCCGCCGCGTATGAAGCTCTGTTAGAAGACGAATAAATGTGTGCCGGATGGCGCTGCGCTTATCCGACCTACGAACTTTGTAGGCCCGGTAAGCGCTAGCGCCACCGGGCAATTCAGGTAAGTAGAGACAATCACGATTCACCGCACGTTTCAGGAACCATCGCTCATGACTCAGACTTTAAGTCAGCTTGAAAACCGCGACGCCTTTATTGAACGTCACATTGGCTCGGACGCTCAGCAGCAGCAAGAGATGCTGAAGACCGTCGGCGCGGATTCGCTTAACGCCCTGATCGGCCAGATTGTGCCGCAGGATATCCAGCTGGCGACCCCACCACAGGTGGGCGACGCGACTACCGAATTCGCCGCGCTGGCGGAGCTGAAGGCGATCGCCGGTCGCAACAAGCGCTTCAAGTCTTACATCGGCATGGGCTACACCGCCGTGCAACTGCCGCCGGTCATTCAGCGCAACATGCTGGAAAACCCGGGCTGGTACACCGCCTATACCCCTTACCAACCGGAAGTATCCCAGGGCCGTCTGGAATCGCTGCTCAACTTCCAGCAGGTCACTCTGGATCTGACCGGGTTGGATATCGCTTCCGCTTCGCTGCTTGATGAAGCCACCGCCGCCGCCGAAGCGATGGCGATGGCCAAACGCGTGAGCAAACTGAAGAACGCCAACCGCTTCTTCGTTGCCGCCGACGTTCATCCACAAACCCTGGATGTGGTTCGCACCCGTGCGGAAACCTTTGGCTTCGACGTGATTGTCGATGACGCCGACAAAGTGCTCGATCACCAGGATGTTTTTGGCGTGCTGCTGCAGCAGGTTGGCACCACCGGTGAAATCCACGATTACAGTAAACTGATCGCCGAGCTGAAAGCGCGCAAAGTGATTGTCAGCGTCGCCGCCGACTTTATGGCGTTGGTGCTGCTGACGGCGCCGGGCAAGCAGGGCGCCGATATTGTCTTCGGTTCCGCTCAACGTTTCGGCGTGCCGATGGGCTATGGCGGCCCGCACGCGGCCTTCTTCGCGGCGAAAGATGAATTCAAACGCTCCATGCCGGGCCGTATTATCGGCGTATCGAAAGATGCGGCGGGTAATACCGCGCTGCGCATGGCGATGCAGACTCGCGAGCAGCATATCCGCCGCGAGAAAGCGAACTCCAACATTTGTACCTCGCAGGTTCTGCTGGCCAACATCGCCAGCCTGTACGCGGTTTTCCACGGCCCGGCGGGCCTGAAACGTATCGCTGGCCGCATTCATCGCCTGACCGACATTCTGGCCGACGGCCTGCAGAAGAAAGGGCTGAAGCTGCGCCATGCTCACTACTTCGACACCCTTTGCGTCGAAGTGGCGGATAAAGCCGCGGTGCTGGCGCGTGCCGAAGCGCTGCAGATTAACCTGCGTAGCGATATTCACGGCGCGGTTGGCATTACGCTCGATGAAGCGACCACCCGCGAAGATGTGCTGAACCTGTTCCGCGCCATCGTTGGCGACGATCACGGTCTGGATATCGATACCCTGGATAAAGACGTGGCGCTGGATAGCCGTTCGATCCCGGCGGCGATGCTGCGCGACGATGCGATTCTCACCCATCCGGTGTTTAACCGCTACCATAGCGAAACCGAGATGATGCGCTACATGCACGCGCTGGAGCGTAAAGATCTGGCGCTGAACCAGGCGATGATCCCGCTGGGTTCCTGCACCATGAAACTGAACGCCGCGGCGGAGATGATCCCGATCACCTGGCCGGAATTTGCCGAGCTGCACCCGTTCTGCCCGGTCGAGCAGGCGGAAGGTTATCATCAGATGATCGCCCAGCTTTCAGACTGGCTGGTGAAACTAACCGGCTATGACGCCGTCTGTATGCAGCCGAACTCCGGCGCGCAGGGCGAGTATGCTGGCCTGCTGGCGATTCGCCACTATCACGAGAGCCGCAACGAAGGCCATCGCGATATCTGCCTGATCCCAAGCTCCGCGCACGGCACTAACCCGGCTTCCGCGCAGATGGCGGGTATGCAGGTAGTGGTCGTTGCCTGCGATAAAAACGGCAACATCGATCTTGCCGATCTGCGTGAAAAAGCAGAGCAGGCGGGGGCGAATCTTTCCTGCATCATGGTCACCTACCCGTCGACCCACGGCGTGTATGAAGAGACCATCCGTGAAGTATGTGAGATAGTGCATCAGTTCGGCGGCCAGGTTTATCTCGATGGCGCCAACATGAACGCCCAGGTCGGGATCACTTCTCCGGGCTTTATCGGCGCTGACGTTTCGCACCTCAACCTGCATAAAACCTTCTGCATTCCGCACGGCGGCGGCGGTCCGGGTATGGGCCCTATCGGCGTGAAAGCGCACCTGGCGCCGTTTGTACCGGGCCACAGCGTGGTACAGATTGAAGGCATGCTGACCCGTCAGGGCGCGGTTTCCGCCGCGCCGTTCGGCAGCGCTTCCATTCTGCCGATCAGTTGGATGTATATCCGCATGATGGGCGCGGAAGGATTGAAACAGGCGAGCCAGAACGCGATTCTCAACGCCAACTACATCGCTACCCGATTGAAAGATGCTTATCCGGTGCTCTATACCGGCCGCGATGGTCGCGTGGCGCACGAATGTATTCTCGATATTCGTCCGCTGAAAGAAGAGACCGGCATTAGCGAGCTGGATATTGCTAAGCGCCTGATCGACTTTGGTTTCCATGCGCCGACCATGTCCTTCCCGGTTGCCGGGACGCTGATGGTTGAGCCGACAGAATCGGAAAGCAAGGTAGAGCTGGACCGCTTTATTGACGCCATGCTGGCGATCCGCGCGGAAATCGATCGCGTTAAAGCCGGTGAATGGCCGCTGGAAGATAACCCGCTGGTGAACGCGCCGCACACCCAGGGCGAGCTGGTGAGCGAGTGGAACCATCCGTACAGCCGCGAGCTGGCGGTATTCCCGGCTGGGTTGCACAACAAGTACTGGCCAACGGTGAAACGCCTGGATGACGTGTATGGCGACCGTAACCTGTTCTGCTCCTGCGTACCGATGAGCGAATACCAGTAAGTGGCGAATTAGCTAAACTTTTAAAGGCGCTACGGCGCCTTTATTTTTTGGAGAGAAGGTATGGCGATAGCTCTGATTAGCGGCGCGAGCCGCGGCATAGGCCGGGCGACGGCGCTGCTGTTGGCGCAGGAAGGGTATACCGTCGCGGTCAATTACCATCACAACATTAAAGCCGCAACCGAAGTGGTCAATACCATTGTTGAATCTGGCGGCAAAGCCACGGCGCTGCGGGCGGATATCAGCGATGAAGCGCAGGTGATGGCGATGTTTGAGGCGATTGACCGTATGGGCGAACCGCTGATGGCGTTGGTCAACAACGCCGGGATCCTGTTTACCCAATGTACAGTGGAGAGCCTGAGCGCCGAGCGTATTAACCGCGTGCTGGCCACCAACGTCACCGGCTACTTCCTCTGTTGCCGTGAGGCGGTAAAACGGATGTCGCATCGGCATGGCGGCAAGGGCGGGGCGATAGTTAACGTTTCGTCGGCGGCCTCGCGCCTTGGCGCGCCGGGAGAGTACGTTGACTATGCCGCGTCGAAAGGGGCGGTAGATACCCTGACGACCGGGCTGGCGCTGGAAGTGGCGGCGCAAGGGGTTCGAGTAAACGGCGTGCGTCCGGGGCTGATTTATACCGAGATGCATGCTTCCGGCGGCGAACCGGGACGCGTGGATCGGGTAAAAAATTCGCTACCGATGCAGCGCGGCGGCCAGCCGGAAGAGGTCGCTCAGGCCATTGCCTGGCTGCTGAGCGACAAAGCGTCGTATGTGACGGGTAGCTTCCTCGAACTGGCGGGCGGGAAATAACCCCTAGATGTCTATTGCCCGGCGGCGCTGCGCTTGCCGGGGCTACGGGGTCAAGGCCGAACGGTAGGCCGGGTAAGGCGTAGCCGCCACCCGGCATAAAGACCGGTAAAGCGGCTGGTCTACCAGGAGGCCAGCCACAGCCTCAGGCGCATTCCCCAACTGCTGGTCCAGCCGGTGGTAACCGACTTCACCTCACCTTGAGAAATGACCACCAGCGTTGGCGTTACCTGGATATCCCACTGCCGCGCCAGCTGGCCGCTCGGATCATTTACCGTCGGCAGCGCCATTTTCTTCCTGGTCAGCCACTTCTCAAGCGTGGCGTTATCGCCGGAACGCAGGGCTACCGTCAGCACATTGCCGCCGTCGGCGGCAAGCGATGCCACCGACGGCGTGGTATAGCGACAGACTCCGCACCAGGTCGCCCAGACGTACAGCAGCAGCGGCTTTTGCTGACTCATAGCGTTCAGATCCAGCGTCCTGCCGTCGAGTGTCTGCAGCGATGTGGCGCTGAAGTTTTGCGGCAGCGCGGGCTGGCGAAAATAATCCACCGCCAGGCTCACCGCCGCGCCAATCAGCAGCCACACCGCCAGCTCGCGTAGCCAGCGTCTGATTTTACTGGCCACGGGCTTTCGCCAGCTGCTCTTTCACCAGCCCCTCCAGCTCATCAGCAGGGATCGCGCCGGCCACCATCTGATCGCCGATGATGGTCGCCGGGGTGCCCTGAATATTCAGCACCTGCGACAAAATCAGGTTCATCTTCAGCGAATCCATGGTCTTGTCATCAATATTCACGCTATCGGTGGCGGTTTTCTTCTGCGCGGCGGCGATACTGGCGTCATCGTGATAGCCTTTTTTCGCCATCAGCCGCTGATGCAGCGCCCAGAATTTATCGGGCTGCTGACGCCAGGTGGAGAGCGCGGCTTTAGCGGCATTCACCGAACTCTGCCCTTTAAACGGCAGCAGCTTAACGATGAGCTGAATATCCGGATTATCGTGGACGATTTTTTCCAGCATCGGATCAAACTGTTTGCAGTAAGGACAGTTGTAATCGGTAAACGAGACGATTGTGAGTTTTGGCTCTTTCGCGCCGGTACGCGGGCTGTTCGGATCGTTAAACAGCAGCTGGGCTAACTGGTCATTACCGTTCGATTGTGGTTCTTCCGCCGGTGCGGCGAAGCTGAAGGCCGATACGCACAGCAGTAATAAGGCGGTGATAGCTCTCATGTTATTTTCCTTTAGCGGCGGACAGGGTGGCGAGAAGTTGTTCGCGGTCTAACAGCGCAGGCAGAATCTGTCCCTGCGGTAATCCCGGTCCGTAAATCTGGTTAAACGGCACCGCGGCGCTGCCGCGTGCGGTTAAAAACTGACTAATGTCAGCGGAGGGGCGGCTCCAGTCGCCGCGTAAGGCGATCACATCTGGCGCTGATAGCGTCTGCTGGACGTCATCGCGCAGCAGCACGTTGTATTTATTGGCTTTACAGGTCACGCACCAGTCGGCGGTGACATCAATAAATACCCGTTTATGTTCCGCAAGGGCGTTAGCGATAGCCTGCTCGCTGAGCGGCTGCCAGTTAACCCGGTCTCGGCGCGGGCCCTGGCCGTCCTGTTGTGCGACAAAGGCGACGGCGCCCGCCACCACGATGGCCAGAGCGCCCGCGCGCAGCGCCGTACGCCAGCGGTAGCGCCAGGCGGTGGCCAGGAGCAGGAAGATGGCCAGAATCACCAGCAGGGTAAGCACCGGCGTACGGCCGATGTGGATCGTCAGCAGGCTAACCAGCCATAGCGCTGAACCAAGCATCATTAGCCCCAACACCACGCGCAGATGATTCATCCAGCGGCCTGGACGTGGAAGTCGTTGCGCCAGACCCGGCCAGGCGACGATAAGCAGCCACGGCAGGCTCATGCCGATCCCCATGGCGAAGAAAATCCCCCACAGCAGCGGCAGCGGCGCCACCAGCGCCACCGAAACGGCGGTGCCGAGGAACGGCGCGGTACAGGGCGTCGCCAGCAGAGTGGCGAAGGCGCCCTGCCAGAAATGGCCCATTAAGCCGTTGCCGCCGCGGGTGGCGAGGAAGGTACTGGCGTTGGAGGAGAGACGGATTTCGAACAGCCCTAATAAACTGGCGCTGAACAGCACCATCACCAGCGCCATCGCGCCGATAAACCACGGGTTCTGGAACTGGATCCCCCAGCCGAGCGCCTGATTACCTAAGCGTAGCGCGGTCATCATCAGCGCCAGCGCCAGGAAGGAGACGACGATTCCGCATACCGAGGCGAGGAACTGCCGCCGCACCGCGCCGCGTTCGCGACGTTCGGTTTGCACCAATGAGCCGAGTTTCATCGCCAACACCGGCAGCACGCACGGCATGACGTTGAGGATAAGCCCGCCGGCCATCGCCATCAGCAGCACCCAGCCTAACGCCAGCCCCGGCGCGGCGCTGCCGGCGGCGATGGCGATATGGCTTTCCTGCGCCTGGCCGCTATCAGCCAGCACCAGCGACAGCGTTTTGCCGCTCAGATCCGGCGCCGCTTCGCCCCAGCTATCGGTGACCGGTACGGTGGCGGTCAATGTATCGCCGCGGCTGGTAAAGCTCGGCTTGCCGAAATCGACATCCTCCATGCTGTCGATAAACAGCGCTGGCTGCTGCCAGCCGGCATCGCGGCGGGCGGTTACCGTCAGCTTTCCGCTGACGTAGCTGGCGCTAAGCGCCGAGGTGAGACCGTCGCGCAGGGGCAGCGTGCCCATCGCGCGGATGAAATCGTAATTAAAACGCTCTCCCGCCGGAGCCGTCATATCCAGCGAAAAGGGGTAGTCAGTGAGAATGCAGACATTGCTGCAGGTAGAGAGCGTCAGTACGCCGCTGAGCGTCGGCGGTATTTTGCCGCGCAGGGTCATCGGGAAGCTGACGTCGCCGTGATACCCCTGAGTGGAAATACCCGCGACGTCGAAGCGCTGCGGCGTCGGCCAGCGCCAGTTAACCTCCAGCGGCGTGTGCCAGGCGATAGCCGGCGCGATGCCGCCTTCGCCCGGCGAACGCCAGTAGGTTTTCCAGCCCTTTTCCAGCGCTACGTCTAAAAGCAGGCGGGTGTCGCCATTGCTTTCGCTTTGCGCCCGCAGGCGCACGCTGGAGTGTTGATTGTCGGCGACGCGCAGCCAGCCGCTATCGGCGGCCTGGCTGACGGGCAGCCATAGCCAAAGCAGGCAGACCAGCAGTCGCCTGAATACCATAAACATAAATTTTCTCCGTAAGTAATAAATTAACCTGAGCTGTCAGGAGAATTAATCACTCACGGAAGACGCATAATCGTAGATGCACCCGCAATCGGGGAGGTGAAATGACGCGGGGAGGCCAGATTCGCTCGATGCGCGGCGGGATGGCCGCCAGCACCGCCAGCAGCAGGGCGATAGCGAGCAGCGCCCCTTCAAACAGCATCGGCGGAACGGCCATCAGCGACTTGGCGCTGAGTTCGCAGGGGGAGACCGGCGCCTCGGCATTATCCGGGCCCGGTTGGGCGGATTGGCTGGCGGCCGTGACGTTCATCACCAACGCATGCATCCCCGCCATTCTCTGGGCGGTGCAGATCAGCACCACCAGGCAGGCAAGGAGTACAAGAAGAATGGCTTTGCGTTGTCGCTTAATCATGGTCGCCTCAAATATTCACGAGGCCTATCTTATCGGGCGAACGCGTTTTAGCAATGGTAAAGCTGTAAAGAAGTGTCTGGCGGATAAGTGATTTGCCCCCTCCCGGCCGGGAGAGGGCGGTTAATTACAGATTCTCGCCGTTGCTGGCAATGACTTCTTTGTACCAGTTAAAGCTCTTCTTGCGCGAGCGGGACATATCGCCGGTGCCGTCGTCGTGTTTATTAACGTAGATGAAGCCGTAGCGTTTGCTGTACTGGCCAGTGGTGAAGGAGACGCAGTCGATGCAGCCCCATGGGGTATAACCCATCAGATCAACGCCGTCATAAGTCACCGCTTTAATCATCTCTTCGACGTGGGCGCGCAGATAATCGATGCGGTAGTCATCGTTGATGCTGCCGTCGGCTTCTACTTTGTCGTAGGCGCCAAAGCCGTTTTCCACGATAAACAGCGGCTTCTGGTAGCGCTCATACAGTTCGCACAGGGCGTAGCGCAGGCCAACCGGGTCAATCTGCCAGCCCCAGTCGGAGGCTTTCACGTGCGGGTTCGGCACGCTGCCTTCGAAGCCGGAAATGGCATCGCCGGTGCCGCCTTCGGCTTTCACCGCGTTGGTCATGTAGTAGCTGAAGCCGAGATAGGCGCAGGTGCCTTCACGCAGGATCTGCGCGTCGCCGTCTTCCATCTTGATGTTGAAGCCGCGGCGTTCCCATTCATTCAACACATAGCTCGGGTAGTAACCGCGCAGCTGGACATCGGTAAAGACATAGCGTTCGCGCATCGACTCCTGGGCAAACATGACATCTTCTGGTTTGCAGGAGTAAGGGTAGAGGGCGACCATCGCCAGCATGCAGCCGACCTGCATTTCCGGGTTGATACGACGCGCCGCTTTCACCGCCAGCGCGCTGGCGACGAACTGGTGATGTAGCACCTGGTACATGGTCTCTTCCGGGTTTTCATGCTCGGTATAGACCACGCCGGAACAGCAGTAGCCGAACAGCGGCGCGCGCCAGTTACGCTGGTTATTGATCTCGTTAAAGGTCATCCAGTATTTCACTTTGTGCTTATAGCGCTCAAAGACAACTTCGGCGAAGCGCACAAAGAAATCGACCACTTTACGGTTGGTCCAACCGCCATACTGCTGTACCAGATGCAGCGGCATTTCAAAGTGGGAAAGGGTGATCACCGGCTCGATGTTGTACTTCAGCAGTTCATCAAACATGTCATCGTAGAATTTCAGCCCTTCTTCATTTGGCTGGGTTTCGTCGCCCTGCGGGAAGATGCGGGTCCAGGCAATAGAGGTGCGGAAGCATTTGAAACCCATCTCGGCGAACAGTTTGATGTCTTCTTTGTAGTGGCCGTAAAAATCAACCGCTTCATGGTTAGGGTAATACTTACCCGCCTCGACCTGTTGGGTGATTTCGCGCGGCACGCCGTGCGCCCCGCCGGTTAAAACGTCGCAGATGCTGGGGCCTTTGCCGCCTTTATTCCAGCCGCCTTCAACCTGATGCGCAGCGACCGCGCCGCCCCACAAAAAGTCTTTTGGAAGAGTCAATTTTTTCATCTTTACTAATCTCTATGAATCACTATTGCGATTGAGTCTAGCAAAGCGAAATTGAATGTCACGATATAACAAATCCCGCTAAAGGTAATATGTTACATCGAAAAAACAGGCTGTTATTTTTAGCCGATTTTGCGCGCTAATTTACGCCCCAGGGATTCGAGAATATATATCACCGGAATCTGTGTTGTAATATCGTAAACGCCGCCGATGCGCGTTTGCGGCACGTGCCAGGAGAGATTGAAATCAGCCAGTTTTGCCAGCCGCGAATGTTCATGGCTGGTAATCGACATCACCCTACAGTGATGCAGGCTGAACTGGCTGGCAAAGCGCAGGATCTCTTCGGTTTCACCGGAGACGGAAAGCACAATCGCCAGCGCGTTGCGAGCCATGTCATTGGTGACCGGGAAATAAGGATCGTCAATATGGTTGCTGAATTTCCCGACGTTGGAAAAGAAGCGCGCGCCATATTTCGCCAGCGCGCCGGAAGTACCGGCGCCGACGAAAATAATACGCTCGGAGGAGAGAATAATATCGACGGCTTGTTCGAGCAATTGATCGAACTCGTCATTATTGACGCTTTTAAAAAAGCTCATTATTTCGCTGGCGCCGATATTTGCCTGTTGAGGCTCATTCTGCTCAAGATATAATTTAAAGCGTACGCGAAATTCAGAGTAGCCCTCGCACTGCAGTTTGCGACAGAAGCGCAACACGGTAGTGGTGGAGACCCCGGCGGCCTCGGCCAGTTCGCGAATAGTCATGTACATCACTTTGTCACGATTCTTAATGACGTAGTGGTAGACCATCATCTCAAGATTATTGAGACTAGCGACAGCGGCGTGGGAGAACATACTCACAGTGGCGAACTCACAATTCATAAAGACCAGGACGGAATTATATCATGCAGGCTAATGACATTACCTTTTTTCAGCGTTTTCAGGACGACATCCTGGCCGGGCGCAAAACGATCACCATTCGCGATGCGGCGGAGTCGCACTTTAAGGCCGGTGATGTGCTGCGCGTCGGACGCTATGAAGATGACGGCTACTTCTGCACTATCGCCGTTACCGCGACCTCAACGGTGACCCTCGACACGCTAACTGAACAGCATGCTCAACAGGAGAATATGACCCTCGAACAACTGCGGCAGGTCATCAGTGAAATCTATCCTGCGGAAGATCGGTTTTATGTTATTGAATTCAAACGTCTTTAAATAAAACCAGCACAACTGTTAGTTGAAATATTGTTGTAACACTATGATTTTAATGTATTTACAAATATACATCGTTTTATTTTAGCTAACAGGTGTTCACTGGAATCATTCTCAGTTAACCTAAGTGGGCAATGAAAGCGTTCTTGTTTTCACGGAGTCAAAATATGGTTCGCAAACCATTAATCACTCAGGGATATTCTCTGGCAGAGGAAGTTGCCAACAGCATCAGTCACGGGATCGGGCTGGTGTTCGGTATTGTCGGCCTCGTGTTGCTGTTGGTGCAGGCGGTAGACACGAACGCCAGCGCGACGGCGATCACCAGCTACAGCCTGTACGGCGGCAGTATGATTATGCTGTTCCTCGCTTCCACGCTCTATCACGCTATCCCGCATCAGCGGGCGAAACAGTGGCTGAAGAAATTTGACCACTGCGCCATCTACTTGCTGATTGCCGGAACCTACACGCCATTTTTGCTGGTGGGATTGAATTCGCCGCTGGCAAAGGGGTTGATGATTGTCATCTGGAGCCTGGCGCTACTGGGGATCCTGTTTAAGCTGACTATCGCGCACCGCTTTAAAATTTTGTCGCTGGTGACCTATCTGACGATGGGCTGGCTGTCGCTTATCGTGGTCTATCAACTGGCGGTGAAGCTGGCGGTAGGCGGGGTAACGCTGCTGGCGGTTGGCGGGGTGGTGTACTCGCTGGGGGTCATCTTCTACGTCTGCAAACGTATTCCTTATAACCACGCTATCTGGCACGGCTTCGTGCTCGGCGGCAGCGTGTGTCACTTCCTGGCGATTTATCTTTACGTCGGCCAGTCCTGATCAAACGTCCACGGTGGCGCTGTGCTTACCGTGGCTACGATATTCTGCGGTCTGGTAGCCCGGCTGAGGCGCAAGCGCCGTAAGCCGGGAACTGTTCCTTAATCTTCTTCCAGCGAATACGGCAATGGCTTGATGCTCAGGCTGCCGGCATCATCACGCACGCGGAACACGCTGTCCGGTTCCATATCGTTATTCATCACCACCTGGACCATCAGGCTTCCGTCATCCAACTGTACGGCTGCCAGCACCGTACCGGTGCGGCGCCAGTTGTCGCCCATTTTCAGCTCCAGATCTTCCCCGGCTTCCGGCACCCGGCTGGCGGTACCCGCCAGCGTCCACAGCGCGCGTTTATTGGCGCCGCGGAATTTCGCCCGGGCGACCATTTCCTGGCCGGTGTAGCAGCCTTTCTTGAAGCTGATACCGCCCAACGCTTGCAGGTTGGTCGCCTGCGGAATGAACTGCGCGCTGTTTACGCTGTCGATAACCGGCAGACCGGCCTCGATGTTCAGCGCCAGCCACTGCTGGCTGTTGTTAAGCTGCGCTTCGCCGCGCAGCGCGTCTGTCACCCGGTTGGCGGTGTCGGCATCGGTCACCAGTAGGAAGCGTTCGGCAGGATGTTCAAACCACAGCAGGCTGGTCACGCCTTCGGTGACCACCGGTTTACCAGCGTCCGGCAGCGCGGCGAACAATGGAGCCAGCGCGGCGCGCGCCTGGAAACCGGCAACGCCCAGCAGGACCAGATCGTCGTTTGCGGCGATGGTGACTTTGGAGAAGACGGCATATTTTTTCAGTTCGGTCAGCTGCGCTTCGCGCAGGCTGCGGCGCTCAATCCACGCGAAACCGCCGTCGCGGTGGAAGACGCGCAGGTTGCTCCACATTTTGCCTTTGGCATCACAGTGCGCGGCAAGCAGATGCTGATCGGCGGTTAAATGGCTGACATCGGCGGTGATCTGCCCCTGCAGATACTTCTCGCCATCCGGACCGGTAATCGTCGCCAGCGCCCAATCATCCAGCGTCATCAGCGTTAACGGCAGACGAGCGGAAGAAGAGGGCTGACGCGGAGGAAAAGGTGTAAAAGCCATAGTCATATCCTGAATAGCTTAACGCAGAGTGAATGACTAATGGTAAAAGAGCTATGGTGCAATGCAAGCGCTTTCGGCAAGCCATTTGTGCCCTCAGGATGCGGTGAATAGCCAACCGGATTTTGGGCTTTTATGGAATGCTGCTCGCACAAGGCGATATTACTGTAAAGTAAGTGCCTAAAAAGGGTTAAACTAAGCTATATCTTGATGCTGGAAGGACAACATGGACATTAACAACAAAGCTCGCATCCACTGGGCATGCCGCCGCGGTATGCGCGAACTCGATATCTCCATCATGCCGTTTTTCGAGTATGAGTACGACACGCTCAGCGATGACGACAAGCGCCTGTTCATCCGTTTGCTGGAGAACGATGATCCGGATCTGTTTAACTGGCTGATGAATCACGGCAAGCCGGCAGATGCGCAACTTCAACGGATGATTAATTTAATCCAGACTCGGAATCGGGAACGTGGTCCTGTGGCAATCTGATTTACGTATTTCCTGGCGTTCGCAGTGGTTCTCGCTGCTGCTGCACGGGGTGGTGGCGGCGATAGTGCTGCTCATGCCCTGGCCGTTAAGCTACACCCCGATTTGGCTCCTGTTGCTATCGCTGGTGGTGTTTGACTGCGTGCGCAGCCAGCGGCGGATCCACGCCTGCCAGGGAGAAATTAAGCTGTTGATCGATTCCCGTTTACGGTGGCAAAAAACGGAATGGGATATCGTCGGGACGCCATGGGTTATCAGCAGCGGGATGCTGCTGCGCCTGAAGCATGCGGAAAGCGGCCGTAGCCAGCATTTGTGGGTGGCGGCGGATAGCATGGATGCGGGGGAATGGCGGGATTTGCGCCGGCTGGTGCTGCAAAAACCGGCGCACGACTAACTCAGGATCAGGCGAAGTGCTCCGCCATTTCGCCGAGGATCTGCTCGCACCAGTTCTGGATGCGCTCATCGCTCAGGTCGTACTGATTGGTTTCATCCAGCGCCAGGCCGACAAACAATTGGCCATCGGCGATAACCGGTTTCGGGCTGGTGAACTCATAGCCATCGGTTGGCCAGTAGCCGACAAACTTCACGCCTTTGGTCGCCAGCTTATCGTGCAGCATCCCCAGCGCGTCAAGGAACCATTCGCCGTAACCAAGCTGATCGCCCATGCCGTACAGCGCGACGATTTTGCCATTCAGATCTAAGGCGTCGAGCTGTTCCCAGACCGCTTCCCAGTCTTCCTGAATTTCGCCGAAATCCCAGGTCGGGATGCCGAGAATCAGCACGTCGTACTGGCTCATCAGCGCGGGGGAGTCATCTTTCAGATTATGCAGCGTCACCAGCTCGGGGCCGATGATATCGCGGATTTTTTCCGCGGCCATTTCGGTGTAGCAGGTACTGGAGCCGTAAAAAAGACCTATATTCATCGCGTAAACGTCTCAATTCTTGCCGTGAATTGCGCCCAGTGTACCAGAAAGGCGGCCTCTTAAGGCATAATGAGGGCGTATAACGAACAAAGAGGCCGATGTGAAACAGGATCTGGCACAAATTGAACAGTTTCTCGATGCCCTTTGGCTGGAGCGTAATCTGGCGGAGAACACGCTCAGCGCCTATCGCCGCGATTTGACGATGCTCGTGGAGTGGCTGCATCATCGCGGGCTGTCGCTGACGAGCGTCGGCAGCGACGATCTACAGGCGCTGCTTGCCGAGCGGCAAACCGGCGGCTACAAAGCGACCAGTACCGCACGGATGCTTAGCGCCGTGCGCCGCTTCTTCCAGCATTTGTACCGTGAGAAAATCCGCCCGGACGATCCCAGCGCGCTGCTGGCTTCGCCGAAGCTGCCGCAGCGGCTGCCGAAAGATCTCAGCGAGGCGCAGGTTGAGCGTCTGCTGCAGGCGCCGCTGGTGGAGCAGCCGCTGGAGTTGCGCGATAAGGCGATGCTGGAAGTGCTGTATGCCACCGGCCTGCGCGTCTCGGAGCTAGTTGGCCTGACGATGAGCGATATCAGCCTGCGACAGGGCGTACTGCGGGTCATTGGTAAAGGCAACAAAGAGCGGCTGGTGCCGCTGGGCGAAGAGGCGGTGTCATGGGTTGAAAATTACCTTGAATACGGCCGCCCGTGGCTGCTGAACGGTGTGGCTTCGGACGTGCTTTTCCCCAGCCAGCGCGCGCAGCAGATGACGCGCCAGACCTTCTGGCACCGCATTAAACACTATGCCGTACTGGCGGGGATCGACAGCGCGAAGCTCTCCCCGCACGTGCTGCGTCATGCATTCGCCACGCATTTGCTCAATCACGGCGCCGATTTACGCGTGGTGCAGATGCTGTTAGGACACAGCGATCTCTCCACCACGCAGATCTACACCCACGTGGCGACCGAACGGTTACGACAACTTCATCAACAGCATCACCCGCGGGCGTGAGTGCTGAATAAAAGGACTGAGTATGAAAAAAGGTTTATTGATGTTCACCCTGCTGGCGGCTTCACTCTCCGGCGCGGCGCATGCCGATAGCGCGGCGATCAAACAGTCGCTGGCGAAACTGGGTGTGCAGAGCACCGATATCCAACCGTCGCCGGTTTCCGGGATGAGCACGGTGCTCACCGACAGCGGCGTGCTGTACGTCACTGACGATGGCAAACACATTATTCAGGGGCCAATGTACGACGTCAGCGGCGCGCAGCCGGTTAACGTCACCAACCAGTTGCTGGTCGGCAAGCTGAACGCCTTAACCAAAGAGATGATTGTCTATAAAGCGCCGAAGGAGCAGCATGTCATTACCGTCTTTACCGACATCACCTGCGGCTACTGCCATAAACTGCACGAGCAGATGAGCGACTATAACGCGCTGGGGATCACCGTGCGCTATCTGGCCTTCCCGCGCCAGGGGCTGCAAAGCCAGGCCGAGCAGGACATGAAAGCGATCTGGTGTGCGAAAGATCGCAACAAAGCGCTGGATGACGCCATGAATGGTAAGGGCGTGCAGCCGGCGAGCTGCAGCGTAGATATCGCCAAACATTATACCCTCGGGGTACAAATGGGCGTCAACGGCACCCCGGCGATGGTTCTCAGCAACGGCATGGTGCTGCCGGGCTATCAGGGGCCGAAAGAGCTTAAAGCTTTCCTCGACGAGCATCAAAAACAGACAAGCGGTAACTGATTCGCGTGAAACAACAGATACAACTACGCCGCCGCGAGGCGGTTGATGGCGTCGACCTCCCCGCCGACCTACCGCCTCTGCTGCAGCGGCTGTATGCCAGCCGCGGCGTGCGCAGCGCGCAGGAGCTGGAACGCGGCGTCAAAGGTATGCTGCCATGGACGCAACTCACCGGCGTTGAAAAAGCCGTTGAAATGCTGCATGACGCTTTCCAGAAAGGGTTACATATTGTGGTGGTCGGCGATTTTGACGCCGACGGCGCCACCAGTACCGCGCTCAGCGTGCTCGCCTTGCGCGCGCTGGGCTACGGCAACGTTTCCTATCTGGTGCCGAACCGTTTTGAAGACGGCTATGGTTTAAGCCCGGAAGTGGTCGAGCAGGCGCACGCGCGCGGCGCGCAGATGATCATGACCGTCGATAACGGCATTTCATCACATGCCGGCGTCGATCACGCCCATACGCTCGGTATCCCGGTGCTGGTGACCGATCACCACCTGCCGGGCGATACGCTGCCGGCGGCGGAGGCCATCGTTAACCCTAACCTGCGCGATTGCGACTTCCCGTCAAAATCACTGGCCGGGGTCGGGGTGGCGTTTTATCTGATGCTGGCGCTGCGTACCTTCCTGCGCGATAACGGCTGGTTCGAGGCCCGCGGTATCGCCGCGCCAAACCTTGCCGAGCTGCTGGATTTAGTAGCGCTGGGCACCGTTGCGGACGTCGTGCCGTTAGATGCCAACAACCGCATCCTGACCTGGCAGGGGCTAAGCCGCATTCGCGCCGGAAAATGTCGGCCAGGCATTAAAGCGCTGCTGGAAATTTCCAACCGCGATCCGCAAAAGCTTGCCGCCAGCGATCTGGGTTTCGCCCTCGGGCCGCGCCTGAATGCTGCGGGACGGCTGGATGATATGTCCGTCGGCGTCGCGCTGCTGCTGTGCGATAACATCGGCGAAGCGCGGGTGCTGGCCAATGAGCTCGATGCGCTTAACCAGACGCGCAAAGAAATTGAGCAGGGGATGCAGGCCGAAGCGCTGACTCTGTGTCAGCAGCTGGAACGCAGCAGCGACACCCTGCCCGGCGGGCTGGCGATGTACCATCCGCAATGGCATCAGGGGGTGGTCGGCATTCTGGCATCACGGATTAAGGAACGCTTCCACCGCCCGGTTATCGCTTTTGCGCCTACCGGCGACGGCACGCTCAAAGGTTCTGGCCGCTCCATTCAGGGGCTGCACATGCGCGATGCGCTGGAGCGCCTTGATACGCTTTATCCTGGGCTAATCCTCAAATTCGGCGGCCACGCGATGGCGGCGGGCTTATCGCTGGAAGAGGCGCGTTTTGAAGAGTTTCAACAGCGCTTCGGCGAGCTGGTGACCGAGTGGCTGGATCCCGCATTATTGCAGGGTGAGGTGGTTTCCGACGGCCCGCTGGCGGCGGCGGAGATGAGCATGGAAGTGGCGCAGATGCTGCGCGATGCCGGGCCATGGGGGCAGATGTTCCCGGAACCGCTGTTTGATGGCCGTTTCCGCCTGCTGCAGCAGCGGCTGGTGGGCGAGCGTCATCTGAAAGTGATGGTCGAGCCGGTTGACGGCGGGCCGCTGCTGGACGGTATTGCCTTCAACATCGATACTTCCATTTGGCCGGATAACGGCGTGCGTGAAGTACAGTTAGCCTACAAGCTCGACATCAACGAGTTCCGCGGCAACCGTAGCCTGCAGCTGATCATCGATCACCTCTGGCCAAATTGACAACAGTGTATTAATAAGGGCGCGAATCCGGTAGAATTCCGCTCTTATCACCGCATTTTGACAAATCCATTAAAAGAAACCGACCATGTTTGAAATAAATCCGGTAAAAAACCGCATTCAGGACCTCACGGAGCGCTCCGACGTTCTTAGGGGGTATCTTTGACTACGATGCGAAGAAAGAGCGTCTCGAAGAAGTAAACGCCGAGCTGGAACAGCCGGACGTCTGGAACGAACCTGAGCGCGCACAGGCGCTGGGCAAAGAACGTTCTTCCCTGGAAGCTATCGTCGAAACGCTGGATCAGATGACCCAGGGTCTGGAAGATGTCGCCGGACTGCTGGAGCTGGCGGTAGAAGCCGAAGACGAAGAGACCTTCAACGAAGCGGTTGCCGAGCTGGACGGGCTGGAAGAGAAGCTGGCGCAGCTTGAGTTCCGCCGCATGTTCTCCGGCGAATATGACAGCGCCGACTGCTATCTCGATATTCAGGCCGGTTCCGGCGGCACCGAAGCCCAGGACTGGGCCAGCATGCTGATGCGCATGTACCTGCGTTGGGCGGAAGCGCGCGGCTTTAAGACCGAAATTATCGAAGAATCCGAAGGTGAAGTCGCGGGCATTAAATCCGTGACCATCAAAATCATTGGCGATTACGCCTACGGCTGGCTGCGTACTGAAACTGGCGTTCACCGCCTGGTGCGTAAGAGCCCGTTCGATTCCGGCGGCCGCCGTCATACCTCCTTTAGCTCGGCGTTCGTATATCCGGAAGTTGATGACGATATCGATATCGAAATTAACCCAGCCGACCTGCGCATTGACGTATACCGCGCGTCCGGCGCCGGTGGTCAGCACGTTAACCGTACGGAATCCGCGGTGCGTATTACCCATATCCCGACCGGATTGGTGACGCAGTGCCAGAACGACCGTTCGCAGCACAAGAACAAAGACCAGGCCATGAAGCAGATGAAAGCGAAGCTTTATGAGCTGGAAATGCAGAAGAAAAATGCCGAGAAGCAGGTGATGGAAGATAACAAATCCGACATCGGCTGGGGCAGCCAGATCCGCTCTTACGTGCTGGACGACTCGCGTATTAAAGATCTGCGCACCGGGGTGGAAACCCGCAACACTCAGGCGGTGCTCGACGGCAGCCTGGACCAATTTATCGAAGCAAGTTTGAAAGCAGGGTTATGAGGAACCAACATGTCTGAACAACAAGCACAGGGCGCTGACGCGGCAATTGACCTTAATAATGAACTGAAAACCCGTCGTGAGAAGCTGGCTGCGCTGCGTGAGCAGGGCGTCGCATTCCCGAACGATTTCCGTCGTGACCATACCTCTGACCAACTGCACGCTGACTTCGATGCCAAAGAAAACGAAGAGCTGGAAGCGCTGAATGTCGAAGTGGCCGTTGCTGGGCGCATGATGACCCGTCGTATCATGGGTAAAGCGTCTTTCGTTACCCTGCAGGACGTCGGCGGCCGCATTCAGCTGTACGTCGCGCGCGATGACCTGGCGGAAGGCGTCTACAACGATCAGTTCAAAAAATGGGATCTCGGCGACATCATCGCCGCCCGCGGTAAGCTGTTCAAAACCAAAACCGGCGAGCTGTCCATCCACTGCACCGAGCTGCGTCTGCTGACCAAAGCCCTGCGCCCGCTGCCGGACAAATTCCACGGCCTGCAGGATCAGGAAGCGCGCTACCGTCAGCGTTACCTTGATCTGATCTCCAACGACGAATCCCGTAACACTTTCAAAGTACGTTCGCAGATCCTGGCTGGCATCCGTCAGTTCATGGTTGGCCGCGGCTTTATGGAAGTGGAAACCCCGATGATGCAGGTGATCCCAGGCGGCGCTTCCGCGCGTCCGTTCATCACCCATCATAACGCGCTGGATCTGGACATGTATCTGCGTATCGCGCCGGAACTGTACCTCAAGCGTCTGGTGGTTGGCGGCTTCGAACGCGTTTTCGAAATCAACCGTAACTTCCGTAATGAAGGGATCTCCGTTCGCCACAACCCAGAGTTCACCATGATGGAACTCTATATGGCCTATGCGGATTATAAAGATCTGATTGAGCTGACCGAATCCCTGTTCCGCACCCTGGCGCAGGACATCCTCGGTAACACTGCCGTGCCTTACGGCGATCAGACTTTCGATTTCGGCAAGCCGTTTGAAAAACTGACCATGCGTGAAGCCATCAAGAAATACCGTCCGGAAACCGAGATGGCTGATCTGGATAACTTCGATTCCGCGAAAGCGATCGCTGAGTCTATCGGCATCAAAGTTGAGAAGAGCTGGGGTCTGGGCCGTATCGTGACCGAGATCTTCGAAGAAGTGGCGGAAGCGCATCTGATCCAGCCGACCTTCATCACCGAATACCCGGCAGAAGTTTCTCCGCTGGCCCGTCGTAACGACGTGAACCCGGAAATCACCGACCGCTTTGAATTCTTCATCGGCGGCCGCGAAATCGGTAATGGCTTTAGCGAGCTGAACGATGCCGAAGACCAGGCGCAGCGCTTCCAGGATCAGGTTGACGCGAAGGCCGCAGGCGACGACGAAGCGATGTTCTATGACGAAGACTACGTCACCGCGCTGGAACACGGCCTGCCGCCGACCGCCGGTCTGGGTATCGGTATCGACCGTATGGTGATGCTGTTCACTAACAGCCACACCATCCGCGACGTTATTCTGTTCCCGGCGATGCGTCCGCAGAAATAATCGCTTTTCGCGAAAAGCAAAAACCCGGCTTGCCGGGTTTTTTTATATTTGATGTCAAGGTTCGTCGCTGGCGTAGCCTGGCTCTTTAATGCTCGTCAGTCGCGGTTACGCGCGTAAACGCGCAACAAAGTCTATCAACGCCTGACGCGCGTTTTTGTTTTTGGCTTCCAGCACCATCCACGGGCTAAAGGCCCACGGGGTAGCGGCCAGCGCGCTTAACATTTCCGGCAGCTCAACCCACTGATAATCCATCACTTCATCATCATTAGGTTGTAGTTCGCTGACCACGCGTGCGGCAAAAACTGGGCAGACTTCGTTTTCGACGATGCCATTCGGTGCGACGGCGCGGTAGCGGAAGGCCGGGTGGACGGGGGCAATATCAGCGATCTCGACGCCCAGTTCGAAGCGGCAGCGCCGGGTGACGGCCTGCTCGAAGGTTTCGCCCTGTTGCGGATGTCCGCACACTGAGTTAGTCCACACGCCGGGCCAGGCTTTTTTGCTAAGCGAGCGGCGCGTGACCAGGAACTGGCCTTGCTCATTGAACAACCAGCAGGAAAACGCGAGATGCAAAGGGGTATCGAGCGTGTGGGCGGCATACTTCTCCAGCATACCTGTGGGTTTATCTTGCTCATCCAGCAAAATGACGTGTTCCCCGGCCATGACGACTCCTGAAAAAAATAAATGACCCGGCACAAACCCGCCGGGTCATGTACTCAGGCCACTAGGGTAGCCCATAAATGGGAGAAAGGCATTACCAAAACAAGCCCTGCAGGTATTCGTCGGGCGAGAACAATAGTAGAAAAAGCCCAGAACATTGGGGATCGTCCATCGGGCTGGTATGATATTCGCCCATGATGCCGAGATGAGAAACCGTTGAGTGCAGGACGCCTGATGAAAACACGCTTTTATATCGCGATAATGCTGCTTGCTAGCCTGACTTTAGCCGGCTGTTCCAGTACTTCCGATTCTGGGTCCACCTATACCGTGAAACGCGGCGATACGCTGTATGCGATCTCCCGTAGTACCGGCACCAGCGTACGCGATCTGGCGCGCCTGAATAACATCTCTCCGCCATACACTATTGAAGTCGGACAGAAGCTGAAACTTAACGGCGGTTCGAAAGCAAAAAGCAGCACCGCCGGGAAAAAATCCTCCAGCACCCGTACTGCCGCCGTAACACCATCATCGGCGGTGCCGCAGTCCTCATGGCCGCCGGTGGGGCAGCGCTGTTGGCGCTGGCCGACCAGCGGTAAAGTGGTGATGCCGTACTCCACCCGCGATGGCGGCAATAAAGGTATCGATATCGCCGGTACCCGCGGCCAGCCGGTTTACGCCGCCGGCGCCGGTAAGGTGGTCTACGTCGGCAACCAGCTGCGCGGCTACGGTAATCTGATTATGATTAAGCATAACGAGGATTACATCACCGCGTATGCGCATAACGATAAGATGATGGTTAACAACGGCCAGAGCGTGAAGATTGGCCAGCAGATTGCGACCATGGGCAGTACGGACGCCGATTCCGTACGGCTGCATTTCCAGATTCGCTATCGCGCCACGGCCATCGACCCGCTGCGTTATCTGCCGCCGCAAGGCAGTAAGCCTAAGTGCTAAAAGGTTATTTTATCAGCAGTTAGCCCAATTCGGGCTTGCCACAGGGTGCGTAAGGTCTATAATGCTTTTCGCACCTCTTCGCGGGCGTAGTTCAATGGTAGAACGAGAGCTTCCCAAGCTCTATACGAGGGTTCGATTCCCTTCGCCCGCTCCAAACTCACCTCCCCTGAAGTCTACCAAACTCAATTTTTCCTTGATAAATCAGCAGTTATAGCATTCTATTAGTCTATTGAACTCAATTGTACTCCCCCAGGGTCAAGCTCAATGTGGGGGTATGGATGGGGGTATAATTGTACCCCCTGCTGAGAGGTACCCCCAATGAAGCTGACAGCTCGTCAGGTTGAAACTGCAAAACCTAAAGATAAGCCCTACAAACTCGCTGACGGTGGTGGTCTTTACCTACTGGTTAATCCCAACGGTAAAAGATACTGGCGTCTCAAATACCGTTCGCTAGGTAAAGAGAAACTGCTCGCTATTGGCGTTTATCCTGATGTTTCTTTAGCTGAAGCGAGAAGTAAGCGAGAGGATGCAAAAAGAACATTAGCTGCTGGTAACGATCCCTCTCTTGAACGAAAAATTGAGAAACTTAGTCGTCAACAAGACGCTGAAAACTCGTTTGAGGCTATCACACGGGAGTGGTATCAGCGTCGCTATGACCGCTGGTCTGTCTCCTACCGCGAAGAAATGCTGAGAACCTTTGAAAAGGATGTGTTCCCTTATATCGGTCACCGGCCAATCAAAGATATCAAGCCGATGGAGCTGCTTGCTGTTCTTTCAAAAATAGAAGCACGAGGAGCAACTGAGAAGGTCCGTAAGGTTCGCCAGCGTTGTGGAGAAGTCTGGAAGTATGCCGTTGTGACTGGCAGGGCCGAGTACAATCCAGCACCAGATCTAGCCAGCGCCGTGACTCCTCATGAGAAAGAACACTATGCTTTTTTAACCCAGGATGAATTGCCAGAGTTTCTTCGGACTCTGAACACCTATGCTGGTAGTGTGCTTGTTAAGATTGCGATGCAATTACTTATTCTGACAGGAGTAAGGCCTGGGGAGTTGAGGCAAGCGGAGTGGCAGGAATTTGATTTTGAGCGGAAGGTTTGGAACGTGCCAGCAGAGCGAATGAAAATGCGCCGCCCTCATCTGGTTCCGTTATCAAGCCAGGTAATTGACCTGCTTAATCAGCTTAAACCCATGACTGGAGCAGGAACGTTGCTGTTCCCAGGACGTAATAATCCTAAGAAACCGATGAGTGATATGGCATTAACTGTGTTGGTAAGGCGTATCGGCTATGCCGGGCGCGTTACAGGGCATGGATTCCGCCACACGATGAGTACCATTTTGCATGAGCAGGGATTCAACTCGGCCTGGATTGAGTTACAACTGGCTCACGTCGATAAGAACTCAATTCGTGGAACGTATAACCATGCTCAATATCTGGAGGGGAGGAAGGAGATGATGCAGTGGTATGGGGATTTTATATTTAAATCAATTGGTTAGTTTGTATATTGTTTTTGTGAGTCAGATTAGATATTAAATATAATGTGGCTCACAGTTTTAGATAATATATCAATAATATTTGATAATGAATGGCGTTATAAATGTAAAATCTGTACCACCACTTTGGGTGGAAGTTAAATGAGGAATTTAATAATAACATGGCGAAAATAAAAAGATTTATTGTTCATCAGTTTACGCGAGACGCTGGGAAACATGCATCACTTAAACCTCGGCCTGCGGAAAATAACCTTGATGAGATCACCGACGAAGTGGGGATTACGCTTCTTAATTTATTTAATAAAACTGGGCTTAAGTCAGGTTTTTTTGATCAAGAAAGCGGACTTACAAAATTTGAGCAGACACTTGAAAGAAACTATGATGAGCAAAAAGAGTTTGTTGATTTCAGAAAAATGACGGTTGAAATGTCTTATCTTTTATTGGATGAGTTAAATCAGGGTTCAGGTAAAGCAGCCAAGCCAGGATATATTGTTTTTTTTAACTATGAAACCAACGGGAACAGATTCTTATCTATCGTCACTTTACAAGAAACTCAGGGGATGATTTTAGAAAATCTCTCTTTCAAGTATATTGAGCGCTTAGATCTTGATCGTCTTCATCTTGGTGCAAGAATAAATCTAACAGCATGGTCTGAGGGGTTGGCCGAAAGATTTATTTCATTTAGGATAGGACGAAATTCTGAAATGAGAGACTACTTTTCTCGTTTTATTGGTTGCAAGGAATTTACTGCATCGAAGATTGAAACAGCAACACTCGTAAGTGCTATAAAAAAATGTTGTGATGATCTTTATATTGATGATTTAGATGCTATAAATGAAAAGTTAATATTAGCGAACTCATACTGTAGAGATAATATTAATGAAGAAGGTAAAGTTAATGTTGAGAATTTAGGGCGATTCCTTTTTCCAGAAAATGATGGATTTCTTCTTGAAATCATTCAAAATGAGCCATTTAATTTAAGCTTTGAGGTCAGTATTGATAAAAGTGAGTTAAGAGGGCTTGTTCGTTATAAGGGGAAAACGAAAAAAATGAGTATTAGTTTCGATTCTGACTTATTGGGTTCTAAAGTATTCTATAGTGATAAAGGATTACTGTTTACAGAAATTCCGATAGATCTTAAAGCCGAGCTCGATAAAAGAGAAAATGTAAAATAAGGATGGTTAAATGATTGGCTATTCTTGCGATGTACTTGAGCATATAACACTGCTTTTTAAGCGGTTTGAAACATACTACTTTGAGGGGGATCTTGCCCAAGGACTTATACAATTAAATTTAGATAATTACTTATTTTGCCTTGAATATAGTCGAGTGTCATTAATAAGTTCAATCTTTTCGATAAAAGATAGAGGTGATCTAAAAAAAGAATTTGTTGATTTGGAAAATTTTAATGCAAAGTTTTTTGATAAAAATTTCACAATGATCGTAAGTGTGGATATGAATTATCTACGCTCTTTGGGGATGGCTATTTATAAAGATCTAAACGAGGCGATAAATTTAAACCCTAAGGCTAAAGAAAAATTTATATTACTGAGATCACCCGAAGGAAAGATAGAGTTATACCCAGATGAAATAGTAAAAGGTAAAGTGCTGCATTACATACAAATAAGTCGAGTTTGGGATGTTTTAGTTAACTCATCTGATGATAGTGATGGTAACTCTTGTACATTTCTTGGTGCCAGAAAATCATTTGTTACATTGCAATATGATTTTAATGATTTAGACTATGATTTGGATGGTTTTTCTAAATTAATGAAATTAATGGAGAACGAGGATCACAAAGAAGAAAAAAATAAAATTCTATCAAATACTATTTATTCTTTTACATCTAATAAAGATATTGATTTCCGATTTAGAACGATATTGAAACGATTTTCGATATTTGTTGAACGTTTTGAAGAAAACTATCATGCTTTTGCAGTCGGATTTAGTTTCGAAAAGATAAGAAAAGAGTATGAAGAAAAGTTTAGGGATTATTTATCAAAAATAAACACCGTTCTTACTGAATCTCTAACAAGGTCATTAGCAATTCCTGCATCTACAGTTTTAACGTTTACTGCGATAAAAAATAATCCAGATAGTATAGTGCAGGATATCTTGTTGAATTCAGGGACTTTTTTTGTTGCTTTGTTTGTGCTTTTTACAACATACTTCACAGTTAAATTTCAATTGAGTTTTTTAAATATAACAAGAGATGAGTTTTTAGGGTTGCTTAATCGTTTTGAAGCAGAGTTAGACTCTGTAGATTTATCTGAAGCTAAGGGTAAATTTAATATATTCTCCTCTCAAGTTGGGGTGATAAAAAAGCTATTAATATTTATTCTTGCAATGAGTTTGACAAATTTCATTATTAATCTTATCTCTTTTGCTATTGTTTTAATTTAACATATGAACAAAACTCACCTATTTAATATATTAAGAATTACGGTTTCCATATCGGTAATTTTGATTGACCAGGCTTCCCTACAACGATTGCAACGCTTTGCTGAGCTCTTGTAACTGCAACGTAAAATGTTGCGGCGGCTGTACTTTCAAGATACTCATTTTTTTGAATAAAGGCCTCAATTCCTGAGGTTGGAATTATTAGGATTCGTTCAAAAGTTGAACCTTTAGATGCTTTGAAATTAATAAAATCGAAATTATAGACCTTACCGCTGCTTTTTGAGTTTCTCAAGCATTGTGGTTTAAATGCTTTGATGTAATCTTCAACATGCTCCTTCATTACAAGAAAAACCCCATCATGATATGTAACAGTGTGGTTTTCAGATTTTGTTTTAGGAAAACCCCATTCAGGTGAAAAAATAGTATCGGCGTAATCAGATATTAAATGATGGCATCTCCAGGTTGTAAAACGTTCAATTATCTTTATTATTCCTTTCTCTTCTCTTTCCAAAAACCAAGAAAGCATATTAGTATTTTGATATTTTTTATGCTTACTTCCTCTTGGATTGGTTGATAGAACAGCTTGCCGCATGTCTCCAACCATTTTCAAATTGATAGCTGTTGCTAACAAAGAATCTAATATGTCTAAATCGTAGCCGCTCAAATCCTGAACTTCATCAATAAGTATTTCATCATAAATAGACTCAAGTCTAAAAATTAATGCCCCTTGGCTTGCAGTAATCAGTTCTGCACTTAGTCGAGCTAGCTCACAAGCGTATGCATGGTAGTTTTTATCTAAAAATCTGTTGATACCCCTTGCCATCATGTATGGCCTTCCATCAAAGTTAAATCCCAAAATCCTTTGTCCAGGGAATTTATAGGGGAGGAACGGTTTGGCAAAATGTCGAAGTAAAAAAGTGTACCACCCAAGCACTTCAATATATGAGTTGTTTCCTGCACAACGAGATAACCGATTGCGAATTTCATTTTGGTTGAATTGAGTAAATGTTAAAACTAATACTCTTTTTTGACCATCTATTCTCGCACAATGATCAATGATTCCTTGTGTTTTTCTTGAACCTGCTACAGCCAAGATTAACTCATTGTTCATAAATAAACCTTATCGCATCGCTCATGTATTTAGGTGGTGTGAGTGCTTTTTTTGAAGCCGAAATTCTCAAAGCACCCTCAGTTTTTTCTCTGCTCATCCATGTTAGAAGTTCAGCTCTATCTTCTATGTTTAATACTTCGCGAAGTAATTTTTCACCATTGTGGTGGATAAGTTGTGGCTCTAAAGTTGTCCCAGTAACTACACTCCCAATAAATAGCTCTCTTCGGTCTTTTTTCAGCCACTCTTGGACTGGAAGCGCAAGATCTTCTGGAGAAACTCCATCGTTATCTCGGAGAGAGGCTACAGGCCTATCAAGAGCGGCACATAACTCCAAACATTTTGATAGTGAAAGTCCCCTCATGCTTATAACATCAATACCGACCTCCATAGGTCGTAATTGGTATGTGTCTTTGAAAAAACGTTCGAAAATTATTTCGTCAGATGGGCCTTCGACCAATACCACTTTCTTTGCCAGGACCATTCTGAGTGTGTCGTAACCAGGTAGTTTCTGAAAGTAAGCTACAGTAGCTGGAGATAGACCATCGATTCTGCTTACAGATTCATTGCCAATTAAAATTAATGAATCTAGCCCGAGTCTATTTAAAACGAAAGTACTATGCGTTGTAATGAACAATTGCTGACTAGTACTGGATAACTTTTCGATTCGAGAAAGTAGTGTTGATAAACTGGTATGTGAAAGATGGTTCTCTGGTTCTTCTATCATCACAAATTTTGTCTTTTCAGCGTGACGTCCCATAGACAAAGAAATTTTGATGGCAGCTTGTTGTCCTTGCCCAGACATAGAAAAAGGGACCTCATTTACATGGGGGGATACAACGCCCTCCCAAGAGGTTCGACTACTTTGATCCATATCCAAAATGATGGTTTTATCATGTAATGAGGCATTTAATGTACTTATTCTTTCGTTGATATCACTAAGTACACCTCCAGCCATAGATGCTTTAACTTGCCTGTATGATAAGGATATTTTTGCCCTTTCTATTGGATCGAGATGATCATTAATTATCTGCCTTAAATGATAATCTATTGATGTGGAAGATCTAACAGTTTTGGAATCTATGATGGCAGTCGTTAATTGCCTAGGTCTATTGAGTAACTTCTCATCAGCAAAAGATCGCCATTCTATTCGGTAGAATTCCACAGGTAAAATTTTACTAGGGTTTATAAGCCATTGCTCTATCTCCTCATTATATTCACTATTGGGCAGTACATGGAATAATACACCAGGGCATGCATTTGTTGGATGGTCGCTATTAATAGCTCCACATAGATTTTGTAATTCTGGCGTATTATCAAAAAAGAGCTCAATTTTAATCTCAGGTAGACTAATGTTTTCACCTCTTTGTCTTCTTTCAACAAAATCAGCGACTAGCTCTGTATTAAACCAATACGGATTTAATTCATCATTAGCTCCTTTTCCGTTGATTCTGCCTGTTAGCGCTAAGGCTATTGCTTCCATTAGGGTTGATTTTCCAACCTCATTCCCCCCAACTATCAGGTTGAGCTTTGGATTTGGCTCTAAAATCAATTGCTTGTAGATTCTGTAACCTGAGATTTTAATCTTTTTTATCACATTCTATTCCTTGGCGCATAAGCCAGCTAAACCAACAATGAAGTGTGTATTCTAGGAACTGTATAACACTTTAATTCACTAGATTTTAGTGTGTTAGCCGTAATTATTGATCGTTAGCAAAAAATCCTTCTAAATAACACATATGTTTTTTCGAATGTAAATATTGATTTTGGTCCTTATGGGAGTATCCTAACTTCAATAGGACAGGAGGCCAGATGTCACTAACATCCTTACAACTCTTCAAAAACCTCTCCGATGAAACCCGTCTAGGCATCGTGCTGCTGCTCAGGGAGATGGGAGAACTGTGCGTGTGCGATCTCTGTACAGCGCTGGAGCAGTCGCAGCCCAAGATCTCCCGTCATCTGGCAATGCTCCGGGAAAGTGGTCTATTGCTGGATCGTAAACAGGGCAAGTGGGTTCACTACCGCTTATCCCCGCATATTTCTTCCTGGGCCGCTCAGGTGATTGAGCAGGCCTGGTTAAGCCAACAGGACGATGTACAGGCCATCGCCCGTAAGCTGGCATCAGCAAACTGCTCTGGCAGCGGTAAGGCTGTTTGTATCTAAAAAATTTGCCTGAACATATATGGTTTTGCGAATGTGAGGTATTCAGAATGAAGACGTTAACGGTGTTTGACCCGGCAATGTGCTGCAGTACCGGCGTATGTGGCTCAGATGTCGATCAGGTTCTGGTTGATTTTTCTGCTGATGTGCAGTGGCTGAAAGGACGTGGCGTACAGGTTGAACGTTACAACCTGGCGCAGCAGCCCATGAGCTTTGTTCAGAATGAGAAAGCGAAAGCATTCCTCGAAGCATCTGGAGCAGAAGGGCTTCCGCTACTGCTGTTGGACGGTGAAACGGTGATGGCAGGGCGATACCCAAAACGTGCTGAGCTGGCTCGCTGGTTCGGTATTCCGCTGGAGAAGGTGGCGTTAGCTCCCACCAGCTGCTGTGGTGGTAATACTTCCTGTTGCTGAATATGTCAGGAGGACATATGAAATTCTTACAGAATATCCCGCCTTACCTGTTTTTTACCGGTAAGGGAGGTGTAGGAAAAACGTCCATTTCCTGCGCGACGGCTATCCGCCTTGCCGAACAGGGTAAGCGGGTTTTGCTGGTCAGTACCGATCCGGCCTCCAATGTCGGCCAGGTATTCGATCAGGCTATCGGTAACACCATTCACCCTGTAACGGCAGTTCCTGGGCTTTCTGCTCTGGAGATTGACCCGCAGGAAGCTGCCCAGCAATACCGCGCCAGAATCGTTGATCCTATCAAAGGTCTTCTGCCTGATGATGTTGTTAACAGTATCAGCGAGCAGCTTTCAGGAGCCTGTACAACTGAGATTGCAGCGTTTGATGAGTTCACCGGCTTATTGACAGACGCTTCCCTGCTGACCCGCTTTGATCACATCATTTTTGATACAGCGCCGACGGGCCACACGATTCGCCTTCTTCAGCTTCCCGGTGCCTGGAGTAGCTTCATTGAAAGTAATCCAGATGGTGCTTCCTGTCTTGGCCCAATGGCCGGGCTGGAAAAGCAGCGTGAGCAGTATGCTCATGCAGTAGAGGCGTTATCCGATCCTGAACGTACCCGCCTGGTTCTGGTTGCACGACTGCAAAAATCTACGCTGCAGGAAGTCGCCCGCACCCATGAAGAACTGGCTGCAATTGGCCTGAAAAACCAGTATCTGGTGATTAATGGTGTGCTGCCTAAAGCCGAAACTGAATATGACGCCCTGGCCGCTGCGATATGGCAACGTGAGCAGGAGGCACTGGCAAATCTTCCTGCCGGTTTATCTGAGCTACCGACAGATACCCTATTACTACAGCCAGTCAATATGGTTGGTGTTTCAGCATTGAAGGGACTGCTGGATACCCGTTCTGAGGCATTACCGCTCCCGGTAACGAACGTCCTGTACACGCCTGAAAACTTATCGCTCTCTGGCCTGGTCGATGATATCGCTCGCAGTGAACACGGCCTGATTATGCTGATGGGCAAAGGTGGCGTAGGGAAAACCACGATGGCTGCTGCCATCGCCGTCAGGCTGGCAGACATGGGATTTGACGTGCATCTCACGACCTCTGATCCTGCTGCGCACCTGAGTACAACGCTGAACGGCAGCCTCAAAAACCTGCAGGTCAGCCGCATCAACCCTCACGATGAAACCGAACGCTATCGCCAGCATGTTCTTGAGACGAAGGGAAGAGATCTGGACGAAGCAGGGAAACGGCTACTGGAAGAGGATTTACGCTCTCCCTGTACTGAAGAAATTGCCGTGTTTCAGGCCTTCTCCCGCGTGATTCGTGAAGCGGGTAAGCGCTTTGTTGTTATGGATACCGCCCCTACCGGACACACGCTGTTGCTGCTGGATGCGACCGGGGCTTACCACCGAGAGATTGCCAAAAAAATGGGGAGTAAAGGTCATTTTACTACCCCCATGATGCAGCTTCAGGACCCGGAACGAACCAAAGTTCTGCTGGTTACGCTTCCTGAAACCACACCGGTGCTGGAAGCGGCAAACCTGCAGGCTGATCTTGAAAGAGCGGGAATTCATCCGTGGGGCTGGATTATCAATAACAGCCTTTCCATTGCGGATACGCGTTCTCCGTTGCTTTGCCAGCGCGCTCATCAGGAACAGCCTCAGATTGAGGCTGTTAAGAATCAGTACGCTAACCGTATAGCGCTTGTTCCGGTGCTGGCGTCAGAGCCCGCTGGTATTGAAAAGCTCAGAGAGTTGATGAGTTAATTTTTTTGCATATACAGGGCGGCAAAGTCGCCCTGTCAGGAGGTTTTATGTTACTGGCAGGCGCTATTTTTGTCCTGACCATTGTTTTGGTTATCTGGCAACCAAAGGGATTAGGGATCGGCTGGAGTGCAATGCTGGGCGCGGGCCTGGCTCTGATATCTGGCGTTGTGCATGTGGGCGATATTCCGGTGGTGTGGAATATCGTCTGGAACGCGACGGCGACCTTTATTGCCGTAATTATTATCAGCCTGCTGCTTGATGAGTCCGGCTTTTTCGAATGGGCAGCGCTGCACGTTTCCCGCTGGGGTAACGGTCGTGGACGTTTGCTCTTTACGTATATCGTTCTGCTCGGTGCGGCGGTGGCGGCACTGTTTGCCAACGATGGTGCGGCACTTATTCTGACGCCGATAGTCATCGCCATGCTGCTTGCATTAGGGTTCAGCAAAGGCACCACGCTGGCATTCGTCATGGCTGCCGGTTTTATTGCCGATACGGCCAGCCTGCCGCTTATCGTGTCGAACCTGGTGAATATAGTCTCGGCGGACTTCTTTGGACTGGGCTTCACTGAGTATGCGTCGGTAATGGTGCCGGTTGATATTGCCGCTATTATCGCCACGCTGGTGATGCTGCATCTGTTCTTCCGCAAAGATATTCCACCGACTTACGACCTGGCTCTCCTGAAAGCACCGGCAAAGGCGATTAAAGATCTGGCAACCTTCAGAACCGGCTGGATAGTTTTAATTCTTCTGCTGGTTGGGTTCTTTGTCCTCGAGCCGCTTGGTATTCCCGTTAGCGCGATTGCGGCTGTTGGAGCTGTGATCCTGTTTGCAGTAGCTAAACGAGGCCATGCCATTAACACCGGCAAAGTGCTGCGCGGTGCGCCATGGCAGATCGTCATCTTCTCATTGGGAATGTACCTGGTGGTCTACGGTCTGCGCAACGCCGGGCTAACCGAATACCTTTCCGGTGTGCTGAACGTACTGGCGGATAAAGGACTCTGGGCTGCGACGCTGGGTACTGGCTTCCTGACGGCTTTCCTGTCTTCCATCATGAACAACATGCCTACCGTGCTGGTTGGCGCTCTTTCTATCGATGGAAGCACCGCAACAGGCGTTATCAAAGAAGCGATGATCTACGCCAACGTGATTGGCTGCGATCTGGGCCCGAAAATTACACCTATTGGTAGCCTGGCAACGCTGCTCTGGCTGCATGTCCTTTCACAGAAGAATATGACCATCACCTGGGGATACTATTTCCGCACCGGGATCGTCATGACTCTGCCTGTGCTGTTTGTAACGCTGGCCGCGCTGGCGCTACGTCTCTTTTTCACTTTGTAATGAGATACTGATATGAGCAACATCACCATTTATCACAACCCAGCCTGCGGCACGTCGCGTAATACGCTGGAGATGATCCGCAACAGCGGTAATGAACCGACAGTCATTCATTACCTTGAAAATCCACCGTCACGCGATGAGTTGGTCAAACTTATCGCAGATATGGGGATTACAGTACGGGCGCTGCTGCGTAAAAATGTCGAGCCTTATGAAGAACTGGGGCTTGCCGAAGACAAGTTTACTGACGATCAGTTAATCGATTTTATGCTTCAGCATCCGATCCTGATTAACCGCCCGATTGTAGTGACGCCACTGGGAACTAAACTTTGCCGTCCTTCGGAGTTGGTTCTGGATATCATTCCGGAACGTCAGAAAGGAGCATTTAACAAAGAGGATGGTGAGAAAGTCATTGGCGAAACGGGGAAGCGTGTTAAGTAATCTGCCCACTTTAAAATATCGGACGCCTGTTAACACTATGCGGGCGTCCACCTTTCGCTCATAGCAGACTTCGCAACGCTTCAGGCGGCCCGCTTTGTGCCAGAAGCGGACGTTGGCCTTAGTATATTCTCTTAATCTTGAGATGTTTTAGATATGGGAATTTTCTAATTACTTAAGTAAAACATTTGGTTTTTAAAGGTGTATAAAGTCTGATTGCCCCAGAAAATTACTTTAGTTCCTTAATTTCGGGGCATCGATAACGATTGACAATAGATTGAATTACTACTGTTTAATTGAGAACTAAGCTGGAAGCAAAAACATATAACGTTTATAATCAGTTTTTTAAAATAAAAGATGGAATATGTATATGTATACCTCTCTGAATTTTTTAAAGTTAGTGTACCCGCCAATATCAAATCAACTTGCTGAGTGGCTCTCAGAAATAGACTCGGTACGAGAATATGTTAAGCATAGCAAGTTTTATATGTTAGCCCAGCGACATGAATTATTTTTTTCAAATTACGGGGTAAATCAAGATCTTCGAGAGTTCTATTTTGACCTAGAGTGTTCATCAGTTAAAGTTACAGGGCTTTCAGTCTCAATTAATCAATTGATTGGGGATTTTTTCGACGAAATAGAAATTGAGATAGGAAAGCAACATGTCAGGATATGGGACATACAAAATAAAAAAGGCGAACCGCTTTATTGGGCCACAACAGATAAAATTCTGTATGATTTTTGGCGTAAAAGAATAAATATCAATGGATTGGATAACGTATTGCCATTTACGACCTTTGACCTATATTACGTAGGTATATCTAAAGATAATGATAGTTTTAGCCGTCTATTTGACTCTGGGCATAAAAATAGACTAAAAATTCTGTCGAATGAAACGCAGTATACCCCAACAGCTAGGTTAACAGATGAGTTGTACATATTTCTCTTCGATATTGAAGATCTAAGTGTTAAACAACTCAATATTGATGATTTTGACATCCCGTGTTCTTTGGATAAGAAGAGATTGGTCGCTGATGCAGAAAAGGCTTTTATAAAATTACTTGACAGTAAGTACAATCAAGTAAAGTATAAAAATTATCCAGCTGGTGACGATGGTCTTGCTAACGAGGGATTAACGAGCTACGGATATGTTATTGATGAAGATATTACATTCAAAACATCAACTGCAACTATAAGAGGTGCACATAACACATTTAATTCGCCTAGTAATCATCCAGATCTAATATCTATTGAAAATGACGAGGTTTTTTTCATTACTTCTGAAATGTTTGAAAGTATCAATAAAAATAATGCATAGCAAAAATATCATTTCTCCTGTGTTTTAGTTGCTAGAAGTATGATGTGCACTGTTGGTTTTAGCCATTTTCATACATCTAGCAGCTCTTTTTACTTCCAGTCACAATGTTCAGATTAACCATAGGTGTTTTACCCTATGGTTTTTCAATATAAAAATAATATGCATAATCTTTGTAATCTTCTGCATCGCACAATTCCTTGTAAATACTGATGAAATAAATAAAATCACCAAGCTCATTAAGCTCTTTTAGTTCTGCCTCAGGGAGAATTGTTAGAGCATTTTTTGCATAAAATTCTGTTGCTTCAGTTAACTTTTTTTTGTGATATTTAGCAATTTCTTGTAAGAGTCTTTTGTAGTTGAAAGTGTTTATCTTAACGAAATGTGCTATGAAATCTTCAGAAATACGTTCACAGTCAATTATTTCTTCTTCAGAATTTTCAATGAATATTTTTTCTTCGTTGAAGAGTTTTTTCGTTCCAGTTATAAATTTAATGTTATTTTCATATTTAAACTCGAATGTTTTTGCGGCGCTGTTATAAAAAACATGCGGTTTATTTTTGTCTATTTTATCTAAAATCAAGTTTGTTATATACATACTATTTCCTAGCATAAACTCATGTGAACAACCACACCACGATTGACTCTATATTGTTCAATGGCTATCGGCACTGTATTAGTAAAGCCTCTGCATTTGACAATTATTTCAGATGGCGGCGTCAGATTGTTTCTAAAAGCATTGCCTACTATCTGATCTAGCATGACACGATTCACTTTACGATCTTTGAATTCCAGTACTATTATCAACATGATTAATAATCATTGTTCAATAAAATTTCTTTTACGATTGTATGAATCTTTTTTTCAGCCGCTGGTGTTTTTGCTTCGATTTTAATTATCAAATCTAAACCCCCATCAGGACCTTTTTTATCTAAAATAAGCGGGCGGCCAGCAAGATCCTCGAAACGAACTGTTGTAAAACCTTTGAATCTATTGAAAATTCTCTGTACCTGATCAAATTGGAAGTCATATCCTTCTTCTGATCGAGATTTCTGGCTATCAATTCCCATGAAAGGCCTCTCTAAATTTATGATTGATATAACTATGCTTTGAATAGTTCTTTTTTGCAATAATCCACAATAATGTAAGTGCGGTACTCAAACGAATCATACCTTTTTAGCGCTCTTCCGACAAATGTAATGTGCCCATGTGAGCTCGACGTCCGCTCCTCGCTCAAAGCTGTCCTTGGGCCTAACCTACGATAGCTTCGTGCCAGAAGCGGACATTACTAAGATAGTAACGTATCAAACGGTGGGACAAGTCATGCCAAGTGCGGAAGTGGCTAACAACCATCTGTGTTGTTCAACGGGGAACAGGTCATTCCATTGGCCCGATCATTTATGTTGTGCTGACGCTTAGGTGATAAAAAGCCGCCTATGCCCGTCTATCTTTGGGGATCCGCAATGAAGTTGATTGTGAGGTTATTAGGCTAGGTCTTCTCATTTATAAGTTGGTGAAGTAGCAACGAATTAGCGAGCGACTTATCCCGATTAAATGTCTCACTATTACTCTTAATCGGTAAATTCATAGTTTGGCTGCATTGAGAAACGCCACAGAGGCAGGCCTCCCCCTTTGTAATCATCAGGGATGGTTACCGTGAAAAGTCTGACATTCTGCCGGGTGTCAACTGACCTGACCTGGCTGTCGTGCACAGTCTGCTCGTTAAAGGCCGACGTGACCAGCGAACTCAGCGTGCCTATAAAGTCGAAACCCTGTCTTTTGTAATTTTCGTCGTCTTCCGGGGAAAATGTGTATCGGATGCTCTCAAGCTGACCATCAGTGAATATTGCCTCCGAACCGGGGCAGAGCCACTCTCCGTAGCGCATCAGATGAAACGCCGTGTTCATTTCAAATTTATCCGTTACTTCTCTGTCATTGCAGTAAATTTTAATCCCGCCAATTGTAAAATGGGCGATGCCTTCGGGACTAACTGAAACTTCTTTGGTCCGGTCGGGGATAAGCTCAAAAACCAGATCGGGCTCTGTTGCTATCGATAGGTCGCCCAGCAGGTACATCTCACTTTTTGCGAGCGCCGAGGCCGGCGTCAAGGTATGTTCACGCTCTAGCTCCTTCATTGAGGAGCGTGCAACCAGCGCCCACCGGCGCAGCATCCTGATGTAGATGGCGTAATAAACTGGAATACCATGGAGCTCACCGTAATTTTCAACCTTATCACTGTACGATTTCTTCAGGCGATAATCGTCAGTCACGTCATCCGCGTTAAAGTTTTTTACTTCCACAAAGATCTGACGGCGATCCTTCAGTATAATGCGGTAGTCAGGTGCCACCAGATCGGGATCGGCTGACATCATGTCTCCGGCGTCTTCCTGTTTAAGAAACTGGCAGTGGTTCAGTGCGGCGCAAACGTGTTTAAATAGGTTTTCTATTCTTTTCCCGTTCAGCAGAATTGGATTCTGATGGGAAGCGATTAATGACGTGGTGACCTTTTGTATAAAATCATCCTGGTGCTCGGGGTTTTTAATATCGTAATTATAGATCTGGCCCAACGAGGAAAAAAGCTCAAAGGGTTCAAATCGTTCGGGATTCCTCTTGATTCTTTCCATTAATGACTCCGCAGCTAATAAATACAACGAAATGAGATCACTTGTTTCTCTGAAGTTACCTGAAAACTGCATTCTGCACGGCGATTAAAGCGGCTATGGGCCCATGCTGGCACACAGCCGTGCCGTGCGACTAGAGCGCTATCAGATTCGTCCATCGTATAGTTTTGCAATTTCCGTAGCCGCCTTCTCAATACCGGGGTACACCGTGCTTTCGTTAATGCCAAGGCGGCTCAGTTGCTGCATCAGATGCTCTTTGTTTCTAATAACAAGCTTTTTGATGTTCAGCGTACTGAGTCCCGTTTCCGGTAGGTCTACGTTTTCACCAAAGAGCAGGAAAGCGCCTGATTGGGACGAAATACGTGCGTTACTGAGCCGACCTTTGACCACAACAATTTTACTTAGATGGGCCGGATCGATGATACTTTTGAAATAGGACTTTTCATCGCGGATCAGGTGTAGTAGTTGTCCGCACTCTTCAGATTCGTTAAACGCCGGAATGGTGAGATTAGTTTTCAGGCTGCTTTTGAAGCGAGAGGGAAGACGGGAAAGATTGGCTATGCAACTTACGGTATCCGAGTCGAAAAACTTAATTTCACTTTTGGGCGTCGTCAGAATAATGACGTTCCCGTCAATTTCATGATTATTTTCATCGTGCTTGATTTTAGAACAGGCAAAATATAGTGCGATCAAGGGGTTTGTTGATACATCAAGCAGGCGTGTGGGTAGGCCATAGTGTTGCATGCGCACGAGTTTATCTAGCATATACCGATCGTCTTTGAACTCGGCGGGCTGCACGGTCAGCAGCTCTGTTATCATGTCCGATTCGTGATGGCGGTAGCGATAGTTACCCTGAGTATCCTTGCGGAACAGTGAGGGTTCCAGTTGGTAGCTGATGTCCGAGTGACCGCGGTAAAATACCTCTTCATCGTTTCCCTGTGTATGATCGAGTATCACCTGCAAGTATTGATTGATATCCGCAATGATCTCTAGTTCTTCATTATTCTCCGGTGCTTCCGCACTCGCTGCTGCGGGCTCAACATTAGAATAGCCTTCAAGGCCTAAAACACGCAGAATCTCATTTACGGCAATCTCTTTGACCGCCCAGAACGTTCTGTTTAGTCCGAAACTGCCCAACTCCAGCTCACTTACGTACTCTTTATCGCTGGTTAAGGGCTTGTAGCCGATATCACTGGTAATTTCATACTCAAACGCTAAAACTTTTTCTCTGTTATACACGGACGTACTTATCTTGCTGATTTTTCCTAAGCGGATGTGGCTGAAATAACCTATTTTTTCATTATCTTCATCGAATTCAATTTCCGGCTCGGACATAAATACAACGGGCAGTTCCTGAAGAAAATGATAGGTTTTTTCAGTCAGGGGAAGCAATCTGCTTCTGAGGGACTCTGGCGTGGATTCGAAGAGTCGCGACACTGGGAAAGAGTCATGGCCGCTGGGTTCAGAAAAAAAAGTGTAGTAGTTGGGGTTTCCGACAACGATAAGATTCAGCATACTTGCGATCCTCGCATAAGTTAAGTTTCGCTCTCATAATGCCAGACTTGATAATTATTTAAACATCAGCACTGCTGTTTATATTTCACACCTTTTTGATCCGAAACAACACTGCCATCGGTAAGCCTGGATGATACATTCTGAAAATTCATCAGAAAAATTTACATCACGCTTTACTCCTGACGTATATCAGCACTAGCGTGCCATTGCGCACGCGCTAGCTATTTAGTAGCGCATTTCGCCGGAAAGAGATTCCGTAGTCAATGACTATATTTCGCTCAATGCGGACGAGCTAACCGAGCTTTAGGTCCACTGTGAACGAGGATCTGACCCCTCAGGCAATCCACTGCTGCCAGATACGGATGTGACCTGCTCCAGCACCCTGAACCGAAGTAAAAAGGTTATCCAAATTAAAAGTGGATATCATTGTGGATGAAGTGGTCAACTAAAACTGACCACCGCTAGAGTTTTTCCAATATCGGTTTTCCGATTCGTTTGGGGGTAACCCACCGTTATATTCATGCGGCATGAGCGCGCTGTAATATCCAACGATATAGTCCGTTATGGCGTGAGCTGCATCGCTGAAGCTTGCGTAACCCGCCACCAGTACCCAGTCGTTCTTCAGACTCTTGAAGAAGCGTTCCATTGGACTGTTAGGGGGAGGAGCTCTGCTTTTTTTCTAGGAGTAAAGCGGTTCGGCACAGATCGGAACTGATATTAGTGGCCGGTAAATAGCAGATATTCATCCATCATTTGCGTGAGGGATATATTTTCCTCCTGCCGTCCAACCAGCCACAAGCCTAGATCTTCAGGTGCCTTACGTTTCAGGTTATCCAACCAGTCTTCCAGCGTCGCACCCATCATCAAATCGTACCAACATAGCCAGACCAGTTTGTGGCGATGCTCCGGTGAACTGAATTGGTGTAACAGGCTAATCAGCCTATTTGCCAGTGGGCGTTGTTTGAGGCGGATACATTCACTCAGTAATATCCCTTCCAACATTGGGTGGTGCAGTAAAGTTTTTTGCCTTGTCTCAAGGCTGATTTGCATATCAGTCAATACCGACACTGGCTCTGGATGCTGACTTCCGTAAATCAGTCGGTAAAGGCATTGTGGTACCACTGCAGTCATCTGCCCTACGCCGGGAAAGTACAGACTGCCCACCATCAGATGGTGGCTGGCCTGAATATTGGGATGACACATGCCATTTATGATGGCCAGTTTTGTGAACCCGTTTAGCCAGCGTTGATAGCTGACTAGCAAACTGTTATATCGCGTCTTTGTCTCTTTCATGGTGGATTATCCCTGAATACTGAATGACAGGCAGCCGCAAACCTCCGCTATGAGAGGATAAAGCGTTTGCCTGTCAGGAAAGTGATATGTAAGGAGAGGTATCTAGCTGAGTGATTCGTCGATTCTCGCCTGAAGCCAGGCTTCAACTTCACTTTTCCGCCAACGGGAGCTGCGACCAAATTTGGTGGGTTTTGGGAACTTACCGTCCTTAATAAGTTTGTAAAACCATTTATCGGTCAACTGGGTGAGTTGCGTAATGAAAGCCATATCGATGAACTGGTCTTCGAGCAGGGAAATTTGAATAGTCATGATTTTATTCTCCGGTATCTGAATGGAAACCGGAGAAGGTCTTATTTTTGTTACTTCCCGCTCCGGCATAGGTACCGGTGATGGCGTAAAAAAAAGTATTAGCTTGGTATATATTTTCTGGGTCTTCCCTGTCTTGCAGGTAGTGGGACCTCATTGCATCCCCAGATCGGATAACTATATTTCTGGTCTTCTTTTGTCAGGTAACTGGCTATACGTCTTAGGCTGTTTAGGGCTTCATGATTGTGATATTCAACAACTTTGTTAATGTTATCCCGATGATATTCATTTGGCTTACATCGCTGAGATTTACCTTCGCCATGGGTAATCTCTAACCACAGTTCTTCTGCCTGTAAAATGAACGGGAATGATTTCTGATGTTCCTGAGCATTAAGATAGAAAATCGCATGGGCATGCACCGCACCTTCTGAAGTCCATTCCAGTACCCAAAAAATACCAGTGACGCCTGGAAGGTTCATCATCGCCTGAGTGAGTTCTCTAAGGTCGTCCTGTATTTCGGCGGAGGAATTACGAATGAATCGGTTAGTACCCCGCTGATAATCAAAATCCATTCGAAACGCCAGTATCTTGGCGTGACATGCCAGGATCTGATTGAGATGGTGATTAATCAAATTCAGCAGGAAGTCGTTAGGGATGATTTTCTTTAAATGTGGGTAATGTCTTTGCATTGCTCTGTTCCTTTGGATGTATTCAAAGGAACTAGTGCATCTGTTTTTTCTGTCAAGCAGGGTTCAATCACTTATGACGGATATCTATCATCCCGAGGTTGGGATGTTAGATTGAGATCTGCTTTCTATAATACCAATTAACCTTAATTATGTTTTAACCTGATAGACGCCTCCATTTTTCTACAGTTTTCACATTCATATAGCCCGCTATCCTTGACTGTCTTAGGTGAGAGCAGAGCCAATTTTCAGTATTTCCGTGAAACGCTCTATATGACTTACGTCAAAGTTTCTCAAACATGCCTTGAAATCAAGGCAAGAAATGCAGGTGGAGAGGCTTATGATAATCAAAATAAGAACGTAGTATACCACGTAGAGTGCTACGTCTTTTTCTACGATTGTTGTTACGTTTGAGGTTATGATGAGTACAGAAAAACTAGTGACCCGACTCTGGATAAAAAGAGTAAATTTATGGCTTTTTCGGGATATTTTTCACTCTGAGCTAATGCATGTTGATGAGTCTCGCGAATTAGTGGAAAGAGTAGATAATGCCACTCTTTTCAAAGAGTCTTGCGTTAACTATATTAATAAAAAAGAAATGGTTAAATATTGGAGTGCGGAGGAGTTTTTTGAAAAGAGTAAGCGAGAGGTTGAGGGTAAGTTAATACCTTTTAGTGAACTTGAGTGGATCGATTGTGAACGTTCGTTGTCATTTGTTGCTAATTATATTCATGCCGAATATAAACTATATGCCAACAATAACAATCCCTCTCTTCTTGATATCGATTTGCCTGAATGGAGCCTTGGTTCTGATAAGGGTGGCGTAAATTATGAAGGGTTAATTCTTTTGATCGATTATCAATGTCGTGTCTCAAGCTTTAACCATATCCGCTCCAACTTGGAGCGTTTGAAAAGGTCATGGCTCCGTATCCAGAAAAAATTTAGCAATCCGTTCTGGTTCTCATCAACTAGACATGATGCTAAATACCTGGCAGATTATCAGTGGGTGATGTCTTACTTCGATAAGAATAAAATGATTAATGGTAATGTGGATTTTTGGTTTGTAAAGAGTATGAATCTGAAAATTCATTCAATCTTTGATCAATGGGTTGAAAATAAGTCCGATCCTGAAGTTGAGTTGTTTATTATAAAAATAAAAAAAGCATGGAGTCAGAAAAAATTCAGAGATGGTGTTGCAAACAAAAAGGTTCTCAATACCTATATTAGCAAAGGCAGTAAGCGACAGCTTGATTATTTGACCAGTAAAAATGAAATGAAAATCAATGAATTGATTGAGATGCTGATCAATGATGCATACGCAAAAGCTAAACTGAAAAGTTGGGAAAATTAAAAAAGATTACAGATATATATCATTACTCTGAACATACCCCATTAACGGCAGAAACCCATGGTTATGCCGTTTTTGTTTTTCATTTCAGAGGATTAGTGATGAACAAATCTGAAGGTTTGCAGCCGTTTCAGCAGTCGCTTTCCGTTCTGCCGCAGTGGGCATCAGAGCGTATTTTGCAACAAATAAACCAGCTTACTCACTATGAGCCTGTGATAGGCATTATGGGCAAAACAGGGGCAGGTAAGTCATCTCTGTGTAATGCCCTATTTTCCGGTGAGGTTTCGCCGGTCAGTGATGTAGCTTCCTGTACTCGAAAACCATTGCGGTTTCGCCTGCAGTTAGGCAAACGCTTTATGACAATTATGGACCTGCCTGGTGTTGGGGAGTCCGAACTGCGGGATGCTGAATATGTCGCGCTTTACCGTAAACAGCTCCCCCAATTGGATCTGGTTCTGTGGTTGATTAAGGGTGATGATCGGGCGCTGGCCGTAGATGAGCATTTTTACCGGCAGGTGATTGGTGAAGCATACCGGCATAAGGTGTTGTTTGTTATCAGCCAGTCCGACAAGGTTGAACCCGCCTGCGGTGGTGAAAAGCTGTCTACAGAGCAGAAACAAAACATCAGCCGCAAAATCTGTCTGCTGCATGAGTTGTTCCAACCTGTAAACCCTGTCTGTGCGGTGTCGATACGTTTGCAGTGGGGGCTGCGGATGATGGCTGAGCGGATGATTCGTTGCCTGCCACGGGAGGCCAGTAGTCAGGTGGCAGTACAGCTCAGTGCGCCACTTCGTACCGATGCCGTTAATAAAAAAGCCCGTGACGATTTTGGTGAAACGGTCGGCTCGGTACTGGATACAGTAAGTTCCATGCCCCTGATACCGGCCCAGGTTCGGGCAGTCATCCAGTCTGTGCGCGACATCGTGGTATCAGTCGCCCGTGCAGTCTGGAATTTCTTCTTCTGAACATTAACCCTTCTAACCCGTAGTTTCCTGAACCCTGTCGCCTGTGCGACGGGGCTTTCTTTTATTTGTTTTCCCGTTATGAGGAGTCTGCTTATGACCCGTCTGGTTTCGCGCTTTGGCGCTGCAAATCTTATCCGTCGTGACCGTCCGTTAACCCGCGAAGAGCTGTTTCGCGTGGTGCCCAGTGTTTTCAGCGAGGAGAAGCATGCGTCACGCAGCGCACGGTATACCTGGATACCAACCATTACCGTTCTTGAAAATCTGCAGCGTGAAGGCTTTCAGCCTTTCTTTGCCTGCCAGACCCGTGTTCGTGACCCTGGGCGTCGCGAGCATACAAAGCACATGCTGCGCCTGCGTCGGGAGGGGCAAATTACCGGCAAGCAGGTCCCGGAAATTATTCTGCTCAACTCCCATGATGGCACCAGCTCGTATCAGATGCTGCCGGGATTATTTCGTGCGGTATGCCAGAACGGACTCGTCTGCGGTGAGTCGTTTGGCGAGGTGCGGGTGCCGCACAAAGGGGATGTGGTGAGTCAGGTGATTGAAGGGGCGTATGAAGTGCTGGGTATTTTTGACCGTGTGGAAGAGAAGCGGGATGCCATGCAGTCGCTGATGCTGCCGCCACCTGCACAACAGGCTCTGGCACAGGCTGCACTGACGTACCGTTTTGGTGAGGACCACCAGCCGGTGACAGCACCTCAGATACTCTCCCCACGCCGTTGGCAGGATGAGAGCAATGATCTGTGGACCACATACCAGCGTATTCAGGAGAACCTGATTAAGGGCGGGCTCAGTGGCCGGAGTGCAAAAGGCGGGCGAACACATACCCGCGCCGTGCGTGGTATCGACGGAGATGTGAAGCTCAACCGGGCTCTCTGGGTGATGGCTGAAGCGATGCTGAGTGGGTTTCAGTCCTGAGTTTGTTATCAGCATGTTAGGAAAGGACACTCCCTGTCCGTTTTACCTCCATTAGATTGAGTGTTTTTTCACCGCACTTCACGATGTGCCGCGTCAGGCCTGCTTACGGAGGCAGATAAAAAATAGTTCATTCCATGTCCATACCCTGTCCGCCCTCCTCTTTAGAATCATTTCATATTCAGTCAGTTAACTATTACGGAGATTTAAGATGACACAGGCAGAGCGCCGTCATGACCGGCTGGCTGTCAGGCTGTCACTGATAATCAGCCGCCTGGTTGCAGGTGAAACGCTGAACATGGCGCGGCTGGCTGCAGAGTTTGGTGTGTCAGTCCGTACCCTGCGACGGGATTTTCGCGAACGGCTGATGTACCTCGACCTTGAGTATCGACGGGGGCAATGTCGCCTGCGCAGCACCGGTGGGGGCGTACAGGGCGAGCTTGATGCGCTGACCTTCGCGCACCGGGCCGGACTGGCCGATATTTTTCCGGGGCTGGACCGGCGTCTGGCGGGCATGCTGCTCACTGCGGGAGGGATGCCGTGTCTGGTATGGCAGCCGCCACAGTCTGTGTCACCGGCCATCTCACTGGTGTTCTACCGTCTCGTCAGTGCCATTACCGCCTGCCAGCGGGTACTGCTGCTGGCCGAGGGAGAGCGCTGTGACGGGCTGGCTCCGTACCGCCTGATATCACTCGACGGCTGCTGGTACCTCACCGGTGAACTTAACGGGCATATCACCGTGCACCCTCTGGCGACCATCCATGCGGTGACAGTTCTGAACACCACTTTTACCCCGCGAAAACGTCTCTGCCAGTTAACCACACAGGCGGGCTTTATCCGGGCTCTACCGCACTTCAGCTGTATTCGCGAAATCCTGTCTCCTGGGCCCTCTGAGGAGGAGCGGGGCAACACACTGATTTAATTACCTCTGTTAAGAAGGAAAAACAATGACCTGGCATTACGAGAAAAATGGCATACGTCACGACAATGTGACTGAAGACGATATCACCGGCCTGATTATGCGCGGTGAACTGACTGCATCCACTCTGGTATGGCGACAGGGCATGACGGAGTGGCAACCGGTCTCCGCTACCCCGCTGGCTTCGGCGCTGCTCCACAGCACTACACCACCGGCACTGCCAGGAAACTGCATTCCGGGCGGAGTGGTATGGACGCTGGCATTTGCTCCCTTCATTGGTTATGCGCTTGAGCTGTGGGCTGCTGGGCTAAACGGAATGTCTTTTGACGAGGCATATGAGGCCGTCTCGGCTGGGCAGTACTGGTTTATCACGCTGCTGCTCAATATTGCTCTGGGGTATCTCGATGAACGACGCCTGCGTAAGGCCGGAGTGGACACCACCACGTTCGGCAAACTGGCCTGGCTGGTGCCGTTCTATCTGTGGCGGCGGGCGAAAACTCTCGGTCAGAAACCGGCTTACTTCTGGGTATGGCTTTTGATGCTGGCCCTGACCGTATGGGCCTGAATCACCGCTACCTGATTCTTTCTCTGTTAAGGACCAACATAATGAAAACACTGATTAAAGTACTGGGTATTACCGGCAGCCTTCTGCTTTGTGCGGGGGCTCAGGCCCAGCCCTATAACCGGACGCTACCTGCAGTCGTCAATGACAACAACGGGAATATTTTCTGGTGTGATGCGCATCGACAGGTTACCGGAAAATGCGAAGCCATGTCTGTTGACCGTCAGGGCGGGATGGTCACGGTGCGTTCCGCACCCTTTAAAGATTGCGAAGGCGGCCTGTGGGGCTGGATAACTATCATGCACAACGATGTGTCGAAGGGATTCACCATTACTCCGGACAAGAAATTCGGTCTCACCGTAAAAGACTTGTGCCGTCCGGGTACGGTAGTGACCTTTAAGCCCAACCAGAAGAAGCCTGAATATGACGACCTGGTGGCACTTTACCAGGGCAAAGAGCTGTTTCGCTACCGGCGCTTCTGATAACCCCCGATATCAACCTCCCTCATTTTGCCCGACAGCGGGCTGGATTAATTCAGGAAGAAAACCATGCTGAAAATAATGACCTCTGCTGTACCCGCCCTCATTCTGTCACTTGCTGCATTCAGTGTCGGTGCCGCTCAACTTCCGGCAAGTCTGATGGATAAAGACAATCCCGGCCAGGAGTACTGGTGCCAGGGTAACGATATCAACACCTCCATGTGCTCACTGACCGGTGTCAGCGACGACCATAAATTTGCCCTGATTCAGGACCTGCCGGGCCCGGCCTGTGAGGACCTAAGCTTCGGGGTTATCGATCTGGTGCGCCAGACAGGTGTCAACATTCCTTACGACGGTGGTGACTGTATGGGCGATGTGCAGGCCAGTTTTGTGCGAGGCACGAAAGATAATGCCCTGTATGTGAAAATTGTCCGGGGCAGCAAAACCCTGCGGCTGTATAAGGTACAAACTGGTTACTGATTATCACCTCACACCTGCATACACCCACAACCCCTGACGCGGCAGCGTCAGGGGTTTTTGCTTTTAAGGTACACCGAATGCCTGAATCTCACATGCTGCCACCGGGACCTTTTACCCGACAGCAGGCTGAAGCGGTTACCCGCCGGTATCAAAACATCGCTATTGAAGATGACCAGCGCAGTCACTTCCGCCTGGTGGTTCGCGACTCTGAAGGTCGAATGATCTGGCGGGTGTGGTGCTTTGAACCGGATGCCGGTGAAGGGCTTAACCGTTATATCCGCAAGTCAGGCATCCTCAGAGCATCCTCCTCCTGACCACACCCATTCATCATTCCTGTATGTCCTTTATTTCCCATACGCCAGCCATCGTTGCTGGCGTTTTTATTGACGGAGAATATCCATGACGACACAAACGCAATGCGAATTGATGTCCGCTAACGAACCTCAATTTGACCTCACTGTAACACCAGTACCTGACGAACAGCGCCTCGATTTCTGGCCGCTGTACTTTGGCGCTATCCCGCAATGGATAACGCTGGAACCCCGTATTTTCGCCTGGATGGAACGCTTCTGTGATGAGTACAGCGGTGGTATCTGGTCCTTTTACACGCTCAGTAATGGCGGCGCGTTTATGGCCCCTGATGCTGACGATGGTGATAAATGGCATCTGCTCAACGGCATGAACGGCAATGGTGCGGAAATGAGCGCAGAAGCCGCAGGTATCGCTGTTTGCCTGATTGAATACAGCCATCACGCCTGTCGTACAGAATGTGACGCAATGAACGCACACTATTATCGCCTGCGGGACTATGCCCTGCAGCATCCTGAAGCTTACGCCATTCTGCGCATCATCGACTGACCGGAGGTACAACGAATGAAACAGCTTTCCTTTTTACCCGGCGAGATAACGCCACAGGACCGGCGTCTCATCCAGCGCGCCCTCAGGATTCTGGACCGGCATCTGCATGAGCCCGGGGTAGCCTTCACCTCCACCCACGCCGTACGTGAATGGCTGCGACTGCATATGGCCGCGCTTGAGCGGGAAGAGTTCCGGGTGTTGTATCTGGACAACCAGAATCAGCTTATTGCCCATGAGACGCTCTTTAGCGGCACGATTAACCGCACCGAGGTCCATCCCCGGGAAGTGGTCAAACGTGCCCTGTATTTCAATGCGGCGGCGGTGATACTGGCGCATAACCATCCTTCCGGCGAGACAACGCCCAGCCAGGCTGATAAAGCCCTCACGCAGCGGCTGGTACAGATACTTCAACTGGTGGATATCCGCGTACCTGACCATCTGATTGTTGGTGGCAGGCAAATCTACTCGTTCGCAGAACACGGTCTGCTGTGAGGTATTACATGAAAATTATCAGTAAACGCCGGGCAATGACGATATACCGTCAGCATCCTGAGTCCCGAATCTTTCGTTACTGCACCGGAAAATATCAGTGGCACGGTAGCGTTTGTCATTACACCGGCAGGAACGTTCCGGATATCACTGGAGTCCTGGCTGTGTACGCCGAACGCCGCCAGGATCGCAACGGGCCTTATGCTTGCCTGATGAGTATTACCCTGAGCTGACAATAAAGTAGGTTATAAATGAGCAACATTACATGGGGCCTGCAGCGGGATATCACGCCACGCCTGGGAGCACGTCTGGTGCAGGAGGGGAACCGGCTGCATTATTTAGCTGACCGGGCCAGCATCACCGGTAAATTCAGTGACGCCGAATGCCGGAAGCTGGATGAAACTTTCCCGCATTTTATCAGCCGGATGGAATCCATGCTGACCACGGGTGAAATGAATCCTCGCCATGCCCACTGCATCACCCTTTACCACAACGGTTTTACCTGCGAAGCCGACACCCTTGGCAGTTGCGGCTACGTATACATCGCTGTTTATCCCACTCACCGCTAACTAATTTCACGAGAGCAAATATGAAAACTCTACCTGCAACAACTCCGCAGGCGGCGAAGCTATGTCTGTCGCCAGTGGCTGTCTGGCAAATGTTACTGACACGCCTGCTGGAGCAGCATTATGGTCTCACCCTCAACGACACACCATTCAGTGAAGAACGTGTTATACAGGAACATATTGATGCCGGGATCACCCTGGCCGATGCCGTTAATTTTCTGGTGGAAAAATACGAACTGGTTCGTATCGATCGCAGAGGGTTTAGCTGGCAAGAACAAACGCCATATCTCACGATTATTGATATCATGAGGGCCCGCCGCGATCTGGGTTTATTAAATCGTAATTAGACTGATGCTAATGGTGTCGCTACATTTGAGTATGCTCGCCATTTGCTATCATCACGCTTCCTGCTGATTTATCGACAAAGGTGATTACTTGATTTCAAAGCCTCTATGCTTTGGGGGTATCTTTGGGGGTATAAGTTAAGATATAACTTGAAAATTATATGTTTTTCAAGTTGTTGGTTAGTCTGTTCTAATCCCTTCGCCCGCTCCAGAATTTCTCTTGTAGTCACACATGTTTTGTAACTTTCTGTTTTTGAAACAGGTTACTGACCCCGTATATATAAGCAATCTCTCGTAGTACCACTCAAAAATACACTGTTAGTTTTCAGGTGAAGTTAACGGTTAGATGAAAGTTAAACTTAACGTTGGCGGCAGTTCCAGAGTCATACCGCGATAGTACAACGTGAACAAAAGCCTAACTGGGCATTGTCATTTCATCGACAGATTGGTCACACGCATTTAAGCCCAATGTAAAGGCTGCACAGCCTCATAAACAGGTGGATAGATAGCTACAGATTCGACTCTGCCAGCGCTTCGCTCATGCTCCGAAAGGTAAACGAGCACCCTGATAAGGTGTGATCTATCAGACAATCTAATGAAGGTGTTACGCTCCGCTTGTTGCTGTATCACCAACGGGGCTTTATGGTTTCTATTGCCCAAAATCTGTTAGTTGCGCATTTTATGCCCCCTGGATACCCTGATATAAAGCATACAAGGAGGACTGTTTATGAGCGCCCAGGCAGAGGAAGGAACATTACGCCGGATGACGTTAGGCGAGATAGCAATGGCTCGTAGGGTATTCGGTGATTCGATAGTTTATAGCCGTGTCTGGATTCATTGCGACAGCTATTTACCATTTGGACTACAGAAACAAAATTATGCGATGACTCCCAACGGGGAGTTGTGGTACAGAAAGTCGATGTACAGGGAAGACTTTTCTGCAAACTCAGTTTTCATCGAAGATAAATATGTTTTCATCCATGAGCTGGGGCATGTCTGGCAACACCAGCACGGACAATGGGTGAGAATGCGGGGAGCTTTTAGCTGGGCTGCTGAATATACCTACAAGCTGGATAAAGAAAAACTCACCGATTACTCTCTTGAACAGCAAGCCTCTATTTTAGCTGATTACTGGTTACTGCTGGTTTATGGGATCAGTAAGTGGTCTTACTATCAGAGAGCAGGGCGCATGGGGATGTACAGGGGCGTAGATAAGTTGCAAGATGTTCCTTCGCTTTACCAGAAAATCGTAACAGGGAAGGGGCGTTAAACATGAAAAACAAAATGTTGCTGGGTGTTGTATTCCTCTTAACGGGATGCCCTGGGCCTAGTGATCGAATGGTAGATCGTGAATCTACAACGGCATTAATCAAAGATAATCAAGTTTGTGTGGTGTCACCACTGGAGCCGCAGGATCGGATCACTGCTATTCAAATTAATAGTGATAATAGCGGCTCTCTTCACAAGATTTTCGATGACAAGCCTGTTTATGTACCAAAGGGTGAGTGTCTTCCTGTATTTGGATTTAAGTTTACATCTGGAAAGAGGTATAACTTCGCGTATGACGTCCAATCTGATAAATCAGAGTCACATCTAGTCACTGCTGAATTTTCTTATCCCAACGAATAAGGGGGCAAACCGCCCCCTCTGTATGAATCGCCACGGGTTTAACAGACACCTCGGAGTCATTTAAGATGGCTTAAAGAGAGGTGCCCATGAGCGGTAAGCGTTATCCCGAAGAGTTAAAAATTGAAGCAGTCAAACAGGTTGTTGATCGTGGTTATTCTGTTTCCAGCGTTGCAACACGTCTCGATATCACCACCCACAGCCTTTACGCCTGGATAAAGAAATACGGTCCGGATTCTTCCACTAATAAAGAACAGTCAGATGCTCAGGCCGAGATCCGCCGTCTCCAGAAAGAGCTGAAGCGGGTTACTGACGAACGGGATATATTAAAAAAAGCCGCGGCGTACTTCGCAAAGCTGTCCGACTGAGGTACGCCTTCATCCGTGACAACATCTGTTGCTGGCCTGTTCGCCTGCTCTGTCGGGTGCTGGATGTTCATCCCAGTGGTTTTTACGCCTGGCTTCAGCAGCCGCATTCACAACGTCATCAGACAGACCTGAGACTGACAGGACAGATTAAACAGTTCTGGCTGGAGTCGGGATGCGTCTATGGTTATCGCAAGATCCATCTGGATCTGCGGGATACCGGGCAACAGTGCGGAGTGAACAGAGTCTGGCGACTGATGAAATGTGCCGGAATAAAGGCTCAGGTTGGATACCGAAGCCCGCGGCCACGTAAAGGCGAGGCCAGTATAGTGTCGTCCAACAGGCTCCAGCGACAGTTCAATCCGGATACTCCGGATGAGCGTTGGGTAACGGATATAACCTACATCAGAACCCACGAAGGCTGGCTGTATCTTGCCGTGGTTGTCGATCTGTTCTCACGTAAAATTATCGGGTGGTCAATGCAACCCCGGATGACAAAGGACATTGTCCTGAATACATTGCTGATGGCCGTATGGCGGCGTAATCCCCAAAAACAGGTGCTGGTTCACTCGGATCAGGGCAGTCAGTACACAAGCCATGAGTGGCAGTCTTTCCTGAAATCACACGGCCTGGAGGGCAGTATGAGCCGTCGCGGTAACTGCCATGATAATGCGGTTGCAGAAAGCTTTTTCCAGTTGCTGAAGCGTGAGCGGATAAAGAAAAAGATCTACGGAACGCGGGAAGAAGCCCGCAGCGATATTTTTGATTACATCGAGATGTTTTATAACAGTAAGCGTCGGCATGGTTCTAGCGATCAAATGTCACCGGCAGAATATGAAAACCAGTATTATCAACGGCTCGGAAGTGTCTAGATTATCCGTGGCGATTCAATCTGCTGAGTTTCAGATTCTCCGGCACTCACTGTTGAATCGTAAGAAAGTCCGGGTTCCCGGTGGACGTGGCCTTATGGCTTACGGGCGAATCGACGTTCAAGGTATTCCAGATTATAGCAAATGCGTGGTATCACGATGAGAAAGAGCTTATGTGTTTTTGCCTTTATCGTGCTGACAATCCTATTCGTGTGTATCCTTCCTGACGATTTCATCTATCATTATGTAGAGAAAAACGTGGAGATTAGTGGTGACGGTGAGGCAGCGGTGGATAACTTTGAATCTGTTATTCTGCTAATCAAGCTGGGTGCATCCGCAGTGCTCTCCTTGCTCATAGTTTGGGTAGCTAACCGTCGATACAAATAGCCAAGAAAATCCCTAATCAGTACTAAACGTCTTCATACTCGGGCAGCGGTACCATTTTGGGACCTCTGCCTCTTCTGTCCTTTGACTGTCTGCATAGATACAGATTTTCCCATCACTGCTACCAGGCCTGCCTGGCCCTGCTGGAAAACAGCAGGAAACCGCCTCATAAAATCCTACCTAATCAGATGCCGGAATAGCATTGCTGTCGGCAGAAACGTTGAAAACTTCAAAAAGCCATGAAAATAAAACAGATGCTCTTACATTGAAAGACCCCTTACCTTTTGTGATGTTATCATTCAAACATAAAATGTGATGATAGTGACTTTTAAGACCGGTAATTTTGTGTTCTTGTGACATTTGTCACTTTAAAGATGTTCATCATTGTTATAGTTCTAACATTGATTATGCTGATGATTCAGATAAATCTTATTGACGCATTCTTTGGTTTGTCAGCTAAGGATGAAGATTGTTAGGGGAAAAGATGAAGTATCTTATTGGTATCATGAGTTTTTTAGTAATTTTCATTCTTGCAATCCTTGCCAGTAACAACCGGGGGGCTATCCGCTATCGGCCATTGGTCGTGATGTTATTCTGTCAATTTACGTTTGCCGGTTTGTTGTTGAAAACAAGCGTGGGTAACCAGGTGATAGCCGTTATTGCTGGCGCGTTTGCCCATTTAATGGCCTATGCGAGTGAAGGGGTTAACTTTGTCTTTGGTGGTTTGCAAAACCATGGCGAGCTCTCTTTCTTTATTAGCGTCCTCTTGCCTATAGTTTTTGTGTCCGCTCTTATTGGTATTCTTCAACATCTGAAGATACTAGGCTTCCTTATCCGTTACATCGGATTGGGACTCAGTAAGATTAATGGTATGGGGCGGCTTGAGTCGTATAATGCGGTTGCTTCTGCAGTATTAGGTCAATCAGAAGTATTTATTTCAGTTAAGCAACAACTGGGATTTCTACCTCAACATCGTCTTTATACGCTGTGCACATCTGCAATGTCGACTGTGTCAATGGCCATAGTTGGTGCTTATATGGCGATGTTAGAACCACGCTATGTAGTCACCGCTCTGGTGCTGAACCTGTTTGGCGGGTTTATAATTGCATCGCTACTTAACCCTTATCAGGTCGAACCACAAGAGGATATTCTTACCGTATCTGAAGGCCATCAAAGTTTCTTTGAAATGTTAAGTGAGTATATTTTAGATGGTTTTAAGGTTGCGCTCATTGTTGGGGCAATGTTGATTGGATTTATTGCGTTAATCACTATGATGAACGCCATATTTACCGCAATATTTGGCATCTCATTTCAGGCGCTTCTGGGATATTTGTTTGCTCCTATGGCCTACCTGGTTGGTGTTCCATGGCATGAAACGGTGGATGCAGGGAGTCTGATGGCCACCAAAATTGTAAGTAATGAATTTGTCGCGATGCTGAGCCTGAAAAGTATGGCTGCTGAATTCTCAGTACGTACTATGGCTGTACTTTCGGTATTCCTGGTATCGTTTGCTAACTTCTCATCTATTGGCATCATCGTAGGTGCTATTAAGGCGCTGAATAATGAACAGGGTAACAGCGCGGCTCGTTTTGGCTTGAAATTATTATATGGTGCTACGTTGGTAAGTTTCCTTAATGCGACCATTGTTGGCCTGTTTTTCTAAATTCACAAAGTAATAATCTAATAGTATGTAATCATTATGCCTCAACGTTTTTAAATGTTGGGCCCTTACTCAGCTTTAATAATAAAGAAGCAATATAAGGGATTATTGATATGTTAAATTGCTGTTTTTTAAATAAACCTCTGGCTACGATTTTATTAATGTCTGCATCAATGTCACCGATATATGCAGCTGAAGAATCGAGGAGTAGACCACCAAATGGTGTAACTAACTTTATCACAGACAGTAGCGCTGATATTTCCTTGAGAAACCAATTCAAAAACCTTAACTCCTCTGACTATGGTGAAAGGTCAGTGCAAACAGCCTGGGGGCAAGGGGTAACATTAGATTTCCGTTCGGGTTATATTGCCGATATTATTGGTTTTGATACATCGTATTATCAAGTATTTAAGTTGGCCGCAAGTGATGATTTCGCTGGGCGCAGCGTCTTATACAATGATAATGGGAAAGCAAAGGGATTTCATAAATTTGGCCAGTTATATGCTAAATTGAAACTTGACGGTGAAGATAGCTATTTCAGACTGTATTCTGGTTGGCAGATTATCAATAAATGGGGAGCGTTGACGAATTCGAGTCGTGCGATACCAAGTACCTATCAAGGATGGAAGATGGATAGTGAGTTTGGCCGACTCGCTTTTCGCGGTGCATGGGTTGACCGATACAGCGATCGTGATTCTCCTGAGCAGGTTCATTTCCAGACTGCCGATCGTAAGAAAAATATAAGTTACCTGGCTACAGGAGAGCTCAGCTATAAACAAAAGGATTATAGTGTGCTTTATTTTTATGGCGAAAGTCATAACTATATGCAGCGGCATGGCGTGGAAGTCGGTTGGCAGCCTCAGTCTTTAGCTAAGAATCAGGGCCGAGTACTTACCATGTTATATATGAACCATGGTCTCAAAGATTTCAAAGCGATGAGTGCTGATTATCGTCCATTCAATAATGATGCATGGCATGCTGCATTTTACCTGGAATGGAAACAGCATAAGTGGAAAAATAAGTTTGGTGCATCCTGGACCAGGGCTAATTCTTCAGACGATCACCTTGGGTATTTTGAACGACACATGGCAAAGAATAGTCGCGGAAGATTCAATTCTATGGCGGATGCATGGGGTAATGACTACGTCGGTAATAATGAAAGATCGGTGGCATGGACGACGGAATATAACTTAACGCCAGAAGTGAATGTCGGGTTACAAAGCGCTATTGGATGGGGGATGAAATACCACTCCCGAACAATTGAGCGTGGTGAGACTATTTTGTTCTCGAGGTGGAAACCATCGTGGGAAAAGAATTTAAGTTTCCAGTTGTCCGGTGGCCCTTCCTGGAATTACCAAAGTAAAAAAAATCGACCAATTCTAACCGATGATGGTAGACCAAAGCGTGCAGTTAACCATTCTATCGAATTCCAGATTGATTATGCATTTAATCTATTCTAATTGTTAAACTGTTTAAGGATAAATATCCATGTATAAATATAAAATGATTCGTTCAGCGGCCTTCGTTAGCGCTCTTATTTTCAGTGTGCCAGCTTTTTGTGCCAATCCGGTGTCATCCGATACCGGTATCGGCGCAACATTGCAACAGATTACCGAGCAATATCCTATTCATTTTATTTCTATGGAACAAATTACTAAAGAGTTAAAGAATAAGCCGCCGATGGATGTCGGTTTTGATATTGATGATACTATTTATTATTCTACTCCTGCATTTATCCATGGTCAGAGAGAATTGTCACCTAAAAGTAATGATTTCCTGAAGAAAAGTGAGTTTTGGGACCAGCTAAGTAACGGTTGGGATAGTTTTTCCGTCCCCAAAAAATCTGCATCTGAATTGATTAAACTGCATCTGGATCGTGGAGATCGTATTTGGTTTGTCACCGGTCGACCAAAACCCACTAACGGTAAAGAGACGGTGACTGAGCTGTTGGGGAGAGACTTTTCCATCCCACATGAAAAACTTAATAAAGTTATTTTTGCCGGAGAAGATAAAGGGGCAAAAGTACAATATATCCGTGACCGAAATATCAAGTTATATTATGGAGATTCAGATGGCGACATTAAGGATGCTCGTGAAGCTGGCGCAGAACCTATTCGCGTGATGCGTGCACTGAACTCCTCTAATCAGCCTATGCCTCGCAACGGCGCGTTAGAAGAAAAAGTATTGGTTAACTCTGACTACTGATTGTTTCATTTTCGCCCCCACCAGCCAGGGTGGGGGTAGCGAAAACTGAGGAATATATGGCGCAGTGAGTTTGGGCATCTGATTAAAGGTAATATACTTACCTCAACACAAAGCAGGTGATTTCATGAACAAGAAAACTAAGCATACTTTCCCCCTGAGTTCAGGCTGGAATGTGCATAGCTGATTGGTATAAGAGTTACTCTTATCGACAGGCCAGTGGGGCAATGAATGTCGGTTTTATCCCTTTCGAAACCTGGATTAGTCAGCTCAGGCGGAAGCGGCAGGATATTTTCTTTGAGGTATAAATTAAGGTTTAACTTACAAAATGGTCCGTGCTACAACGGGGCATATCTTATCGGCCACATCCGTGCTACCGGACGAACAATACATCAGGTCATCCTTAACCCGACGCATATCCAGAAGGTGATTAATCTGCGAAGTGATTCATTACGCAGGCGAAGCGGGGTGAAAAGTTATCGCCAATAAGAACCGTTTCCTCATTCAGGCGCTTTAACATATACAGCTTGTCGGCATGTTCGTAAGCGTCGAAGAAGAGGTAATCGACAGCGTCCGTTGCATTATCGTCGGGGGATTTTTCGCGTCCCTCGGGGGTGAGCATGAAAACGCCGGCAGTATGTCCAAGCGGACGAGCATACCGAAAGAACAATTTTCGGTTTACAGCAAACTCGCCGTCATTGCTTTTGAGCTTTCCTTGCACTGATAATGAAAGGTGCCCGGAGTTGTAGCTGGTAATCAACATGATTCCGTGGAGTTCCTTTTTGGTATTCTGGATGTCGATTATCGACGTGAATTCCGAGGAGCAGGAAAAACTGATTTCTTGTTTTTTAACATTCCCAGTGATAATCAAATAGGCGATAGCTGCCAGCCCAATAATGACGATTACGACTGACCAGAGTAAAAAAGAGTGATCGCTTTCCTGCTTCATATCATTCCTCATGATGGCGATACTGGCTGATGCAATGGTAATAGCCGAGGTTGAGGCCGCATTCAGCGGCAAACGACCACTCAACCAGGTTATGGTTACTCGCCCAGGTATTAAGATACAGGTCTTTAGGGTGCGAGCAGTTGGGGCTAATCCCCACGGACTTGAAAATATCCAGCGCTTTCTTTTCGGTTATCGTGTCGGTGAGGGCATTTCCTAATATATGTACACGGCATTGCTCGTAGTCGATGGTTCGTAAGATAGCTGCGTCCGTCATGGCTATATGATTGGGTATCCATGTTAACCACGCTGTTGCCAGCACGGCGATGCTGGTAATTAACGCTGTGATAGCGACAGGCCACCGGTTTGGTTTCTTTCTCCTCGGCGTCGATGCAACATAGGCGACTCTGGCGGCCGTTTGCGCTTCTTCCTGTAGCTGAATATTGATATTGACGTCGCCCATCCGAAATCCAATACGAGGAATGGTAACGATGAGTTCTGCAGGATGACCTGTCGACGTAATGGCTTTGCGCAAAAATGAAATGTGCTGGTTAAGATTCGCATCCGTCGCTCTGGCGCCATTATGCTGGAAAACATTCAGCAGAATTTCATCGCGCGAGGATATCTCTTTACCATTTTGCAACAAATAGAGCAGTAATTGTGTAGCCACGTTATTCAATGTGGCTATTTCACCAGATGCCACGTCTTTTAGGGTATTTTTAAGTGGTCTGAAAACTAAACCATCACCAATAATTACGGATTTAATTTTGTTTATTGGTATATGAGAAATCACTGATGTCTCCTTTAAAGCAGGATATCTCGCATTCGAGTGGGGGAAGCAACAGCATAACATAATTCATTTATAAAAAGAGGTTGTGCCATAGATCGCTTTATTATCATTTACATAACAATATTTTAATATTCTTTATGTAATCATTCATTCTCCTTCCTTTCTTTCACTATCTTATTGTCAGCACTCACTTTTGGTATCCATTTCAATTTTTAAAAATATTTTATAAATATATTTTGCCAGTTATCTGTTCTAAATTAAAAAATAGTTGATAGTTAAAAACTCTATAAAAACTATAAATAATAGACATTAACACTGTTGGTTGCGTGTTTTTTGGCTGGTTTTTAGGTAAATGATCGATCTGCAGGCGGGAAAGCAACACGATTTCCTGAGTTTGATTGATTCCGTATTTTGGCATTGTGTCAATTTTTCGTCGACTTAATATAAGCCCCGAAACAGCGTAAACGACTGTGGACGGTATTTCTGATGGAATACCAATGAAGTTCAAAATACGGTGCGGTTCGAGATGGATTGTTTGCAAGGATATGCGCTGCCGCCACCGCGAGATCGGGTTTTCCCGGACAGGAATTGTCTGCGGAAATAGATCGTCGGAATAACCCAAAAACAGATATAAGGTTAAGTAGTAATATGAAAATGAAAAACGTGGCTGTGGCCTGTGCGCTGATGGCGGGAATGACTTTTACTGCATCTTCTGCTTTCGCTGCAAAAAATGTTGAACCGACTAACGGTAAAATCCACTTCACCGGCTCTCTCGTTAATTCCGCATGTGGTCTGGCGCCAGAATCCAGCCCGGTGCAGGTGAATTTTGGCGAGATCCCAACTTCTCAGTTAAAAGACAACCAACGTGCTGGCGTTAAACATGCCAAAATTGTTCTGCAGGGTTGCGATACGACTGTCGCAAAAACCGCTACCGTGACTTATACCCCGGCAACGATTGATGCAGACAACAACGCGCTAGCCGCCTTCACCTCTGGTACTGCCAAGGGCGCAGGCATCGGTATGGTTGACAGCGGCAACCAGGATGTTGAGTGGGGTAAAGCTGCCTCTCAGGTCAACATTACCGATGGCGAAACCGACATTGATTTCGTCGCTTACCTGCAGGCAAACAACGCATCTGCAGCGGTAACTCCGGGTGATTTCGAATCTACCGTTAATTTCCAGATCGATTATCAGTAACGATCTGCAGCGGGCGCATTATCGCGCCTGCTTAACCCTTCCTGCGAATAACTGAAAGGAAATGCGGTTATGCCTGGATGGCGTATTTTACTGCTTTTTATCTTCATATCGCCTGCATGGGTTTCGGCTGACACTTTCCGTCTTGTCAGTACGCCCGGAAAAATGCGTATGCGGGGAAATATTATTGAGGCTGCTTGTTATGTCGATCCGCGCGACCGGTCACTACTGGTTGAATTCGATGATCTCTCAGCCAGAGATATTTCTGGTAAACCTGAAAAAGTATCTGCGCATAATTTCAGCATTCATTTGCTGGGATGCTCACTAGGGGATTCTCAACACCCCGGTAATGTGTTTCAACGCGCCAATATTACTTTTTCCGGTGCCCCCGATAGGGACAATCCAGATTATCTGAGCGTGCAATCGGAAACTGAAAATTTAGCGATAGAAATATACGACAGCAAAGGACAGCAAATTCATCTGGGCGAACCATCACCGGACTATGTACTTAACCCAGGAAAAAATACGCTCAAATTTACGGCTTATTTGATCTCCCGCGACGGAAGAATGACATCTGGCGAATTTACTGCGGTCACGCATTTTGTTGTGAATTATCTCTGAGCTGCACTGCATTTCGGGTATCTGAAGGTTGCGAACGAAAATGATCACGCTGAAAACAGATAAAAAACGTCTGGCGCTATTTATTGTTCTGGTCTGCGCCGCTTCATGGGCTGAAGCGGATGAGGCTATTGAATTTAATACCGACGTACTGGATGCCAGCGACAGGCATAATGTCGATTTACAGCGTTTTTCCGAAGGCAACTTTGTGGCTCCCGGAGAATATCTGCTGGATGTTCGAATTAACAGCCAGGAGATTCCTCAGCAGACAATCCGTTATATCGCCGATCCGGCCAATTCACATAAATCTATAGCGTGCCTGACGGCGCAACAACTTGAGTTACTGGCGCTCAAAGAAGAGGCGCTGACCCATATTCATCCCATTAGCGCAACCTGCTATGACATTTCCCACCTGCCGGGTGTGGCGCTGAATAATAGCGCAGGCGTACTGGACATTACCGTGCCTCAGGCATGGATGAAATATACCGACCCAGACTGGACGCCGCCTGAGCGCTGGGATAACGGCGTCGCCGGGCTGATTTTTGACTACAGCATTTCAGGGCAGGCCACGCATTACGAACAGGGTGGCGATCACTATCGCTCTCTGTCCGGCTATGGGCAGACAGGTTTTAACCTCGGCGCATGGCGTTTTCGTGGCCAGTATCAGGCCAATTACACTTCAGATGATAATCATGGGCGTATCGACTGGGATCAGATCTATGCATATCGCCCGTTACCGATGCAGGCTGCAAAACTGACGGTCGGCGAAATCTATTTGAATTCTCAGGTTTTTGATTCGGTGCGCTTCACCGGGGTCAACCTCGCCAGCGATGAGCGTATGCTGCCGCCAAATTTGCAGGGCTACGCGCCTGAAGTGCACGGCATCGCCCGCAGTAATGCGAAGGTCACCGTCAGTCAGCAGGGGCGTGTTATCTATCAAACCACCGTCCCTGCGGGGCCGTTTAATATTCAGGATCTGCACGGTTCGGTACGCGGTACGTTGGATGTGCGCGTCGAAGAGCAGGATGGCAGCGTACAAACTTTCCAGGTCAATACGGCTGATATCCCTTATCTGACGCGTCCGGGCTATGTTCGCTACAACGCCGCGGTTGGTAAGCCGTCGCGTTATAACCACGACGTTCAGGGCCCTGCGTTTTATAGCGGCGATTTTTCCTGGGGGGTGAGCAATGCATGGTCACTGTACGGCGGCGCGTTGCTCACCGGCGAGCGCTACAACGCCTGGTCGATGGGGATAGGACGGGATTTAAACTGGCTGGGAGCGCTGTCGGCCGATGCGACGCAATCCGTGAGTCGGGTGAAGCATCAGGCTGAACAAAAAGGCATGTCCTTTAAGCTCAGCTACGCCAAAACCTTTGATGAGTACAACAGCGCGATTACCTTTGCCGGGTACCGCTTTTCACAGCGAACCTTTCGCACCTTCTCGCAGTTTCTCGACGAGCAGTATGAAAGTAACAACAGCGCCGGCAACGAAAAAGAGATGTACACCGTTACCGGCAACAAAACCTTTTTTGCTGACGATCCGCATTTAGCGACTACGTTATACCTCACCTATACCCACCAGAACTATTGGGATCGCGGTTCCCAGGATCGTTATGGATTATCGATGGGACACAGTTTTTCCTTCGCGGGAATCCAGGGGATCAGCGCCAACCTCGCGGCTTATCGCTCTGAGTATCAGGGCAAACGGGACGACAGTCTTTCGCTTTCAATTTCAGTGCCATGGGGCGATGGCCGCTCCATGGATTATGAATTACAGAACAGCGGTAACCAGACCAGCCAAATGGTTTCGTATTCCGATAACCGCGATCGTAATAATCCGTGGCGTTTGCGCGCAGGGGGTTCCGGGGAAGGGCGTACGGCATTTGATGGTTATTACCAGCATCGCAGCATGATGGCGGAGCTGGAATCTAACGTCAGCTGGCAGCAATCACGCTATTTCTCCGTAGGCGGCACGGTACGCGGCGGCTTTACGGCGACGCGTCACGGCGCGGCGTTACATAACAGTCAGGCGTCAATGAATACCGCCAGAGTGATGGTTGATACCGATGGCGTTGCCAATGTGCCGCTTAACGGCGAACAGGCGCACTCAAACCGTTTCGGTATTGCCGTTGTACCGGACGTCGTCAGTTATCACAGCTTTGATACCCGTATCGATGTGGACGTCATGGACGAGGATATTTCCGCGACCAAAGCGATCGTGACTAACACCCTGACGGAAGGCGCCATTGGCTACCAGCGCTTTGCCGTCGCGCAGGGGCAAAAAATGATGGCGCTGCTGCGCCTGAAGGATGGCTCGGTGCCGCCGTTTGGCGCCGAAGTGTTTAACGCCAACGGTGTCAGCGTCGCCATGGTGATGGAAAACGGCATGGCCTGGATTGCGGGGGTGAATCCGTCCGAGCGTCTTTCCGTTGCCTGGGCTGGCCGTGCGCAGTGTCACTTACAGGTGCCACAACAAATCAACCCGGAAGGTAACGTGCTGTTGCCTTGTGAATAATTTCAATAACCTGAATGAATTTTGTCATGAATAATCAATCTCTTAAATTCGCGCGCCGTTGGCTTAAACCCGTCGCCTGTGGCCTGTTTTTTATTGCCCAGATCAATGCTTCGTGGGCGGGTATTGCGCTCGACCGTACACGCATGATTATCACCGGTGATGCTCGCTCGGTAAGTGCGAACTTAACCAACACCAGCCCGAGCATTCCATTTCTGGCTCAGTCGTGGGTAGAGGACGCCCACGGAACAAAAATTACCTCGCCATTAATGGTCTTACCGCCGCTGCAACGGATTAACGGTGGGCAGAAGGGAATCGCCCGCGTGACGAAAACCAGCGGAGTTAACGCGTTGCCACAGGATCGCGAGAGTCTGTTCTACCTGAACGTGCGTGAAATTCCGCCAAAACCGGATAAGCCGAACGTGCTGCAGCTGGCGATGCAGTCGCGGATCAAATTGTTCTATCGGCCGACAGCTATCGTGCCGGAAACGCCGGGGGCGGTGTGGCAAAACCAACTGATCTTTCACAAGCAGGGTCAGCGCTGGACCGTGGATAACCCAACGCCATACTTCGTCACCTTAATCGGCTTAAGCCGCAAACCTGAAGCCCAGGGCGGCGGCAGACTGACTGATTTCCCGGGGATTATGATCCCGCCAAAATCCTCTCTCGATTTCAACGTCTCGGACGCCAGCGTCAGCCAGTTCAGCATGATGTACGTGAACGATTTTGGCGGTCACCCTGAATTGAAATTCAGCTGCACAGGCAATGTGTGTAAAGCATTGCCGATGGAGCAACAGCCCCGGTAAAGGACTCGTAAATGAAAAAGATGCTTTGCGCTCTGCTGATGGCAGGCATGGCCTGCTCGGTTCAGGCCACAAGCGGCCGCCATGATATGAGCAACGTTTCCGGCGAGTATGGCAACGTCCGCTTTCACGGTCGGGTATTCGTTTCGCCGTGCGTGCTGGATATGGCTTCACGCGATCAGACCATCGATCTCGGTGATATTTCCGCCAGCCGCTTTCGCCAGAGCGGCGATCGCAGCGATCCGGTATTGGTGACGCTGCACCTGAATGGCTGCTTAAAAGGCTCCGGGCACACGTTAAAGGACTTTCCTGGGCAGACCAGCGAGCTCCCTGAGCTGTCGCACAGTACGGTGGAGCGTGGCGTTTCGATGACACTGATGGCCGAAAGTGCGCCGGAAAACAGCGATCTTGGGCGGATTCGCGGCGATGTGCGCGGCGCGGGCATTCGGCTACTGACCGAACGCAACCAGTTGATCCACCTGAATCAACCGCAACGCATGTGGATCCTCAAGCCGGGCGATAACGCGATTCACTTTCTTGCCGCGCTGGAATCTTTTGGGCAGGAGGTGACCGCTGGCGAATTTAACGGTCTGGTCAGACTTAAGCTGGAGTATCTATGAGCGTATTGCACAAAGCGCTGCTGTGGGTCGTCCTGGCTGGCTGTCCGCTGGCCGGGCAGGCATTTACTCTCGGTGAGGGAGAACCTCAGGGCGGATCGCCGCATCAGTACGATATTGAACTGAACTCACTGGATGTCAGCAAAAACCACGAGGGCGGCAGAACGGATCCGTTCACCTGGAATTTGGGCAGTTGGTATGTCGTGGATTTTCATTGTGAGCAGGCCGACATCTCGCGCCAGCCGATTTACTACACCACCACGACCACCATGCCGCCCTCTAATCAGGGAGCGAACCGTTTTCGTCTGAATGATTACCTGGATGTGGAAGTGAAGGTATGGGTCGCCGGGCGGTATAACGACTACGTTCAGGCGCCGTTCACCAACTTTTCGAATCGCTACAACGACCATAACTGCAAAAAGCGCAAAGGCTACGAGCGAGCCACTAACATTGAAAGTGGCTCTAAAGGGAAAGTGACGTTTATTGTCACTAAACCCATTATTAACGGCATCAATATCACTTCTCAGTCGCTGGTGGAGGTTGCTGGACGTCTGGGCAGCGCTGGCCCTACGCCGACAACGCCAATTTCCCGTGTGGTCATTAAATCCGGGCTCATTACCGTGCCGGACAAATGCATCTTTAATCGCGGAGACAAAATCAGCATTGAATTTGGCGATCTGCCAGGCTCCGCCGCCCGGCTCAACGGCACCAACTACAGCAAGTCGATCCCCATTCATGTGGTCTGCGAGGGGGGGAGCTTCGATCAGGGCGCGTTGAACATTAATCTTGGCGTACAAACTACCACGGCGTCAGGCACGGCGGGATTTAACGATCATCTCCTCGGCACGCTAAGCGGCGGCCAAAAACGCGACGATCTCGGCATTGTGATTAAAGACGCGAGCGGCGGCACCGTCGTGCCCAATCAGTTCTACAACGTGAAGGGTTTTTACCAGAATCAGGGCGACTGGAATCTTACCGCCGCGCCGGTGGCCAAACCGGGCGTGGGAAGCGTCAAAGAAGGTGAGTTTGAAGCCTCCGCCACCGTTGTCGCGCAGTTTCAGTAGGGGGATGCCATGAGATTTACGCTGTTAATCGCCACCAGCGCGCTACTGCTTGGCGGCTTGGCGCAGGCCGACACTAAGCTGGTCGGCGGCGATATGTATTTTCACGGCACCATTCGAGCGCTGGCCTGCAGCCTTGCGCCAGGAGGCGACAAAATCGAGGTCGATTTCGGGCAAATCGCGACCCAGGACCTTTATCTCTCGGGGCGCAGTAAGCCGAAAAAATTCAGCATTGAGTTACGCGACTGCAACCCGGAGGTTTTTCGCGGGATCTCGGTCACTTTCAGCGGAAGTGAAGATGCGGAGCTGGCGGATCATCTGGCGCTGGATAGCAGTGAACAAGGCGCCTCCGGAATCGGCATCGGAATGAGCGAAGAGGATGGTACAGCAATCCGCCTTGATGAAAGCACGTCAGTCAAAGAGATTACTGAAGGCTCGATGACGCTGAACTTTTTGGCATGGGTCGCGGCGGAACCGTCGGCGTTAAAAAATCAGACTCTCGAATACGGCCCCTTCAGCGCCAGCGGGACCTGGACGCTGAACTACCAGTAGCATGATGAACGCATTGCATCGTATTGCGCCGCTGCCGGCGCAGAAAGTATTGCTGGTTGTCAGTCTGTTTTTCTGGGGTGGGGCAATGCATCTCTACTGGCCGAATAACGGCGGTAGCGGTTTGTCGTTGCCGCTAAATATAACGGCCTGGATTTATGCCGTTGTGCTGGCAGCTAGCGCATTGATGCTGGTACCTCGTCAACGCTGGCGGATAACTATACCCGCCGCGGGGTTTACGATGGGGGCGCTCATTCTGACGTTGCTTTGTCTGTTGACGCCTGAGGTTTGGCGGTCCGAGGCGCTGCTGGTCGCGGGGGCGTTGCTGGGAGGCGTGCTTGTCTATTTGGCGACGTTGCAAATTCCGCTTACGACAAACACGCTGACAGTACTGCTGGCTCTGCTCTGGGGCGCGTGCGTCCTCGAATGTCTGGCGTTTACCTATCAATACTGGCATTGGCCGGGGGTGAATTACTGGGAGTTTGCCTGGCGGCGCGGTACACGCCCCTACGGTATTTTTCAGCAGGTTAATCTGATGGCCAGCTTCACGGCGTGTGGCGTGCTGCTGTCAGCATTGCTTTTTTTACGGCTACGTGGCGGATATCGGATTATCATCGGGATTGCTCTGGTGATAATGGGATTTGTACTGCATGAGTCTCAGTCGCAAACCGGTTACCTGTCTGTGGCGGTAGGCGAGGTCTTGCTGCTGGCGGTTTTTCCTGCGCAGCGCCGTACGCTGCTGTTACTCCTGCTGCCGCTGGCGATAGGCATGATAGCGGGCGCACTTGCTCGCCATTTCTTGTCGGTGGTGACGATTAATCACCTGACGACCTCCCAGGTGCGCTGGACGGTGTTGAAAGCATCGCTGGCATTATTTGCCGAGCGTCCGTGGACCGGATGGGGCGTGGGCAGTTTCGCCGGCGTGTTTCTTGAACGCGCGGGGCCGTTGGGGCTGAGCAGCATCTCGCATCCGCATAACGAACTGGCGCTGTGGCTGGTGGAGGGAGGGCTGGTTGGACTGCTGGGGGCGCTTTGCTTTATGGCGAGTGGTTTATGGCTCTGGCTGTACGGCAATCGCTGGCATCGCGCCTGCCTGGTGGCGGCGCTACCCGTGGTTATCCATATGCTGACGGAATACCCCGTCAGGCAGTCAACGCCACATTGGCTACTGCTGATTTTGTTGCTTCGTTGCGCAGACTGCCGGCGAAAAGCGGCCCGGCTGCCGCTCACCCTGGCGTCGCTGTTGCGCGCTGTGGCATTGATCGCGGTTGCTGTCATCACTCCATTGTTGTTTCTCACGCTGCATACGCAACAGCAACTGACGCTGGCGGAGCGACAATCAACACAGTGGCGTCTGGCCGAATCTCTCCCTGTGGGAGGCTGGCTGCTTGCCACCCGCTACCGGTTTGATGTCCAGATGGGGTATCTACAACAATATCAACGTACCCGTGATGAGCGTTGGCTGGCAGCCGTTCGCCGCTGGGCGCCTGACTATGTGCGTGTTCAACCGGACCCGAATGTCTCCTTCACGCAGATCTTGCTGGCGTTACAGCAGCGAGACCTGGCCGAGGCGCATCGTCTGGCGACACGCTTTTGTCTGGTATACCCGAATGATAGGCGTATTCCATGGCTGCAGGATGCGCGACGTCCTTTTAATCAAATAATGGAGTGAGATAAACATATCCTCTTATCGGCCTGCGTTCATCACTGAGACAGAACGACCTGCGCGAGCCGATCGGTGATGTTATCAAGCGTGCAAATCTTAATCCGATGGTCCCGTGAATCAGAGAGGATAACCGTTTCTCCGTCGCCTTCGATTTCAAGAATAAATCTCGCCCCCAGGCGTCTGGAATTTTTATAGCGGGTGCTGATTCGTTGGGGGGAGCAGTCGTTGATGATGCTTAAATAGGGAAATTGCTGACGCAGGCTACGCCCGAGCAGCACTGCCTTAGCAGCCACGCGAGGCTGGCCTGCAATAATCACAATGTCGGTCGGCGGATGCGCTCTGGCGGGTTGGGGACGATAACCGAGCAGAGTGACAATCGGCTCCATCATGAATGCAAAGCCGCAGGCGGAAACCGGTTTTTCAGCAATACGACTGGCGCAGGCGTCGTATCGGCCGCCACGGCTGATGATTAACTCGCGCTCCATGGCAATGCTGCGCCATTCAAAGACCAACTGACAATAGTCATTGGCGGGAAACAGCGCAGGATCGTATTGCCAGGCAATACCGGCTTGGGTCAGGGCGTGCTGAAGGCGCTGGAATCGATGACGGGAGTCAACGGTAATAAAATCCGCCAGGCAGGGCGCCGCAGGAGCAAGACGCTGAAGAAGGATATCCTCATGATGGATCAACCACTCCGGATGTTTCTCCAGCCAGTGCTGCTGCTCCGGGTTCAGCAAACGCGAGATGGGCTGATAGTAATCGCGCAACGCCCGGCGGAAAGCCGCCAGCGAGGCCTCGTCACCCAGCATATTAATATGCAGTTCCGCCATTTCACCGAGGCCAATACGCCTGAAGAAAACCGCCTGCATAACCAGATGCTCAAGTTCGATATCAACCCCCGGCATGCCGAAGGCTTCGACGCCAATTTGATGATTTTGCCGGATATCTCCATCCAGGGAGCGTTGACGGAACATGGCGCCCGAATACCAAATCCGGCTCATTACTGCGGTATGAGGGTTATCGGCCATCAGGCGCAGACATCCGGTTGTCCCATCGCCACGTAATTTTCCCTTGTCGGCCATCACCGGGCCGCCTGGGGCGAATAGCGATGTATGTTCAAGTAAGGGTAACCTGATTTGTTGATAGCCATGCTGGCGCAGAAACTGTTCAGCCTGAAGTTCCAGCCAGGTCCACTGTTCTGATGGAGAGGATTCATATTTACGCGGGCGGCCGCAATGTCGTGCCCGCAGCGGCCTTTCCATCTGGGCTTCAAGTTGCTGGCTCAACGCTGGCGAGGCGAGCAGGCAATTTTGCGCCAGTGCATGGCGAATCCTGGTCACCAGCGCCCGATTTACCGGTTGCCGGCAGAACTCCTGGAAGTGGGCCTGTCGCTGTTGCTCATTCTCACCGAGCTTGAGCCAGACAGGATGGGGGACTATCAAACCTGAAGGCTGATTACCGTGACTATGGCACCCCGGGCTCCCGTCCTCGTCACATTCAATAAAGCGCTTCACGGCCAGGAAATAGGTTTCTGGTTCCAGGGGACTGCATAAGTAGCGGCTGTCCCACAATGCGCCATGCCGTTGGTAACGACGATTGTAATAAGGCACATAGCTGCGTCCGATATGCTGAATAAAACGGCTCAGCGCCTGTTTATCCGGAGCGCTGACCAGCAGCAGGATACGTGGGACGGCAAGTGACCAACTATGGATAGACACGGCGTAACGTTGCGCCGCGTCTTGCATACACCGTTCGAAGGCAGAGTAATCCTCCTCGTGGCGGAATAACTCCTCGCCATTATGCCCGCGAAGCTGCGCCAGATGCGGCATCCCCGGAATAAATAATCTGTTTTTTCTCGGCATGTCCACGGTTCTCTGCTTAAGGATCTCGCTGTGTGTCAGGGTGAAATGCTGAAGGCGGGATTAGCGCCGGGACGAGTACCGTCCTGCCGCACGGTACCCAATCTGGACGTGTTTACTGGCAGTGATGTTGCAGCCAGTCAATGAGCGCTTTCTCTTCGAGCGTCATTTGACGGGAGCTGGCGAGGTCCCACAGCCGTATCTCATTGTCGGTATTCAGCGTGATTATCGCGCGACACTGACTTTGCAGGGCGGTCTGATGCTGGCGTTTAAGTTTGTTGCCGCTGCAATCCACCATCACGCTTAACTTTTCAATACGCTGGCGCAGTAGCTCCGCCAGCATCTGGGCCCGCAGGCCATCATCCTGACATTCACTGGTAATGACCACGTCAGGGTGAAAATGCCACAACGGATTATCTTTCTGGCTGACGGTCTGAATCAGTAACAGCAGGCGCTCGATACCGATGGCAAAACCGCAGGCCGGCAACGCCTTCGGATTGAATAACTCCGCCAGGCCGTCGTAGCGGCCGCCACCGCAGACGGTACCCTGCGAGCCCAGTTCGTCAGTCACCCACTCAAACACGGTGCGGGTGTAGTAATCCAGCCCGCGCACCAGACGCGGATTGATGGTGTAGGGGATGTCGGCCTTATCGAGCAGTTCGCAGAGCAGCGAAAAATGGTGACGGGAGTCTTCGAACAGGTAATCCAGCAATCGCGGCGCCTGTTCCAGCATGGGCTGCATGGTCGGATTTTTGCTGTCGAGGATGCGCAATGGGTTGGTTTCCAGCCGTTTGAGGCTATCTTCATCCAGTTGCTCACGATGAGCATTAAACCAGTCAACAAGGGCGGCTTTATGGGCCCGCCGTTCATCCGGCGTGCCCAGAGAATTAATTTCCAGCCTGACATGCGGGGTCAGGCCCAGCTCCTGGAACAAATCACGAACCATAAAAATCATTTCAGCATCGACGTCCGGCCCGGCCATGCCGAAGGCTTCAGCACCGAACTGCGTGAACTGACGCAGCCGTCCCTTCTGCGGGCGTTCATAGCGAAACATCGGGCCCTGATACCACAGGCGCTGGGTTTTGTTGTAACACAGATTATTTTCCAGTACCGCACGCATACAGCCGCTGGTCCCCTCGGGCCGCAGCGTAATCTGTTCGCCGCTTTTATCCGTAAAGTTGTACATTTCTTTGGCAACGATATCTGTGGCTTCGCCAACAGCACGTTCGAATAAGGCGACCGGTTCCAGCAGGGGTAAGCGGATCTCCTGGTAACCATAACGGTAGGTCAGACGCCGGAATTTATTTTCAAGCCACTGCCAGATTGGCGTTTCGGCGGGCAGTACGTCGCGCATACCACGTATGGCTTTTAACTTTGCACTCATCGTTTATGACTCCTGATGCGAAATTCCCATATACTGTGCAGGTCTGGTGGGTTCCGGTTGGCGCTGCAACCCACCAGATTGTCCAGCGGGCAGTGGCAGTTTGCCGCTGCCCACTCTTATGCCGCCCGTTGCGCCAGGTCGGCAATCACGTCATCGATCAGCGCATCAATCCGGGAACTGTCCAGGTGGTGAGCGGTGGTGATCAGATGGGCTACGTTGCCGGACGTTGCCAGGCAGTGTTTCTTCCATACCCATTCAGAAGGCTTCGGAAAGACCACCGTGATGGAGTTTTTGTGGCACAGCGCGTCAATACCTGCTGCTTTAAAGCGATCCACGGCGTATTTCGCCATGTTGAGGCTGTGACCAATGCGGCGATGCCATTCGGCATCGGTATGGCTGCGAACGGCGGCCCACATCATCAAAGGGGTATGACCGTTGCGTGACCCTGAAATCGTTTTATCGTGGGCGGAGATGTAGTCGATCTCTACGCTGATACGGTCGACGTTGGCTTTCTTGGCTACCACAATGCCGCATGGAATCGGAGAGCCGATCATTTTGTGTCCGGAAACGCCAATCGAATCGATACCATCCGCGAAGGTAAACGGTTGTGGATCCTCCACGAAAGGCAAGATCATGCCGCTTAGCGCGGCATCCGCGTGTAGATAATAATCTTCACGTGGGATCCCCAGCGCAGCGATACGTTTCTGTATCTCAGCGATATTATCAACAGCCCCGCGTACCGTTGTGCCAATATTGGCGAAAATGATGGGATGGCGTTCGCCTGAGGTCCTGATTTTATTGATCAAATCGTCATAATCCATTTCTCCGTCTGGCTGAGATTCCACCAGTTGCGATTTGATACGCAGCAGTTTGACGATTTTGGCGACGGAATAGTGAGTATCTTTTGAATAGTAGAGCGTGCCTTCCGGGAACAGTTCTCTTCCCAGATAGCAACCAAACATATTACTTTCTGTGCCGCCGTTGGTGACATAGCCCCAGCTTTCCGCAAAGGGGATTTTAAATATGCCGGAGAAATACTCCATGACTTCTTTTTCAAAGTCGAAAGAGTTGAGTAAATAGTTACAGTACTCCCCCCAGTCACCACAGTTATTAATTGAGAAACGCAGAAAACGCTCCAGCATGGTGTAATCAAAATCAGCAGATTCAGGGTAGCCAATATTAAAGTAGCGATTTTTTACACAGTATGACCAAAATGCATCGAGTTTATTTTGATCGGCAATAGATAAAGACATATGAATCTCCATATTTATGTTGGTGAATAAAATATTATTTTTGAAGGTAAAGAATATCCTGGCCTTTTTTATTACGTCCGGCCGCGACAAAAGAAAACAGAGGAATGGTTACCATCATCATAATTGTGCCCCAGAAAATGGAATCGGTACCTGAACCGAGCAGGGCGAATATACTGTAAATCATACCGATGACAGTCAGGACGCAATAAAACATAAAACCACGTCCACGGTTGAGCTTTTTAGAAACCATGATGATAGGTAGCGCGATAATGGCATACATATAAGGCAGCAGGGAGGCAAATACCGACATCAGAATCACCACCTGGAACTGTTTGGCGAGATCGGGGGAAGCCGTCAGTAACAGCACCAGACTCATCAGCACGCCAGAAATAATCAGACCTTTCATCGGGACATCATTTTTATTGGTCTCGGCGAAAATCTGCGGAAATAACCCCTGTTTCGCCCCGGCCCGCGGCCCTTCTGACTGTAGAATCAACCAGCCGGAAATGGAGCCAAAACAAGCGATAATACTCAGCGCGGAGGCGATGTTGCCGGCCATATCACCAAACATATAGCGTGCCGCATCGGCGAATGGGGCGGCAGATTTGACCAGTTCGGCGTGGGGAACCAGGCCCATGATAACGGTACAGCTACCGACGTAACATACGGAGGCAATCAGCAGACCATATACGGTAGCGCGAGGTACCGTGCGTTCAGGATTTTCCACCTGTCCGCTGGAAACCACGGCGGATTCCACCCCTAAGAAACCCCACAGCGCAATGGAGGCCGCGGAGACGATCGCTGAGCTGTCGCTGTTGCCCGTCCCGTTGTAGACTTCAGAGAACATTTTCGGGTCAAACCAGAACCAGCCGACAATGCCCACACCCAGTACGACGACCAGCATGCAACTGGCGGTGAAGGACTGTGCGCGCCCGGCCGTTTTAGCCCCCAGGCTGCCTAAGGCAATAAATGCCCACAGAATAGCGATAGCGGTGATACAACCGTAAACCGGATTATGCAGCGCCGGGAAGAAGTAACTCAGATAGCCGACCCCGGCGACGAGGAGCGCGACGTTGCCAATCCAGGCGCTGATCCAGTAGCAAATCGTCGTCTGAAAACCGATGAAAGGGCCAAACGCATCGCTGGCATAGGCCACGATCCCTCCCGCGCGAGGGGTAATGAGGCTGGTTTTAGCGAAAACCAACGCCAACGCAATTACGCCAATAATAGTAAACAACCATCCCCATAGTGAAATATATCCCACTCCGGCGAGATTGGTCGGCAACATAAAAACACCGGAACCCATCATATTTGATGCGGTCACAAGGGTTAGTGCCGTTAACCCCATTTTTTGCGCAGTACCCGCGCTGACGCTTCCCATATATATCCCCTCTGTATTAAGTAAATGCTTACTTGGTTATTAAACGCATTTTTTCACAGGGCAGGGGTGGGAATATGATCTACATCATTTTTTGAAAATGATATGCGCGAATATATATTAATTTCGGTATATTTTTTGAACAGTGATTAGGTAATTCACTCCGTCCCCTTTTTTATTTAATCATCAAGGTTAGTGGTGATTGTGTAATAAATAACGGGAGGGCTAATTTTTATAGGCGAGCGCTACAGTGAGTGGCTGCTGATTTTTCGGATGCAAAAAATAAGGGGCAAAATCCCCTTATTTTTGCTTCAACGTACCTAATTATTAAGTTTCACCGCTCTACAGGTGGTTTACTTGACCGGCTGGTACTTTTCGCCATGCTGGCAAACACGCCGTCGCGGAATATCCATGCGTGCACTAATGCCGCAGAGAGATGTAGCAACACCACCGCAAAGAGCAGTTTAGCTAGCAGGCGATGGGCATCGTGAAACCAGGCAAAAAGCAGCGGGCTAGTCGGGGTAATGGCCGGAAGGTTAAGTCCTTCAAACATAACAATCGGAACGCCCGCTGCCGACAGTTGCGCCCAGCCAAGCAATGGCATTGCCAGCATCAGCGCGTATAGCGCCCAGTGCGACGCTTTTGCCGCCCGCACCTGCCAGCGTGAGAGCTCCGCAGGAAGAGGTGGCTGCCGGCTATAAAACCGGTTGGCCAGGCGGATGAGCGCCAGCAGCAAAATAGCGATCCCCAGTGGTCGATGTACATCCACCAACCAAATGCGATGGTGTAATGAAGTCATCATAGCTGCGCCGATGAACAGCATGGTCAGGATCATGATTGCCATCAGCCAATGCAGATATCTCGCCAGAGGGTTGAAATGCTGCGGCGCGCGCGCCTGCTTGTGGTGATTAGAGTTCATTTAACCTCCGTTTTTTGCACGGCTTCGGTTGCTTTGCCATAGCCAATTTCCCGTTCGCGACGGCTCCAGGAATGCGAATAGGCGCCAGAGCGCGCATTTAAGACGGGATCGTTAGAGACCTCTACTCCAGCGGGCACGATGGAAGGATCAAAGTTAACGTCACGGCAGGCGCCTTCGGCTTGGGCGACGAGTTGGGTGACTTTGAGCGTACCGGCGACGACCTGCTGGCGATCGTTTGGCCATGGCTGCGAAGGGTCATCCACCGCGTCGCCAGCTTGGGCGAGTTGCAATACCAAATCCCAGTAAATAGGATGCTGAGAAAGTCGCTGCTGTAATTGTTCGAACAGGAAGTTATGGTCGGCTTTCTGTCGCTGTTCATCAGCGATAGAGACAAATGGATCGTGCGGCCGCATCAACCAGCGTACGGGCTGGCGCTGGCGGTCGGCGTTCACGAGATAGAATGCGTTAATACTATAAAATGTCGCCCCGGCAAAGCCGCCTAGCGCTGGCTTTTGCGCCGCCCACTGCAAATATTTACTGGCTTCCGGGTAGTCCTGTAAAAATGCCGCGAGACGCTGCGGATCGGGCTTACCGGTGGCCGGGTCGACGGCGGTGGCCTTCTTCATGGCAAGAAAGCCCTCCGGGTTTCGGGTGGCGAAGTAGGGCTCGTTGTTCATTGCCATGCGCCATTGCTGTTTATCGTCCGTTTTCAGTAGCAGCGCCATGCTCAGGGTTTTCGTTGAGTTATCAGCCGCGTGTGGATTACCTGCGCCAATGGAGAATCGCCCGACAACGGGGGTTTCCGACTGTGAAAAGAGCCGCGCGGTGGAATAAGAAACGTCTGGAGCGGCTGGTTCGAACGTCCCGCTAAAACAGATCCCTTTGCCGTGCGCCCGGCGAAACCCGGCAGGAAACGGCTTGTCTGGATCGGGGACTAATGACTGGCTGGTGGTTCGCGAGCCCAGCCAACCAGAGGTCCAGGCGAATGCCGCTGCCGTTGCCCCGACGATGACCGCGATCGACGCCAGCGCGCGCCAGGTATTTGGGGATCGGAAATCCAGTTTTGACATAGACGTTTCCATCGTTAAGTTTTATTTCACGTCACGCGTGATATATCGCACGCAACACGTTTAATATCGTGAGAATATAGGGGGTGTTGATATCTGAATGCTGCCTTTATATCTTTTTGTGCTGCAAAGATATTGCTTCTGGAAATTATTGTTTATAATAAAATCATTGTGATTTAGTTGGTTACGTTTTTTCTTTAACCGCTTTTTAATTTCTTCATTAAGTATCATGATAATAATTATAATTGGTGCGCGAACGAAAGAAACAATATCACGAAAAGTTTATACTTCTGTTCAGTTAACGTGATAATAAAAAATGTCATTATCTGCGCTGGTTGGCCGGCATTACCAACCCGATTCAGGGTATAGTGGAAGCACGAGTGATCTCGGGATACATTGCCTTCAGCGTGACGAGGGTAATGTGTTGAGCGAAACCTCTATGCCTGATGGATTTCACTGAAAAATCAAAGCGATGAATGATAAAAAATGGATTAAAGCAGAAGACGTGGCGAAACTCGCCGGCGTTTCCCGTTCAGCCGTCTCCCGCGCTTTCACGCCTGGGGCCTCGGTGTCGCCGAAAACCCGCGCCAAAGTGCAGGCCGCCGCGGAAACCCTGGGCTACCAGGTTAATATCATCGCCCGTACGATGAACACCGGCAGCAGCAACTTTATCGGCATCATCACTTCAGGGTTCGATAACCCTTTTCGCAGTAAGCTGCTGGCGCCGCTGATCCACCAGCTGGCGCTGCATGGATTTATGCCATTGTTGATGAACGCCGATGATCCGCAGCAGTTAGCTCCTTCGCTAAAACATCTTCTCAGCTATCACGTCGCTGGCGTCATTATCACCTCCGGCGCGCCGCCGCTGGAGCTGGCTGAGGAGTATCTTGCGCGAAAAATTCCCGTTACGCTTATCAACCGTCATGCTGAACTTCCCGGTTGCGACCGCGTCAGCAGCGATAACGCGCTCGGCGGGAAACTGGCCGCTGAGCTGTTACACGCAGGCCAGTGCCGGGACGTCGGTTTTATTGGCGAAAATCGTGACAATTTCAGCACCCGGCAGCGCTACGAGGGGTTTATTCACCATGCCAGCGGGCTGGCTGTCACGGCGCATTTCTGCGAAACGGGCGGTTATCAGTCCGGTTTTGCGGCCGCTCGCCGGCTCGCCGCGGAAAGGCCAGGATTGCAGGCGCTGTTTTGCGCCACCGATATGCTGGCGATTGGGGCGATGGATGGGCTACGAGCGGATAATCCAGCGGCCGTCCTGCCGGCAATTATTGGCTTCGACGATATTCCCCAGGCGGAGTGGCAGCCTTATCAACTTACCACTATCCAGCAGGACACCACCCTGTTGGCTTATCACGCGGTGGAGATGCTGGTTAGCCGGATCGCCAAATTCAATCAACCTTCACGTCACCGCGAAGTCGCTGTGAAATTAATAATTCGTAATAGCGCTAAATGAAAAATTCATTTTATGATGAATCGATCACAGAATTATCGCTAAAATACATCCACACTCACTGCGCTCTTCGGGGCTTTTTTAAATAAAATTGCACACGTGTGCAAAAGGAGTAAATGATGACATCACTGCATTCCTCTGCGCTACAGACCCGCTATCGCCTGGCCTGCGAGCTGGCGAAAGCGGGTGCCGAGCTGGCTTTCGAATACTATCAGCAGCGCGAGGCGCTGGCGGTAGAGCATAAGGGCAATGACCTACAGGACGTGGTGAGCGTGGCCGATAAACGCGTAGAGGCCTTTGTTAAGCAGCGCATTACTGACGCGTTTGCGGAGGATGGTTTTCTCGGCGAAGAGAGCGGTACGCAGATGCCGGACGCCAGGGTGCTATGGGTGGTTGATCCCATTGATGGCACCAGCTGTTTTTTGAATGGGCTGCATACCTGGTGCTTGTCGCTGGCGATCGTCGTTGACGGCGAGCCGGTGGTTGGCGTCGTCTACGATCCCAATCATCGTGAACTGTTCCACGCGCTACGGGGCCATGGCGCCTGGCTCAATGAGACGCCAATTCGCCCACATCCCGCAGCAACGGTCAAAGAAGGGGTGATGGGCGTCGGAACGTCACATCGGGTGACGCCGGCGCAATTCCTGCCTTTTCTTGACGCGCTGCTCAGCGATGGCGGCATGTTCATCCGCAATGGCTCCGGCGCGTTGATGAGCGCATGGGCGGCCGCCGGGCGCCTGATTGGCTACTATGAACCGCACATGAACCCGTGGGATGCCTTACCCGGTCTGGTGTTGATGCGCGAAGCGGGGGGCGTCGCCAACGACTTTCTGGCGCAGGAGGGGATTCGCCATGGTAATCCCCTCCTGCTGGCCAGCCAAACGCTGTATCCCCAACTCAAAAATATGATTCTTCAACCATTACATTAACCCTTACAGGTTCGGGCTGTTTCTGATTATGTACCCTACACAGTAACGATAACGACCCTCACGGACGAAGCACATCAATCAGTCAAGCCTCCGACCGTCGGAGAAACTATTATGTCTGGAATTATTCATTTTTTCCGGGCGTCGCCGCCGCAAGCGGGCGCCGCGTTTGATGAAAAACGTTTTCGCCGGGTACGTTGGCAAACGTTTATTGCTATGACCCTGGCCTACGTGACGTTCTACGTCTGCCGCTTATCGTTCACCGTGGCGAAAAGCGCGCTGGTGGAATTAGGCATTACCCCAACGGAGTTGGGAATGATTGGCTCGACGTTATTCTTTAGCTACGCCATCGGCAAACTGGTTAACGGTTTTATCGCCGATCATGCCAACGTGGTGCGTTACATGAGCCTTGGGCTATTGCTCAGCGCCGGGATGAACCTGCTGATGGGCATGACCACCAATGCCATGCTGCTGGCTATCTTTTGGGGGATTAACGGCTGGGCGCAGTCGATGGGCGTCGGTCCTTGTGCGGTTTCGCTGGCGCGCTGGTACGGCTTTAAAGAGCGGGGAACGTTTTACGCCATCTGGTCGACGGCGCATAACATCGGCGAGGCCATGACCTACATGGTGATCGCCGCAGTGATCGCGGGTTTTGGCTGGCAAATGGGTTACCTCTCCACGGCTGCGCTCGGCGCCACTGGCGTGGTGCTGTTGCTGCTGTTTATGCGCGATTCGCCACAGAGCAGCGGCTTTCCCTCCATTAACGTGATTCGTGATGAACCGCAGGAAGAGACTGAAGCGCGGGGATCGGTGTTCAAAAACCAACTGCTGGCATTGCGTAACCCGGCGCTGTGGACGCTGGCGCTGGCATCGGCATTTATGTATATCGACCGTTATGCGGTGAACTCGTGGGGGATCTTCTTTCTGGAGCAGGATAAAGCCTATTCCACCCTTGAGGCTTCAGGCATCATCGGCGTTAACGCGATCGCCGGTATCGCCGGGACCATCATCGCCGGCATGCTCTCTGACCGCTTTTTCCCGCGCAATCGCAGCGTCATGGCCGGGTTTATCAGCCTGCTGAACACCGCGGGTTTCGCCTTAATGCTCTGGTCGCCGCATAATTACTACACCGACATCCTGGCGATGATCGTCTTCGGCGCGACCATCGGCGCGTTAACCTGTTTCCTCGGAGGATTGATCGCCGTCGATATCTCTTCACGCAAAGCGGCGGGGGCAGCGCTGGGAACCATTGGTATTGCCAGCTATGCCGGGGCGGGGTTGGGCGAATTTCTGACCGGGATCATTATCGATAAAACCGCGATCCTCGAAAACGGGAAAACGCTTTATGATTTCAGCACGCTGGCGTTGTTCTGGATAGGCACCGGATTGGGTTCCGCGTTACTCTGTTTTACCACCGCCGCCATCGTCGCCCGACGCCATGCCGTCGAACGGCAGACTTCATTCTCCTCATAACTGATTAATCGATAAGGAAGATTTTATGATGCCTGCAAGACATCAGGGCCTTTTACGCCTGTTTATTGCCTGTGCGCTGCCGCTGCTGGCGATGCAATCCGCCGTCGCGGCGAACTGGCAACTGGAAAAAGTGGTGGAGTTAAGCCGCCACGGCATTCGTCCGCCAACGCCCGGCAATCGTGAAGCCATTGAAGCCGCGACCCAGCGTCCATGGACCGAATGGACCACCCACGATGGGGAACTGACCGGACATGGCTATGCGGCGGTCGCCAATAAAGGGCGCGCGGAAGGGCAGCATTATCGCCAGCTTGGCCTGCTGCAGGGGCAGTGTCCCAGCGCGGAGGATATTTATGTTCGCGCCAGCCCGCTACAGCGTACCCGGGCAACCGCACAGGCGTTGGTAGATGGGGCATTCCCCGGCTGCGGCGTGGCGATTCATTATGTCAGCGGCGATGCTGACCCGCTGTTCCAGACCGACAAGTTTACGGCTACGCAAACCGATCCCGTCCGCCAGTTGGCGGCAGTGAAGGCGAAAGCCGGCGATCTGGCTAAGCGTCGGCAGGCGCTGGCGCCGACGATCCAGTTATTAAAAGCCGCGGTTTGCCAACAGGATAAACCGTGCCCCATTTTTGATAAGCCCTGGCAGGTGGAGCAAAACCAAAGCGGTAAAACCACCATAAGCGGGCTCAGCGTGATGGCCAATATGGTTGAAACGCTGCGTCTGGGCTGGAGTGAAAACCTGCCCTTAAGCCAGTTGGCATGGGGGAAGATTACTCATGCCAGCCAGATCACAGCCATTCTGCCGCTGTTAACGGCAAACTACGATCTCAGTAATGACGTGCTGTACACCGCGCAAAAGCGCGGCTCGGTGCTGCTCAACGCGATGCTGGACGGAGTGAAAGCGGACGCCACGCCGCACGTACGCTGGCTGCTGCTGGTGGCTCATGACACCAATATCGCGATGGTGCGCACGCTGATGAATTTTAGCTGGCAACTGCCCGGTTACAGCCGGGGCAATATTCCGCCGGGCAGCAGTCTGGTGATAGAGCGCTGGCGCAACAGCAAAAATGGCGAACGTTATCTGCGCGTCTATTTCCAGGCGCAAAGCCTGGACGACCTGCGACGCCTGCAGATGCCGGATCAACAGCACCCGATGTTGCAACAGGAGTGGCGTCAGCCTGATTGCCAGCAGACCAGCGTGGGCACGTTATGCCCGTATCAGTCCGCGCTGGAGGCCTTAAGTAAACAGATCGATAAAAGCGCGGTACCGCCGGTGAATATGGTTCTTTAATCAGCGCAAACGCCATAATCCTTAGCGGAAATAGGACGGATTATGGCGTATTGCTTAAAAGTGTTAGTGATTCGAGTAATAATTCCAGAGATATTGGTTTAATGGACGCATGGCACTAATTTACTGAGAGGAAAAATAAGCAAGCCTCCTCTGAGTTTTGTTACGTCTTTATGTAATATGCTTTGGTTTTTGGGAGTTTTTAGGAAAACATTTAGGTGCGCTAAGATTGTTCACAACTCAGGAGTTGGTTACCATTTAACTTCTCAAGATAGTGCTCTGTAATAGTATAGATATTTACTTTAAAGAGTGGGGGCTTTTTAATACTTCAATTAATAACATATTGAAGAGGTTGGTAATAGGCATGTTTATTGGTGGGCTAAATTTAGTAGGTGTGGTATTGGTTTTGTTGGATTTTATGCCACCATTTTCTTGGGGGTAAGTTAAAGCTAAAAAAGGATTTATGCAATGGTTGAATATTATTTTGGCCATGATGGCCTCCACAATATCTCTCCTTTTGATAGACCAGCAACATGGGGAGGGCCAGGTCCAGTTGATTTTAATTTTCATGATCTAGCAAAACAATTGGACTGTTCGCGGAATTTCAATCGAGTTGGTATTATTTATTCTAATGGTGTGAGCCAATGGTTGGTAAGACCTTCCCGGCGGATTGCCAATTCGGTCCAAAGCATAGCAAGTCATGTTATTGTCACAAAGGTTTGCGATATCTCACAAGAAAGTTCCACAAAAGCTATTGTTAAGACACTTCAGGCACCATCACTGGCCACCGAAATTACATCAACGGCACTTTCATGCGGAGCGGCTGCAATCACATTAGCCCTTGTGCTTACTGGAACGGCGATACTTCCCCTTACGGCAGGAGCATCGGTGCTGGTAGCCGGAGTTATTGCTGCCAGCGGCGTAGCTACCGTTGGGCAATGTTTTATCGGTGCGGGAAGGTTATGGACAATAAGCAGAGGTAGGGAAGAGCGTTTAGCATGGCTTGATTCGCAGGATTGGTATCTTACTACGACTACCATCCTTGATATCATTTCTCTTGCAGGTGCCGGGGCTGGGTTAGCGAAATCTATCGAAGTGTGGAAAACGATGAAAAAAATATCTTCAGCAGAAGCTTTATCATGGCTAAGAGGCCTAAGTAGGGTTGAGCGTAAGCGGCTTACTTATGAAATCATTCGTAATGAAAATCCGGGAATATCTAACTCTGGTATAAAAGCTGCTATAGAAATGGGGCATTATCCTAAACGATTTCCATCTGAAGTATTACAACGAACTCTACAAAGGGAGTTGATGCAAGTGATTGTTAATTCATCAGCATTTGCCGGGAGCGGCATTTCCGGAACTGTTAGAAATCCACACAATCTAAAAAAAACAGGACAATATGTGATAGGGATAATACAATCCTTTTCATTAACATAAAATCTGGTTGGCATAATGATTGAGCATATAAAAAACAGCCTTGTGTTAAATATTGATGTGGAAAAAAATCTTGCGTCAATGAGTCCCCGACAACTTGAGATGGTTAAGCAACGATTGACCGAATATGTAGGAGCAAGAGTCGGGGGACATACGCTCAGTATTCCAATGGTGGGCGGAATACTATTTGCTGTTTTTTGCTTTATTATGCCGCAAATTACCGTGTGGGAAATTATTTTCAGACTTAATGGATGGCCTGATTATGCTATACTGGCTGCAGTTTTCCCCACGGGGGGGGTATATAGCATATTGATTTGTATTCCGGCGTTTCTTACTGCACGAGGCCGATTGATAGGTCTGAAATCTCTTTTATGTGTCATTACTGGGACAGGAATCATTGCAATAGCATTTTTATTATTCACTGTTATTACTTTCATTATGGGGGGAGGTAATGATGCGGGCGATCTCCTCGGTGCTATTTTAGGAGTGTTTTTTATCGCGATCGGCATCAAATGCCTCAATACGGTTATGTTCACTAAAACAATCGCATTTTACTTACTAAATCGGGTCTCCCGCCAGCAAATAAAATTGCAACACTCGTCTGGTTAAGATTTTGGGTGTCAATGATTGTTCATACTTCTGCGTTAGTTACTATTTGAGTATTCAATGCGTGACGATATCGTAGTTTGGATATTGACTTTAAGATCGCGCTGTCATTATGTACAGCTATTAGATTAACTCGGTGCGGAAAGTGATTATATTACTAACCTTAATTGATCGCCAGGAAATGAAATGCGCATAAGATTTTTCTGTTTATTAACTTCTTTTTTCATCGTTCTCTTCCCGTTGGGTGGGCTGTTAGATTATTTATCCCGGACTAGCAACGATTTCTTGAACAGCACCGGTTTGGGTTTTGCCGATGGGGATGCCGACCCCTCTTTCTTGTGGGTTTTGCTGACGTTGATGATGATTGTGACCTTGGGGTTGAACTATCTCATCCGTAAGATTGTGCCAGGAAATAGAGTATGAAATTTATGTGAAGTTATTAAACAACGGACCTTTGCTGGCCCGTTATTTATCCACATCATTCCCTTTTCTTCAGCTATTCACCTTCATCGCCATAATAGAGCTTGCCGATCTTAATTAGCGGTCGGCCCTGGGATTTACGGTGCAGATTGCTATCGCGTAGCGAGTAGACGCAGCCGCAATACTCCTGCTGGTAAAAGCGCTCGCGCTTACTGATATCGATCATCCGCGAGGATCCGCCCTGTTTACGCCAGTTATAATCCCAGTAGACCATGCCTGGATAATGCCCGGCGGCGCGCTCGCCGCAGTCGTTGATTTGCTGCATGTTCTTCCAGCGTGAAATTCCCAGCGAACTGCTGATAACGCTAAAGCCGTGCTCGTAGGCATAGAGCGCGGTGCGTTCGAAGCGCATATCAAAGCACATCGTGCAGCGCACGCCGCGCTCGGGTTCCCATTCCATCCCCCTGGCCCGCGCGAACCAGTTATCGGTGTCATAATCGGCATCGATAAACGGTACACCGTGTTTGTGCGCAAAACGAATATTCTCTTCCTTGCGGATTTCATACTCTTTCTGCGGATGAATGTTGGGGTTATAGAAGAAAATGGTGTAGTCGATACCGGAAGCCTGAATCGCCTCCATTACTTCCCCGGAGCAGGGGGCGCAGCAGGAGTGGAGCAGCAGTTTATCGGCTCCGTTGGGCAACGTCAGCTGTGGGCGCTGGAACTCGGACATCAAGTCATTCCTGAAGTAAATACATCCAGCGCCAACTGTAGCATGTTGAAGGGCTGCTAACCTTCCCCAGAAATGTCAGGCCGCGCATCCTCACGCGGCGCTGAATTCATCTCAAATTAACCTCTCACGCCGAGATAGCCGTGGATCGCCATATAGATCCCCACCGCCCCGATTAGCACGCTGGAAAAGTAGGGGGCCCGTCGGGCGAGCGTGTTAAAACCACTCCAGCGTTTGGCCACCTGGCGAACGCTTACCGCCGCGCCAACGCCGACGGTGACCAGCGTCAGCGCGAGGCCGATGCTGAATGAGAGGACCAGCGTCGCACCTAAGGTCAGGGCTTTGAGCTGGATGCAGATAAGCAGTACGGTGATCGCCGCCGGGCAGGGGATCAATCCACCGGTCAGGCCGAACAGTAAGATCTGCCAGTTGGTGACCTCCCGGCCGTCGAAACGACGTTGAATATCGTTTGCATGGGCCCGCTCGTGGGCGTCCTGATAGGCCTGACTTCCTTCCTCAAGACCATCCAGTTCATGATGATGATGTTCATGAAACGCCAGATCATAATCGTGGGTATGGCGCTGGTGGCCGAGCGTCAGGCGTACGTTAAAGTCATGCGGTTCCGGGATGGTCTGCGCGGATTCTAAATAATCGCCTTTATCAACAAAAGAGAACATCTGCGCGAAGCTGCTCCCGCTGCGCCGTGTCGCCAGTGAGACATCGCCAGCGGCCCATCGGTTGCCACTTAGCGTGCGTATGCGCCAGCGCGGCGGTTCTCCTTCTTCGAAGATGGAAAGGGCGATTTTACCGTGGCCAGTGTCGACGATCTGGGTTTCATCATCATGATGATGCGCATCCCGATCCTGCATGGCCTGCAGCCAGTTACGTTCACCGCGCCAGGTGCGCCAGAACATCCATATTGCGGTACCGAGAATGATGAACGCGGAAACCAGCTGCAGCCAGGGTTCAGCCGCTTCGGCGGTAAATTTCTGGCTAAAATACATGCCGCCAAAGGCGATCAGCCAGACGATGGCGGTATGTGAAATCGTCGCGGCGAGGCCCAGCATCACCGCCTGACGTACCGTGCCTTTAATGGCGATGATGAACGCCGCCATCATGGTCTTTGAATGGCCCGGTTCCAGGCCATGTAGCGCGCCTAACAGAATGGCGCTGGGAATGAAAAACCAGGCATTGCCCTGCTGAAGTAAAGGTAAGAATTCGTTCATAAGAAGAGAGTTGGTTGTCGTTGGTGAACGGGATTCTACTCCCCCCCAGTATAAGATACTACCCCCCAGTAGATTACAAACCTATAATTGAGGCATTGAGTTCGCCAGTGAGGTTAACGTGTCGCATACGATTCGGGATAAAAAGAAGCTGCAGGCCAGAGCCAGCAAGATTGAGGGGCAGGTGAGCGCGCTGAAAAAGATGCTGGATGAGCCGCACGAATGCGCCGCCGTGCTGCAGCAAATTGCCGCTATTCGCGGAGCGGTAAACGGGCTAATGCGTGAAGTGATCAAGGGCCATCTGACGGAACATATCGTTCATGAAGGCGATGAAGTGAAACGTGAAGAGGATTTGGACGTGGTGCTGAAGGTGCTGGATTCCTATATCAAATAGCGGCCACGGATAGCGCCGGCGGCGACAGACGCGCCGCCGGCTTCAGCATTAGCTGTGTTTGTTTTTCATCTCAAAACGCGGTGATACCAGGCCGTACAGCGTCCAGCCCATAAAGGTCACGATCGCGCCGTAGAGCATCGCCTCTTCGCCGGAGGAGTACAGCGCATAGAAGCTGTATACCGCGCCGATAAAGGCAATCACGTTGGTGGATCGCGCTTTGCCCGGTTCCACATTGGCCATTTTCTGGATAATCGCCAGCGCCGCCATCGACAGAATGTACGGGATGATGTTAGTCACCACCGCCAGGTTAACCAGCACGTTGAACTGGTTGCTCAACGACGGGCTAATGGTCATCAGCGACAAGCCGGTTTGCAGGATAACGATGGTCAGCATCCCCTGAATCGGCGCGCCGGAAGCCGAGACGCGGGAGAAGATTTTCGGGAAGTAACCTTCGTCAGACGATGATTTAAAGACCTGCGCGATGGTGAACTGCCAGCCGAGCAGTGAACCGCAGCAGGACATCACCATCAGCCCCATAATCACTTTACCTACGCCAGGCGTGAACATTTGGGCAAACGCCAGGCCAAACGGCGCCGTGGAGTTAGCCAGGTCCATGTTCGGCACGATCCCGGCGATGACGTTGGTCGAAACGATATAGATAACCGCCGCGCCGAGGGTACCGCCGAGTACGGCGATCGGCACGTTACGTTCCGGGTTTTCGACCACATCGGTGTTGGCGCAAGCGGATTCCAGACCGAGGAAGGCCCACAGCGTCATGGCGATTGACGAACCAACGGCGCCGAAGAACGGTACGTGGTGCGGGTTCCAGGACTCGACGTACATCGTCGGGCTAAACCAGAACCAGCCGATGACGCACAGGCCGACAACCGGAATGATGACCCCCCATACGGTGATGCTACTGATCTGGCCGGTAATGCGCGCGCCGCCGAAGTTGGCTACGGTACAGATCCACAGCACCCCGATAGTCGCCAGGCCAATCTGCACCGGTGACAGGGTGGCGCCGAACAGCTCGGTGCCATAACCCACCGCGGAGATAGCGATAGCGACGTTGGCGATCAGCAGCGAGACGCCGTAGGTATAGTTGGCCATAAAGTTGCCAGACTTGCCGAACGCGTACTCGGCGTAACCGCCCATCCCGCCTGATTTACGGCTAAACATCCCGCATTTGGCGAAGGCCCACGCCAGCGCCATCGATCCTACCGCCGTCACCAGCCAGGAGATGATGGAGATAGTCCCCACCTCCGCCAGCTTGGTGGGCAGCATGATGATGCCGGAGCCCATCATGTTGACCATGGTTAAGATGGTGAGCTGTACCACTCCCATCTTGTTACTGGATTTGCTCATACAGTTTCCCCTTTCAGCAGCGCGCTTTGTTTCTCGCTTTCCGCGATGACATAGCACCAGACCTGTTTACGGCCATCGTGCTCCTGGATATAAACCCCCTGCAGTTCCGGCGCGAAGCCCGGCAGCAGGTTGATCCCTTCTTCCAGTGCGGTGAAGTACTGCAGCACCGCGCCGCCCCAGACTTCGCCCGGAACTACACACAGCACTCCCGGCGGGTAAGGCAGGGCGCCTTCAGCGGCCACGCGGCCTTCGGCTTGCGGCAGCGGCACCAGATCGACCTGGCCGCGCAGATAGGCGTAGTTAGCCTCTTGCGGGTTCATCACCACCCGCGGGAAGTGATCTTTACGGAACATCTCTTTTTGCAGCTGTTTGACGTTGTGACGGGCATACAGATCATGCATTTCCTGACACAGCTGACGCAGGGTATAACCGGCATAACGCTCTTTGTGCTGGCTGTAGATAGACGGCAGAACCTCCTGCAGCGGCGCATCGGCGTCGAGCAGCTTATCGAAGCGCGCCAGCAGGGCGACCAGCTGCTGCAGTTTGGCCATATCTTCCGCCGGGGTCAGCAGGAACAGAATGGAGTTAAGATCGCATTTTTCCGGTACCACGCCGTTTTCACGCAGGAAGTTGGCGAGAATGGTGGCCGGTACGCCGAAGGCGTCATATTCGCCGCTGGCGGTATTGATCCCCGGGGTGGTCAGCAGAAGTTTGCACGGATCGACGAAGTACTGATGCTCGGCATAACCGTCAAAGGCGTGCCAGCGTTCTCCTGGGCCAAACTCGAAGAAGCGCAGGTCAACGGCGATTTGCGCGGTTTCATATGACTGCCATGGTTTACCATCGACCATTTTTGGCACAAACGGACGGATGTGCTTACAGCTTTCAAGGATCAGCTTACGCGCCTTGATGCCGTTCATTACGCAGTCCATCCACATGTTGCGGCCGCTCTCGCCTTCATGCATTTTGGCGTTGATATCCAGCGCGGCAAACAGCGGATAGAACGGGCTGGTGGAGGCGTGCATCATAAAGGCGTTATTCAGACGTTTATGCGGAACATAGCGCTGTTGCCCTTTGATATGGCTGTCTTTTTTATGGATTTGCGAGGTCTGGGAGAAACCGGCCTGCTGTTTGTGCACCGACTGGGTTACCAGAATGCCCGGATCGTTTTCGTTCAGCTCCAGCAGCAGCGGCGAACAATCAGCCATCATCGGAATGAACTGTTCATAGCCGACCCACGCGGAGTCAAACAGGATGTAATCGCACAGATGACCAATTTTATCGACCACCTGACGAGCGTTATAAATGGTGCCGTCGTAGGTACCTAACTGGATCACCGCCAGGCGGAACGGGCGGGCATCCTGTTTCCGATTCGGCGCCACTTCTCCGACCAGCTCGCGCAGATAGCGCTCCTCGAAACAGTGGGCGTCGATACCGCCGATAAAACCATACGGGTTACGTGCGGTTTCCAGATAGACCGGTGTCGCCCCGGCCTGCAGCAGCGCGCCGTGGTGATTGGATTTATGGTTGTTACGGTCGAACAGTACCAGGTCGCCCGGGGTCAGCAGCGCGTTGAGCACCACTTTGTTAGAAGAGGAGGTACCGTTGAGCACGAAGTAGGTTTTATCGGCGTTAAAGACTTTTGCCGCATGCTGTTGGGCAATACATGGCGCCCCTTCGTGGATCAGCAGGTCACCCATGGCGACGTCGGCGTTGCACAGGTCGGAGCGGAACAGCGTCTCGCCGAAATACTCGACGAACTGATTACCGGCCGGATGACGGCGGAAGAATTCACCCCCCTGATGCCCCGGGCAGTCAAAGGCGCTGTTGCCCTGTTTGACGTAATCGACCAGCGCGCTAAAAAATGGCGGACGCAGCTCGGTTTCATATTTATGCGCAGCGGCTTCCAGCTGGCGGCCGTAGAAGTCGTTGCGGGTTTCGTCGTGTTCAAATACCCCCTGCACCGAAGCCATATACTCGGCCGGGACAACCTCTTCTTTATTAATAGCGATAAATACCGGGATGTTATAGCCGGTGGCCTTTAACTCATCGAGTTTACCGCATTCGATATCTTCCAGGGTTAATACTACCGCGGCCACATCAATAAAGTTGGTTTCGCTAGTATTGACAATATTACGCTGGGTAGAAAAACAGTTTGGACATGTACGGCTAACGGCAATTTTTAAATCAGTCATTGTTATCTCTTTATTTTCAGATAATAGCAGGCCCTCAATTTCTCGAATGAGAAATTGATTACGCCGGACAAAAGGTAATAGTCTGCCGCTGATATAATAAATATCAGTAGAGTACCTTTTGAGATGCAATAAACCCTACCAGTCCGGTGGCTGGTAAATAGCAGGATTTATTAGGGCGAGCGCGGTTAGCTACAGGCGAGTGCCTGTATTAACAACAAAAGATGCAGGAAGACCTGTATGCTGAAGCGCCCGTAGTCGGAAGACTACCGGGCATTAAAGAAATGAAAATCGAAGCTGTTACGGTGAGCAAACATCATAATATGCGTTGTCCGCCTTATGTGTGGCATCATCCTGTTATTGTTTTCCATGATATACACCTTTCAAATGATTGACTGAAGGTATGGCATATTCTATATCCGGCTTAGACTTAATCTGTGACGCCGATCACTAATAGCCTCTCATTATGATATCAATGGCTGGTATTTTGATCTTATCCAACATTATTCACTGGTTTGTTGTCTTTGTGTAAATATATTGTGTTGCAATGTGGTTAAAAAGAATAATGACCGGTTAATCATTGCGTTATTTCAGCCATATGACGGAATTATGTCGTATACTCGGGCCTTTCTGACTTCTATCCTCTTAACATTATGTTTATTAAGGATTAAGAGGTTCCTGTAGTACGAAAAAATGCTGTCAATCATTATCCCTTTGTTGCCAACATAAAATCTGGGAAAAGAGAGCCTGGTCGAGTTTTCATCTAAAAGATATCGCTCAGGGGCTAGACAAAACCACCGTCTGGTTATCAAATGGTTAAATAAAATTAACGCCTGTGTGAATGATAGGCAGGTAGAAAAAATGGTCAATACGCTTTTCGGCATGACAAAGCGCTAAGATCGCCTTATTGGGAGAAGTTATGCATTCCTCTGTTAACAAAAATGAAAGCCGGACCTTCTTTGGTCACCCTTACCCTCTGGGATCGCTGTTCTTCACCGAAATGTGGGAGCGATTCTCGTTTTATGGCATTCGTCCGTTACTGATCCTGTTCATGGCGGCCACCGTCTATGACGGCGGTATGGGCTTAGCCCGTGAGAACGCGTCGGCCATCGTCGGCATCTTCGCCGGCGCCATGTATCTGGCGGCGCTGCCGGGCGGCTGGTTGGCGGACAACTGGCTCGGCCAGCAGAAAGCGGTGTGGTATGGCTCGATTCTGATCGCGCTGGGCCATCTGTCGATTGCGCTGTCAGCGTTTATGGGCAACAACCTGTTCTTTATCGGGCTGATGTTTATCGTGCTCGGTTCCGGCCTGTTTAAAACCTGCATCTCGGTGATGGTCGGTACGCTGTATAAGAAAGGCGATAGCCGTCGCGATGGCGGTTTCTCGCTGTTCTATATGGGTATCAATATGGGGTCGTTTATCGCGCCGCTGATTTCCGGCTGGCTGATTAAATCCCACGGCTGGCACTGGGGCTTCGGCATCGGTGGTATCGGTATGCTGGTGGCGCTGGTGATTTTCCGCCTTTTCGCGGTCCCGGCAATGAAACGCTACGACAGCGAAGTGGGTCTCGACTCTACCTGGAATAGTCCTGTGGCGAAGAAAAACGGCGTTGGCGCCTGGCTGCTGGCGCTGGCGGTCGGCGTGGCGGTGGTGATTACGCTGATTGCTCAAGGGGTGATAGTCATTAACCCGGTGGCGGTCGCCAGCATGCTGGTGTACGTGATTGCCGCGTCGGTGGTGCTCTATTTCATCTACCTGTTCGTTTTTGCGGGACTTAACCGTAAAGAGCGCGCGCGTCTGCTGGTCTGCTTTATTCTGCTGGTTTCCGCCGCCTTCTTCTGGTCAGCCTTCGAACAGAAACCGACCTCCTTTAACCTGTTTGCGAACGACTACACCAACCGCATGATTGGCGATTTCGAAATCCCGGCGGTGTGGTTCCAGTCGATTAACGCCCTGTTTATCATCCTGTTGGCGCCGGTATTTAGCTGGGCATGGCCGGCAATGGCGCGCAAAAACGTGCGCCCGAGCAGCATCACCAAGTTTGTTATCGGGATTCTGTGCGCGGCGGCGGGCTTCGGCCTGATGATGCTGGCGGCGCAGAACGTGCTGAGCAACGGCGGCGCCGGCGTATCGCCGCTGTGGCTGGTGGGCAGCATTCTGATGCTGACGCTGGGCGAACTGTGTCTGAGCCCGATAGGCCTGGCAACTATGACCCTACTGGCGCCGGAAAGAATGCGCGGCCAGATGATGGGGCTGTGGTTCTGCGCCAGCGCGCTGGGTAACCTGGCGGCGGGGCTGATTGGCGGCCACGTGAAGGCCGACCAGCTGGATATGCTGCCGGATCTGTTCGCCCGCTGCTCGACGGCGCTGCTGATCTGCGCTGCGGTGTTGTGTGTGCTGATTGTGCCGGTGCGCCGTATGCTGGAGAACAGTAAATCCGTCGAGCAAAAACCGGCGACCAATGCCTGATTGCGTAAGCGGTCAATGAAAAGCCGGCGCTGAGCGCCGGCTTTTTTATAGTAAACAGAGTATGGAAACGGTAGCCCGGATAAGGCGTAAGCCGCTATCCGGGGATTTCCCTGCTCGCGCTGCGCTTAGCAGGGTTACGGTTCTGCGCAACCCACTGCCGGGGCTTCATCAGAACGGTAGCCCGGATAAGGCGCAAGCCGCTATCCGGGGATTTCCCTGCTCGCGCTGCGCTTAGCAGGGCTACGGTTCTGCGCAACCCACTGCCGGGGCTTCATCAGAACGGTAGCCCGGATAAG